>NZ_CP039734.2:0-684462 GCF_011769985.2 Sulfurospirillum diekertiae
TTGTTAGCAGATACCGTCATAGAACTTTTAAAAGGAGAAATCGCTTCTTTAGAATATGATCGCTATATTAAACAACTAAAATTCCATGAAAAGGCCTCTAATTCGGATCAAATGGTCTTTCTTGCCCCTAATATTTTGATTGCTAATTGGGTTAGAACCAAATATGCCGATAAAATTGCCCATCTCTTTGAACTCAAAACAGGTAAAAAGCCTGAAATCAAAATTGTTCTTAAAGAACATCTTAAAACAACGAAAGTAAAAACAACCCCTATCGAAATAATCGATGCCATTAAAAATACTAAAAACACCATTTTAAATCCATCCTACACCTTTGATAGCTTTGTGGTAGGAAGTTCAAACCAATATGCTTATACGGCTGCTAAATCCATTGCTGAAAAACCAGGTGTGATGTACAATCCTGTTTTTATTTATGGACCTACAGGACTTGGTAAAACACACCTTATTCATGCTATTGGTAATTATGCTCAAGCAAAAGGTAAAATTGTCATTTACGCTACGATTGAACAGTTCATGAATGACTTTACCTACAATCTTCGAAACCAATCCATGGACAGATTTCGTGAAAAATACCGTAATTGCGATGTTTTACTTATTGATGATACCCAATTTTTATCCAACAAAATTCAAACACAAGAAGAGTTTTTTCACACCTTTAATGAACTCCATTCTGCGGGTAAGCAGATTGTCTTAACGTCTGATAAACCACCTAAAATGATTAATGGCTTAGAAGATCGTTTAAAAAGCCGTTTTGAATGGGGTTTGATTGCCGATATTGGCTTACCAGAATTAGAAACCAAAATTGCCATTATCAAAAAGAAGTGTGAACTAGATGGTATTAATCTTAACAGTGATATTGTCAATTACATTGCAGCCAACATGGGCGATAATATTCGTGAAATTGAAAGTGCTATTATTAACCTCAATGCCTATGCATCACTGATGCGTCAAGAAATTACCCTTGATTTTGCAAAAAATGTTATGCGCGAACAGATTAAAGAACGTCGTGAAAATATTAGCCTTGAAGATATTATTCAAATTATTGCAAAAGATCTCAATATTAAGCCTAGCGAAATTAAATCAACCAAACGTAGTAAAAACATTGTAGAAGCTAGACGTATTGGTATCTATTTGGCACGGACACTCACACCAAACTCAATGCCATCTTTAGCAACCTATTTTGGAATGAAAGATCATACAGCGGTTTCACACAATATTAAAAAGATTAATGAACTGATTGAAACGAATGAGTCCTTCAAACTCAAAGTTGAAGATCTTAAAAATAAGATTTTAACAAAGCAGATATAAAAAGTTTTGATGGTAAACGTGACGAGATGTGAAAAACTCACACCAAATCTTTCACGCAAATAGTCCCTAGTTTGAGGTATAATGTGGATGTTTTCACAAATTCATCCCAATCTACTACTTCAGCTATTTTAAATTAAATAATAAAAGGAGAGTCTATGAAAGTTTCGATCAAAAAAAGTATTTTAGAAAACATGCTACTTAACATACAACCCTATTTAGAAAAAAAAGATTTAAGTCAAATCACATCACATGTTTTACTTATAGCTGAAGAAACTCAATTTACACTAAAAGCAACTGATTATGAAATCGGTCTTAGTTACCATACTCCTGAAATAAAAATTAGTGTTGCAGGTAATGCAACCGCTAATGGTAAAAAACTTTTGGATATCATCAAAGGTTTAAAAGATGACGAAGTTATTTTAGAAACAATCAATGATTACCTCTACATCAAACAGAATAGCTCCAAATTTAAACTTCCAATGCTAAGCCCTAGTGATTTTCCTCCTTTCCCTGAAATTGATTCTAAACCTAAATTTGACATCAATAGCAATACCCTTGTTCGCTCTATCAAAAAGATAGCTCCTGCTATTGATAGTAATAATCCTAAATTTGAGCTCAACGGATCATTAATTGATATTAAAGACAATAGCATCAGTTTAGTTGCAACCGATACGAAACGTCTTGCCATTATGAAAATCGAACAACCAACAGAACATGATTTTTCATTGATTATTCCTAAAAAAGCTATCGGTGAAATTCAAAAACTTTTTTTTGATAATATTGAAATTTTTTATGATGAAAATACACTCATTGCAAGTTCAGCCCATTTTACATTTTTTACAAAACTCATCAACGGAAAATTTCCTGATTATCAACGCATTATTCCAAAAAATAAAAACTATCGAATTTTACTTAACCGTGAATCTATGGTGGAATCTATTAAACAAATTTCTATTATTTCCCCTGAAATTAAAATCACTTTTAAACCTGATAAAATTGTCTTTGAAAGTTTAAATGATGATAACATTGAAGCAAAAACAGAAATTGATTTTAAAACAGGACTTGAGAGTGATATTTACCTTGCAGTTAACAGTCGTTATATTTTAGATTTTTTATCTAATATCGAAAATAGTAACTTTACCCTAGGTTTCAATGATAGTGGCCTTCCATTCACTTTAGAAAGTGATAATTTTACGACCATTGTTATGCCAATTATGATTTAAAAAATTAAGCACACAGTGCGTGAGCTTACGCTTTTGTAAACTCAGCGCTAGCGTAGCTTTTAGAGCTTTGCTTTAAAAGCGTATCAAAGAATTAAAAATAGGAAGTGGAGAAAATATGAGTACTTACGGTGCAGACAATATTAAAGTTTTAAAAGGCCTTGAAGCAGTACGAAAGCGTCCAGGTATGTATATTGGTGATACCAACATTAATGGTCTTCATCACCTTATTTATGAAGTGGTTGATAACTCTATTGATGAAGCAATGGCAGGCTATTGTGATCTGATTAAAGTGGAACTTACACGTGAAGGTTCATGTATCGTTATTGATAATGGTCGTGGTATTCCCGTTGGTTGGCATGAGGGTGAAAATATGTCAGCGGCGACGGTTGTTTTAACCGTACTTCATGCAGGTGGAAAGTTTGATAAAGATACCTATAAAGTGAGTGGAGGTTTGCACGGTGTTGGTGTTTCGGTTGTAAATGCTCTCTCATCTAAACTTATCGCTACGATTAAACGTGAAGGAAATGAGCATCGTCAAGAATTTGCATGTGGTATTCCTCAAACACCATTAGGTGTGGTTAAAACAACCAATCGTACGGGTACAATGATTGAGTTTTGGCCTGATGGTACTATTTTTGAAACAACAGAATTTCAATTTGAAATTTTGGCAACACGTTTCCGAGAGCTTGCTTATCTTAACCCAAAAATTCGAATTGAACTTAAAGATCAAAGAGATGGACGTGCTGAAGTGTACCACTTTGAAGGTGGTATTAAACAGTTTGTAATGGATCTCAATAAAAAAGAAAAAGTAGCAGAAGCTGTTCATTATACTGCTAGCATTGATGATGTTGAAGTTGATGTTGCGATGATGTATAACTCAACCTACAGTGAAATTTTCTACTCTTTTGTTAATAACATTAAAACCATTGATGGTGGAACCCATGAGAGCGGTTTTAGAGCAGGACTGACACGTGCTATTACCAACTATATCTCTTTAAATGCAGGAGCACGTGAAAAAGATGCCAAAATAACGGGTGATGATGTTCGCGAGGGTTTGATTGCTATTGTCAGTGTTAAAGTACCTGAACCTCAATTTGAGGGTCAAACCAAAGGAAAATTGGGTAGTTCTTACGTTAAACCTATTGTTCAAAAATTGGTCTATGAACAACTGGTTAAATATTTTGAAGAAAACCCTATTGAAGCCAAAGCGATTATGAACAAAGCGCTTGCAGCGGCACGTGGTCGTGAAGCGGCTAAAAACGCACGTGATCTAACACGAAGAAAAGATGCTATGAGCATTGGCACACTTCCTGGAAAATTGGCAGATTGTCAAAGTAAAGATCCAAGTATTTGTGAACTTTATCTTGTAGAGGGCGATAGTGCGGGTGGTTCAGCTAAACAAGGACGTGATAGAGTTTTTCAAGCCATTTTGCCACTTAAAGGTAAAATTCTTAACGTTGAAAAAAGCCGTTTAGACAAAATTTTAAAATCCGATGAAATTAAAAATATGATTACAGCCTTAGGATGCGGTATTGGCGATGAATTTAATGAAGAGAAACTTCGTTATCACAAGCTTATCATTATGACCGATGCGGATGTCGATGGTAGCCATATTCAAACCCTTCTTTTAACATTCCTTTTCCGCTTTTTGCGCCCTATTGTGGATAATGGTTATGTCTATTTAGCTCAACCACCACTTTACCGTTATAAAAAAGGTAAAAAAGAGATTTATCTCAAAGATGATCATGAAATGAATGCCTTTTTAATTGAATCAGGTATGGATAGTATTGCGATTGAAGGTGTTGGAACTCCTGATTTAGTGGATTACTTTAAAATTATCTCTGCATATCGAGGTATTTTAAAAGAGCTTGAAAAACGTTTTGCTATGATCGAAGTAATTCGTTATTTGATTGAAAATCCAGATTTGATTGTACTTCCTACGGAAGGATTATTTGTTGAAATTCAAAAATTTATTACAAACCTTGGTTACAATATTTTAAATCATTACATCAATGATGAAGGAATTCATCTCTTTATTCAAACCAAAGATGGTTTAGAAGAACTTCTTTTAGATGAAACGTTCTATACCAATCCTCTTTATGAAGAAGCACGTTACATTTACACAAAAATACAAGAACGTGACTTTGATGTGTTTGACGGTAAAGATCCTGTTGAAGTGTTAGATGAAATTGAAAAAAGTGCTAAAAAAGGTGCTTATATCCAACGCTACAAAGGTCTTGGTGAAATGAATCCTGAACAACTTTGGGAAACAACCATGAATCCTGAAAACAGACGCCTTTTACAAGTTAAGGTTGAAGATGCAGAAGCAGCCAGTGACACCTTTACCCTCTTTATGGGTGATGAAGTTGAACCTCGCCGACAGTACATTCAAGATCATGCCAAAGATGTAAAACACTTGGACGTTTAATGCTCTATTCTGAGATTAAGGAGAGAGAAAATCGATTTATTACAGCTCTTAAAATCGCTTTTCCTTTTCTTCTTCTCATCGGCATTTTTTTTCACGCATTTCAACTTTTTCCTTATACTTCAGTCAATTTTATTCTTCTTATTTTGCTAATTCCCATTTATGTTTATTATACGGTCTATTTGATTTATCATGGATTTCAAACAACGTTGATTGATCCTACGACTAAAACATTTACCAGAATGGAAATAATGACTAAAATCGAAAACATAAAAGATCGAGAGAATACGACAATCATCTTTTTACATGTAAATAATTTTAGTGATATTAATGAGCGTTATGGTATCCATAATGGAGATATTCTGCTCTTTCATTTTATACAAAAATTAGAGTTTTTTTTACGAGAACATCATTTTAAAAATGTTTCCATTGGGCGCTATAGCAATGATAGTTTTTTGTTTTACATTAAAAATCCAAGTAAAGAACTTCGTCATCTTTTAACTATTTTTACGAAGAGTGTTCAAAATGTAGGAATTTCGAATATCGAAATAAAAGTTGATTTTTCACTTTTAAGTGCTGCCTATGACAGTGATACAAAAAATATCATAGAACATCTTTTAATGCTCATAGAAGAACAAAAAAAGAGTGAAGAAATAATGCCAAATATCAAGCTCAATCAATTTCAAATGATTATAGATGAAGCAATTAAATACCATCAACTTTTTTTTAAATATCAACCCTCTTTAAGCCTTGAAACTGAAAAAATCGAAATAGTAGAAGTCTTAACTCGTATGGAATCTCAAACCTATGGATTGCTTTCCAAACAACAGATTCAGCGTATTGTTAACCACACAGGGTATGAAAAAATATTTGATGAAAAAGTTTTTGAACTTCTAGTGGAGGAAATTTTACCTTTACTGGAAAAAGAAGTTCTTTTGAGTGTTGAAATTTCACCTGTAACACTACGAAATCTCAGTTTTAAGCACTATCTTATAACACTTTTTGAAAAAAAGAATATTGCACCAAATCGCTTTATTCTTGAATTTACAGAAAAAAAGAGTTATGAAAATATGCACCGGTTTAGAGAAATTATAGAGAGTTATCAAGAAGTCGGGTTTAAAATAGCCCTAGGTAATTTTGGGGGTAATAACTGTAGTTTTGAGTATCTTAAACATTTACCCATTGATTTAGTGAAGTTTGACATTGAATTTACTAAAAAAATAGATGATTCCAAATACCAACAACTTCTTTTACATTATGTAGAACTCATCCAAACACTTCATATACAAAGTATGGTAAAATTTGTCGATAAAGAGGCATATTTTCAAAAGATGAAAGAGATAAAACCTGATTATATACAAGGGTTTTGTATTTCAAAGCCTAAAAATTTAGAACAAATAATAGGAGACATTTTATGAAATACGGTGAACAAATTATTAAAGAATTTGATGTTGAAAAAGACTTAGAAATTTGGCCTAATCAACATAAAAAAAATTATGTGATTAAGCTTACATTGCCAGAGTTTTGTTGTTTGTGCCCACGCAGTGGTTATCCCGATTTTGCAACCATTTACATTGACTATACTCCTGATGAACTTGTTGTTGAGCTCAAAGCAATCAAGCTTTACATTAACAGTTTTATGAACCGAAACATTAGCCATGAAAATAGTGCTAATGAAATTTATGATTTACTAGACCGTAAACTCAAGCCAAAATGGCTCAAAGTTGTTGCTGATTTTAATCCTAGAGGTAATGTTCATACGGTCATTGAAATCGATTCAAAACAAGTACGAAATGAGAGTTCATGTTAAGTCCAAAACTCATTGAGCAGTTTTTTGGGGCTGCATCGATTCAGCGTTGGAATGATTATCCACGCATGGTTGAACTCGTGGAACTTGATAAACAAGCGCATAAATTTATCATAGCTTATTTGATTGCAAAAATGGAACCCAAAGAGAGCATTAATATGCGCTCTTTAATTGAAGCGGGCATTTTTGAATTTTTGCGTCGCGTGGTTGTCACCGATATTCGCCCCGATGTTTTTCGCAAAGCACTTCAAAAAAAAGAGAAAGAGATCAATACTTGGGTTTTAGAACAGCTCTATGACTCACTCAGCGATATTGAAGAGGGTGCTTTTTACGAGCGTTTTAAAACCTATCTAAATGATAGTTCCATGTATAAAAAAGAGCGTTTTATCCTTAAAGCCGCTTCGTATATGGCAACGCGTTGGGAATTTTCCATTGTCTATCAAACCAGCCAATTTTTAAACAATATTGACCGTGTGAAAGAGGCAGTTGAAGAGGAAATCGAAGATTATTATGAACTTATAAGTGTTCGTAAAATGGCAATGAATAAAAAAATCTCTAAAATTGTTGATTTAAGCGGACGACTTCGTTTTCAAAAACGTTGGGCACAAACGCCTCGTATTCCTGAAACTTCTGTATTGGGGCATATGCTGATTGTTGCCATTTTGGGCTATTTTTACTCCCTCTCTGCCAAAGCGTGTGATGGGCGTCTGGTCAATAACTTCTTTTGTGCTCTTTTTCATGATTTTCCTGAAGCGCTCACCCGTGACATCATCTCTCCCGTTAAATATTCTGTCAGTGGATTGGATGATATTATCAGTGAGTTTGAAATTAAGATGATTGAAGAAGAGATATTGCCTTACCTTCCAGAGGGGCTCACTAAAGAGTTTAAATACCTTCTTGGACTTTACGGGGACAATCAAAAAGATGAATTTATGAACCGCATCAATGAGCATGAAATCAAAATGGTTGAAGATGTTTCAGCCTACAATGAGGAAAAATACAATGCCATTGATGGAAAAGCACTTAAAAATTGCGATAATTTAGCTGCATTTATTGAAGCGACACTTTCTATTTCGCATGGTGTTAGATCCAAAGAACTGATACAAGGCAAAGAGCATATTCGCGGTAAATTGAAAGAAAAAGGAAAAATAGGAAATGTTGATTTTTATGAATTAGCATTGGAAATTGAAACGTATTTGGGAGTTTAGAAAAAAGGTATAAAAAAACCCTCTCCCAGATGACTGCGGCACACACCTAAAAAAAGCGCTCTGCTGTGTTCCCACCCTGAAGCGTTACTCTTAAAAGACATTGCACAGGTCTAGAAGAAGGCGAAGCGTATTTTACCCAAAAATTCTTAAAATATACAGAGGATAGTCATGGTAGACCCAAAAATTGAAGAGAGTTGGAAAAATGTTTTACGTGAAGAGTTTCAAAAGCCCTATTTTGAAGCTTTAAAAAGCTTTTTAGTGGAAGAAAAAAAACACTATACTGTTTATCCTAGTGGTGCAAACATCTTTGCAGCATTTGATAACACACCCTTTGAAAGCGTTGAAGTGGTCATTTTAGGACAAGATCCTTATCATGGAGCGAGTCAGGCACACGGGCTCTCTTTCTCCGTACAAGACGGCATCCAGCATCCGCCATCCCTTCAAAATATTTTTAAAGAGCTTAAAGATGATTTGGGTTGTACCATTCCTAAAAATGGTAATTTAACTGCGTGGGCAAAGCAAGGTGTCTTTTTACTCAACACCGTTTTAACCGTACGTGCTAGCGAAGCTAATTCACACCGAGGACAGGGTTGGGAAAACTTTACAGATGCTGTGATTAAGACGTTAAGCACTGAAAAAGAACATTTGGTATTTATTCTTTGGGGAAGTCCAGCAGGTGCAAAAGCGAGCCTCATTGATGGTAATAAACACCTGATTTTACGTGCTCCTCACCCTTCTCCTCTTTCCTCATACCGTGGATTTTTTGGTTCGAAGCCCTTTTCAAAAAGCAATGAATATCTTACATGTAACGGCAAAAAGCCGATTAATTGGTGCTTAGCTTGAGTGTAAAAGAGGCAATTTACGCGTGGTATCAAAAAAATGGTCGTCATGATCTTCCCTGGCGCCAAACCACTGATGCCTACAAAATTTATCTCAGTGAAATTATGCTGCAACAGACCCAAGTCAAGACAGTATTGGAACGTTTTTATTTTCCTTTTTTGGAGCGATTTCCGACCCTTCAAAGTGTGGCAGAGGCTCCGCTTGATGATGTTTTAAAAATGTGGGAAGGACTTGGCTACTACACTCGTGCTCGAAATCTTCACCATACTGCGCTTACATGTAACGGTATTTTGCCTAAAAATCCTGAAGAACTTGGTGGGCTGAAAGGCATTGGCAAAAGTACGGCACATGCAATTTGCTCGTTTGCGTATCATCAAGCACTCCCAATCTTGGATGCCAATGTGAAGCGCGTTTTGTGTCGTTATTTTGCACTTAATGTCAAAGATGAAAAAGTGCTTTGGGAAAAGGCGTGGAAACTTTTACATGTAAAGCATCCCTATGAACATAACCAAGCAATGATGGACATTGGAGCACTCGTGTGTACGCCCAAAAATCCAAACTGTTTAGAGTGTCCACTAAACTTTACATGTAAAGGTAAAGATACGCCTGAAAACTATCCACAATCCCTTAAAAAAGCGAAAGTTCCTATCAAGCGACGTTTTGCCTTGGTTGCACTCAAAGAGGGCAAATTGGGGCTCATTCAACGCAAAGAAAGACTTCTTCATGGCCTTTGGGGATTTGTTCAAGTGGATGAGTGCCCAGAAAATGCAGAAATTTTAGGAAAAGTAACGCACACCTACAGCCATTTTAAGCTGGAGTTAGAAGTCGTGAAATGCGATTTACATGTAAAAGTTGATGATTATTTTACGCCAGAGCAAATTGCGACACTGGCTCTATCAACAGTTGATAAAAAGATTTTACAACTACCCGCCATGATGGGGAATGTAACCCCTGCTACCCCAAAGTAAAAGTGTCGCACCACACAAACTGACCACCATCATAACGCCCATGATAGGCAAGAGTGTACCATCGTGTAACGAGCTTGCAATAAAGCCCATGAGTGCTCCCACGCTGTACTGTAAAACACCAATAATGGCATTGGCTGAGGCACTAATACTAGGAAAAAATTCCAATGTTAATGAAACAGAATTTCCGAAAACAAACCCTAAAATACCAACATAGAGTCCTACTAAGGGAAAAATAACAAAGAGGCCTGCGTCACGTAATACGAATAACATAATACCGACAATGGCTTGTACGATAACTCCAAAACGTAAGAGTTGTAAGGGGTCTTTTCGCTTCACAACCCAAACATTAAGCCTTCCAAAGATCATCATCATTAAAACATTAATACCGAAAAAAAGTGAAAATCGGCTTGCGCTGACATGAAAATGCTCCATGTAAACGAATGAGGAAGAGGTAATAAAGGTATACATACCAGAGGTACAAAGTATTTGTGAAACAATGAAAACCATTGCAAGTTTGTGGCTTAAAACGGTTTTATAGTTTTGAATGGGGGTAATTTTAGTGCGTATTTGTTTTGTGGCAGGAAAGCGAAATAGATAAAAAATTAGGGCAAAAAGGGTGTAAAATCCAAGAATTAAAAAAATGGCTTCCCACTCAAAAAATTTAAGAACCAATGCGCCAAGCGTTGGTGCTAACAGTGGCGCCATGAGCATTACCATCGCAATTAATGAAAAAATACGTGCACTCTCTTTCCCATTAAACATGTCACGTACGGTGGCAGAGACATTGACAGTGGCAACACCTCCTCCAAAAGATTGAAGAGCTCGAAGAATCCAAAAAATTTCGATTTGATTGGTAATGGAGAGCAATAAACTGCTCATTCCAAAAACAATCAATCCTATCATAACCATAGGGCGTCTGCCATAAGCGTCGGAAATGGGCCCACCCAAAAGCTGTCCCATTGCCATACCAAAAAAGTAGAGGCTAAGGCTAAATTCAACATTGGGGATACTTGTGTGAAGGTCTGTTGCAATGGCTGGGAATGAAGGTAAATACATATCAATCGCCAAAGGAGTAATTGCCGATAAAGACGCAAGGACTAAGACGATTTGGCGCTCTGTAAGGGCTTTAGACATGCGTTTTTTTCTTTCGTGTAGATAGTTTTATAGAAATTATAGGGTAAAAGTTTAAATTTTATGTTAATAGATAAGAGAATATTTTGAAACGGTTAATATTATAATCCTTTTGATCACCATACATTAATAGTTTTTTAAGCGGACTCTATCTACAATCTTGTAATAAATGATATGTGATAAAGTATCACATATGTTGGAACAAACTTTTTTTGCTAACGGTAAGTGCCAGACATTGAACAATTAAGGTTGCCCACAATGATTTATTTTCTATTTTTAGATAATAAAGTCTTTGATTAATGTTAAAAATTTATCATATGGAGGTTTTGCAATGTCGAAACGGATCATTTCGATACTAGTTCCTGTCTTGGTTTTACTGATCGTTTGGTTTTCTCCTATTCCCTCAGGGCTTACTATTCAAGCGTGGCATTATATGGCAATCTTTTTAGCTGTGATTGTTGGACTTGTTATTGAGCCTGTTCCTGCCGCATTGGTAGGACTAATAGGTGTTTCACTAATGGCTTTAATAGGACTTGCGGGCAAAACACCCGCAGATAATGTCAAATGGGCACTTTCAGGGTTTTCCAATTCGACAATTTGGTTGATTTTCGCCGCATTTATGTTTGCAATGGGTTACCAAAAAACGGGTTTAGGAAAAAGAATATCGCTTATTATGATTCGCTACATGGGTAAAAGTTCACTCGGTCTTGGCTATGCGGTGGCGTTTGCCGACCTTGTGTTAGCACCCTTTATGCCTTCGAATACGGCGCGAGGAGGAGGAACCATTTTCCCTATTGCGATTAACATCCCCATTATTTTCAATTCAACACCTGAGCATGAACCTCGTAAAATGGGTGCATACATCACATGGATAGCGATGAGCGCAACCTGTGTGACAAGCTCCATGTTTCTAACGGCACTTGCCCCCAATCTTCTTGCCATTGATCTCATCGCAAAAGGTGCAAATATTTTCATAACATGGGGTGCGTGGGCAAAAATCATGGTACCTCTTATGTTTGCCACTTTTCCTTGTAACGCCACTTTTGGTTTATTGGATTTATCCACCTACTCAAAAACAGTCTCCTGAAGCGCCTGCATGGGCAAAAGATGAGTTAAAAAAGATGGGCGATATTTCGTTAAAAGAAATTTTGATGGGATCATTCGCATTTTTAGCGCTCATCCTTTGGATCTTTGGTAAAGAGCTCAATGTTGATGCAACAATAGCCGCGATTTCTATCACCGTGATGATGGTCTTAACGAATGTTGTCTCTTGGGATGATGTCATTGGTAATAAGCCTGCATGGAATATTTTAGTCTGGTTTGCAACACTCGTGGCATTGGCCTCAGGGGCTTAAAGATGTCGGTATTTTGGCATGGATGGGCAAAGGGACTGAAGTTTATCTCTCAGGACTAAGCCCCACAATGTTGATGATCTCAATGATAGTGCTCTTCTTTCTTTTGCACTACTTTTTTGCCAGTTTAACGGCGCACACGACAGCATTATTGCCTATTTTTATTGTGATTGCGTCAAAACTGATTGCTCCTGATCAGTTGATGACTTTTATGATTTTACTCACCAGTACGATTGGTTTGATGGGAATTATCACCCCTTATGGTACAGGACCTTCGCCTATTTGGTATGGCGCTGGTTATATTTCACAAGGAAAATGGTGGGCATTAGGCGCTATTTTTGCAACTATTTTCATGGCGGTACTTTTAGTCGGTGCTTTGATTTTTCTCTAAATATGATTTACATGTAAAGGATATAACGATGTTTGTACTCGATCAAAAAGAGATGATGACTCAAACGTTAGGAAAGTTTGTGGATTTAGTTTCCAAAGAGCTCCCTGATGATGTGATGGCAAAGCTTAAGGAACTCAGAGTTCAGGAAGAACAACCTTTGGCCAAAGCCATTTATGATGTGATGTTTGAAAATATGGATAAAGCGAAAAAGCTCAGTCGCCCGACCTGTCAAGATACGGGAGTCATTCAATATTTTGTCAGAACAGGTGCTAAATTTCCCTATTTGGGACAATTACGTGAGATCTTAAAAGAGGCTACGATTCTTGCGACTAAAAGTGCCCCGCTCAGACTCAATGCCGTTGAAGTTTTCGATGAAGTCAACACAGGAACCAATGTTGGTACGGATGTTCCTTACATTACGTGGGATATCGTTGATGACAGTACCAATGTTGAGATAGAAGTTTATCAAGCGGGTGGTGGATGTTCCCTCCCTGGTCGTTCCATTGTTTTACCTCCACTTGCGGGTTATGAAGGGGCGATGCAATTTGTTTTTGATACCGTTGTTAACTGGGGTATTAATGCGTGTCCTCCCCTCATTGTAGGCATCGGCATTGGAACCTGTTCTAATTCATCGGCACTACTTTCTAAAAAAGCGATGCTCCGCCCTGTCGGTACACATAATCCTCATCCTAAAGCGGCAGAAATGGAAAGGACGATTGAAAAAGGGCTCAATGACATAGGGCTAGGACCTCAAGGCATTTCGGGCAAAAACAGCGTCATGGCTGTTCATATTGAAGGTATGGCACATCATCCTTCCGTTCTTGGTGTTGGTGTAACCATAGGCTGTTGGGCAAATCGCCATGGCGTGATTCGTTTTGATGAACACATGAACTATGAAATTGTTTCGCACAAAGGAGCTACATTATGAAAAAAATTTTAACAACCCCCATTTCAGATGAAGCCATCAAATCACTCAAAGTCGGTGACATTGTTTATTTAAGTGGAACGCTTGTTACGTGTAGAGATGAAGGGCATAGACGCATTATTGCTGAGGGGATCATGCCCAAACTTCCGATGGATCGCATTGCTATTTTTCATGCAGGTCCGATTGTCAAAGATGTTGAAGGTGGCTGGGAGATGGTTTCCATTGGGCCAACCACCAGTATGCGCATGGAGCGTTACGAAAAAGAGTTTTTAGCCAAAACGGGTGTGAAACTTGTCATTGGAAAAGGCGGTATGGGAGCAAAAACGGCGGAAGGATGCAAAGAGAGCACAGCGGTTCATGCAGTATTCCCAGGAGGTTGTGGTGTGGTGGCTGCGGAACAAGTAGAAAAAATAGAAGGCAAAGAGTGGCCAGAATTTGGAATGCCTGAAGCGTTTTGGATCCTCAAAGTCAAAGAGTTTGGACCGTTGATTATTTCGATTGATGCGGAGGGAAATAACCTTTTTGAAGCCAATAAAGTAACATTTCATGAGCGAAAAGACGAAGCACTTGCGAAGACTTCAAAGCATATTGTTTCGATGATTGCAAAGAGTTAGAAAAAGTAAGGCGCGTATAGAGCGCCTTTTTGTTATTTAAAATTAGAAAGAGTGCTGTTCATGCTGTAGATGATATGTTGACGCATCGTTTCGCAAGCTCCAGCATAATCTTTTGCCGTTAGTTGCTCAACAATTTTGTTATGGTCTGCGAGTGAAATACCCGCATACTCTTGCGCCGTTACCAAGCGGTTCATGGAGAGACCATTCCAGAGTAGAGAGAGAAACGATTTGAGTTTTTCACTGTCAGCGGCTTCCCAGATGGTCATATGAAATGCCTGATTTGCGAGGTTGTAGGCTTCTGTATCGCCCGCTTGTTCGGCACGTTGACCTTGTTTGTTGACATTTTGGATCGCTTTGAGTGTTTCGTCATTCATGTGTTCACATGCTCTACGAAGTGCTTCTGTTTCAAGCAAGATGCGCATCTCGTAGTGGTCTTTAATAGCTTCTTCGGAGATGCCTTTTACGATGGCGCAACGGTTCTGACGAAGCTCTAAAAGTCCTTCATTCGCAAGGATTTGAAACGCTTCGCGCACGGGTGTACGAGACATTCCGACTTGTTCACCAACGCTATCCAGCGTGATAGACTGACCTTTGCTAATACCACCAGAAAGGATTGAAGAGCGTAGTATGGAGGCTACCTGTTCACGCGCGGGTAACATTTGTATTTTTTTAAGATTGATCATAGGATGCTCTTTAATAGACTGTTTTATTTAGTATAGCATGACAAGGCTATCTTTTCAAGAAAGTGGTTAATTTTACTGGTATCAAAGTGTTTGAAGATGTTACAAGTTTTCTTTACATGTAAAGGTTTGAAGAGTGATTAAAGTAAAGCGTTGCTTTTGTTTGGATGCAACAGTAAAATTGGAGAAAAAAGACGCGCTCACCTTTACATGTAAAGAAAAAAAGAAAGGATAAAGAATGCATGCGATTGAAAAGTTATTAGCCAAAAAAGCAGGCAAAGCGAGTGTTAAAACAGGTGAGATTATCAACTGTGAAGTTGATATGGCAGGTATCAACGATCTTTACCTGCAAACGCTTCGCTCTTTTTTTGAGATGGGTGGTACAAAGGTGTATGATCCCAGTCGGGTGATTATGTTTTTAGACCATTATGCCCCTGCTTCCACGATTACTCAGGCTGCAAATCAGAAGCAGTTTCGGGAGTTTTGTTGGGATCAAGGCATAGATCTTCTCATGGATATTGACCAAGGGGTGTGTCACCAAGTTTTAGCGGACAAAGGTTTGGCGTATCCGGGAGAAATTGTGGTTATTACGGACTCTCACACGACGACACATGGTGCGTTTGGAGCGTTTGGGACGGGCGTGGGAGCGACCGATTTGGCGATTATTTTAGCGACAGGAAAACTGTGGTTTAGGGTACCTGAAATTATTAAGATCAATTTTGAGGGGAAATTACCCAAAGGTGTCTATGCTAAAGATGCTATCTTGCACGCGATTGGCGCACTTGGAGCAGATTATGCCGTGTATAAAGCAGTTGAATTTGGTGGCTCTATGTTGGAGCATCTGAGCATCTCAGAGCGTATGGCACTGTGCAATATGAGTACGGAGATGGGCGCCAAAGCCAGCTACATACAGCCCGATGCGGTTACGATGGCATTTTTAAAAGAGAGAGTCACGCGCCCGTATGAGATTTACCATACCGACGCTGATTTTAAATATGCCGATGAAGTAAGCTTTGATGTACGTGAGCTCAAACCTCAACTTGCCGCACCTTCGAGTGTCGATAATGTCTATGATCTGAGCCAGTTTATCGGTCGCCACATCGATCAAGCCTATTTGGGCTCATGTACGGGTGGCAGGGCGGATGACATCGGCATTGCCGCGCATATTCTTCAAGGTAAAAAAGTGGCGCCGCGTACACGTTTTGTCATCGTTCCTGCCTCCAAAGGCGTGTTACTCGAAGCGATGGAAAAAGGGTATGTGAAAACATTGATTGAAGCGGGAGCGACCTTTGTCACACCTGGGTGTGCGGCATGTTTAGGAACGCATGAGGGGATGATCGCCTCAGGTGAGACCTGCATCACAACCACCAATCGCAATTTCCCAGGACGCATGGGCGATACGAAAGCGGAGATTTTTCTAGGTTCACCCGCAGCCGTTGCTGCAGCGGCTTTGATGGGCGAAATCGTCGATCCTACGCTTTACATGTAAAGGATAAAAGATGCAAAAATTATTGAGTGGCAATGCCTTCGTTTTTGGAAAAAATGTCGATACGGATCAGATTTATCCGGGACGTTTTGTGGAGTTCACCGATGTGGAAGATGTCGCTAAATACGCGATGTTTGGAGCTGACCCTGACTTTACCAAAAAAGTGAAAAAAGGCGATTTTATCGTTGCGGGTACCAATTTTGGCTGTGGCAGTAGTCGTGAACATGCCGCCATTACCCTTAAAGCGGTGGGTGTGGGTGCGATCATCGCAGAGTCTTTTGCGCGCATTTTTTACCGCAATGCGATTAATCTTGGTGTTCCTCTTTTGGTTTGTCCGAATATCTCAAAACTCATCCACATGAATGATGCTTTGAGTATTGATCTACAAAGTGGCACGATTCGCTCTGAAAAAGGCTTGATTGCAACCGCAGAACCTCTATCTGAATATGTGTTACACATCTTGGAAAGTGGTGGGATTAAGCCATTGATTAAAAACCAATTAGAGGCGCAAAAGCACGCTTGAAACGAAGGAGCAGGTTCTTCTGCTCCCTTTACATGTAAAGATTTGAAGATCTAACTTTTTTGGTTTTTAATGCTTTAAGTTAAGCCGTTATACAATGAAGAAAAGACGAGCTTAAAGGAGTCAGCTGATGCTAAAAGATATCATGACATGTTTAATCGTTTTATGCTTCCTTAGCGGATGCGGTGACACAAAAGAGAACGATAACAATCAAGTGATAGGTGAAAATAGCGTTGAAAAAATCTATCAAGATGCAATCAAAGAAACTATTTTAAAAACGACCAAAGATCCAAAGGCTTATCAAGCACTTTCATGGAAACTGTTGAAAAGCAGTGAGGCTGTGACGAAGCGCCTTGGTAAAAGAGCAGTTTTTATTGACCATGCGTATAAAGAGAAAAATATTTACGGTGGTGAGATTAAACGCGATAATATCTATTTTATCGGTGATTCTAAACCAAGCCTTATTATTGATTTTGATATGAAACTGGTGTTTGAGGAGTTTCTTGCCAGTCAAAGCATGCGCGATATTTTCTCCCAAACTGTTTGGAATTTAGAAACCCTACAATCAGAGTACCAAAAACGCTCAAACGACCTTGTTGCTAAAGAACATATCAAAGACTTTATGTATTCTATTCACCATTATAGCAAAGCCGATCAAGAATCCCTCATTCAAGCTATTACGAATGCCAATAACCCAATGTTTATTGCGAAAAATATGGCCATTTTTTTAACAATGCGATCGTTCCCTGAGCTGATGGAAGAGTTACTGTTTGATGAAATCACCTATAAAGGAAAATACAAATAAGGGGTTACCATGAAAAAATTTTTACACCTTTTATCTTTTTTAGCACTTTGTACATCTCTTTCGTATGCAGATGATCTCATGAATGGATTAAACGCATACGAGAAGAGCGACTACGATAGTGCAGTTACATTTTTTCAAAGTGGTTGTGATGCAGATAATGCCGAAGCGTGTTATAACCTTGGCAATATGTACGACTCAGGGCTTGGCGTTTACAAAGATGATGCAAAAGCTGTTTCACTCTTTACAAAGTCATGTGATGGCGGTTTTTCAGATGGTTGTTACAATCTTGGCATTATGTATGACACAGGAGAAGGTGTCGCCAAAGATGCCATCAAAGCGTTTACCCTTTTTTATAAATCGTGCGAAAGTGGTCATACGAGAGGCTGTTACAGCGTTGCACTGATGTACTACAAAGGGCAAGGTGTCCAAAAAGATTACAGTAAAGCTCTTTCATTGTTCCAAAAAACCTGTGATGAAGGCTACGAAAAGAGCTGTTATAATTTGGGTGTGATGTACCGCAATGGTGAAGGAGTAACCAAAAATTTGGATAAAGCACTCGAACTTTACAAACGTGCCTGTGAACAAAATCTCTCAATCGCATGCGATAAATATGGAAAACTTAGAAATGAGATGCAGTAAAAAGTAGGTAATGGCAGAGAGGAAGGGAAAATTTGCCATTCCTTACTATATCCACAAATCCCTATTTTTAGGGATTCTAAAAGCATTTTATTCCTTTTTTTCTTGAATTATAACATAAAAAAGTTGGACAAAAGTTGGACACTTTGGTTGATAGTATTGTATTAAATGTGAAGTTCTGGGTACTCATCTGAAATTTTTTTTAAAACTTCTTCTTGACTCATAGATTGTAATTTTTCATATTGGTCATTGGTTATTTTCATACAATCATTTAAGTATAATGGTTCATAGAATTTTGTATGTCCATTGAATCCTTCCAATGGATTTGTATTCTGTATCTCATAAATGCCTTTCCCTGCTACAACTGTTTTATCATATAAATTAAATTTATAAATACTCATTTTAGTCCTTTTGAATAATTAAATACTTTGTTATTTTTTGTTCTAAAACTATGATTTAAAAGAGAAAAATGTGTATTAAGAACTATTTGGGGTTATATTATACTAAAAGATAATTTTTGCCTAGGATAAAGTATACTTTCCTAGGCCTTTTGTACAAGTGAAGAGATTAACTCCACCTCCCCACTAATTTTGTTTTATATATAATTATTGTGTTTAGCGGGGAGTTAACCTTCTAAAAATATCAATATCAGTTTTATCAAGAGTAAGATGATATTTTGCCAAATTCAATTGATTGTTTGACACTTGTTGAAGTTTTTCTGCAATAGTTGCTTCAATACATGCCATATTATTATGCAATATATCTTTTAAACTCATGTTTTCTTGAGCTTTAATCAAAGCATCTCTATTGTCATCTTGAGAGAAGTTACTTAACCTTGCAGCTTCATCACTTCTTAGCTCTTCTAAAAATTCTTTGCTTATAAGAACATTAATCTTTTTTTCATTGCCATTTTCTTTGACAAGGATATTTACTGCTATACCAGCACTTATACAATCATTGACAGTCTCTATATCCAACTCTACTTCTATCATTTGTTAATTCTCCATTATCATGAATTTTTAGTGTAAATAAACATCATATCTTTTTGGCATGGTGTTGTACATCATCAAATTATTATTGAGTTGTTGCATTTGTAGATCATTATTCAAGTTTTGCATTGCTTGATTAAAATTTGCTTGTTCTGCTGCTTGGGCTTGTCTTTGAGCTGCTTGGGCTTGGGCTTCTTGCGCTTTAATAGCTCTTTCTTGTCCCATTTGTTTTCTTTTTACTTCTTTTGCTTGATTAATTTGAGCTAATTTTGCATCAATTTTGATTTTTAATTGAGCAATTTTTTCATCTTCATGGCATATTGCTTTATATTCATTATTATCCATAAAATCAACTTTTACACTATCTTTGCAGATTTTCTTTTTATATTTTTCTTTAATGATTAATGCTTTATTTTGAGCTTCTAAAGCAAGATTTGCTTCTTTCTTAATTTCTTCAAAGACAGCATCAGCTTTATTAAAATAGCTTTGTGGTAACTGTACTCTTCTTATTAATGCTCCATTTGACATTTCACCAGCATTAGTACCACCTTGTTTCATTGTAGCAAAGCCATATCCATTGAATTTGTTTGTTTTATTGTCTTTGAGATTAAATTCATACTTTCTATTATCAAATTCATTAGTTGTAAAATCCATTATCACATAACCAAAATTTGGATAAAGTTTCCCATAATAAGTTAAATCAGAAAATGGATAATTTCTAATTGATAATGCAGGTGTTTTCAATGTTTCTCTTACACCATATGTCAAACGAACTGCTAAACTGGTCAGTAGAAAATGTAATTTGAGAGTTGCATTTTGATTTAAAACCTTAAAGAACCAAGTTAAATTGGTTAAACTCCATTTTCAATTTTTTGGAAAGGAGTTGAATGTTAAAAAAAGGTGAAATTAAAATGATAAAGAAGTTTTTAGCTGAAGGGTTTAGTAAAAGTGCCATTGCTAGAAAGTTAGGTATTTCAAGAGAAACTGTAAGGCGCTATGCCAATCTTCCAGATGATTATATTCCCCATATCAATAGACCTCCTGTGATTAACAGTGTTGATCCTTATTTGCCACATATCGCCAAGATGTTAGAGACGGCAGAGCAGCAGAAAAGTGAAATACCCTTAACCGTCATTTATGAAGAGATTAAGAAGCTTGGATATGATGGAAGTCTAAGGTGGCTTCAACAAGTCATACTAAGATATGAGCTTAGAGCTCGAGCCAAATTAGATGAGCCTATTATACGCTTTGAAACCAAACCAGCCCAGCAGATGCAAGTTGACTGGGTAGAGTTTCCCAAGGATAATTTATCCGCCTTTGTAGCGACGATGGGTTACTCTAGAGCATCTTATGTGGAATACGTTAATAATGAGAAGATTGAGACCTTGATAGGGTGCCATATGAACGCTTTTGCCTACTTTGGTGGTGTTCCAAAAGAGTGTTTATATGACAATATGAAAACTGTCATATTGTCACGAAATGACTATGGTAAAGGTGATCATAGATTCAATCCCTTGTTTGCTGACTTTGCCAAACACTGTGGATTTAGTATCAAAGTATGCAAACCCTATCGCGCTAAAACCAAAGGAAAAGTTGAGAGATTTAACCATTATCTGCGGTATAACTTTCATAATGGATTACGAGTGAGACTCTCTATGAA
The DNA here is from genome assembly GCF_011769985.2 of Sulfurospirillum diekertiae. Classification (NCBI taxonomy): domain Bacteria; kingdom Pseudomonadati; phylum Campylobacterota; class Epsilonproteobacteria; order Campylobacterales; family Sulfurospirillaceae; genus Sulfurospirillum; species Sulfurospirillum diekertiae. The sequence continues at coordinate 20,987 of NZ_CP039734.2, forward strand.
ACATTACACATTAACGCTTGATAATGCAAATGCGGAAGTTCTAAAATGGTTGGACAATACCGCCAATAAACGCATCCACCAAACGACATTACAGATGCCATTTGAGTTGTTAGCACAGGAGCAGTTACAGCTACTTCCTGTGCCTAAAGCCTATCAAGGAATCCACCCTAAAGCTTTGATTGAAAGTGTAGCTAAAAAATATTCCCCAATCAATTCTCACAAAGACTTGGAAAAATTATATATCCCCAATAGAGACATTCAATGTTACGATGAGTTTATACCCATGGTTGCAAACATCATCCTTCCTGTTGGATTTTATGGTGGTGCATTATGGAGTTAGATACCTCTATCGATGAGTTATGTAAAGAACTCAAGCTCTCTATCATAGGCGAAAAATATCATGATATTGCCAGTATGGCAGCTAAAGAGAATTGGCAATATACACAGTTCTTGGAGGAGGTATTACGAGTGGAAGTAGATAATAGACTAGGAAGGTCTAAAAATATGTTGACCAAACTCGCAGGATTCCCAGTTATTAAGACATTAGAGCAGTTTGATTACACTTTCTCCGTTGGCGTGAACCGTAAACAGATTGAAGAACTCTCAAGCCTAATATTTGTTAAAAAGTATGAGAACATCATCCTCTTAGGTGAAAGTGGTGTGGGTAAAACACATCTTGCTATTGCGCTAGCACTCAAAGCGGTGCAACATCGCATAAAGTAAGATTTACCACCATAAGTGAGCTTTTAAGTAATGCAAATAGAGCCAAAAAAGAGAAAAAATATGATAGCTTCTTGAAATCTATCGCCTCTCCATCGGTACTTGTCATTGATGAGATTGGATATTTCAATATGAGCAAAGAAGAAGCCAATCACTTTTTTCAAATTATTTCTAAACGCTATGAAAAAAGCTCTACCATTTTTACTTCAAATCTTGTATTTAGTAAATGGGTTCAAGTCTTTGCAGGAGATAAAATCGTTACAACCGCTATATTAGATCGAGTGTTACATCACTCACATATCATCAATATTCAAGGAGATAGCTACCGACTTAAAGAGAAGAAACAAACAGGAGTTTTACACTCAGAAATCTATAAGTTTGAAGCTAAATCTTCAAACATAGAAGGTCAAAATCAAGAGGTGGTTTAAGTTTCAATTCGCAACTTTTTTACACTATAAACTGACCAGTTCTGCGCTTCGCTTGACAGTTCATTTTTATCATTGATTTTATATAGTGTTTGTTTTGTGAGTTGTTTTTGTTTTAACAGGCTTGAGTATGAGCTATTTTTACCTAAAGCTTTTATACCTAACTCTAGAATTTTTTCTAATGTTTCCCCATCAAACTCTAAATTACTATTTAGCTCTGATTTGATAATGTTTTTTACATCTTCTTCTTGTTTTTTCATACTATTTATACTCTTTAGAATGTTATCTCTTAAGATTATACAATATTCTAAATTGTTACTTTTTAAAGAGATTTTGCAAGGAATGTTATTAATTCTTTTACTAAAATAATAAACATTGTGTCTTTTGTACAAGTATTTGTTTTGTTGTTGGACAGGTGTTGGACAAAAAGTTGGACACTTTAAATTATTAAAATCTAAAATCTCTTGAAAGTGGCTATTTGTAGGGGTTTGAGGACATACTGGCAGAGAGGAAGGGATTCGAACCCTCGGTGAGTTGCCCCACACACGCGTTCCAGGCGTGCTCCTTCAACCGCTCGGACACCTCTCTATGATCGGAAGAGTGGAAGTATAACGATTTTGTGCTTATTTGAGGATTAATGACATCAAGTGAGTTGATGCCATTAATCCTTCTTCTAGGCACATATTACGTTTTACTCTTTACGAATGCTTTTAAAAGCTTCAATCAATTTTTCAAAACCAATTTTACTTGATTTTTCGACAGAGCGAAATAGCTCAATTCCTTCTCGTGAGTCTGAATGTGTCGCAAATGCGTCAATCGCTTTTTTCAAGCCATCATGAACACCAATGTGGTGGTTACTAACCTCTTGTACAATGGCGTTATTAAGTTTAGCGCTAATATTGCCAAACCACTTACCAAAGCGACATGATGTATGTCCCAAGATATCAATTTTTTTCTGTGAGAGGGCTGCATTGTAGCCTTGGAGTTTGAGGAGAATATGATCAATTTTACCATTGCTGACAGAAATTTCATTGGTTACATTGTCACATTTATTGGTAATACTTTGTGAATTTGAAAGCATTGTTGTAATCTCGCCACTAAACGCTTCTAATATTTTCATAGAGGCGCGTGATTCCGTTTGGAATGTTTCACTAGTATCGGCCATAGAGTTAGTGTTCTGTTTGAGAATGCTAATGTTTGATTCGACTTCGAGGGTTGCTTTTTGGGTGCGTTCAGCAAGTTTACGCACCTCATCGGCGACAACAGCAAAACCACGCCCATGTTCTCCTGCACGTGCAGCTTCAATAGCGGCATTGAGTGCTAAAAGATTGGTTTGGTCTGAAATATCTTTAATAAGGTTGATAATGTCACTGATGGCAGAAACACTGCTTGAGAGGTTTTCAACATCATGTGTAAATTTTTGCGTGAGTTCTTGCACTTTTTCAAGAGATTGGGCAATATCTTTGGTTTGTATTCCGATACTTTCTCCCCCTTTAAGTGAAGCATTATTGAGTGTGTTAATCTCATTGAGCATCGTTAAGCTTTCTTCAATGGTATTTTGAAGGAAGTTCATACCATCTTCATAGCTTCCAAGTAGAATTGTTAAAAGCTCATCTTTAGTTTGATTGATAGGTGTTGCATTCTGAGTTTCTTCTAAAGATTTTTGTTGAGATTGTTCATGTCGTATGACTTCGCTCTTGAGTGTTTCAAGTTCGTTTTTAAGTGTCTGATTTTCAGTTTCTAATTCTGCTATACGTCGTCCGCCAAACATTATTTTCTCCTTTGGTTTAAGTACAAAGCATTATAACGAAGAAGCGTGACTTTTGTGTTGTAATCCAATAACGTTTTAGGTTAATAATACCCCACGCAGATCCCACTCGAAAGCGTGATTTTTTTTTCAAAAGGAGAAGGACCAAAATACTTACATTTTTCAATGTAGATATGGTAGTTGTAGTCTAATTTCAAATCATCGTAAAATTTTTGGAGATTGACCAATTTGATATCACATACATCAATAATCTCTAATGCTTTGTAGATGCAAGAGTTGTTGTGTTCTATGAGATGGGAAGGCGCAAGTCCTGTATATTTGCAAAAGGCTTGAGATTGTACCATTCCTGTAAGATTTGTGCACTGTTTAACAATCTCTTTGTATTTAGGAATGATGCTCTCTTTTCGCAGGAATACTACCCTTGCATCATCAAATTTCGCGGCTTCAACATCTTTCCAGTAACGATAGGCATTGGATGAAATTCCTGCAAGGAGGCTAAATTCTTTGTTTAAAACATAATTATTGAGCCAATGATTGTGCGTCAGGATGTCCATCTGCATGTTACATAATCTTCATACCCAGTTGCGCAAGGACAATAACCAGTACCAAACCAAGAGGATAAACCGCTGCATAAGCGATGGAAGGGTAGTCTGTTTTGGTCATGTTGTTTGCCATCGTTAATGAAGGGGTAGAGGTCATAGCGCCTGAGAGTAGACCTAAAATATCTAAGAAATTCATCTTGAAAATTTTTCGACATATAAACGTTATAAGACCCAAAGAGAGAATAAGCGCACCAAGGGCGAGTATGATGGGTAAAATGCCATTGTTTTCTAGTGACTCAACGAGGTATTTGCCTGCATTCGTGCCCAGTGTTGCGATAAAAATGAGTTGACCAAGCGTTTTTAAAAGTGTCGTTGAATGGGGTGAAAGATTCCATACGATTGGTCCAACACGTCCAAGACGCCCAAGGATTAAGGCGGTAATTAAGATACCACCAACAAAGCTGAGTTTGATGTCGCCTACACCTGGGATATAAAGAGGAATGCTTCCTAATAAAATACCAAACACAACTCCCAAAGAAATAGGTAAAAAATCTGCAGCGGGATATTTTAAAAGATCATTACCAATGAGTTTTGTCACTTTTTCACCATACGCATTAGGTGCAACAACGTAGAGTTTATCACCAAGACGCAAGGTAAGGCTTGGGTATGCAGGAATATCAATACCTGCACGTCTTACTTTTGTAATCACCGCACGAAGAGATTTCAGCTCTTTGATCATACCGATTTTTTTACCCACGATCTCTTTTGAAGTGGTGAGGAGTCTAAGAACGATCATATTGTCTTGGAATTCATGCTCTTCTCCAATCTCTTGACCCAAAACGATGCTGAGATTTGCCAGTTGTTCTTCCGTTCCTGCAACTCTAATAACATCTCCAAAACTCAAAGAAACGTCTTCCGTGGTATGGTCAATCGCGCCATCTGAGGTCATACGTTCAATGACCGTAGAGGTCATGCTCTCTATTTTGGATTTTTTGATTTCGATATTTCTGAAGTTTTCATTGGTAATGCGAAAGTTACGAGTCAAAATGTCAGGAAAGCGTACTTTTTGACTTGACTCGTACTCTTCAACCTCTTTTTGTAAATCAACACGAAAAAGCACTGGAAGTAGACGAATAAAAAGTACTGTTGCCACAATTCCAAAAGGATAAACTAGGCCGAAAATAACAGAAGTCGTTGGTGTATGCTTAATCTCAAGAGCTGCCGCAAGTGCTGGAACGCTGGTAAGGGCTCCTGTAAAAATACCATCGATGATGGTTTTAGGCATCTCAAAAAAGTAACCAAAACCAAAAATAATGACAAAGAGCAAGACTAAAAGTGCCGTAGCAATTAAATTGAGCTTGAGTCCTTCATGCTTGATGGTATCGAAGAAACCAGGACCAGATTGAAGCCCTACTGCATAGATAAAAATCGCCAATCCAAAGTATTGAAATGCATCAGAGATTACCATACCAAAATGCCCTGCGATGAGTGCTACGATAAGCATGGCGGTCACATCCAGAGAAAAGCCTCTGACTTTGATATTACCTAAGATATAACCGACAGAAATGATGGAAAAAAGATAGAAAATTTCATTATTAATCATAAAAAAGTGTGCCTTAAAAGAATTAGACGAATTATACCTTAATTAGCCGTTACTTTTAAGGCAAATGTGACTAAAAATCTTTCTCGATTTTAAACGCATCAAAGATGATGTCAACAGCAGTCATACGTGCACCATGATTGGTTGCGTCGAGTATTTCACCATCGGTATAACCAAGATCACGAAGTATTTGAACATCTTTGGCTTCAACGTCGTGTGGTGTTCGCACCGCTTTGAGAACAAAGAGAAGCATTGCTTTTTCTTTCTCCTCAAGTTTTGCACTTTTTGGGTCAGCACGCATTGCTTCCACTTCTTTAGGGGTCCAGCCCAGCATGTTGATGAGGATAGAAGCATTCATATCGACACAATAGCTACAGCTGTTTTTATCGGAAATAAGCATACGAATAGAGGCAAGCAAAGGCATCGAAAGGCTTTTTTGTTTAACCATGTAATATTCGATGAAACTCATTTGCTGTTTGATCAGCTCTGGACTTGCACTAAAGATTTGCGCTGAGTTACTCACTCGTCCGCGCATTGCAGTGATTTTTCCATAAAGCTCTGCGAGCTCACCTGTGGCATTTTCGGGTTTGACGGTATTGATTAATGGCATGATGTTTCCTTTTTAAGTAATGGTATCCATTCGTTAAGCGTTAAAACGCGACTAAATCCAAATGCTTGCGCGACTAAAAAAGCTTGGTGCAACTCTTGTGCACTCACCTCCCCTGCTTCATTGGAAAATGCCAGCGTGCCATTGGCATCGCTTAAAAACTCGACGTTAAAACCAAGTTGTGAGGCATCACGCGCCGTGGCGTCGCAACAGTTTTGCGTCATATAGCCTATGATGGCAACAGTGTCGACACCAAGAGTTCGCAATCTGTAGTTTAAGTCTGTTCCTGCAAAAGAGCTCGCATGGTTTTTCTCAATATAAAGGCCAGGCTTTAGTTTCTTGAGCTCATCGTGAAATTCCCATAGGTAGCTTCCTCGTACAAAGGCTCCTGCATCTTTTTGAAGGCTGGTATGTTGCACAAAAACGATCAAAATTTCCGCTTTTTGCGCTTCGGAAATGGCTGTTTTGATCCGCTCAAAACTATGGGGTGGATAGCTAATCGGTAAAGCACCGCCATCAAAATACTCATTTTGAACATCCACAACAATAAGAGCACGTTTCATAAAACCTCCTTGACTGTTTGGTCAAGTGAAGTTTAACAAAAATTGACCATTTAGTCAAGTAATGTAAAAATATGCTATAATCAACTCAATTACACAAGGAAAAAGAGATGGAAACGACACGAGATAAGCTTATTAATGCCACCTTTGACGAAGTTTTTTCGCATGGCTATCAAGGTGCATCACTCTGCGATATCTTAGCTAAAGCAGGCGTTCACAAAGGTTCTATGTACCACTTCTTCGCCAATAAAAAAGAGATGGCACTTGCTGCGATCGAAGAAGTGATACTCAAAAAAAATCTAGAAAAATACAGCTATGTCGAAACCTACACCAGCGGCTTTTTGGAAGAGTTTTACACACGCCTGCGCGACACATCAGTGCGTGACTTTCAACGTGGCTGCCCCATTGCCAATGTCGTGCAAGAGATGTCTAACATCGATGAAGATTTTAACACCTTGATGAAGTCCATCTACGGTGCATTTCGCACCAACGTCAAAGCCATTTTCGACAAAGCGGTGACCGTAGGAGAGATGAAACCCTGCGATACAACCAAACTGGCTCTTTTTACCACTTCAACCATTGAGGGCGCTATACTTTCGGCAAAAGCGACACAGAACGTTCAGGATTACGTCGATGTGATAGAGGAGTTGATTGAGCATATTGAGGGGAAGCGATGAAAATAGTGAGAATTACAAAAAATGATTTACCAAAACTATCAACGCTTTTTACGGAGTTTATAGGAACCAAAAGCAATCTTGGCAAAATGTCTTCCAGTTTGGACTCTATAATGGCAAATCCAAATTATAGTGTATTGGGCGCAAAAATAGAGGATGATTTAATCGGCTCAGCTATGGGAATTATTTGCTTTGACTTAGTGGGAGAATGCCAATCTTTCATGGTGATAGAAAATGTTGTCGTCGCAACACATGCGAGGAGTAAAGGTGTTGGAAGGGCACTTATGAGTGCTTTGGAAGCTGAAGCATTAAAAGCTAATTGCCGTTACATAATGCTCGTATCTTCAATAAGTAGAGTAGATGCTCATGAGTTTTATAAATCACTTGGATATGAAACTGATGGATTTAAGGGATTTAAAAAGTATATGGTGTAAAATTTAGCGATATTGGAGTAGTTTTGAATACGCAATTATTCTATATTTTTATCTATTAAGGAAAAAAATGAACATTATCACGATAGTTGCTATTGTCTCTTTGATAGGCATTGGAGTATTACATTTTTATTGGGCATTGGGTGGCAAGGTTTGGCTTAATAAGTCAATACCGACCATCAATGGAAAACCTTTGTTGCACCCTGGAAAAATTGCGACCATTGTTGTAGGTATAGTTTTAATTGGATTTGCTTGGATTGCATCTGCGCTTTCTTTTGGCGATTTATATTCAACTTTATACGGTAAGTATATAGTATATTTTGGATGGATTGTATCAGGGATATTTATTGTGCGTGCTATTGGGGATTTTAATACTGTTGGTTTTTTCAAAAAAATAAAAACTTCGGATTTTGCATTGTATGATACAAAATTTTATTCGCCCTATGCCCTATTTATCGGGATTGTATTTGCACTTTTATCTTATCAAGTGTAAAGAGCTATACGTTATACAGTCTTGAAAACTTAGCAATATCGGAGTAGTTTTATTTTTCCGCTTTTTCTACAATACTCCAAACGCAAAGCAAAAGAGGTGCGATGAAAGCAAGTACCAGGGAAGATTATGTTCGCTTGGTGTATAAGGTCGTTTTTTACATCGAGCAAAACGCAGACAAAGAGCTAAGCCTTGAAGAATTAGCCAAAGTGGCGGGCTTTTCAAAGTACCATTTTCATCGCATTTTCAAAGCCGTGACGGGAGAAAATATCGGCGATTTTATCGCTCGGGTGAGGTTGGTGTATTCGGCGTGGAAGCTAAAAACCGAACCTAAGATCACCGATGTAGCGCTCTCCTGCGGGTTTGAAACTAACGCCTCGTTTAGCAAAGCGTTCAAAAACCGCTTCGGCGTGAGTCCGCGCACCTACGCAACTCAGCTGAAAGCGAACAAAGGAGTTGTGATGCTAAAACCAACGATGGTCGAGTTTAAACCAATGAGTGTTTTTTACGTACGAAAAACGGGCGCGTACGAAACTTCTTCGTGCGAAGCGTGGAATGTCTTGATGGCGTTTGCCTATGAGCAAAAAATGAAGTTTCATAAAAATATTATGGGAAAAGCGACGATGCACTTTGGCGTTGGACACGATAATCCCAGTTTGGTCGAGCAAAATTTACTGCGTTATGATGCGTGCATTACCTGCGAGGATGAAAGCATTGAGGTCAAAGGTGAAGTCTTTAAAAAGGTGCTTGATGGTGGAAAATGTGCAGTGTTTTTGCACAAAGGGCCGTATGAAAACCTTAAAGCGACGTATGCTCAGATTATGGATTGGGTGGTGAGCGAGGGTGTTGGGCTTCGTGATGCACCTGTGTTTGAGAAGTACCTCAACCGAGACCCAAGACGCACGAAACCTGAGAACTTGCGAACGGAGATTTACGTGCCGATTGTTTAGAAAAACATTTTACATGTAAAGATTTTCGATGAAAAAATCCCTAGCGTTTGCGCCCTGTCAATAAAAAGATGGGGTAGTCTCCATACGGTTTTTTTGCCACACTGACGATTTCGATAGTGACATCTTCAAAGCCTGCTTTTTGCGCCCACGTGGCAAACTCTTCTTGGTCAAATCCAAAGTGAAACACGCCCATATCTTCGGTGTGAAACGTGCCATCTTCTTTGTCCAAATCCGCTAAAGCGATGGTTCCCCCGCTGTTAAGCAAACGGTAAAACGTGTGAAAAAGCGCTTGCACATCTTCGACGTGATGAATGGTCATGGAAGAGATGATGCCATCAAAGGTTGCATCAACCTCTGTATTGACCAAGTCGATTTCAAGCATCTCAAGTTCACACGGCAATTGCTCTTTTTTGGCACGAAGCGCTTCATTCATCGAAGGCGAGATGTCGATGGTTGTCATTTTGCGCACAAACGGTGCGATCTGTTCGGTCAAAAGCCCTGTGCCTGAGCCAAAGTCCATCACATGGGTTGTGGTTTTATCGTAGATAAGTCTCTCTAAAATAGCTTCGCCAATGTTTTTAACGTTGTTGGTTCGTGTAACTTCTTTTTCGTATGTTTTTGATTTTTCATGAAAATAGTCTTTGGAGGGTTGCATAGGTAGCCTTTTGAATAGATGAGAAAGTATAGCACACCCCTAACAGCAAAAAAATTAACCTAAGCAATTAGCGTCTACTTTTTAACCAATTACAAATGACGTGTATCCTACCACGCGACTTGCATCTTTACTGTGCGCATAACTGGTTCGGTAGTCTAAAAAATGGGCTTGAAAGTTGTGTGAAAGTGCGCTTTGAACCATCGCTTTGACACCCGTTATACCGCATGCTTCGCATCCATGAGAGAGCGCATGAAGGTCAAGATGCGAAATTGCTTCTATGCACGTATGATCGAGCTTATTGGCTTCCTCTTCCGTGTAAAAATGGCTGAGATCGGTGCTGATAACCACCAGTGTTTTTTCATCGCTTAGCACTTCGTCGATGAGTGTTGAGAGCTCGCTGTGAGAGATGTCTCCATAGACGATTTCAACGACTTTAGCGTGTTTGAAATACTGTCGAATAAAAGGCATTTGCACTTCGGTGGAGTGTTCCTCATGTGCCATAGGGTGAAAGTCTAAAAAGGCAAATTTTCGCTTAAGGGCATAACTGAATGCTAAGTCGATTTCTATTTCGCCACACGGTGTATGGTATGCCTCCAAAAGGGCAATGGAAGCCCCTGCTACGTAGATGCGGTGACTAGGACCAATGACAACCAAACGTTCAACATCGGAGCATTTGGATGCGGTATAGTGGTAAGCAAGATTGGCGGTATAGCCACTGTAAATGTAGCCCGCATGAGGAACAATGAGCGCGCGGGGTATAACATCGAGTGCTATGTTGGGCATCGCTTTATCAAAATGATCGAACATGTGTTTTATTTCACTGCAGACGTCAGGGTAAAACATCCCAGCTACAGCAGCTTTACGGTGTTTATTCATCAAAAACTCCTGTGAGTTTGGTATTGCATTTTGGACAGCATCCATCTACGAGATAGTTTTCCATCACTTCGAAGCGTTTTCGTGTGATCAAAATAGCATTACATGTAACGCATCTCGTAGGATTTTCAAGCCCGACATTCCCAATATAGATGTGTTTAAGTCCTACATTTTTGCCAAGCGTTTCGGCACGTTTAAGTGTTTCAATAGAAGTCGAAGGAAGCCCTTGCTCATGATAGTCAGGATGAAAAGCACTGATATGCCATGGTGTCTCAACGCCAAGCTCTTTGGCAATAAAGGAAGCGATAGAATTCAATTCTTCATCGGAGTCGTTTTTGGTGGGGACGATAAGTGTAGTAACCTCGATCCAAATGCCATTACGCTTGAAGTGCTTGAGGTTTTCCAAAATAGTTTCAAGCCCTCCTCCGAGCTCTTTTTTATAGTAGTCGTGGTTGAAAGATTTGAGATCAACATTCGCCGCATCAATAATGCCTACCATATCATCAATCACTTCACTGGATTCAAAGCCATTGGTGACGAAGATATTTTTCATTCCTTTTTCATGAGCCAAAATGGCGATATCTTTAGCATAGGGATAGAAAATGGTGGGTTCATTGTAGGTGTAGGCGATGGAAGCACATTCGTATTTGAGCGCCATTTCGATAATCTGTTGGGGGGCAAAATACTCTTTTACATGTAAAGATTTTTCTTGCGAAATACTCCAGTTTTGACAGAAAGGACATTTGAAATTACAACCAATCGTTCCGATCGAAAAGGCTCTGGTGTCAGGTAAAAAGTGGTAGAGCGGTTTTTTCTCCACAGGGTCAATGTGCATGGCTACGGGATGTCCATACACCAGATTTTTGATAGTTCCATCGACATTTTGATTGACACCGCAGATGCCTATTTGTCCCTCTTTAAGATGACAGCAGTGCGCACAGAGTAAGCAAACCAGACGGGAGCCTTCAGTCTTAAAATAGTGCATTATTTCACCTTTTCAACCCTGTAATACCAAATCTCAGGATGGCTTTCCAAGCAATCAGGTGCTAACCCCGCTTTTTGGCATAGATGTGAAAAAAAGAGTTCAAAGGTTGGCAGTTGTTCCCACACTTGGGGTAAAAAGGTTGCTTTTCGAGACTCTTTTTGAAGAATAATGCCATCCATTCCCACCGTAACTTTGCTTTTGAGGTCATTGGTATTTTCATATAAGATGGGTTGGGGTTCACTCAAAAGAGAGATTTCAATCTTTACATGTAAAAACTCTTCGGGGCTGAGCGGATAGAAACGTGGATCATCAAAAGCAGCTGCTTTGGCGTTATGTATAAGGTCATCTAGAAGAGGTCTATGGGCTATGAGTGAGCCGATACAGCCACGCAGTTGACCATCAAGGGTGAGTGTTACAAACGTAGCTTTAGGAGTTGAAAATTCAGGATGTGCTTGCACTAAAGCTTTTGGATTCAAAGTAGATGTATGGTTAAAGCTGTCACTGATCGCCTGCTTGGCAATTTCTAAGAGTACGTTTTGCACGGCGCCTCCTTTACGAAAGTGTATTATATGATAAAATGGCTGATAGGTTATACAAAAAGGAATCGTCATGGTACTGGCAATTTTAGCGCATACTCCCGTGTGGGTTTTTCTGCTCTTTGGTGTGTTACTCATATTAGGCTGGATGCAAAGTCGTGATCGTAAGGTTTCTTATGTGCGTGCGTTTATATTGCCTTGCATGATGATAATTTTCTCCATATACGGCGTTGCCTCCGCATTTGGCATGAGTATTGGGATTGTGGCGTGGAGTGTAGGAATGATGGCGATGATGGCACTGGGAATTCGCATAAGAGCTTTTTACAATGTGGTTTTTATGGCAGAATATAACGCTTTTGCGATCAAAGGAAGTTGGCTTTGGTTGACTCTGATGATGGTCATTTTTTGGCTTAAATTTGCAGTAGGTGTAGCACTTGCCAGAGAATTAGCCATTGTCACTGAGCTATGGTTTATTTTGAGTGTTAGTTTGTGCTATGGGTTACTCAGCGGTATTTTCTTAGTGCGCATGGTTATTTTGTGGAAGATTAAAAGCTTACATATAAAAACGATCTAATCTTTTTTTATGGTAAACTTTGTCTAATTTTTAAGGAGTGAACGATGAAACAATGGGTAGCAATGTTAATATGTTTAGGCTTTTTTTCAGGATGTTCTACCATCGGTTTGAACTTCAATTTTTGGAGTCAAAAAGCACCTGAAACACCTGCTCCTGTCACGTCAGAGGTTAAAATCACGCTACCTACACAAGTGCTTCTCTATGATCTTGACATTACTGATCGACCTTATGCAAGCCTTGGTGAAGTGAGTGTTACGCTAACAAAACTTAATCCATGGGGTGAAGAGCCAACCCAAGAGCAAGTCGAGGCAAAACTGAAAGAAGAAGCTGCCAAAAAAGGAGCTGACGCACTGATCTACGTACGTTACACGAAACTGGGTGCTTCATGGAATCGCGTGAGCGGCATCGAAGGCAAAGCGCAAGCGGTCAAATTTACACGCTACTAATCTTCTACCATCAAACTTTACTAAAAGGAGTAAGAATGTCTTTCAGATTTGTAGTGGGCAGTATGGTTGTGAGTTTTTTATTATCGGGATGTGCTACGTGGTCTCAAAGCCAAGTGACCAATCCCAATACAGCGATTAAAGAAATCAAACAGGTTTCTCCTGATCAGGTTCAATTAACAGAAGGAGATATGACAAATCGCCCGTACGTTTCACTGGGTGATCTTGCGGTCACTGTCAATAAAACAACGATTTTTCATCCAGAACCCACCAAAGAGATGATTGATGCGAAGCTCAAAGAGGAGGCAGCAAAACTTGGTGCAGATGCTGTCATTTATGTCCGTTACGGAACGGTTGGTATTTCAGTACTTAGTTGGGGAAGTTTGGATGGCAAAGGTCGAGCAATTCAATTTACAAGTAATTAGTCTTGTTTGTATAGGGTTGTTGTGTGTTGGGTGTGCACATTCTGCGAGGGATTTACCGCCTGATATGAGTCATTTGCCACCGTCCATGAGGTTGTTACCAAGCGATATGGAATCTGCGGAGTATCAACTAGATTGCAAAGATCTGACACTAGCGTTGACGCATACACGTGAACATCTTAAAGAGCTTGAGAAAGATGTGATGAGCATGCAAGCTGATAATCAATCCAAAGGATTGACGGGCATTACTGTTTTCTCACCGGCAATGTTTTTGATTAGCGATAATCCAGCTTTGAGCAAAGATTATCAAGAAAGTGATCAGGCAAGAGAGCGTTTACTTCGCATAGCGCAAGCGCGCCAATGTGAGTTGCCTTCATACTAAAAAAATATGCGCAATTTTGTTCTATTATGACGTGTAAAATTGCGTTATACTTTTGCCATGAAACCTTCTTTATTGAATGATACTGCGTTTGAAAATATCGCTCATTCGACCAATACCTTTTCATCTCATTTTCACGACACCTACGCGATTGGAATCACGCATGAGGGCATGTTTAAGTCACATCATGAGCGTCAAATAATTTCCGCATATGAACGCACTACTCGGATTATCAATCCGGGTGAAATTCATGGCGGCGATTCGTATGCATGGAAATACACCAATTTCTATCCCAGTGTGGAGCTTTTAAGTACGCTTTATGAGCAGATGTATGGCGAGAAGAAGATACCGATTTTTGAGCAACATATCATTGAAGATGCCGAACTCTATGCGAGGCTGGCTGCTTTTTTTCACACTATTTATGCTAATGAAGAGCCGATGCACTCAGAGTCGAAGCTCATTGATGCCCTCTCTTATCTTATAGCGCATTACGCGCAAAAAACCACGTCGTATCTGTTTACATGTAAAGATCCTAAAGCGATGTCTGTGGTCATAGATTACATTCATGACAACCTTGGATCGGACATCACTTTAGATACCCTCGCCTCAACGGCGCATGTGAGTAAGTACCATTTTTTAAGGCTTTTTAAAAATCATACAGGCTTGACACCGCATCAATACATCATCGCTGGGCGCGTATGCAAAGCCAAAACGCTTGTGATTAAAGGTGAGTCACTTTCTCAAGTTGCTTTGCAGGCAGGTTTTAGCGATCAGTCGCATTTTATCCGCTCCTTTCGTAAAATTTACGGTTACTCTCCCAAGACACTGCTTCAAAAAAGCAATTTTATTCTATATAAATAATCTGAAATTGTGTAAACTTCGCGACAAGGAGTTTTTATGGGAAACAAAAATATTTTCTTTTTTTTACTTTTTCTTGCAATGGTTGCATGGGGTGGCTCGTGGGTCAATGTGAAAATTTTAGGACATTATGTCAGCGCTTTTGAGATGATCTTTTTGCGCTTTGGCATTACAGCGATTACGATGGTTCCCATCATTGTGTGGCTGAAGCATTCGTTCAAAATCGACCTTAAGAGCTTTGGGTTAGTCGTATTGGCGGCGTTAGCGTTGATTTTTTACAACAAATACTACTATCTTGGCACTAAGTTTGGTACAGCCTCTTTAGGTGGCGCGATGGTAACGACGATGATTCCTATTTTAACGTTTATCTTTTTGGCGTTGATGGGGGCTAAAAAGGTCAGTACCAAAGACCTGTTTGCACTGGGTTTGGGTGCGGTGGGTGTTTTGACGATGTTGCATATTTGGACGTTTGATTTAGCGCATATTTTAGTGATTCACAATCTATACTTTTTATTAGCCGCCATTTTATGGGCAGTTTTGACGATTGTCAGCTCGAAGTCAACAAAGATCTCACCGATTGTTTTTACCTTTTACATGTACATTGTCACCGTTGTGTTAGATTGGGTTTTGTTTGTGGATGTGAGCACGATACCGTTTGGCTCATTTGATGGCATTTTTTGGCTCAACACGCTATTGATTTCCCTCGCAGCCTCCACCTTTGCCAATACGATCTTTTTCTTAGGTATTGAAAAATTAGGCGCTGCCGAGGTGAGCTCGTTCGTCTTTTTGGTACCGTTTTCGGCGATCATTTTAAGTGCCGTTTTCTTAGGTGAAAAAGTCGATCTCTTCATCATCATTGGAACGGTTTTAACACTTTATGCGGTCAAGTTACTCAATAATATTATAATTTTAAAGCGACACCGAAAAAGCGTTTAATGCTCTCCAAGTGGCGATCCAGTCCTTCAAAACTGTGATTGCCACCCTCTTCTACGACCATCTTCGCGCCCTCTAAAAAGTCACATGCTTCTTCGTAGTCCAACACCTCATCGCCTTTTTGAAGCAATACAAGCAGGTTTTCAAGATTAGGTTCTTCGATCTCATAACTTTCCAACATTTCAAGGTGCGACTCGTTCCATTCATACGTTGAGTTGTCATAATAATTCACCCCCTGTCCAATGGCGCGCTCTAATGTTTCGGGAGCATTAACCGCAGGATTGATGAGCACGGCTTTAAGGTTGTACTTGTCGCTGAGATAAAGCGCGTAATAGCCGCCCAAAGATGAACCCATCAGGTACACAGGCTCTTGATACGACTCGATCAATTCGCTGAGTGTTTTAATCGCAAGATCGGGAATGGTAGGCAGGGATGGTGCAATAAAACGGATACCTTCTTTTTGGCAATATGCACGAAGCAGTTTCGCTTTACTGGCTTCTCCGCTAGAGCCAAATCCGTGAATGTAAATAATCATGGTGAACCTTTATGTAACAAATAAATTGAGCACAAAAAGTGCGAGGGCTTTGTGCCGAACAAAACCAAGTGTTAACGTAGTTTTCGAAGCTTTGCTTTGAAAACGTGTGTAGAGTTCTACAAAGAACTCTCCTAAATGGAGTATAGCAAAAGTTTCGTTAGGCTATAATACGCGCAATTATTAAAAGAGGGTATGATGAAATTACAAGAATTAGAGGCTCGAAAAATCATTGTGATGGTCATGGGCGAGACGCGTACACTTACGAAAAGCGATGAGGAACTCGCACTGCTATTAAAAAAACGATTGACCAAAAAAGAGTGTGAAGTCTTAAATGCAGAAGTCCTAGGCAAAGACAAAGAAACTTTGATGAGCGAGCAAAAAATAGACACGGTACGTTACGATGCGCTCAAAGCAAGTGCCATTAAAAAAATCAAAAATGAATCCGTTCACGGAGACTTTTTCTATACCAAAGGTGAATAAAACATGGAGCAGATGGAAGTCATAGACAGCGTTTGTACCTATTGTGGAGTGGGATGTGATATCGCCGCCAATGTTAAAGACAATACGATTCAAAGCATTTTTGCTCATCCCGATGGTGTGGTGTCTGAGGGAAAATTGTGCATCAAAGGCAAATACGGTTTTGAGTTTGTGAATGCTCCCGATCGTCTTCGAATTCCACGTATTCGTAAAAGTTTTCTAGCGAAAAACCCTGCCATTTACGAAGCAATCGCTTTACATGTAAAAGAGTTGGATGAAGAATGGGTTGAAACCACACTGGATGCAGCAACGACTGCAGCAGCAATGAAACTTCACGAGATTCAAAAAAAATACGGTCAAAAAAGTGTCTGTTCCATCGGAGGGGCAAGGACGTCATGTGAAAGCTCTTACCTGCTTCAAAAATTTACTCGCCATACACTGAACTCTCCCCATGTCGATAACTGTGCGCGTATTTGCCACTCTCCAAGCCTCAAAGGGATGCGCACGACCATCGGTGAAGGTGCAGCGACCAATCCGTACAACGATATTTATCAAACAGAGTTTATGATTGTTATTGGCTCCAATACTACTGAAGCGCATCCGATTATCTCCAATCGTATCGTCGATATGGCAAGTAAACACGATAACCTTGCGGTATTTGATGTGCGTGAAATCACTTTGCACCGCTTTGCGAAATACAAAGGCATTATTCCCCATGAAGCTAATCTGCTTGTTTTAAATATGATGGCGTATGTGATTATCTCTGAAGAGCTCTATAACGAGGATTTTTTGAAAGATCGTGCGCTTGGATTTGAAGCATTTAAAGAGAAGATACTGAATGATCCTTTTGCCAATCCAAAGTATTTTGAAAATATCGTAGGTTATGAACATCTGAGTAAATTGATCCCCAAAGTGGCACGTGAATATGCTCTAAAAAAGTCGATGATTTTCTGGGGACTTGGCATTACCGAGCACATTGATGGCTCGTATGCGGTCATGGCAATCACCCATCTTTCATTAATGACAGGCAACATTGGAAAAGTGGGCGCAGGCTTGATGCCGCTTCGCGGACAAAACAATGTCCAAGGGGCGTGCGATATGGGTATGCTTCCTTACTACGACCCCGATTATCAAGAGCCTAAAGAGATCGGATTGATGACACCACAACTGGTGGAAGCAATGTTTGAAGGACGCATTAAAGCGGTGATCAACATGGGTGAAGACCTAACGCATGTACATCCTAATAGCAATAAAATTAATGCCGCACTCGATACTCTGGATTTTATTTTCGTCCAAGAGCTGTTTATGACAGAAATCGCCAAGCGTGCAGACATTGTCGTAGGAGTAAAATCAGCGTATGAAAAAACAGGTGTTTATGTCAATGCGATGCGTCGTCTGCATCTTTCGCAACCTCTTGTCAAATCAGACTTGCCCGATGATTGGGAAGTGATTCAGATGATCGACAATAAGCTAGGTGGAAGTTACAGGTATGAAGATTCTAAACAGATTTGGGATGAAGTGCGCGAAGTGGCGTACAGACGTTTTTCAGGGGCAAGCTACAACCGACTTGAACGTCACCGTGTTCGTGGACTCCAATGGCCTGTGCATACCGAGGATACCCCCGTATTGCATCAACTGGACTTTCGAACAGAAGATGGGTATGGCAGATTTCATTACCACCAATACGAACTCAGAGGAATGGTTCAAGAACTGAGTGAAAAGCGACTTTCAGGATACCATCTGACTACAGGAAGAACACTTGCCCAATACAATAATGCTTCTCAAACCAGTCGTTGTGAAAAACTTAACAAACGTTACGATGAAACCATTTTATGGGTCAATGAAAACGATGCGGCTGATTTTAGCAGTGAAAAAGTGATTTTAAAAACACCGTACGGGCAAAGTGCACCATTGGTGGTTAAATTGACAGACAAAATCCAACCCAAAACACTTTTTTGTACCTTTCATCATGCCAATTCACGTATCAACACTCTTTTTGGCGACAGATGTGATGAACTGATTTTAACGGCAGCATTTAAATCCATCAAAGTGGAAGTAGTAAACGTTTAGGGAGTCAGGCTTTTGTTTAAACTAATGTGTTAAAATAGTGTCATATTAATATAAAGGTATTATTTGATGAAAAAGATACTCTTTGGGGTGGTAGGAATATTGATGGTTATTCAATTTATGAGACCAAATTTTAACAACCCAAAAGTGGATGAAAAGATTGCACTTCAAGCGGATGAAAAGGTCATGGTCGTTCTCAAAAATGCATGTTTTGATTGTCATTCCAATGAGGTTCAGTACCCATGGTACCATAACGTCGCCCCTGTCTCTTGGGTAATGGCCGCACATATTAACAATGGACGAAGAGCACTCAATTTTTCCACATGGGCAGATACAAATGCTGATACAAGAATAACAAGAATCAAACGCGCAAAACAGCTGATTTCTAATGGTTTAATGCCAAAGGGAAGCTATGAGCTCATGCATCCAAAAGCACATTTAGATGCAAAAGATAAAAAAATACTCGAAGAGTTTTTTGATCAGCAACTAGAACAACTCAAAAAATCATAATTTACAAAGAATATTTTAATAGTATAGATGATAAAAACAGGAAGAAAACAACTTTTTTCTTCGATCCAAATTGAACCGTTGGACATAATCTGGTCACAGTAGAAAAAATTAGGCTTTGAGAATCTCATAATTTAGGAATTTTTAAAGAAGTGGCCGGGAGAGAGGGATTTGAACCCCCGGAGGTATTACCCTCAACGGTTTTCAAGACCGCCGCATTAAGCCGCTCTGCCATCTCCCGACAGAAAGTTTGTAGATGATATATAATATCAAGGTGGAGGCGACACCCGGATTTGAACCGGGGATCAAGGCTTTGCAGGCCCATGCCTTACCGCTTGGCTATATCGCCACCGTATTTCTCTATATAGAGGTGGTGCCCGGAGCCGGATTTGAACCGGCACACCCAAACGGGCGAGGGATTTTAAGTCCCTTGCGTCTACCAGTTTCGCCATCCGGGCAACGCGTTTCTTTTTAAGATTAAACTAAATGGAGCGGGAAACGAGGTTCGAACTCGCGACCCCGACCTTGGCAAGGTCGTGCTCTACCACTGAGCTATTCCCGCATCTAAAAAAGAGTTGAGAGTATAGCAGTTTTTTTTCGTAATGTAAAGTCATTTGCGTAAAATTATTTACATGTAAGCTTTTTTAGAGCGGTTTTGCTATAATTTAAAAAATTTTTTAAGGAATATTGATGCGAAGTGATCAAGTCAAAAAAGGGTATAACAGAGCGCCACATCGAAGTTTATTTCGAGCGACAGGTTTAAAGGACGAAGATTTTAATAAACCATTTATTGGAGTAGCAAACTCTTATATTGATATTATTCCAGGTCACTTCTTTTTGCATGAGTATGGTGTTATCATTAAAGATGAGATTCGTAAGAATGGTTGTGTACCGTTTGAATTTAATACGATTGGCGTAGATGACGGTATAGCAATGGGACATGATGGTATGCTCTACTCACTTCCAAGCCGTGAGCTGATCGCCAATTCGATTGAGACAATGATGAATGCGCACATGTTAGATGCGATGATTTGTATTCCTAACTGTGACAAAATCGTTCCGGGAATGATTATGGGCGCACTTCGTGTTAATGTTCCAACGGTGTTTGTGAGTGGTGGACCGATGAAAAAAGGTTATACGAAAGAGGGAGCACCTCTTGATTTGAACTCTGCCTTTGAAGCTGTTGGTAAGTTTGAAAAAGGGGATATTACCGAATCGGAACTGACGGATATTGAGTGCAATGCTTGTCCAAGTGGTGGTAGTTGTTCTGGTATGTTTACAGCCAATAGTATGAATACATTGATGGAAGCAATGGGTATTGCTCTTCCTGGGAATGGAACCATTCCAGCGTTGACCCCCGAACGGGAAGTTCTTTTACGTGCAGCTGCAAAGCGAATTTGTGAAATTGCCGTTGATGATCGTTTTAAACTTAGAAATATCTTGAATGAAAAAGCTGTACGTAATGCGTTTGCCATTGATATGGCAATGGGTGGAAGTTCCAATACAGTTTTGCACATGTTGGCTATTGCTAAAGAAGCTGGCGTTAATTTTGCGATTAAAGATATTAATGAGATCAGCAAAAATGTTTCTCACATCGCTAAAATCTCTCCGTCTCTCTCAACCGTTCATATGGAAGATATCAACCGTGCAGGTGGCATGAATGCAGTAATGAAAGAGGTTAGTCGACGCGATAATGGCATTTTATATTTAGATAATTTAACGGTGACGGGTGAAACTGTTGGTGAGCGCATTGCTAATGCAGAAATTAAAGATACTGCCATCATTCATACCCTTGAAAATCCTTACTCGAAAGTGGGAGGGCTTGCAATTTTGTTTGGTAATTTAGCACTAGAAGGTTGCGTTATTAAAACAGCGGGCATTATTGGTGCTCGCCAATTTATCGGTAAAGCCGTCTGTTTTGACTCTCAACAAGAAGCATTAGCAGGCATCGTGGGTGGAAAAGTTACAAAGGGTGATGTTGTCGTTATTCGCTATGAAGGACCTCGTGGCGGTCCTGGTATGCAAGAGATGCTCTCCCCTACGAGCTTAATCATGGGTATGGGGCTTGGCGCTGATGTTGCACTGATTACCGATGGACGTTTTTCAGGAGCTACCAGAGGGCTCAGCATTGGTCATGTAAGCCCAGAGGCAGCTGAGGGCGGTCTTATCGGTCTTCTGAAAGATGGTGATACTATACAGATCGATGTCGATGCCTATACGATTGAAGCACTGATTGATGAAGCAGAACTGGCACATCGTAAAGCGTCATTTAAACCCAAAGTAAAAGCCATTCAAGGAAGTTGGTTGAAGCAATACCGCCAACTTGTTACCAATGCAAGTAGTGGTGCTATTTTAAAGACTGATGCTTAATGAGTGAATTTTTAAATCTTTTATTACAACATACCATTACAATGATGGCAATTGTTGATCCTTTAGGAGTGAGTGCTATTATGCTTTCACTCCTACCTCAGAGTACAACCAAAGAGCATATTAATAAGATTGCTTGGAAAGCGACAATGACTATCATCGTGGCTTTTTTTGTGGTTTTACTTACGGGTAATTTTTTGCTCAATCTTTTTGGTATTGAAATTGATTCACTTAAAGTAATGGGTGGAATTATTTTGTTGCTTACCGCCATTAAAATGGTTCAAGGCTCGATAGAGTCCAAAAATCAAACCGAAGAAGAACGTGAAGAAGCAATCAAAAACGATGAATTTTCAGTAATTCCTTTAGGTATTCCTATTACTTTCGGTCCTGGTATTTTTGCAACGATCATCATTCTACGTGGGCATAGTGAAGGTATTATTTCTCTTGCAGCACTCATTATTGCTTATTTAATTGTAGCTTTAAGTGTGTATCTTGCTTTTAAAAATAGTATCTATATTCGCCATTATTTAGGGATAACTGGGCAAAAAATTGTCAGTCGTTTAATGGGACTCATCGTAGGAGCGATTGCGGTGCAATTTATTGTGGGTGGCGTGAGTGTCTTGGCAAAACATTATATGTAAGGATTTTTTATGAATCAAGGTGGTTGGACATGCCCTCATGATGTGGAAGGAATCTGTGATATCATCAAAAAAGAGTGTGATCCTGGAGATCGTGGATGTGTCTTATACGGTAAAGCAAAATTTTCATCTGAAAGTTCACCTTCAAGTGAAGCATTTGAAAAGCGAATGGAACGTAAAATGCGTGAAATAATGGGAGAAGATACATTATAGAGTATCTTCAGGTATCAGATAAAAGAAGTCAATTGGTACAATTTTTCAATCGACTTCTTTTATAAGAATTAACTTTCAGTATATTATAGTGATTGTGTTTGGGCTAAATAGACAAAGCCTGCAGCAAATAAAACAGCATTTAGAAGAGTCATAGCCAATCCAACTTTTACAATACTTAATTTTTTCATCTTGGTAGCTCCTTTTTTGTTTTCGGAATTATATATTAACAATACTTAAATAAAAATAAATCAAATAAAAATATTTTCTTTTTATAAAAAATTGGTAACGTTTCTACACTTTATTTTTAATTAAATTAATAATACTAAAAATATAAATTAAGTTAAATATAAGTTTATGGCAGATCTTTGTTTATACTCTAAATAATTCTTTTGGGTGACATACGGTGAAAACATGGGTTAACGCGGCGCTATGAAATATACATTTTAATGATAATAATATGAAAAAATAAAGCTCATGAAAGATTATTGTAATAGGTCTATAGTGACACCTCATAGGAAAAAGAGCAAAATTAAGATAAAATTGCACATTTAAAACCTCAGGAGCGATACAGTGTCAAGTATCTCAAAATATAGCAAAATTAATAGTTTAAAATCTGTAAAAAAGTGTCTTTTCCCTGCAGCGGGTTATGGTACAAGATTCTTACCGGCAACCAAAGCGATGCCAAAAGAGATGTTACCTGTTCTTACTAAACCATTGATTCAATATGGTGTTGAAGAAGCAGTCAGTGCTGGTATTGATACGATGGCGATTGTAACAGGTCGTGGCAAAAGAGCTATTGAAGATCATTTTGATGTCAGTTATGAATTGGAACACCAAATTAAAGGCACATCAAAAGAGAGTTACCTTACTGAAATTAGAAATTTAATTGATAATTGCACCTTCAGTTATACGAGACAAGTAGAGATGAAAGGTTTGGGTCACGCAATTCTAACGGGTAAAACATTGATTGGCGATGAGCCTTTTGCCGTTATTTTGGCGGATGATTTATGTGACAATAACGATGATGATCCTGTTCTTAAACAGATGGTTGAAGTGTATGAAAAATACCGTTGTTGTGTTGTTGCTATTGAAGAAGTGCCTAAAGAAGATACAAACAAATATGGTGTTATTGATGGCAAAATTGTTGATGGTAATGAGTCAGTTCTTCGTGTCTCAAACATGGTTGAAAAACCAGATCCAAAAGATGCTCCAACCAATTTAGCCATTATTGGTCGTTATATTTTAACACCTGAGATTTTTGAAGTGATTGAAAATACAAAACCGGGTAAAGGCGGTGAAATTCAGATCACCGATGCGCTTTTAGAACTCGCGCGTCAAGGCAAAGTTATCGCGTATAAATTTACCGGAAGACGTTTTGACTGTGGCTCTATTGAGGGTTTTGTTGAAGCAACCAATTACTTCCACGATAAAGCAAAATAACACTTTATAATTTTTACATGTAAGCCTCTTAACCCCTCAATAAGGGGCTTATCTCTTCTTTTGATATTTACATTATTACCTTAAGGATAAACCCTTTATTAGCTTATGTTAGCTATAATCTCGCCATTAAATAATAATGAGGCGGAAGAGTATGTCCAATCACGAAACGAAGTATATTTTTATTACCGGAGGTGTTTTAAGCTCTCTTGGTAAAGGCATAGCAGCGGCGAGTATCTCTACACTTTTAAAAAACGTTGGCTTTAAAGTCAGCATCCTAAAAGCAGATCCTTATATCAACGTTGATCCAGGTACCATGAGCCCGTTAGAGCATGGAGAGGTTTTTGTCACCGATGATGGCGCTGAAACCGATCTTGATCTTGGGCATTATGAGCGTTTTTTGGATGAAAATCTTACCCAAGCGAACAATTTTACAACAGGACGCGTTTACTCTGCAGTTATCGAAAAAGAGCGTCGTGGGGATTACCTTGGTAAAACGATTCAAGTGATTCCTCACATTGTTGACGAAATTGCTAACCGTATCAAAGAAGCGGGGCGTGGACAAGATATTCTCATTGTTGAAATTGGTGGAACGGTTGGAGATATAGAAGGATTACCCTTCTTGGAGGCAATTCGTTCATTGAAAAGTGAGCTTGGTAAACGTCGTGCAATGAACATTCATCTCACACTCGTTCCTTTCATCAAAGCGGCAGGTGAGCTTAAAACGAAACCAACACAGCATTCCGTTCAAGAACTTCGCCGTATTGGTATCACACCCGATATGTTAATTTGTCGTTCTGAATACCCTCTTCCTAAAGAGTTGAAAAACAAGCTTGCTTTCTCATGTGGTGTTGAGCGTAATTCCGTGATTGAGTGTTTAGATGCCACGACTATTTATCAAGTACCGCTTAGTTTTCTCAAAGAAAATATTTTAGTTCCTATCTCCGAGACATTAGATCTTGGAGATTTGACACCGCATATGGATGAATGGGATATTTTGGTTAAACGTGTCATTGCTCCTCGTGATGAGTTAATGATCGCTTTTGTTGGCAAATATCTTGACCTTAAAGAGTCGTACAAATCACTGACTGAATCGTTAATTCATGCTGGAGCGAACCTAAATGCGAAAGTAAAAATTCGTTGGGTTGATTCTGAAATGATTGAAGAGAAAGGGTGTGAAGAGATTCTTTCCGATGTTGATGGTATTTTGGTTGCAGGTGGTTTTGGTGAGCGTGGCGTTGTGGGTAAAATGGCGGCAATCCGCTTTGCAAGAGAACATAAAATCCCTTATCTTGGGATTTGTCTTGGAATGCAACTGGCAATGATTGAATTTGCACGTAATGTGCTTCATCTTGAAGATGCTAATTCGGCTGAATTTAATCCTACATGTAAAAATCCGATTATCTATTTGATTGACTCTTTTATGGATGCGAGTGGCCAAAAACAGCTTCGTACGTTCCAAAGTCCTTTAGGTGGTACAATGCGTTTGGGTGGCTATGAATGTGAAACCAAAGAGGGTTCACTGCTCAGGTCAGTTTATGATGGCGCTAAAGTGATTCGTGAGCGTCATCGTCACCGATATGAAGCAAACCCAGCGTATCGTGAAGCCTTTGAAAAAGAGGGGCTTATCGTCAGTGGTGAGAGCAATGGTTTAATTGAAGCGGTAGAGCTTCAAGGTCACCCATGGTTTTTAGGAGTTCAATTTCATCCTGAGTTTACCTCACGTTTAACAAACCCAAATAAAACCATTTTAGGTTTTGCAAAAGCGGCTTTGTTACAACGCCAAAATGGCTAGGTTGCTGAGTAAAGAGGAGATAAAACGGATTCTTCAAAGCAGATTTGAGAACGACGAGTGTACCCGTTTAAATGAGATTCCTAAGCCCTCCTCTTTAAAAGATATTGCTAAGGCATCTAAACGTATTGCTGATGCGATGCGTAACCATGAACGTATTGCCATTGTGGGTGATTATGATGTGGATGGTGTCATTTCTTCCGTTATTTTAAGCCAATTTTTTGATGATCTAGGGGTTGATTACTCCTTGATTATTCCCAACCGTTTTACCGATGGGTATGGCTTAAATCCAGATATCGTTGCAAAACTTGATGTCCATGTGATTATCACCGTTGATAATGGTATTTCTGCGATTGAAGCAGCTCAGATTTGTAAACATCAGGGTATTGACCTTATCATCACCGATCATCATAGTATTCCTTCTATTTTGCCTGATGCGTATGCTATTGTCAATCCCAAACAAGAAGATTGCGCTTTTCCTCATTGTGAAATTTGTGGTGCACAAGTAGCGTGGTATTTAGTTGCTGCGCTCAAAGAAGAACTGGGTGTGGACTATAACCTTTCTAGCTTCTTAGATCTCCTTTGTATTGCTATTATGGCGGATATGATGGAGCTTGTAGGGATGAACCGTGTCATGGTTAAAAAAGGTATTGTAGAACTTAATCACTCAAAACGTGCTGCGTTTGAGGCCATTAAACAGTATTTTGGTAAAAAAACTTTAGAAGGGGATGATATTTCATTTTTGATCGGTCCTTTGATTAATAGTTCAGGTCGGATGGAAGATGCCATTTTTTCCTATGAATTTTTAAAGTCTAAAAATGTAGACGATGCTTTACAAAAACTTGATTATATTGTTTCCCTAAATGAAGCCCGTAAAGAGGAAGAGCGTCTCTTATTTGAATCAACATTGCCTTATGTCAAAGAGAATGAAAATATCATTGTTGCATGGGGTGAAGAGTGGCATGAGGGTATCGTAGGGATTGTCGCCTCTAGGCTTTCTAAACGCTTTAAAAAGCCTGCTATTGTCTTTTCTATCAAAGATGAAAAGGCCAAAGGAAGTGCGAGAGGTATTGGCAATGTAGATATCTTAGAGCTTATTCGTTCACAAGAGCCTCTTTTACTTGGGTTCGGAGGGCATAAGGGTGCAGCAGGTGTTTCGATTGAAATTAAACATTTAGAACAATTTAGAATCAATTTGGTGGAAGCATCCAGTCAGTTTACACAAGAGGCAATGGAAGCTGATAATGATCTCTTAGGAGAAATTAGTGCGGATCAGATTGATTTTGAGTTATTAGAAATTTTAGAGAACCAAGAGCCTTATGGTCAAAAAAATCCTAAGCCAAGCTTTTTATTACGTAATATTGCCGTCAAAGTTGATCGTTTGATTGGTAAAGATGGACAGCATTTAAAGCTTATTTTACAAGAGGGGAGCAATGCCCTTGAAGCGCTCTTTTTTAACTATGATATTAAAGCTAAGCAAGGTGATCGTATCGATATTTTGTTTACGGTTTCCCGCAATGATTATCGTGGGCTCGTAACACCTCAGCTTTTAATCAAACAGATTGTAAAGAAGTATTAAAATTCACGACCATCTTTTACAGGGACAAAGAGGCAGTTATCTAATGCCTCTTTGCGAATGCCCTCTTCCGTTTTTATAAATCGGGTAATAATTTGCTTCTCTCCTTTTTCAATAGGAGCTACCAAAATCCCACCTACTTTTAGCTGCTCAAAAAGCTTTTGTGGCACTTCAGGTGTGGAAGCTGAAAAAAGGATACGATCATAGGGAGCAAATTCTCTCCAGCCATTTTGTCCATCGTCAAAGCGTGTGTGTATGTTAGTAATACCTAATGTTTTAAAGCGTTCACGTGCCTCTTTAAGCAATCTTTCAATGCGTTCAATGGTAAAGACACGGCGTATAACTTTACTTAAAATAAGCGCTTGGTAACCACTGCCGCAGCCAATTTCCAAAACACTATCAGCACCTTTACATGTAAGAGCTTCTGTCATTTTTGCTACGGTTAAAGGCGAGCTAATCCACTGGTTTGCAACAAGGGGTAGTGCATCGAGTTTGTAAGCGTGCATACTCATGCCTTGTGGGACAAAAAGTTCACGTTCGCTTTGGCAAAAAGCATCATAAACGTTCTGACTTATAGGACAAATTTTAGCAATTTCGTCTGCCATTTTTTTATGTTTTTGAAAACTAATTTTGGTGTTAAATTGAGCCGTTTGCGGCATTATGGGTTAATCCTATGTCAAGATATCGTCGTATTTTTTTGATTTCATGAAAATCAAAGGTATGCATTATTAGGTTATGGTTATCATCACTGGTGACATCACCCAATGGAGAGATGATAGCACTGCTTTTAGCCATGCTTTCATCGGCACTGTTAGCACAAAGCACATACGCTTGATTGGCAATTGCCAACGCTGTCGTTAACACTTCAAAATGCTTTTTACGAAGTTTGCCCCAGTAGGCAGGTATTAAAATAAGATCTGCCCCTTTGATCTTTTCCCAAAGACTTGGAAAGCGAAGTTCAAAGCAGATAAGTACAGCAATTTTTATTCCATTAATCTCAACGAAGTTGATTTCTTCGATATTCCCTGCGCTAAAATAGTGTTCTTCTTCGCCTAAGGTAAAAAGTTTTGCTTTTGACTGTGTATAAATAAGTTTCCCATGATGAAAAAGTTTGAAGTTATTGACATACTTTGTATCAATTTTTTCAATCAATGTAAGCCCATATGTTTTACCTACAGAGAGTTTAGCGAGTTTTGGAAGTATCGTAGTAGTAAATTCTGCCGCTTCTTCCATTTTATCGTAGCTGTAGGCACTTAAACAGAGCTCTGGTGCTAATGAGATACTATTTTGAGGTGTTTGTTCCAAGAGCGCTTGAAGGGTCTCAAAATTCTCTTCAAAGCTTTGACCTTCATAGGCAAATTGTAACGCACAGAGCATTGGATTAGAAATCATCAAATGAGAGACTTCCTTTGCTGTAATTAGAAACATTGCCTTCAAAGAAATTTGTTTTTTGGTCATTAAATTTCGAGAAGTCATCTACCCATTTAATAGGGTGTTTGGCATTGTAGAGTTTTTCAAAGCCTACTGCCGTTAAACGATCGTCAATCAGATAGTGAATGTAGGTTTCGATGATGTCATCCGTAAAGCCCATAATTTGATTTTTGGTGATGTATTTGCCCCACTCAATTTCAAGATCACCTGCTTTTTGGAACATCTCATAGACTTTGGCTTTAAGCTCAGTAGTAAAAAGTTCTGGATATTCTTTTTGAGCTGAATTAATCATATTTTGGAAGATAAGAAGATGGGTAATTTCATCACGTTGAATAAAGCGAATCATCTGTGCACTTCCTAGCATTCTTCCAGCACGTGCTAGTGCATAAATAGCCGTAAAGCCAGAATAAAAGTAGATGCCCTCTAGGATTTGATTGGCAAACATTGCAAGAATGAGTTTTTCATCCGTTACATCGCCCGCTAACTCTTCGTAAACACTTGAAATGTAGTCATTTTTGCGACGTAATACTTCATCGTGTTTTTCCATCTCATAAATAAGGTCCGTGTTGTCGCAAATGGCTTCTGCCATAACGGCATAGGATTTAGAGTGGTTTGCCTCTTCATACGATTGGCGAGAAAGACATGCATTTATCTCAGGTGCTGTGATGTAGGGGTTTATGTTGTCGGCTAAGTTGTTAGTTTGAAAGCTATCCATGCTAATGAGTTGAGACCAAACGAGATCATACATACGTTTTTCGGCATCTGTTAAGTTACGGTTATAGTCAATGACATCTTTTGTGGTATCGACTTCTCTAGGAAACCATGTATTGGCTTCCATCATATCCCAAAGTTTAAGTGCCCATGAGTATTTTGCTTTGGTGAAATTTAAAATTCCGTGTGGGTTTCCCCCAAAAATTTTACGATCTTGAAGACTTTCATCTGAGTTGGGGTTGTAGATTTTTTTGCGCTCCATTGACGTTCCTAATACAATAATATCTAAAAAGATTGTATCAAAAATTTCTTAATTCTATAGGTATGAGAGGGCTGAGCTGGCTCAAATCAAACTGATTTTGTTGCATTTTTGTTTCACCCAATGTGGGCTCTACATGTAAATAATTTTGAAGGTAATAGGTTCCACGATAACCTTTTACATGTAAATCTTTTATGATGGTGTTAATGTCTATGGGAGTGAGTAAATCACTATGTAGTGTTGTACGAACCTCAAAGGGAATATCACTTTGAATCAGTATTTTTAAACTCTCTTCAAAACGTTCACTATGGTGGTAATGTGTTAATGTTTCATACTGATCTAATGGAGCTTTATAATCAAGTGCAATGTAGTCTACAAGCTTTTTCATAATTAAATGTGCTAGTAACTCTGGATGAGAGCCATTGGTGTCGATTTTAATCTTATAATTTAATGCTTTAATCGCTTCGCAAAAGGGTTCAAGATTGGGATAAAGGGTACACTCTCCACCACTTAGTACAACACTATCCAGACGTCCTTGACGGCTTTGTAAAAATTCTATGGCAGTTTGGAGGCTAATGGTTCCACTGTCTCGTACGATTTGAGGATTGTAGCAATAGGGACAAGCCATATTGCATTTGGCAAACCAAAAGATAGACGCTAGATGATGGGGATAATCTAGCGTCGTAAATTTCGTAATACTATGAATTGCCTTATCGGCAAGGACATTTTTCAACAAATTGAACGCGCTCTCTATGCTCGCCAGTTTTTCCAACATTAAAACTCTCTACGGGTCTGTGATAACCCATAACACGGGTATAAACAATACATTTGGTGCGTTTTTCTTTCAACTTCTCTAAAATTTCGGTTTGACTCATGATGCTTCTCCTTTTCTGTAGTGTTCTACTAATTCTTCATCGCATTTAGGGCAAAATTCATGCTCGCCACTGATGTAGCCATGTTTCTCACACACCGAAAAGACCGGTGTGATTGTAAGGTAAGGCATACGGTAGTTGGTGATCACGTTTCTAACCAACTTTTTACACGCTTCACTGGAACTAATGCGCTCTTTCATGTAAAGATGCAGAACGGTTCCACCTGTGTAGGAGCATTGTAGGTCATCTTGCAGATCCAATGCTTCAAAAGGATCATCGGTAAAATTCGCAGGAAGTTGAGAGGAGTTGGTGTAGTACACATTTTTTCCCGATCCTGCTTGGATGATCTCAGGGTAGCGTTTTTTATCTTCTTTCGCAAAACGGTACGTTGTACCCTCTGCTGGTGTTGCTTCAAGGTTGTAGAGATTCCCCGTCTCTTCTTGATATGTGACCATTTTATTGCGCACAAATTCTAAGATTTCGTGAGCAAATTCCATTCCATATGCATCGGCAATATTGTGTTTATCATCCGTAAAATTGCGAATCATCTCGTTGATACCATTGACACCAATGGTTGAAAAATGACTGTTAAATCCTGGCAAATAACGTGCTGTATACGGATAAAGTCCACGGTTGTACATCTCTTGGACAAATACACGTTTTTTCTCTAGTGTTGATTTGGCGAGGTCCATCAGGTATTCAAAGCGCTCCATCAACTCTTTTTTATTGCCTTTATAGAGATAGCCAAGTCGTGCCATATTGAGCGTCACAACGCCAATACTTCCCGTCATTTCAGCACTTCCGAAAAGTCCACCGCCACGTTTTAAAAGCTCTCTAAGATCGAGTTGCAAACGACAGCACATGGAGCGTACATGGCCAGGTTTATAGGCTTTTGGGTTTTCTACAAGTTTGCCATCAGCATCTCTCACGTATTGGCTTCCAATAAAGTTTTGAAAGTATGATGAGCCAATTTTGGCGGTATTCTCAAACAGTAAGTCCGTGTTTTCACCATCCCAATCAAAATCTTCGGTGATATTCACCGTTGGAATTGGGAAGGTGAAAGGCTGACCTGTTTTATCGCCCTCGGTCATCACTTCGTAGTAAGCTTTATTGATGAGATTCATCTCTTTTTGAAAATGCTTGTAGGTCATGGCTTCAAGAGAATTGACACCACGTTTTTGTGCCTCTTCCATAAGCTCAGCATCGTTAATTTCTTTAAAAAGATGACGTTGGTTTGATGTTGGAATCTGATCGGCTAAGTCTTTAGGCACGGTCCAGTCAATCGTAATGTTGGTAAACGGACTTTGTCCCCAACGTGCAGGAACATTGAGGTTATAAATAAAGCTACGAATCGCTTTTTTGATCTCTTTATAGGAGATTTTATCCTTGAAAGCATATGGTGCTAAATAGGTATCAAATGAGCTAAACGCTTGAGCACCCGCCCATTCGCTTTGGAGAATGCCTAAAAAGTTTGCCATTTGTCCGAGTGCTTCGCGAAAGTGCATTGGAGGGCGGCTCTCAACACGACCACGAACACCGTTAAAGCCCTCATCTAAAAGCACGCGAAGGCTCCAACCAGCGCAATACGCTGTTAAACAGTCTAAATCATGGATATGATAGTCACCATTACGATGGGCTAATCCCTCTTCTTTGGAGTAAATTTTGTCAAGCCAGTAATTAGCAATCACTTTACCTGCAGTGTTATTGACTAACCCAGCGTTTGAGTAACCGGTGTTAGAGTTTGCTTTAATTCTCCAGTCACTTTTTCCAATATACTCTTCAATTGTTTGCGTGGAATTGACATAGGTCGTATCTTCATTGAGTCCGTAGATATGCTCACGCTGCATTTTATGGGTATGTCGGTAGAGAATAAAGGAGCGCATAACGTCAAAATAACGTGTTTTATAAAGCTCTTGTTCGATCATATTTTGGAAGTCTTCAACCGCTGCTACCCGTTTTTTTTCGATACGCTTGAGTATCTCTTGAAAGATGCTTGCATCGTAGGTTACACCTTCACTTTTAAAGGCTTTTTTAATGGCGTCTTCGATTTTATAAGGCTGAAATTCTTCTGTCGTTCCGTCACGTTTGAGTACTTTGGTTAGCATGGTTATCCTAGATGTAAAAGTAGAGAAGATTATAGTAAGTATAAAATTTAAAGAAACTTAATAATTAAGCTGAAACAATTATGTCACAGTTTAAAATTAAGAGTTTGATAGATTTTTTAATTATGGCTATTAATGGCTTGATTTAGGAATTTATTGCATATTTTTGCTTTTTATTATTAAAATATAAAATTAATTTATATTTTAAGATATTATTCGTTAAGTGCATGTGTTAGTGCTTCGTTTACATGTAGAATAGTTGTGTCAAAAAGCGGCAAATAAGTGCTTTGTTGATCCAATAAAAGGCCAATTTCCGTGCATCCTAAAATGACAGAATCAATTTGTTCATCATGGCATTTAAGATCGTTAATTATTTTTAAAAATATCTCTTTGGAAGTGCTTTTGATTTGACCAACGCAAAGTTCTTGAAAGATAATTTGGTTGATAATTTCGATTGCTTTTTCATCAGGGATAACCACATCAATGTGGTGGGATTTTAAAACTTCGGTGTAGAATGTTTCTTGCATTGTAAATTGGGTTCCAAGTAGAATGGCTTTATGGGCATCTTGTGCATTGAGCGCTTTAGCAGTCGCTTCTGCAATATGTAAAAAAGGTGTTCTCACATGAGGTGTAATGAGCGGAAGAATTTTGTGCATGGTATTGGTACATAAAAGGATGAAATCCACTCCTGCTCGTTCTAAGGAAAGTGCTGCTTCTTGGATAACAAGCGCAGCCTCTTCCCATTTCCCTTCGCTTTGGAAGTGCTCAATTGGTGCAAAATCAACTGAGTGAAGAATGATCTTAGCACTGTGAAGTCCACCCAGTTTGGCTTTGACGCCCTCATTTAAAAGAGTGTAATAGCTCTGTGTGGATTCCCAACTCATGCCACCGATCAATCCTATCGTTTTCATTCTTACCCTTTACATGTAAAGTATTTTATTCACACGATACGCTTATTGACATCCTTCACACTCAATGCTGCGATCGGCTACTTCAAGTTTATTCTCAGGCGATTGGGAACGGAGGTAATAGGTCGATTTGATACCGAGTTTCCATCCGAGCATGTAGATGTCATTGAGGTATTTTCCGCTTGCCTTATCCAATGTGATAAAAATATTAAGGCTCTGCCCTTGATCGATCCATTTTTGGCGAATAGCACCTGCTTTAATGAGCACACGTTGATCCAGTTCATATGCTGGGGTATAAAAATTCCAAGTATCAGGACTGAGGTTTGGCACCACAACAGGAATCATTCCTGAGAGGTTTTCCTCAAACCATTTACGTTTGTATACAGGCTCTATTGTTTGTGTGGTTCCCACAAGAATAGAAATGGAGCTTGTTGGTGCAACTGCCATCAGATAGCCATTGCGCATACCATTCTTTTTCACTTTTTCTCTTAAACTCTCCCAATCATACATGTACCCAAATAGCCCACCACGATCTACTAATTTCTTAGCTTCGTCATTGGCCGTGTCTATTGGGAAAATACCTCGACTCCATTTCGAACCTTGAAATTCAGGATAAATTCCTTTTTCAATCGCAAGATTAGACGAAGCCAAAATGGCATTGTAACTCACCGCTTCCATCACTTCATCAATTTTGCTAAAGTGCTCGTAACTTCCCCACGCGATGTGCTGTTCTGCCAGCATTTGCGCTTCACCCATCACACCTAAGCCAATGGCACGTGATTTGAGGTTAGTATGTTTTACTTTGGCATGTGGATAAAAGTTAAGATCAATCACATTGTCAAGCATTCGAATTGCGATAGGAATGGTTCGCTCGATCTCTTCTTTGGTGTGAATTTTAGAGAGGTTCACACTGGCAAGATTACACACAGCCGTTTTACCTTCAACCATCTCTTTTTCAACAATAAAAATATCTTTGCCATTGATACTATCGAGTGCAGTTACTTTCTTAGCTTCTTTTGTTACGCCACTATCAACTTTAACCAAATCACTCTCTTCATAGGTGTCAATCGTTTGATCGTTATAAACAATTTTTACTTTATAGTGATTAGGTGCGGTATTTTGAAAAATTTCGGTGCACAGGTTTGAGCTTCGAATAATGCCCGTATGATCATTAGGATTCGCACGATTGGCATTGTCTTTAAAACAGAGGAATGGGCTTCCGCTTTCAAAATAACTGGTTAAGATTTTCTTCCACAACTCTTTGGCAGGTACATACTCTTTTGAAATAGCATCGTTTTGCTCATAGGCAAGGTAACGACGCTCAAACTCTTCACCATAGACTTCCGCAAGATCACCCGCTTCAGCAGGATCAAATAGCGTCCACATTGCGTTTTCTTCAACACGTTTCATAAAGAGGTCATTGATCCAAAGTGCAGGGAAAAGATCGTGCGCACGACGTCTCTCTTCACCAGAGTTTTTCTTAAGGTCTAAAAAGTCGGAGATGTCCATATGCCATGGCTCTAAATACACGGCAATCGCACCTTTACGAGTCCCGAGTTGATCCACTGCAATGGCAATATCATTGGTGATTTTTAAAAAAGGTATAACGCCACCTGCGGCGTTTTTATGCCCATCGATCATACCACCCATCGAACGTACCAAATTCCAATCCCAGCCAATGCCTCCACCAAATTTGCTCAGCAGTGACATCTCTTTGTAGGAGTCAAAAATACCTTCGATATTATCAGGCGTACTGCCGATGTAGCATGAGCTGAGTTGATGACGCGTAGTTCTTGCATTCGAAAGTGTCGGCGTTGCGAGCATCACTTCAAATTTACTGATCACATCGTAAAATTTCTTTGCCCAATCTTGGGAATTGAGTTCATTTTGCGCTAAGAACATGGCAATCGCCATGAACATATGTTGTGGCAACTCAATAGGCTTGCCTTGTCTGTTCTTGATCAAATAACGATCGTGAAGGGTTTTAATTCCAAGATAGGTAAATTGAAGATCACGCTCAGGCTTGAGGTAGGCGTCAAGGTCTTTCAGGTCATATTTGGATTTCATCCCAAGGGCGATACGTCCCTCTTTTTCTCCACGGTCTAAGTACTCTGCAAAACTTCCGTACCCTGTAAAGCCATTGACTTTATGGTAAAGGTCATATAAAAACAGACGTGCGGCAACAAACGTCCAGTTTGGCCGATCAATATCGATCTTATCCACTGCTGTTTTGATTAATGTCTTTTGAATCTCTTCAGTCGTAATTTGATCACGAAACTGAATCTTCGCATCGACTTCAAGCTCACTTTGAGAGACATTGTCCAAACCTTTGATGGCAGAGCTAGTATATTTTTGAATTTTAGAGATATCGAGTGGCTCAATGCGACCATTACGCTTTTGGACAGTTAACATTATTTAAATACCCTTTGAAAAATTTTATCGACATTTTTGGTGTAATAAGCATAGTCAAAACATGCTCTGATTTCTGTTTCGCTGAGTTGCGCTCTTAAATCTTCATCGCTCAGAAGATTTTGAAGGTACAAACTCTCCCCTTCACTGTTGAGCGCTGGTTTGCCATGTTGAAGGTCTTCCCAGACTTTCATAGCGTTTCTTTGAACAATTTTATACGCATCTTCGCGTGATACATTTTTAAGTGGTAACTCAAGTAAGATGCGTTGTGAAAAGACAAGTCCACCTGTTAGGTTAAGATTGCGCATCATGTTTTCAGGGTAAACGACGAGTTTAGAGATAACGCTGTTGAGACGATTAAGCATGAAATCGGTGGTGATAAAACCATCTGGCAAGATAAAACGCTCAACGGAACTATGACTGATGTCGCGCTCATGCCATAAAGCGACGTTTTCCATCGCTGGGATCGCGTAGGATCTTATCATACGACACAGACCAGTAATATTCTCACTTAAGACGGGATTGCGCTTGTGAGGCATCGCAGAGCTTCCTTTTTGACCTTTTTCAAAGAACTCTTCACATTCATATACTTCGGTGCGTTGGTAATGACGAATTGCAACGGCTATCTTCTCACAACTGGATGCCAATAAGGCAAGTGCATTCATGAGTGCAGCATAACGATCCCGTTGAATGACTTGGTTAGAAACGGGAGCTGGTGTCAGACCAAGCTCTTCACAGACATACTCTTCAAGCTCAATCGGTGAGTGAGCCATATTGCCCATTGCTCCACTGATCTGTCCGACAGAAATGACGCCCATAACATTTTCAAGATTTTTAAGACTACGTTTGATCTCTTCGTACCAAATGGCAAGTACCAAACCAAACGTGATAGGCTCGCCATGAATACCATGGCTTCTTCCCACCATCAATGTCATTTTGTGTTCCATCGCTCTGGTTTTTAATGATTCCATTAATGTTTTGACATCTTCAATGATTACATGTAAAGAGTCGCGCATCTGAAGGGCAACAGCCGTGTCAATACAATCTGAACTGGTCATACCATAATGAACCCACCTGCTCTCTTCTCCAAGGCTGTCTGCCACGCTCGTTAAAAATGCAATGACATCGTGACGGGTGACTTTTTCAATTTCATCAATACGGTCAATATTGAACTTGGCATTCTTAACGATTTTTTCACAATCACTATTTGGAATGAGTCCTAATTTGTTCCATGCTTTGGTTGCGGCTTTCTCGACCCTAAGCCATGCGTCGTATTTTGCCTCAATGGTCCAATGCTTTTTCATCTCTTCTCGTGCGTAGCGCTCTACCATTCTCATTCCTTGTCTATTTGTGATTTTTATGTGATAAAATACGGTGAATTTATCTGTAAATTCGTGTTTGATATGATTTTTTATTTTAACAATTTCGGACTAAAAAAGGGTTGAATTTTGGCGTATACTTTGAAAAAGTTTGTTCTTGAAAAACCAACACTTGCCTTTCGCTTCTTAATGGACACCTTTGAAATCAGTATGGGCGAAGCGCAAAAAATAGTGGATAAACGAAGAGTTTTTGTGGAAGGTGAGCAGCTCCTCAAAAAATCATCTTTGATTGTTGGTACTATTAGCGTGGTTGTTTTTGAAGGAGAATCTAAAGGTCTTCAACCTGTTTTTGAGACAGAAGACTTTGCCGTTTTTGAAAAACCTAGTGGTGTGATGATTCATCCTCGAAAACGCAGTGACGGGTATACTTTAAACGATGAAATCAAATCGTTGTATGGGAAAGATGCGAATGCGGCTCACCGTATTGATAAAAGTACGAGTGGTTTAGTGTTGGTGGGCAAACATAAGCAGGCGGAAATCGAGCTCAAACGTATCTTTGCGACAAGGCACGTTCAAAAGAGTTATTTGGCTTTGGTGCATGGAAAAATTGACGATGTTCTGATGATTGATGAAAAACTGAAGCGCGATGTTGAAACAAGTCAAATTCGACTTAAAGTCCATGTGGATGAAAGAGGTAAGGCGTCACAAACAAAAATAACGCCCCTTGGCTATTTTGCAGACAAAGATGCAACATTGGTTGAAGCGATTCCCTATACCGGAAGGCAGCATCAGATTCGTGTTCATTTGTTCCACGTGAAACATCACATTGTTGGTGATCCAATATATGGAATAGATGAAGAAGATGCAGAGAGATACTTAGAGGGTTCTATGAGCGCAGAAGAACAACTTGAAATAACACAAAGTTCACGCCTTCTTTTGCATGCCCAAACGTTAGCATTTGAGTATAAGGGAATTCCTTATAAAATAGAATCACAGGTTGATGCAAAAACACTGTTTTACAATTTAATGAAAGGATAACAATGAAAACAATTATATTAGATGGTCTTAGAGCCGCCCCAAGTAAGGTGGTCTGTGTTGGGAGAAATTATGTTGCGCACATTAAAGAGTTAAATAACGAAGTTCCTACTTCAATGGTTTTGTTTATGAAGCCTAACGCTGCTTTAAGTAGTGAGCTGATAACTGGCAAACAAACACCACTTCATTATGAAGGTGAAATCTCTTTTTTAATCAAAAAAGGAGCCATTGCTGCTGTTGGGTTTGGGCTTGATTTGACTAACCGTGAACTCCAAAGTGAGCTTAAAGGAAAAGGGCTACCTTGGGAGCGTGCAAAGGCTTTTGACGGTGCTGCTGTTATGAGCCCGTTTGTCAGTATTGATGCGTTGGATGTTAATTTACTCTCGATGCAATTGTGGATTAATGATGTGTTAGTTCAAGAGGGAAACATTGACCTGATGATCTATAAACCACTCACAGTTATTGAAGAAATTAACTCCTTTTCGACACTGATTGATAACGATATCGTAATGAGTGGAACGCCTAAAGGTGTTGGTAGTTATGTTAAGGGTGATAAATTTGTTGGAAAGATTTTTATTGCTGATCGAGAGATTATCTCTCAGGAATGGATAGCTAAATAACCTCAAAGAGCTTTACATGTAAAGCTCTTACTTCTCTTTTAGAAAGAGGACTTTAATCAGTCCTCCTACTCCTACGATCACAACGATTATTAAAAAACCAACTTGAAATATGTCAAGCGTTGTCATTATTTTTTTCCTTATCTTTAAGCTGCCCACATGCGGCGCTGATATCTAAGCCTTTGGATTGACGAATGGTACACAGTACTCCATGATTGACAAGATACTGTTGAAACGCTATCATATCTTTTTCTAACGGGCGAGCAAATTCGCTTCCAACATGCGGATTGAAATAGATGAGATTAACTTTCGATTTTATGCCATGTAGGAGCTTCACTAGCTTGCGAGCACTCTTTTGGTCATCATTGACTCCTTTCATAACCAAGTATTCAAACATGACCCGTTTACGTGCGTCTATAGGGAATGCTTTAACAGCATTGATGATGGACTCAATATTATAGGCTTTATTGATCGGCATCAGCGTTTGTCTTAGTTCATCATCTACCGCATGCAATGAAATTGCTAACAAAACACCCAACTCCATTAACCCTAGTTTTTCGATTTGTGAACTAAGCCCGCTGGTTGAAATGGTTTGCCTGCGAGGTGAGATAGAAAGGCCATCAATATCCGTAAAAATACGCACAGCCTTGCTCACGTTAGCTAAATTATCCAGTGGCTCACCCATCCCCATATAAACGATATTGACACGTCTATTCTCGGCGATAGCATTGTCTCTTTTGATCATGAGAATTTGCGATGTTATCTCTCCAGCTGTTAGGTTGCGTTTAAAACCACTTTTCCCCGTGAGACAAAACGCACATCCAATTTTACAGCCCACTTGAGAGGAGATACAAATCGTATAGCGTGTATGGCGAATTAGCTTTCCATCTTCATCATTTTGTTCTTGCTTCATAGGCAAAAGAACCGATTCGATAGTGTTGCCATCTTTGAGTGCAAAAAGATATTTTTTACTACCATCCCTACTCTCTTCAACTTTAGCGATGATAAGAGGATCTAAATAGTACTGTGCTTCAAGCTGATCTTTGAGCTCTTTGGGAAGATTTTTCATCTCATCAAAGGAATTGACGTATTTTTGATATAACCATTGATAAATTTGTTTCGCTCTAAAAGAGGGTTTGATAATTTCCGATAACTCTTCTTTTGATAGATCGAATATATTCTGTTTTTCCATAATACCTCAAATTTTCATATTTTTTTCTACATGTAATGTAATGAGTTCTTTTGCTTGCGCATGATTGTGTATAAAATCACGATGGGCATTTTCATCGCAATAATTGGTCACAACAAAAAGACCAGAACAGGGAATATGGAAGTGATTAGCGACACTCACTACAGAAAAAAATTCCATATTTTCTAGGTCAATATTTTTTTCAATCATTTTATGTGCCAATGTGATATCTGTGGTAATGTAATTACTTGAATTGACAATAGGCGACGGATATATTGTTCCACGTGAAACATGAACCTTCTCAACATCGATGGAATTTTGTAAAGTTGTGTAACATTTGTTCTGCAAAAAACAGAGTTCAATATTCGCAGCACTATGACTATGCACAAGATCAAAAGGCTGATATTTACCATAGCTTCCAGCAGTTCCTACAAAAAATAAAAAAGCAGGTTTCTCTTCTAGAATAAGTTTGGTTAGCGTGATGGCACTTTCGATAAGTCCAACACCAATAGGTTTGGCAAAATCGAATGTTTCATTTCTCCCCGCACAAAGAATCATAACCGTACTGCAATTCCCTCATGCGCGAGGTAATGTTTAAGATCCATAATATCAATCTCTTTAAAGTGAAAAATGGAAGCGGCAAGAGCCGCATCGGCACCATTGACAAAGGCATCTTTAATATGCTCCATCGTCCCTGCCCCACCACTGGCAATCACAGGAATATCCAGCATAGTGCTCATTTGCGAAGTAAGTGGAATGTCATAGCCATTTTTAGCACCATCACAATCCATGGAGGTAAGAAGGATTTCTCCCGCACCTCTTTCTTGAACCTCTTTTGCCCATTCAAGAGCGTCTATTCCTGTATCGATTCTTCCACCATTAACAAAGACATGCCACGAATCCTCTGTGCGTTTAGCATCAATAGCGACGACAATGCACTGTGAACCAAAACGTTTGGATGATTCATCGATAAAAAGAGGATTGGCAATGGCTGGAGAGTTGATACTCACTTTATCGCATCCTACATGTAAAAGAGTGTAAATATCATCGAGGGTTCGGATACCTCCGCCAACAGTGAGTGGAATAAACACTTCACGTGCAACTTTCTCAACGATATCAACAATCGTTCCTCTACCTTCATGACTGGCTGTAATATCTAGAAATGTGAGCTCATCTGCGCCTTCTTCATTGTACCGTTTTGCAATTTCAACAGGATCCCCTGCATCTTTAAGTCCAACAAAATTAACACCCTTAACCACACGTC
The DNA here is from genome assembly GCF_011769985.2 of Sulfurospirillum diekertiae. Lineage (NCBI taxonomy): Bacteria > Pseudomonadati > Campylobacterota > Epsilonproteobacteria > Campylobacterales > Sulfurospirillaceae > Sulfurospirillum > Sulfurospirillum diekertiae. Next base: position 62,137 of record NZ_CP039734.2, read on the forward strand.
CATTTTTGACATCCAGACAAGGGATAATACGTTTAGCAAAATGCTCCATAAGGCTCTCTTTTTAGATAAATATTAAGTTAAAATGATAGCGCAAGAATTAAAAAAAACTTCTGAAAAGTAAGATTAAATCTGTATATAACTCTTTTATAAGTAAAGATTAGCTACAATCAGTGAAAGTTTAAAGAATAGGGTACAAATTGATAGAGGCAAAAAAGAAATTTGGCCAAAATTTTTTAAAAGATACAACGGTTGTAAACAAAATCATCCAATCGATGCCCCGAAATGAGCGAAAGCTTGTTGAAATTGGGCCTGGCTTAGGTGATTTGACGCAAGAGCTATTAAAGGTGAAAGCCTTAGTAGCATATGAAGTCGATGAAGACTTGTGCGTTTATTTGAGAAAAAAATATTCGACGAAAATCGATGAGGGTGAGTTTACATTGGTGCAAACTGATGTTTTGAAGCAATTTGAAAAAGGATCTCTTTGTGAAGAGCCTTATGATTTAGTTGCAAACTTGCCCTATTACATCGCTACGACTATTATTTTGGAAGCCTTGGAAGATCCAAATTGTAAATCAATGACGGTCATGATCCAAAAAGAGGTGGCAGAAAAATTTGCTGCGCTTCCAAAAACAAAAGAGTTTACCTCTTTAGCGATTTTGGCACAAAGTATTGGGACGGCTACAATACTTTTTGATGTATCTCCAGAATCGTTTGAACCACAACCTAAAGTGGTGTCGTCTATTCTCAAAATTGACAAACAAAAAGAGTTTGTTGAAGGAAAATTCTCTGGCATTTTTGAATCCAACGAACAGTTGCAAAAATTTAAAAAATATTTGCGATGTTCATTTCAAAGTCCAAGAAAAACTTGGTTGAAAAATATTTCATCTGAGTTTGATAAATCGTATGTAGAAAACGTTATGTACGACCAATCCCTTCCCATAACAATTCGTCCTCACGAAATTAGCGTCTTGTCTCATCATCTACTATTTAAAACATTAAGGTTGAATGATGCAAGAAAACGAAGTAACGCAACAACAGAACAGTAACGAAACCCCTAAAGAGAAGACACCAAATCCTACAGGGCATCCAAAACAATCGTCTCACGCTAACGCTAAAAAACAGGTGAGCCAAAATCCACAAAATGGTGAGGTTAAAGAGCCTACCGCTGAAGCAGGTGAGAAAAAACCACGAAATAATCGAAGACGAAAAGGCAATAAATCTCCAGCTGCCTCAATTGAGGGTAACGAGCTTTGGCAACGCGATATGAAAAAAGCGATTGAAGCCAATCAAAAAATGCACAAAGATAGGCTTAATCGTTCTAATTTGATTGATCAAACCTCTAAAGGTAAGATTAAAATTACACCGCTTGGTGGATTGGGCGAGATTGGTGGAAATATTTGTGTTTTTGAAACCGATACCTCTGCAATAGTCCTTGATGTCGGTATGAGTTTTCCTAGTGAAGATATGCATGGTGTCGATATTTTGGTTCCAGATTTCAGTTACTTGCGACAAATTAAGAAAAAAATAGCTGGAATTATTATTTCACATGCACATGAAGATCATATTGGTGCCGTTTCATATCTCTTTAAAGAGATGCAATTTCCACTTTATGCCACCCCTCTTCCTCTTGGAATGCTGGCTAATAAATTCGATGAGCATGGACTAAAGGCTTATAAAAAGTATTTTAGACCTGTTGAAAAACGTAAAATCTATAAAATTGGTGAATTTGAAATTGAATGGATTCATATTACCCACTCGATTATAGACGCCTCTTCCCTTGCAATTACAACAGAAGCAGGAACGATCATCCATACGGGAGATTTTAAAATAGATCACACCCCTATTGATGGCTTTGTTACCGATCTTAACCGTTTCGCCGCTTACGGTGAAAAAGGTGTTTTATGTTTGATGAGTGATAGTACTAACTCGTATAAAGAGGGAATTACACGTAGTGAAAGTACTGTTGGTAAGACCTTTGATTCTATTTTTGCAAAAGCAAAAGGTCGAGTTATTATGTCAACCTTCTCTTCTAATATCCACAGAGTGTATCAAGCCATTGATTATGGGTTAAAATATGGTAGAAAAGTTTCAGTTATTGGTCGTTCAATGGAGCGAAATCTTTTTACTGCAATTGAACTTGGTTATATACAACTCGATAAAAGTATTTTTATTGATCCGCATGAGGTTAATAAATATCCAGATAAAGATGTTCTTATTGTTACAACGGGAAGCCAAGGTGAAACTATGAGTGCACTTTATAGGATGGCAACCGATGAGCATCGCCATGTAAAAATTAAGTCAACTGATCAGATTATTATTTCAGCTAAAGCAATCCCTGGAAATGAAGGCAGTGTTTCTAAAGTTCTTAATTTTTTACTTAAAAGTGGTGCTAACGTAGCGTACCAAGACTTTAGTGAAATTCACGTGAGTGGGCATGCTGCACAAGAAGAGCAAAAGCTCATTTTACGCTTGGTCAAACCACGATTTTTCCTTCCCGTACATGGAGAATACAATCACATTACAAAGCATAAAGAGACAGCAATGCAGTGTGGAATTCCTGAGCGAAATATTGTATTAATGAGCGATGGCGATCAAATCGAAGTTTGCGCAAAATATATGAAAAAAATCAAAACAGTTAAAACAGGTAAAGTATTTATTGACAATCAGATCAATGAACAAATTGCGGATGACGTTGTCATCGATCGTCAGAAACTAGCTGATTCTGGTCTTGTAATGTTAGTGATTCAGTTAGATAAAGGTGAGCACAAACTCATCTGTAAACCAAAAATTATTAGTTATGGATTAGTTCCTGATAAAGATGATAAAGCCTTCTCCATTGAAATGGAAGGGGTCATTGATCAATTTGTACTTAATGCTAAAGCAGAACTTTTGGAAAATACAAGAGCTTTGGAAAATGAGATACGTCAAGTTGTGCGAAAGCATATATATAGACAAATGAAAAAATATCCAACGATCGTTCCAACGATCTTTATGATGTAGGAAATGGTATGGAAGATTTTAAAGCCATAGCCAAAGAAGTGTTAGAACTTGAAGCGAAAGAGCTACTTAATGCCGCTGGGATGATTGGTAATGAAATAGGAGTAGCAACAAACTTAATTGCTAACATAAAAGGCAAATTGATCGTAACAGGTGTGGGGAAAAGTGGACTGATTGGAGCAAAAATTGCTGCAACACTTGCCAGCACAGGTACCAGTAGTTTTTTCTTGCATCCCACTGAAGCTATGCATGGTGATCTTGGGATGGTTGGAAAAGACGATGCTGTGCTTGCCATTAGCTACAGTGGTGAGAGTGAAGAACTTATTAAAATATTACCACACATTAAGCGTTTTGATATCCCACTTATCGGAATGGCACGTTCTCGTGAGTCCTCTTTAGGACATTATAGCGACGTCTTTTTGCCATTATATATCGAAAAAGAAGCATGTCCATTGGATGCCGCACCAACTTGCTCTACGACACTCACACTTGCCCTTGGTGATGCGTTAGCTGTTTGCTTGATGAAGAAGAAAAACTTTCAAAAAGAGGATTTTGCTTCATTTCATCCAGGTGGAAGCCTAGGTAAGCGTTTGTTTATTAAAGTCAAAGATTTGATGCTCACTAAGGAGCTCCCTATCATTCATGAAACAACCAAACTTAAAGAGGCTATCCTTAAAATGAGCGAGGGAAGACTTGGAAATGTGCTTATTACCGATCAAAATAATCATTTGATCGCCATTTTGAGTGATGGCGACTTACGCCGCGCATTGATGCGAGATGATTTTAGTATGGATGCAACGGCATATGAATATGCAACAAAAAGTCCTAAAAAACTGGACGATGAGACGCTTTTAGCCAGTGATGCTTTGACGTTTATCGAAAAGTATAAAATACAACTGGTCGCCATCACTGATAAAGTCGGTGTGCTTAAAGGGGTGTTACATATCCACGATTTAGTGGAAGCAGGAATAAAATAAATGGAATTAATGAGACTGAATAAAATGATTTCGCATAACACGCACTATTCAAGGCGTGAGGCGGATGAACTCATCAAAGCAGGGCATGTAAAGGTGGATGGCGTTGTTGTCCAAGACCTTTCAACACAGGTGAGTTTTAAAAACAAAATCGAATTGGGTGGTAAAGCCCTTTTTGAAAAGCACGGGTATTCCGTGATTGTGTATCACAAACAAAAAGGTGAGTTAGTGAGCAAAAAAGATGACAGAGGTCGTAGAACCATCTACGATACATTACCTGCGCAATTTGGTCATTACCTCAGTGTAGGAAGACTCGATTTTGCCAGTGAAGGTTTATTGCTTCTGTGTGATTCTCCATCAGTCGTTTCTGCTTTAATGCACGGCGATTTAGAGCGTGTGTATTATGTTAAGATCAACGGTATGATTACTCCTGCCATGGAAAAAGCGATGCAAGAAGGTCTTTTCCTTGAAAATGCACGCAAAGGTGGACATTCACACAGTGAGATTCGTTCCATGGAGTTTGCACCATTCGTTTCGTACCGTATTATCAAAAATAATCCAACGTTTTCAACGATTAAAGTGACTATTAATGAAGGTAAAAACCGAGAGCTCAGACGTTTCTTTGGTTACTTTGACGTGGATGTTGTTGACCTCAAACGCGTGAGTTATGGCAAAGTTGATTTAGGCATGCTCCGACCCGGTAAACACCGTTATTTTGATGGTGGTGAATATAGTGCACTTAGAGATTATCTTGAATATATCAAAAAAGACAACGACAAAATTACAGTAGTGGATGAGGACAACGAGGACGATGATCAATAACTTTGCCCTCTTCTTTCGCCCTAAGGTGATTGAAGAGTTAGCGGGGCAAAAACATCTCAGTGGTGCAAGTAGTCCTTTTCGGAAGCTATTAAAATCAGGTTCGATGAGCCATGCTCTCTTCTTTGGACCAGCGGGTGTTGGTAAAACAACGTTAGCGCGTATTGTCGCTAACGAGTTACAGCTTCCTTTTTATGAGTTAGATGCAACCAGTGTGAAAGTAGATGAGATTCGCAAAATTCTCTCCCAACACCGAGGTTCACTTCAAAAACCGCTTATTTTCATTGATGAAATTCACCGTCTCTCTAAAACTCAACAAGAAGTCCTTTTATTACCGATGGAAAACCATGAAGCGATTATTATTGGCGCTTCCACTGAAAACCCTTACTTTGTTCTTAGTTCTGGCATACGTTCGCGTATGATGCTCTTTGAATTCTATCCGCTTGATGAAGACGATCTCAAAGCGATTATTAAACGGGTTCGTGAAACAATCACGTTTGAGATAGATGAAGAGGCTATAGCGTATTTGATCAGTTCCAGTGCAGGCGATAGCAGAGCTCTGTTAAATTTACTTGAATTTGCGCTCAAAGTCGATTTACATGTAACGATAGAAACGCTTAAAAATTTGCGCCCCAGTGCCTTAAAAGATGGTGTTAGTTCGGATAACACGCATTATAATTTGATTAGCGCAATGATCAAAAGTGTGAGAGGCTCAGACGTAGATGCGGCTCTTTATTATCTGGCGCGTCTCATTGATGGCGGAGAGAGCCCTGATTTCATCGCTAGACGACTTGTAATTCTTGCAAGTGAAGATATTGGCAATGCCAACCCTAACGCGCTTAATTTGGCTTCTAGCACGCTTTTAAGCGTGAGTAAAATTGGTTATCCAGAAGCACGTATCATTTTATCGCAATGTTTGATCTATCTTGCCTGTAGTCCCAAGTCTAACAGTGCTTATTTGGCAATTAATAATGCATTAGAGTATGTGAAAAACGAAAAAGGATTGAAAGTTCCAGCTCATCTCAAAAGCCCTTCACCCAAAGGGTATCTGTATCCGCATGACTTTGGTGGTTGGGTAGAACAAAAATATTTAGAGAAGCCTCTACATTTTTATGATAATTTGTCGATAGGGTATGAGAAAACACTTTCTGAGTGGCTGGTGAAAATTAAAACAAAAGATAACAAACAATCGTAAAAAGGTGCATACCATGATAGGGATATTGTAATGGATATTTCTACTACTTCTCTTCTTGCAAATCAACTGCAAACCCTTGATCCAAAAGCGATTGCCAAAGAAAATGCCACAAAAATTATTCAAGAGAGTGCGGATATCCCTCTTTCGATTACAGCCCAAAAAACTACGACAACGCCTAATAATGCCCAAGAAGTCATTGGCCAATTGCTTGGAAGTGCTGTGAGTGAAGCTAAATCTAAAAGTGCTATTTTTGAGATATTACAGAACAATCAGCTTTTCAAAAATATGGGGAATTTTGCAGAAGATATTAAAAATCTAAGTTCTCTTGTTAAGATGGACTCAACCATTGCAAAACCGTTAGCTCTTTTGCAGTTATTTTCAAAAAATATTGAACAGATAGATGTGAAAATGTTACAAGAACAAATTCAAAACTCTGGAATCTTTTTTGAATCAAAATTATCCAATAGTGTAACTCAAAAAGGAGTTCTAGATACGATTCAGACGTTGACTTCTGATCTTCAAGCGCACTTCAGTCAAACCAATACAAAGGCGGTCATTCCACTTTTAAAAGAGATCAATGTCATTATGGATCATTTAAATTCAACGCAAGATATCTCTTCTAAAGAGGGACAAACAAACCTTAAAGCACTTCTTGATCTTTTTCGCCAAAGTGTCAAACAGGAACTTTCCTCTGAGGGTACTTCTGTTTTTAAAGAAGTGTATCAAAATGTTCAAAAGCTTGATTATGCCATTAAACAGATGGATTTAATTGCTTCTAAAGTTGAGAATTATCCACTAGATATGAAGGTTGAAGAAAACTTTAGTACGCAGGTCAAAGTTATTTTAGAGATGCTCAAAGAAAATCTCAGTGCTCTTCAGCTTGATGATCTACAACCTCAGATTGACCAATTACTTACAAAAGAAAGTTTTTTAAAGGAAACTAACAGCGTTGCCCTCCCCTCAAGTGAATTGTTAGTAACACCGCTTAATGTTTCAAAGGATGAAGGAGCTTTAAAAATACCTCCTCAACCTAGTGTTATAAAAGCAGAAGATATGGGGCAACCTATAGAAAAACGGTTAATGGGAAATACTGTAGATGGGATAGATGACCCGACTTCATCAAAGGAAGTGTTACTTAAAACAGAGAGTACGTTACTCTCTTCTGCGGTAGCAACAGCAGTGATGAATAGTAGTGTTACTAAAGCTCCCGAGACGACAGAGGAAGCCTTAAAAATGGTTGTTAATCGTATTAAGCAACAAATCGAGATTCTTGATCCTAAAAGTATTCAACAGTCCGATTTTGTTGATAAGAGCACCGTTTTAGAACAAAAAATTCATGGGCTGATCAAACCAGAGCTTTTTGTTGGTAAAGCGATTGCACAAAAACTCTCACTTGATCCAACGGATGTAGAGTTGCTGAGTGATATGAAAGGTGTGTTGACCAAGCTTAGTGACAATCTTCAAACATCACCTCAAAATAAGGAAGCATTGGAAATTACCAATCGTCTCCTAACGCAAATAGAGTACCATCAGTTAGTTTCCTATGTGAGTAGTTCTACGCATTTATATGTGCCTTTTAGCTGGAATGGGCTTCAAGGCGGTTCTATGATGATGAAACAATCCAGCGACAATAATTTTCACTGCCAAATTGATCTTGATCTTGAAGCCTATGGCAAGCTCAATATGATGTTGGTACTCTCCGGAGAGAAATATATTGATATCTCCATTGCGGTACAAAAAAAAGAGTTAAGCGAAAAAATAACACAGCAATTAAATAATCTTAAGCAAGCATTTAATGAAGTTGGATTGATAACAGGTAATGTCAAAATGCTTGAATACAAAGATGTGAGTACAGTCAAAAATGATTATTTTAGTGGTGAAAAACTTCAATTCGGGATCAATATAACCATATGAATACGCCAACTCCAAAAACACAAAAAGCCGTTGCCCTTAAGTACGATCGTGAAAAAAGTGCTGCACCAAAAGTGGTTGCTTCCGGTAAAGGTGAAGTCGCCAATAATATTATCAAATTAGCCCAAGAACATGATATATTTATTAAAAAAGATGCTGATTTGGTTGAGCTTCTCTCAAAAATAGAGATTAATAAAGAGATTCCACCAATGTTGTATAAAGCAGTTGCCGAAGTTTTTAGTTTTATCTATAAAATCACGAATGATAAACGAAAATAATCTTTACATGTAAAGAAGAGGAGATACTCATGTTTGCTGTTATTTTTAGAGCAACGGTGAAAGAAACTGATAATGAATATAACACAATGGCAAACAAATTAAGAAAATTAGCTTTTGAAACCTATGGTTGTTTAGATTTTATAGCGGTTTGTGAAGGTAATCAAGAGGTCGCTATCTCATATTGGGAAAGTGAAATGGCAATTAAAATGTGGAAAGAAAATGCTGAGCATCTCATCGCTCAAGAACTCGGTCAAAAGCGATGGTATAGCTCTTATAGTGTTCAAATCGTCGAAGTTAAACACGAATATCGGTTTTAAATTCCTCTAAATCTTAAGCTAAATAGTCCCACGTATTCATGTAGTGCCACATAGCTTTTATAAAAAGCATGCGCATTTGGAAGATAGTCCCACTCATCTTTTATTTTGGCATTGATTTTAAAGTTGGTTGCAGCAGGGATAACTTTAAACCCAAAGTGCTCATAGAGACGAATAGAACGCCTCATATGATATGCAGAGGTGACAAGATAGATCGTTGGTTCTTTTAGCCCTGTTTTCTCAAATGCAGCTTTACTCAGCTCTGCATTTTGGTATGTATCAATGCTCTTATCTTCTACATGTAAAGAGAACTCTTTGGTATTAAGGCTTTTAGATGTAGGTGTTGGAATTTCTAAATAAAGTTTGAGCTCTTTGAGGCTATCTAAAAACGCATCACTCTCCAAATACTCTTTACTAGTTCCTCCACCACTAAATAAAAGAGGTAAATTATTTGATTTTGCAATCATTAATCCCCACATCATACGCTTGTAGGCATCGGTACTTAGGGGTAAATTTGCTACTCCTTTGGTATTGCCACCACCTAAGACAATAACGGCATCTACAGATGACTGTTTTTCAAGTGGTTTATTAAAAGGTGCTTCTAAGGGGGTAAGAAGCCAATCGGCAACATAGGTGGTACTCAAAAGATAGAAAATGATAGCATTGACAAGAAAAAAGAGACGAAAACGTTTGGCATAAAATGAGGCCAGTAAAAAGAAGACAATAAAAATACCTGGTGGTAAAACCAGGTATGTAAAGAGTTTTGAGAGAAAGTAAACGCTACTCATTAGAGCATAACGGCACTTTTAGGGCCAACTTTAAGCTCGCCAATCACATAGCCGTCACTGTTCGCAAGGACATCATTGACATTTTCAGGACTGACAACGAGGATCATTCCTACTCCCATGTTGAACGTACGGTGCATTTCACTCTCTTCAACGTATTGACTCATAAAGTCAAAGACAGGAAGTGTTTTGATCTTTGATTTGTAGACGTGTGCTTGGAGCCCTTCAGGAAGAACGCGAGGAAGGTTCTCAACGATGCCACCACCCGTGATGTGCGCTAAAGCGTTGATCTTGGATTTAAGCGCTTTAAAGAGTTTCACATAGATGCGTGTTGGTGTTAAAAGTGTTTCGATAAGCGGTTTACCATCAAATTCAGTATCGAAGGTGTAGCATAGTTTGTCAAAGAAGAGTTTACGTACCAATGAAAAACCGTTAGAGTGAACACCTGAGCTTGGAAGCGCAATTAAAATGTCTCCAGCTTTTACGTGTGGAAGACGATTCATCTCATCTTTTTCAGCAATGCCTACTGCAAAACCAGCAAGATCAAAATCTTTACTGTGGTACATTCCTGGCATTTCAGCTGTTTCCCCACCGATGAGTGAACATTCCGCTTGAATACAACCCTCTGCAATACCTTTAACAATGCTTACCGCAGCATCAATTTCTAGTTTACTCATGGCGTAGTAGTCGAGGAAGAAAAGTGGCGTACCAAAGTTACAGATAAGATCGTTTGCACACATTGCAACTAAATCAATGCCTACGGTATCATAAATACTAGAATCAATAGCAAGTTTGAGCTTAGTTCCAACGCCATCGGTTGCACCTAGAATGACAGGTTTTTGATACCCTGATGGCAACTCATATGCTCCGGCGAATGAACCAATACCTCCAATGACATTTTTATCAAAAGTGGATTTGACCAGTGGTTTTATATTTTCGACAAATTGGTTTCCCGCGTCTATATCGACACCAGCGTCTTTGTAGCTGACTGTGCTCATGGATATGCCTTTAGTGAGGTTATTGTTTAATAGATTTTAACAAAACTATGTTAAAATCGTTATAAAAATAGTTAAAGGTATTAGGATTAAATGGCGTATGAACATGCAATTGTTTTAACAGGTGGGATAGCCACAGGCAAAAGTACTGTTTCGTCGATGCTAAAGTCGCATGGATTTGAAGTGATCGATGCAGACGTAATCGCGAAAGAGGTTTTACCTTTACATGTAAAAGAGGTTGAAACCCTTTTTGGAGATCGTGTTATTCGTGATGGATCAATTGATCGCAAAGCACTTGGTGCACTGATTTTTAACGATAAGAAGGAGCGTGAAAAGCTCAATGCTTTTTTGCACCCGCTGATTCGACAAGAGATTTTCAAGCAATGCGACCAGTTAGAAGAGAAGAAAACACCTTATATCATCGACATTCCACTCTATTTTGAAAGTGATGGGTATGCTTGTAAATTGGTGACGGTCGTGTATGCTCCTGTTGAAGTGCAACGAAAACGATTAATGATTCGAGAAGATTTTAGTAAAGAAGAAGCACAAAAACGAATCGATGCTCAAATTAGCATTGAAGAGAAGAAAATCTTAGCCGATTTTCTCATCAATAACTCTTTTGATATGAAATTTCTAGAGAGTGAGATCGAAAAATTTATTAAATTTGTACGGGGTACGTATGCAAATTGCAAAATATAATGCCAATGGCAATGATTTTATTATTTTTCATACCTTTGTTGAGGTTGATCGAAGTGGATTGGCGCAACAGTTATGTGACAGACAAAAAGGTGTGGGTGCAGATGGCTTAATTGTGTTGCTACCCCATCCTGAATATGATTTTAAATGGCAATTTTACAATAATGATGGGAGTGTTGCTTCTATGTGCGGGAACGGCACACGCGCATGCGCTCACTATGCCTTTACTAACCAATTAGCAGGCGCTTCTATGCGCTTTCTAACAGGGGCTGGAGTCATAACTTCTCTGGTAGAAAATGATGTTGTTGAAACAGAACTCACAACACCTCAAGTGCTCAGTGAGTCATTTGATGAAAATGGTTTAACATGGCATTTTTGCGATACGGGAGTACCTCATCTGGTAACTTTTGTTGATGATACTGCATGCTTTGATAAAGTGATTGCACGTCAAATGCGCTATAAGTATAATGCCAATGTGAATTATGCAATGCTTAAGGAAAATACTTTACATGTAAGAACTTATGAGCGAGGGGTGGAAGATGAAACACTTGCTTGCGGTACTGGGATGGCAGCATGTTTCTACAGTGCTTATCGCCAGAAACTCATAGAAGCAAGTGCAAAAGTCTATCCTATTAGTGGAGAAGAGTTAAATTTACGGATTGAAAATCAAAGACTTTTTTTCAAAGGAAGGGTGCAAAAAGTCTTTGAAACGGTGTTGGAACTTTAAATTCGTGAAATTTTTCTCTACTCTTTTTATCGCCTCCTGCTTGCTTTTCAATGGAGCACTATACGCGGGAGGTTTATCTTCTGAATATTACCAAATTGAAGATGGCCCAAAGCAAAAAGAGGAATTTATCCGCCAGATGAAAGTGCTTGTGGATAAGGGTAATGATGAGATTATAAAAGATCGAGAATTCATTACCAATTTTTTTGCAAAAGCTGTTCCTGGTGCCTTTCGTGGACTCAATCAACAAAATGTAGGTTATCTCATCTCTTTGCGTAATAAATACGGCATCGAATCACTTTTTGATCGAGATGAGTATTTTAAACGTATTGATGTGATTCCTACCTCTTTAGCCCTATCACAAGCTGCATTGGAAAGTGGTTGGGGGAAAAGTCGATTTGCAAAAGAGGCCAATAATCTTTTTGGTCACTGGTCTTATTCAGGTGTTGGTTTGATGCCCCAAAACAGAGCAATAGGTAAAACACATATGATTCGTATTTTTGGTTCATTGCAAAAATCAGTGAATTCTTATATGCTAAATCTTAATACGAATGATGCTTATATCACATTTAGAGAAAAGAGACTGCAATCAAGAAATAATGGGAAAAACTTTGGAGGTATGGAAGCTTCTAAAACGATGAGTAATTATTCTGAGCTCAAAGAGGAATATATCAAAATGATTAAGGAGATGATTGATCAAAACAATCTTCTTATCTACGATAAATAGATTGTTTTTAAAGGTTTGCTTCTTTCATAAGCTCTGTTTGGTAATGTGTAATAATAGGGTCGATAATTTCATCATAAAAACCACCTTCCATAATAGCATCCAAACGATACAATGTAAGCCCTACTCTATGGTCAGTAATACGATTTTGTGGATAGTTGTAGGTACGAATACGAGCACTTCTATCGCCTGATCCAACTTGTGTTTTTCGTGCTTCACTCTCTTTAGCATTGCGTTCTTGCATCTGCATATCATAAAGTTTTGCTTTGAGCACTTTCATTGCAGCATCTTTGTTTTTATGCTGTGATTTACCATCTTGATTAACCACCACAAGACCTGTAGGTAAGTGGGTAATTCTTACGGCACTGTCGGTTGTATTGACTGATTGTCCACCGTTTCCAGAAGACCTCATAACATCAACTTTCAAATCTTTTTCGAGTATCTCGATCTCAACATCATCAACTTCAGGCATAACCGCAACTGTAACTGCTGAAGTGTGTACTCTGCCCTGTGACTCAGTAAGAGGAACACGTTGAACTCTGTGAACGCCACCTTCATATTTAAGACGTGAAAAAGCACCCTGCCCTTTAATAAGCGCGATAACCTCTTTATAGCCATTCAGTACACCTTCACTGAGTGAGACAATTTCAACTTTCCAACCACGATTTTCAGCGTAGCGAAGATAAGATTTAAAAAGGTCTGATACAAAAATAGCGGCTTCATCTCCACCGGTACCAGCGCGAATTTCTAAAAAGATATTGCGTTCATCATTGGGATCTGTAGGAAGCAAGAGAAGTTTAATCTCTTCTTCAATCTCTTCTTTGCGAGGTTCAAGAATCCGAAGTTCGTCTTTTGCAAGTTCACCGAGCTCTTCATCATCGAAGAGAAGTTTATTTTCTTCAATTTGATCAAGTGTTGAAAGATATTCAAGTGTTTTATCTTTGATTTTCTCTAATCCTGACTGTTCTTTGGAAAGCGCTGTCATTTTCTTAATATCTGTAGCGATATTAGGATCACTTAAAAGTGTAGAGAGCTCATTATAACGTTCGAGAAATGGGAGTAATTTATCTTTCAACATGGATGGGAACTAAAATAAAGAGGGAGTTGCCGCAAGTTATGCAGCAACACTACCTAGCGTATTAACGAGTTGTGACAATCTGCTTACACGGCGAGCAGCTGTATTTTTAGTTAAAATACCTTTGCCTGCATAAGAATGAAAGTTTTTATTCACATTTTTCAACGCAACTTCAGCTGCTGCTTGATCACCTGCTTCTACAGCTTCTCTTACAGCACGTGTTAGATTTTTGATTCTAGTTTTATAAAATCTATTTCTTTCAGTGCGTTTTTTTGTTTGTCTAATACGCTTTTCTGCTGACTTGTGGTTTGCCATAGATAAGCCTTTCGTTTTTAAATTTAGGCGTAGATTATATAAAAATAAATATTAAATACAACTTATTTTAAGGGCAATTTAAAATAAAAAAGGCATTGTTTTGCGTAGGTTGATCAATTTTTAATTAATAATATAACGATATATTCATTAGTTCTCTTTTAAAATAATTTTTTATTGTTATGTATAGGGTATGTCAATGATTGATTTTTGACACTAAGTAAATATAGATAACTGTAGAAAATGGGAGGCATACCCTTTTACATGTAAAGATTAGAAAAGTTTTGTTACAATTTCATAATCATAATTGATTGAATGTATAGATGACATTAGGAAAAACAATGAAACTTTTTGGAACCGATGGTGTTAGAGGTAAAGCAGGCAAAAAACTAAGTGCTTTTATGGCGATGCGTTTGGCAATGGCTGCAGGTATCTATTTTCGTAAAAATTCTATTACGAATAAAATTTTAGTAGGTAAAGATACGAGGCGCAGTGGTTATATGATTGAAAATGCGATTGTATCAGGCTTAACGGCCGTTGGTTACGATGTAAGACAAATTGGTCCTATGCCTACTCCTGCAATTGCTTTTTTAACGGAAGATATGCGTTGTGATGCAGGTATCATGATTAGCGCATCCCATAACCCTTATTTCGATAATGGAATTAAATTTTTCGACTCATTTGGTAATAAACTAGGCGAAACAGAAGAGGCAGCCATTGAAAAAATTTATTACGATGATGCATTAATTGAAGCAAATCAAAAAATGGAATTTGATATTGGCCGTTCTAAAAGAGTTGATGATGTGATTGGTCGTTACATTGTACAAATCAAGAATTCTTTTCCTAAAGCGTTAACGCTTAAAGGATTGCGCATTGTTCTTGACACGGCCAATGGCGCGGCTTACAAAGTTGCACCAACTATTTTTAATGAACTTGGTGCTGATGTTATTATGATCAATGATGAACCTAACGGTAGCAATATTAATCTTAACTGTGGAGCATTACATCCTGAGGAACTTGGAGAAGAAGTACGCCGTCTTCGTGCAGATTTAGGTTTTGCTTTTGATGGTGATGCTGATCGTTTAGTGGTTGTTGATGAAAACGGAAATCCTATTCATGGTGATAAGCTCATAGGAAAAATTGCCACTTTTTTACAAGGGCAAAATAGGCTTGCTAACAAAGGTGTCTGTGTTACTGTTATGAGTAATCAAGCGTTAGAAGATTATCTTAATAAATCAGGTATAAAAACCTATCGTTGTGATGTAGGGGATAAAAATGTTTTAGAAGCCTTATATAGGGAAAAAATAAACTTTGGAGGCGAGCAAAGTGGGCATATTATCTTGTCTGATTTTGCTAAAACAGGTGACGCGTTAGTAGCTGCTCTTGCTGTTATGCACTGTATGCTCACAGAAAAACAAAAAGTGAGTAAATTATTTAGTCCTTTTGAGCTTTATCCTCAACTTCAACAAAATATTAAAGTCGATAATAAAATTCCTCTTGCTGAACTCAAAGGCTATGACAAGTTAGTATCCGAACTAGAAAGCAAAAAAATCCGAGTTCTTATCCGTTATTCAGGAACAGAAAATTTATTACGTATTTTACTTGAAGGTCAAGATGAAAAGCTTCTTGAAGATCGTATGGAGAAAACAGTCAAATTTTTTAAAAGTGCCTTGAATGAATAGAAGATGGATTGTTCTTATTGCTTCATTATGTTGTGTTTTTTTTGTAGATCAATTGATTAAAACTTTTTTCTTAGAAGGATTTCGCTGGCAAGGGAGTTTCTTTTCATTGATTTTGACTTACAATAAAGGTGTAGCATTTTCAATGTTCGCTTTTTTAGAAGAGTATCTAAAGTATATTCAACTATTTTTAGTTGGTGGTTTAGGTATTTATCTGTTATTTTATAAAGACATACTTCGAAACTATAGTTTTCCTATAGGAATTATTTCAGGTGCAGCACTGAGTAATATTTACGATCGCTTTATCCATGGTGGTGTTGTAGATTATTTTTTCTGGCATTATGGTTTTGAATTTGCTGTTTTCAATTTTGCCGATGTAATGATTGATTTTGGAGTAATTCTGATTTTATATCACTCTTGGAAAAGCAAAAAAGAAAGTTAGATGCTCGATTTATCCACCTACTATGATGAAAATAGTTGCAATTTTATTTTTTTTTGGTATAATCTCAGCTCTTAAATTGTGTGGTCGCGTAGCTCAGTTGGTAGAGCACTACCTTGACATGGTAGTGGTCGGAGGTTCGAATCCTCTCGTGGCCACCATATTTTTTGTTCTCCCGTCTGTTTGGGAGTTCATACAAGTAAAAGGATCTTATTATGATGAATGATGTTATAGCCTATAAAGAAGGTGCTCTCGTCATTGACACCCAAACTGCTGCTGCCTCCTCAAAGACTTACGAAGACAAAATCTTATTTGATAATTCAAAAGATGCTCTTGAAGTAATCCGTCACTCATGTGCACATTTAATGGCTCAAGCGATTAAAGCATTATATAAAGATGCACAATTTTTTGTTGGACCTGTCATTGAAGACGGTTTTTATTATGATTTTCGTGTTAATGAAAAGATTGGTGATGCTGATCTTAAAGAGATTGAAAAAAAGATGGCAGAGCTTGCTACTGCTAAGTTGCCAATTGAGAAGATTTATACGACTAAAACGGCTGTTATTAAACGTTTTGAACATGACAATCTTAAACAAGAAGTTTTGCTAAGAATCCCTGATGGTGAAGTATCTATCTATAAACAAGGGGATTTTGAAGATTTATGCCGTGGACCTCACGTTCCCAATACTAAATATCTTAGATTTTTTAAACTGATTAAAGTTGCAGGTGCCTATCTTGGTGGTGATGAGAAACGTGAAATGCTAACACGTATTTACGGTATAGCTTTTGCAGATAAAGAGAGCCTCAAAGATTATATTACTATGATTGAAGAAGCAAAAAAGAGAGATCATCGCAAAATCGGTAATGAACTTAAGCTCTTTACCTTTGATGATGAAGTAGGTGCAGGTCTTCCAATTTGGTTACCCAATGGTGGCAAATTAAGAAGTAAGTTGGAGCAACTCCTTTTTAAAGCACATCGCAAGCGAGGTTATTTACCTGTAAGAGGGCCAGAACTTCTAAAATCTGATGCATGGAAAATTAGTGGTCACTACCAGAATTATGGTGAGAATATGTATTTCACTGTCATTGATGAGTCTGAATATGGCATTAAACCAATGAACTGTTTAGGGCATATTAAAGTATTTCAAAGTGAAGTGAGAAGTTACCGCGATTTACCACTTAAATTTTTTGAATACGGTGTTGTACATCGTCATGAAAAAAGCGGTGTACTCCATGGGCTATTCCGCGTGCGTGAATTTACTCAAGATGATGCTCACATTTTCTGTACACCGGATCAAATTAAAGAAAATGTTATAGAAATTTTAAGTTTTGTCGATTCTATTATGAAAACATTTGGATTTAAGTATGAGATGGAAATTTCGACTCGCCCTGAGAAATCAATTGGTGATGAAAAATACTGGGAGGCAGCAACGGAAGGCTTAAAGAATGCACTTGATGAAAACGGCATTCATTATGGCATTGATGAAGGTGGTGGAGCTTTTTATGGCCCTAAAATTGACATTAAGATTACCGATGCGCTTAAACGTAAATGGCAATGTGGAACCATTCAAGTTGATTTTAATTTGCCAGAGCGTTTTGATATTTCCTACATTGATGCAAACAATGAACATGCACGTCCAGTCATGCTACATCGTGCAATTTTGGGTTCATTTGAGCGTTTTATTGGTATTTTGATTGAACATACATCGGGAGAATTTCCATTTTTCCTTGCACCAACGCAAGCCGTGATTATTCCAATCTCAGATGCACATTTGGCTTATGCTAAAACATTAGCAAATGAACTTATGGTTGAAGAAATTGATGTAGAAGTCTCTTCCAAAAATGAGAGCCTCAATAAACGCATTCGCAATGCAGAAACGATGCGCGTGCCAATGATTTTGGTCATTGGTGATGCCGAAGTTGAAGGACAAAGTGTTGCCGTAAGAGATAGACGCGAAAGAACACAGTATAATTTGACTAAAGAAGCATTAATATCAAAAATGAAGGAGAAACTTAGTGAGGTACACTTTTGAGTAAAGACAAAGATGTCATACTGAACGACGAGATCAGGGCAGCTGAGGTAAGATGTGTTGGTGATGATGGTACACAATATGGCATTATTACCAGAAAAGAGGCTCTTGCAAAAGCGGATGAGCTAGGACTAGATCTCGTTTTAATCGCACCTGATGCAAAGCCCCCGGTTTGCAAAATTATGAATTATGGTAAGTTCAAATACCAACAAGAAAAAAAACTGAAAGAAGCACGTAAAAATCAGAAAATTATTGAGATCAAAGAGATCAAACTTTCTGTAAAAATTGCTGCAAATGATGTTAATTATAAAATCAAACATGCTAGAGAGTTTTTGGAAGAGGGCAAACACGTACGTTTCAGGGTATTCCTAAAAGGGCGAGAGATGTCTAATCCAGAGATTGGAGAGCAGGTTTTAGAAAGCCTTTGGCCAATGTTGGAAGATATCGCTGAGCGTGAAAAAACACCAAAGCTTGAAGGTCGTTATATTAATATGTTGGTTACTCCTAAAAAATAACCTATAACTCATCGTAACTTTTCTTTATTTTAATCCTCTCTAAGGAAAATTAAGCTATTATAGCCGTTTTCTAACGCTAGAGGGGATATTTCCTCATTTAGATTTTAGAATAAATATAAGGAGTATGCATGCCGAAAATGAAAACGGTACGCGGTGCCGCTAAACGTTTTAGAGTAGGTAAGAGCAAGATTAAAAGAGGCGCAGCCTTTAGAAGTCATATTCTTACTAAAAAACCAACGAAAAGAATGCGTGGTTTGAAAGAATCTAAAGTGGTAGATGCACGCGATGAGAAGTCCATTAAATTAATGCTTTGTAAAGCATAGTTTAAAAAGAGTTTTTGACAAGAGTCATTCACCCTACATGTAATGTTCCCCTCATAATGAGGGTAAGTTCCCAAGATGGGACACCGACATTGATTTATTTGGTCAAGGAGACACCATGGCAAGAGTAAAAACAGGTATCGTCAGAAGAAGACGTCACAAGAAAATTTTAAAGATGGCAAGAGGCTTCTTTAGTGGAAGAAGAAAACACTTTAGAAAAGCAAAAGAGCAAATAGAGAGAAGTTTAGTTTATGCATTTCGTGATAGAAGACAAAAGAAAAGAGATTTTAGAAGACTTTGGATCACACGTATTAACGCAGCATGCAGACTTAATGACATTAGCTACTCACGCTTCATCAATGCGCTAAACAAAGCAAATATTGATTTAGACAGAAAGATTCTTGCAGATATGGCGATGAATGACCCTGAAGCCTTTGCAACTGTTGTAAAACAGGCAAAATCAGCGCTTTAATACACTACACATATAAGACGAATGGTTAGCATGCCATCGTCTTATTTCTTCTTATACTTATTTTTTCTTACAGAATTTACTCCATTAATATAAAATCTAAGATTTGTTGAAAACTACTTTATAATTTCGAGATTGGAAAAAGGAGAGAGTGTATACAAGAGAAGATTTAAACTTCTTATCTTGCATACACAAATAGTATTTTAAGGCTAAACATCACTTCGTTTTGGATAGATAAAAATTGTATGTCGATTAACAATAATCTTTTCTTTTGCATCAACTGCATATGCTTTAATTGTAATTGGTAAATCTTCGCCTTCTTCTTTTAGCTCTTTTGGTGCAGCATTAAGAATAACAACTTTCTTCATTTTCTCACCTGCTTTCAATAAAAAAGGCTCGCTTGGTTTATCAATTTTGATATCTTTATTTGAAATTTCAAAATAGTATGTATGATCTTTAGTGTCAGTATTTTGAAATAAGAATGTATAAACATTTTCAACTGTTTTACCATCGTCTGCCATTTTGTAAAGTTGGCTAGTTCTGTTGATATTTAAAAGCATATATTCTTTTTGAGTTCCCATAGCAAAGAGTCCGATGAGTGCAATACTAAGGGCAACCATGTAAGCAATGGTTCTAAAACGAAAATACTGTGTTTTTACACCTTTTTCTGCTGCATTATAGCTCGTCCATGTAATGAGAGAAGGTTTACCTAGTTTTTCCATAATAGGTGTACATGCATCTGCACATTCCAAACAGTTAATACACTCTAGTTGCATTCCCTTGCGAATATCAATATGCGTTGGGCAAACTCTAACGCATGCTTCGCATCCTGTACAATCATCGGTTGCCAAAGGTGGTTTGCTACTAAGCTTCATCCCTTTTGCATCATAGATTTGACCACCGCGCTTTACATCATAAATCGTTTGAATGGTATTTTCATCAAAAAGTGCAGATTGGATACGTGCGTAAGGGCAAATATAAATACAAAAATTCTCTTTAAGTGCCACAATGTCATAGACTAGAAAAGCAGTAATGCCTATCAAAAAGCCATACATAATAGTATTGTCAAGAGGATGTTGAAGGTAAACAAAAAAGTCTTCCGGAGGTATAAAATACCATAAAAAATTTGATGCAGCGAGAAGAGCTAAACATGCCCAAATGATGATAGCTATAAAACGCTTTACGAGCTGATTTTCAGGTTCTTTTTGTTTGTTATGAATATTTTTGCGAATTCCTAACAGTTTTGTTTGTATAAGATCACGAAAAATAACCCTAAAAATCGTTTGTGGGCATGACCAACCACACCAAACTCTACCACCGAGAGTTGTAATAAAAAAGATACCTAAGAAAAAAAGCATAATGACAAAAGGCATTAAGTAAAGTTCTTGCATATCGAAAGCAGTAAAGAAGAGGTTTAACTGCTTTTTATCAAAACTAAGCAAAAAGAAGTGTTTACCCTCTATGGTGATAAATGGCAAAACAAGGGATATAAACGTAATAATGCCAAAACTCATATAGCGTTTCAACCTATAATAAGTAGGTTGAGTTGAACAATCGTTGCTACAATTCATGTGTGGTTCCTTCTGTGTAATCTACTGGTTGCTTAATAAGTGAACACTCTTTCGCAACAGAAGATTTTAGTGTGAGTGGTTGTTGTTTGGATGATTTAAGAAGTGAAAATTTTGCTTTTACAAGCTCTTTTAGACCTCTAGAATTTACATAGTCTTTTAATGACGTACGACTAACATTTAAAATTTTTGAAATTTCACTAATAGAAGTTTTTTTTTCAAGGAGTTCAATGACGTAAGGACGATGGATGTCAAATTTTGACTTAGACATTCTACCTTTTGGTCTTCCTTGCGTTTTTTCTTTATCAAGTTGTTTAATGAATTCTCTTTGTTTGACAAGAAGATCAAGTAAGATTAATGGTTTTGAGTCAACGTGAATACAGGTATTGACATCGGCAATATGTATAGAGATGGAGCGTGTGAGTAAACATTCAAAGATTTTGACTAATTCTTCAACATTGTTAGAGAAGGTTAAAAGATCAAAGATGATAATATGATCATGTTTAGAAAGAGATCGCAAGAATCCTTTGAACTCTTTACGTTCTTCAAGCTCTAATGCAGGATCCGAATTTTCGATCTCTGTAGTATTGATTTCAAGATCATGATGATGAGCATATTTCAAGATCTGTTTCTGTTGAACAACCATTGAAGAGTCATTACTCCTCGTCTTTAAAAGGACAATATTCATAAAAATGTCACCTTTTTATCATTGTTTTATTTGAAAGTATACATTTAATGACGTATAAAGTCAATATAAAATTAGTTTTTATCGTCAATTTTTATATTATAAGCATTAATACGAATAATCAGGGAAATGATTTAAGCTTACATGTAATTGTAGTTAGATAGAATGCATCCCTAAATTCATCAGAAAGGTGGTGGATAGAGTATGCCAGGAATTAAAGTACATCCTAACGATTCATTCGATGAAGCGTATAGAAAGTTTAAAAAACAAGTTGATCGTAACCTAGTTGTAACTGAAGTGCGTGCAAGACGTTTCTATGAAACAGCAACAGAAAAACGCAAAAAAGATAAAATTAGTGCTCGCAAAAAACAGTTGAAAAGACTTTATATGCTTCGCCGTTACGAGTCACGACTCTAACACACACAGCCAAGAAGTTATCTTCTTGGCTGTTTTTCTTATCCTTCAAAACAATTTCCTCAAACTAAACTAAACTAAGCTGTGATAACATAAGAACAAATATATTTCTCTTCGTTAGCAAAAGGGTCATCAAGATGGATAAAAAACTAACTGTTATTGAGGCAGCAAAGCTTTTAGGCGTGAGCAAAGAGGCTATCTACAATCGTTTGCGACGTGGTTCCCTACAAAGTATTATTGAAAATGGCGTCAAGTACATTTTACTAACAAAAAGTAGTCTAAAGGAAGGTTCATCGATTCGCAAAATAGAAAATGTGACAGAGAGTGCTTATGTTGAACTTCTCAAAGTACAACTTGAAGAGATGAAACTTAAAAATGAAAAACTCGAAGCGGATAAAGAGCGTCTCATTGCTGATAAAGAACGTTTATTGATTGAATCGAAAGAAAAAATTGAAATGATCTATAAAGAGAGAGATGAGCAACTTAAAGCGATTCTGACTTTAGCCAATCGGCAAATCACACATACAGGGAATGAAACAGTAACATCTACTAACACACCCACGACCATCGTTCCTTCTAGTAATGTTACAGCCTCACCAACACCTTTTTCATTTGAGGAGGCCGACGTTTTAGATGAAGATGAAGAAAATAGGGTTGTAGAAGATATGTTTGAGTCTTATAGTGACTGGAGAGATTTGAGAAGTTATCTTAAAGAAAAAGGATTTTCCAAAAAAGAAAAACAACATATCAGTGATAAAATTGGTAAAAAGATAGGTCAATTGAATGATGTTATGGATAAAAATGGCAAACTTTTTATTAAAAAAGGCAAAAAACTTAAAGAAATACTAGGAGAATAAAAATCGTGCAGTATATCCGTAAAATTTCAGATTATATGATTGCAGGAGGCATTGGTGTAATGGTTCTTGTAAGTATGCAAGGCTGTGATCAAAAAGATGAGAATAAAAATGCTCTTGCAGATGCAGCAAAAACACAAGGAGCACTTGTCATTGTTGATGAAAGCGCCACAGGAGAGTATAAAATAGCCGAAGAGTATCCAAGTTCAACCACGCGTGTTATTGTTCGAAAGCCTGATGGAAGCGAGCGTATTTTATCACAAACTGAAATAGATGCCTTAGTCAAAGAAGAAGCAAAAAAAATCGATAACAACACGTCCCCTTTAACTAATTCAAATATGAACTCAGGGCAAATGGGTTTGGGTGGTATTCTTCTCTCAAGTATTGCTGGAGGTATGATTGGTAGTTGGATAGGTGGAAAACTTTTTAATAATCCAACCTATCAAAATCAAAGGGCAACTAATTATTCAAGTCCGCAAGCTTATTCTCGCAGTACAACTAGTTTTAACAAACCAATGTCCACCTCTAGCACAAGTAGCACAACGAAAAGCAGTGGCTTTTTTGGTTCAAGTTCTGGCAGCGGCAGTTCATCCAGTAGCACTTCAAGCTCAAGTGTACCTTCAAGTTCAGGAAGTTAATGATGTTATATGTAGAAAAAATAAAACCGTTAAGTAAGGAATTTTTGGAGTCAATTGGTTTTTATTGGCATACAGACGCCGATCAAACATCGTATGTTGTCGATGAATTAGTATTGGTGAGTACTGCTGAAGTGGAAGCCTATTATGAAGCGGCAAACACCCTTTATGATATGTTTGTTGAAGCAGGACAATATGTGATTGATAACAACCTTTTTCATGAGCTGAATATTCCTTTTAATTTAGTAGAGCTCATTAAAAATTCATGGGCCAATGATGTGCATTGGCATCTCTATGGTCGTTTTGATTTTGCAGGGGGCATTGATGGCAAGCCGATTAAACTCATCGAATTTAACGCCGATACTCCCACATCATTGTATGAGACAGCCATTATTCAATGGGCAATGCTTAAGGCCAATGGTATGGATGAAGCCAAACAATTTAATACCGTTTTTGAAGCGCTCAAAGAGAATTTCAAACGCCTTGTGGTTCTAGGTGGTAATACGGAAGATTTTGCAGAATATTACGATGGTTGGAAGATTTTATTCTCTTCGATTCGAGGTAATATTGAAGATGAAAATACTACCAGACTTCTTCAAACAGCAGCGAATGAAGCAGGATTCCATACGGATTTTGCGTATATTGATGAGGTCGGGTTTAATGGAAGTGAAGGTATTTTCAAAGGAGATGAAAATTTTGAATTTTGGTTCAAACTGGTTCCTTGGGAAAACATCGCCATAGAAGAGGGTGATTTAGCGCTTTTACTGGATGAAATTGTACGTGAGCAAAAAGCGATTATTCTCAATCCTGCATATACACTGCTGTTTCAAAGCAAAGCATTTATGAAAATTTTGTGGGATCTTTTCCCCAACCATCCTCTTTTGTTAGAGACATCGTATGAGCCACTCAAAGGCAAAAAACAGGTTGAAAAAAGAGCGTTTGGACGCGAAGGTGCTAACACGATTATTTACGATACAGACATGTCTGTTATGGCAAAAGTTGAGGGCGATTACGGTAACTTTAAACCGATCTATCAAGCGTATGTGGAACTTCCAAAAGACGTTGAAGGGAAATCCTATCAAGCGGGGGTTTTCTTCGCTTATGAGGCTTGTGGGCTGGGCTTTCGAAGAGGAGGGCTCATTATGGAAAACTTCTCAAAATTTGTGGGACACCGCATAAAGGATTAAAAGATGAAAATCGTTTTTTTAGATGCTAGTACCATGGGAAATGATATTGATTTGAGCCTTTTTGAGCAGTTTGGGGTATTTGAAACATTTGCGATGACCGAGATGTTTGAGCGCGTTGAACATATTGGAGATGCTGAAATTATACTCACCAATAAAGTGATCATCGATTCCGTGGTGATGGACGCCTGCCCTGGGTTAAAGCTCATTTGCATTACCGCTACGGGGACGAACAACGTTGATTTAGATTATGCCAAGCAAAAAGGCATTGTCGTTAAAAATGTTGCGGGGTATTCCACGGCATCCGTAGCACAAACAACCATCATGTTAGTGCTCAATCTTTTGAGCCAGTGCGAGTATTATGATCAGTATGTCAAGTCAGGTGAGTGGACCAAAATCTCTATTTTTACCCATATTGATCGTCCTTTTTGGGAAATCAAAGGAAAACGTTGGGGTATTATTGGTTTAGGGACGATTGGAAAAGAGGTTGCTAAAATTGCAACTTCTTTTGGCGCGCAGGTGGTTTATTTCTCCGCTAGCGGAAGACATTACGAGACGTCTTATACGCAAATCAGTCTAGAAGAGATGATGCAAACATGTGATGTGATTTCCATCCATGCACCACTAAATGACAAAACAAAAAACTTGATTGCGAAAGAGCAATTCCATCAAATGAAAAAAGGTGCTATTCTTGTCAATGTTGGACGGGGAGGTATCGTTAATGAAGATGATTTACGTGAAGTTATTGATACCAAAGAGATTTATGTAGGGCTTGATGTATTGGCTATTGAGCCCATGATAGAGGATCATCCCCTTTTACATGTAAAGCATCCTGAACGCTTAATTATTACGCCCCATATTGCGTGGGGGAGCATTGAAGCTAGGCGAGAATTGATGCGTTTAGTAGGCGAAAATATCAAAGAATATCTAAGACACTAAGGAGAATATATGGCAGCAAAAGAGCATAGTTTTGACATTACCGCAGAGATTGATAAACAAAAATTTAAAGACGCTTACGAACAAGCTAAAAAAGTCATCACCAATCGATGGGATTTTAAAGGCATTACGTGCGAATTTGAGCACAATGAAAAAGCCAAGACGGTGACTTTGGTGACAACCACAGATTCTAAAGCTGATGCAATGGTTGAAGCACTCATTTCAGAGGCTATCAAACGTGAGATTTCTTCCAAAGCACTGAAAGAGACGAAACGAGAAGTTGCAGGTGGCAATAAAACCAAAGTAACGGTGAGCATTGTAGATGCGATCTCGAGTGATGATGCTAAAAAAATTGTCAAAGAGATTAAAGATCTTAAACTCAAAGTTCAAGCTTCGATTCGTGGCGATGTCGTCAGAGTTGAAGGTAAAGCGATTGATGATTTGCAAGAAGCTATTAAAGCGATTCGTGGGTGCGATTTTGATTTCCCTGTAAACTTTACAAACCTCAAGTAACCTATGGAGCAAGAAGTTCCTCCTATTATTGAGATCATTCCCAAAATAAAGGGGTTTTGGTGCCGCATAGCAATGTTTAGCCTTTATGGCCTATTAACATTTACGCCATTTCTTGTGGGTAGCTGGTTAGGCTATTCCTATAATATCGTAATAGGAATAGCTTTTTTCCTCTTTTTAACCTTGGTAAGTGGTGTCATAAGTTCAAAAATGCGTGTTTGTTCAATTCCTTTTGAGCAGCGAGAAATGAGTTATTCAACAATGGCAATCGTGAAATGGTATCTCGCAAAAAACATTTGTTTAAAAAACTAAACTATACTTTACATGTAAAACCAACTATCAAGAGAAAATGAATGAAATTTAAAATAACCCGTAATCAGCTTATCGTTGTTGTAGCACTTTTTTTAGTGCTTTTTGACAATATTTCTTTTTTTAAACATGTTACGCAAGTCTATGATGTCTCCATTGCCAATAGTGGCTTTTTACTCTCTTTAGGCGTTGTATTGGTTGCTATTATAACAGTGTTGCTGAGTTTATTCGCCTCACGTTATACTCTGAAACCAGTTGCAATAGCATTTTTATTAATTGCCTCGTTAACAAATTATTTTATGAATACTTACAACGTCATTCTTGATGATACAATGATCCAAAATGCCATGGAAACCAATGCTAATGAGTCATTGGACCTTATAAACTGGAATCTTTTAGGCTATTTCTTTTTCTTGGGTATTATCCCTTCATTTTTAATTTATCGTGTACCTATTCTTCATGGAAGTTTCAAACAAGAGGCTTGGAATAAGGCAAAAAGTATTGGTATTGCTCTTGTTTTGATTGCCGTGATGCTATTTGCCTTTAATCGTTTTTACACCTCATTTTTTAGAGAAAATAAACCTTTACGGTACTATACCAATCCAACTTATTGCCTATACTCTGTAGGAAGTTATATGTACAATAGCTTTTATAAGAAAGAAGCAACACTGAAACAGATTGGACTAGATGCAACAAAAGAAGAAGGTGCTACTCGTAAATTGACCATTGTCGTTGTTGGTGAAGCGGCCCGTGCTAATCGCTTTTCACTGAATGGTTATGAAAGACAGACCAATCCTTTACTGCAAAAAGAGGATATTATTAATTTCTCAAATGTCTATTCTTGTGGGACATCAACTGCTATCTCCGTACCCTGTATGTTTTCTAATTTAGGACGCCAAAACTACAGTGGTAAAGAAGCGAAGTCGACTGAAAATGTTATCGATGTACTTAAACACAGCGGTGTCAATGTATTGTGGCGCGATAATAATTCCGACTCCAAAGGCGTTGCTTTACGGGTAGAGTATCAAGATTATAAAATAAGTCAAAACAATACACTGTGTGAAGATGAATGTCGTGATGAGGGAATGTTAGTTGGATTACAAAAATATGTTGATGCGCAAAAAGGTGATATCGTTATTGTCCTTCATCAGATGGGTAATCATGGTCCAGCGTATTATAAACGCTACCCGAAAGCATTTGAAAAATTTACCCCCGTATGCCAAACCAATCAAGTCGAAAAATGCAGTGCTGAAGAGATCGGAAACGCATATGATAATGCTATTTTATATACGGATTATTTTCTCTCTAAAACCATTGCCTTTTTAAAACAGAATGATCAAAATTTCCAAACATCAATGATCTATATGGCAGACCATGGGGAGTCTTTGGGTGAAAAAGGGCTTTATTTGCATGGGATTCCTTATTTTATGGCTCCTGAAGAGCAGACACATATAGGGGCACTGATGTGGTTTGGCTCTCAAAGCAAGGAACGCATTGATATAGCATCTCTTGAGCAAAGATCATCACAAGAATACTCACATGACAATCTTTTTCATACAATTTTAGGTGTGATGGGGGTTAAAACAGCACTCTATGATCGTACAAAAGATATACTAACCTACAAACATCAATAAAGGCTTAGTGTGAGAAACCAACCTAAATATCATTTTTTTAAAAATACAACCTATGCGCTCAAAGGTTTAAAAGATATGATCGCTAATGAGACTTCATTTAAAATAGAGCTGGGGCTTGTAGTTATTTTACTTCCTGTTCTGTATCTGCTTCCTTTGGATCTTTTATCCAAACTCGTGATGTTTATAGCACTGATGGGCATTCCTATGGCAGAAGCGATTAACAGTGCAATAGAACGTGTGACAGACCTTGTAACGCTTGAGTACCACGAAATGGCAGGACGTGCAAAAGATGCAGGTAGCTCCGTTGTCTTTTTAAGTATCGTTATTTTTGTCGTTGTGTGGGGATTTTCACTTATTAATTTTTACATGTAAAGATGCAAGGCTAAATTTTAGCCTTGCAAACAGCGATAGATAGCCACCTAAAGCGTATTTTTAAAGACAACCACAAGTCCCCACGCGAGAAAAACCAATGCCCAAATAATCGTAATGCCAACCGTAGCATTTGCGAGTTTTGTCACGGTACCATCTGCCGTATAGAGTCCTTTGGTGCGTCCTGCTCTCCACGCTAAAGTCAGCATAAATCCAACGCCCGTAAATCCAACACAGACAAACGTTGAGAGGAACATAATGACCGTTGGCCAGTCGATGTTCATTGGATAATCGTAGATACTATAACCGTATTTGCTCATGATATTCATACGAATCACTTCTCGGAGTGTTGAAATCAAGAGTGCTGTAACCACTAAAACAAGGGTTGTGATGTAGCTATTGCTCTCTTTGATGACCATGAAAAGTAAAATAAGAACAAATAGTACAATGGCAAGCACCAATGGATTGAAGAGCATATTGAGTGTAAGTACCCACGCGGCAAAAAGAACAGCACTAATGAGCAATCCTACGATGGCTACTTTTTTACCAAGGTTTTTCACAAACGCAAGATACTCAGCGGTATACCCATCACATTTTGAGGTGTAATCCACGTAATTGAGCAAAAAGATACCTGTAACGGGGGCACTAAGACTAACCATGAACGCTAAGCGAAGAATATCAATGTGTAAAACCGTTCCTGATGTATCGACTACGCCATTAGGTGCGTACCAATTCATCCATTGTTCGGGTTGAATGGATTCATTTGCAAACGCGTGCATCAAAACACCTGCACCAATGAATGCAACAAAAGAGACGATGCCTATGATCCCTGCTATCGGTGAGTTGTTTCTATTGGCATAGTAAAACCAATACCAAAGAGAGTAGGCCAAAATTAGAATGTAGATGAATGCAACGACCCAAAGACCGGAGATGGTGTTTGTGACGTACCAGTTAGCATCGTAAATGACTTGCGTGAATAAAAGAGGCGCTACGCCTAAAACAATCAGTAAAGAGACACTAATTTTCGCAACTTGTGTCATATGAGTGCTCAATTTTTTCCAGTTTTCATCAACGGCTTTTTGAGCAGAACCTATCAATGCAAGAGGAATACTTCCTAATGCTAAAAGCACAAAGGCAATATGCAATGCCCATGTTAAAATATACAATGCTTGAAATACAATAGGGTAAAATGGTACGCCAGCAGGATCGCGTAGCGTGTTCAAAACAAGACCGATATCCATAGTTTTCCTCCTCTTAATTTTGCGTAGCAAGCCAAGCTGCTAGCGCTTTTGTTTCATCCGTTGGTAGTTTAATCGGTGGGATATAACTACGAACTCCAGCTGCTACAACATCCGTCAATATGGTCTCAATCGTAGCAGTATCCATTTGTGGGAATCTATCGGGTAATGGCCTAAACTTAGCCCCTTTTTCCAAAGAGTGGCAGTTTGAACAGGCAATCTTAGCGATGAGCTTTCCTGCTTCAAGTTGATTTTCAGGCGTGATGGTTCTAAGATGATCGGGAACGAATGGGTCTAGTTTTAATAAACCTTTTTCTGCCACAAGTGCCATTTCAGATTTAACATGTTTACCTGGAACATCGCGGGCAATCAGCTGGTTACTATAGATGTAACGACCTGCAACATAAGGCTTACGCATACTTTCACGCATTTTTTCACCAGGCCAAACACCAATCACACCAATCACAAGCATCATTACAACGGCTAAAACGGTATTGATGGAGCGAGGAAGTGCAAAGGCTAAAATTAAATAAAGTGCAATAATGCTGACCACAATAATACGCGTCATGCCATCACGTGCCCATAAAACATCGTGGAAAAGATCCCATGCACTTTGAGGCAATGTTTGGATATACCATAAGAAAGACATCATCACCGTAAATCCACCAATCATACCAATAACAGCCAGCTTACGTGTTAGTTCAATTCTGAGTTCTTTTTCTTTGAGACTGCTGCTAATGATGAAGCCAATGATGGCGGACATTACAATCATAAAGCCGATACGTAAGAACATATGAGGGAAGGTATTGATGCCAAAGAATGCATCACTGGCTGATCCTGTTTGATACCAGGCTTCTGTTCCTGGCCACATCATGAAGCTGATGATACCGATAATAAGGAAAAGTGTTGAAACGGAAGCCAGCGCAAACATATAGGTCAGTTTAAGATGTGTCTTGCGATCAATTTTTCCAATGGTGTAAATCAGTGTAAAGACGCCAATGACTTCCACAATAAAGAAAACCCATTCGGTTGCCCATACCCACACAAAGTTATGAATCAGCGCACTAATACCTCTTGGGCTTGCTGCTGTGGCAGTATACCAAATACCAGGTCCCGTAATAGAACCAATCACATAAGAGAAAATAACCAAGAACATACCATACTTTTTCATATAGTCATAAAGCTCTGGTCTATCTTCTTTGTACGCTTTGTGTGCTAAAAAAGCAAACAATAAAGCGGCACCCACAGACGTATGTGACGCCATAATGTGAATACTGCCCGTAATCCCCATCAGCCAAGCTGAACCAATTTGCGGAAAATAGAATAGAGGATATAATCCAATGTATTCCACCTAACACCTCCTTAAGATTTTTAAAATGGTTTGTAAAAGTAGAGCCTCTTCATACGTATTATTTTGTGACATAACGTTGCACCAAGAGGGGAGGTGTCTCTGCCTTTGCAAACCATTTTTATTATTACATGTAAGAATGTGCTTGTGGTTAACGCAGAAAAAGCTTAGTATTTAAGCCTTGTTTGAGTAGAATTTTCTTGCGTTGCAACAAGCACGTTGTGTTTATCCGATGTGGGTTTGGCGATCAACTCGGGTAAACAGCACTTCAAAACTAAAAGTTTCCTTGCATAAAACAATGACATATCAGTGTTAATTTAATGTTAAATTTAGAGATAGTAAGAAAATGGAAGAATGAAGAAGCTTATAATAGATTTTAGGCTTGAAATATAGCAGTATCAATAGAGGAGAGAAAATCTCTCCTCTATTGATTATTTGATTGAAGAGATATAGGTAGCGAGTGCTTTTACATCATCCGCACTAAGGTTTTTGACTTGAGCCGTCATTGTACCTTTTAGTACACCACCGTATGTACCTGCTTTGTAACCGTCAAGTGCTGCTGTAATTTTAGCCGCATCCCAACCCGCAATAATTTGCGATTTATTCAATGCTGCTTTTTCTGCTTTTGCTCCGTGACAGGTTGCACAGGTTTTAAAAAGAGTTTCCCCATCAGCTGCAAAAATAGAAGTAGCACATACAAGACCTGCTAAAAACAATATCTTTTTCATCGTAACTCCTTATGTAAATAATAGGATAATTATATAGATTAAAAGTGAATTTATTGTGAAATAAAAAAGTAATTATTTTAATTTATTAAAAACTTTGTATTGCTCCCAATACGTATCGAGTGCTTCTTGGAGTTCTGTGTCACTAAGTGTCGTTTTTTTCTTCACACCAAAGCGGTTAATCAGTCCATCAACTAAAATAGAGTTTTCTGCTTTTGGATTTTTAAGATACTTACTCATAGCATGTTTAACTTCCATCTCACTACTGTATTTGAGGAGATAGCGGTAGAAAAATTTATCAATTTTGATTGGCATATCTTCATGACAAGGAATGCAATTTTTCTCATAGACTCCTGTTTTCGCCCAGATAAAAGAGGTTATAATCATTAAAATAAGAATTTTTTTTACCATGCAATCCTCACTGTCGTTCCCTCGTGTAGTTTAGAGTCGATGCTTACATGTAAAGTATACTCTTTGGCAATAGCTGCTACGATACTAAGTCCTATACCAAACCCTCCGACCGTATGATCAAACCTCACGTAGCGTTCAAAGGCTTGATTGATTTTTTTGGTTTCGATGCCTCTTCCACTATCACTGATTTCAATGTATTCAGGTGTTAAAAGCACATGAATCGTTCCCCCAATTTTATTGTACTTGATAGCATTAGAGAGAATATTATCAATCAGTTTAGCAATTTTCTTACGATCTATCATCAAAAAAACATTTTCTTCAAGTGTAGACGTTAAAGTAAGTTTTTTTGATTCAATGAGAAGTGAAAAATACTCCAATCGCTCTTCAATGATAACTTTAAGATCGACCTCTTCATCATGAGAAATGATGTGATGTGAAAGCACTAAATAGGTAAGATCATCGTAAAGATTTGAGATGGTTTTAGATGCGATCGTAATGCGCTTTATCTTTTTTGCCAAACTTTCATCTAATGCCGTAAGCTCAATCATCTCAATATTAGAGAGAATTGTATTGACAGGCGTGTTCAGTTCATGGGTTGTGTCTTTAATGAAGCGATCTAAGAGCGTAATGGTGTCTCTCATCGGACGAAGAAGAAGAGCCAGCAAAAAATAACCAATAACAATCAAAATACCAAAAATAATGGCACCATACGTCAAAAGCTTACGGAAAACTTTTTTCTCCCATGAAAGTGGTGCATCGATTTCAATCACAATATACCGAGCACCCAAATAATAAGATTCTAGCTCTTTAACAAAGTAGATATGATTTCTTTTGAGGTAAATATCTTCGTAAAGATTGACTTTATTGGTACTCAATGTTGAAAAAATTTGTTTAAGACTACTGTCGTAAATAGCAGAATTAAATCGTTCATCTCTTGGATACGTTTGCTCTTTTCCAAGGTTTACATGTAAAGATTTGAGACGTGCAATGTGCTCATTTGTAAGATTAGAGAGAGCTTCTCTTTGATTCTGAAGCATTAAATCACGCTCTAAACCATAGTATAAAAAAGCTACAAATCCTAAAATTAGGAGTGCTAAAAAGGCGTAGAGAAATAGAAACGATCGAAGCGTTTTTTTCTCACGCGAGCGTAAATTTATATCCCAGTTTTTTAATACTAACAATACGATCCTTCCCCATAATTTTACGAAGATTTTTGATGTAAGTACGCAGTGTATCGTCACTACCTTGTTCGTCGTATTCCCACAAATGTGCCATAATCATCTCATGGCTGATGATTTCATTTTTCTTTTGTAAAAAGAGTTTGAGTAATTTTGCTTCTTTGTTTTGGAGTTGTACTACTTTGTGATTGACTAACAGTTGGTTATTAAGTGGGTCATACTCAATACCTTCATCAATGCAAATTTTAGGACTTTGAGTATGAAAGAACTCACGTTTTAAAATAGTTTCGATACGAAAGAGAAGCTCTTTAAGCACGAAGGGTTTGCGTAAGTAATCATCGCAACCACTTTCATAACCATGTTCTAAGTCTTCAATAGCATTTAGGGATGTCAAAAAAATGGCAGGGGTTGTATTATTTTCACGGCGTACGCGTTTAAGGAGTTGAAATCCATTTAAAGAGGGAACATTGACATCCAGTAAAAAGAGGTCATACTGATGTTCATATATCAGTTCTTCTGCGGCTTCACCATCGTAGACAGGCGTAACATGATAGCCTTTAGACTCCAAAAACTCACAGACTGTTTCGCTCAGATTGGTATCGTCTTCCAAAAGAAGAAGTCTAGTTTTGGGCATTGTCTCTTCTCTTTTTATCTTCATCATAGAGCGCTTTTTCTTCTTCACTCATGGTTGTTACACGTTTGTCAAGTTCTTGGTAAAAATGCTCTTCTGTCTTTTGGTCGACATAACCAATAAGCGCTATCAGCTCTTCTGTACTCATTTCACTAAAATCGGTCTTGGCAAATAAGAAACTCATAAGAATTAAACAGCCAAAGAGCACTTTTTTCATTGTTTATTTCCGAAGTTCATTGATCCAGATCGAGAGGCTTTTAATCACATCTTCAGTTGCTGTGTTAAATGCTTCTACGGCACCTTCTGCACCATGGGTATTGGTGACATCTCTTTTGGAAGAAAGTTTAGTGCTCCCTAGCACTTCACCTGTTTTGATTTCAACAAGACGAAAACGTATGCTTACATGCACATAAGATGTGCCATCTTCACGAAAAACTTCTTCAAAATTTTGAATAACGGGCTCTAAGACCAAGTTATTCGATGCCATAGAGGTTCCTGAAATAACAGATCCAAAATGATGTTGATCTTGCAACGCCTCCGTGATGAGGTATTGAAGTTTTAAAGGAGGCGTTTCGCTCCATACACCGTATTTATAAGGCAACATTGCACCCTCTTTTTTATACACAATGGCTCTTGAATTAAGACCACTGGGTGCATCAATATAGGCAACTTTGAGCACGTCCTGATTGGCAACGCTAAATCGCTCTAATTTCATCATAGGCTCTAGAGAATAGTTGTAGGGTCTTTGCGACGTTTCTTTGATGCTACAACCGCTAAGAAGCACAAGTGTGGTAAGCGTTAGAAGTACGTTTTTCATCTTATTTCCTTTATCGTTCATTAGGTGCTGGCTGGATGGTCTCTTCTTTAAAGAGAAGATCACTTGGACTGTCTTTGAGATTACTGACAAGATCTTTCGTTTCATTAACCAACACTTGTAAATCTTGAAGTGTTTTTTGAAGTGGCATTAAATTCTCTTTGAGCAAAATATCAACATCAAAGGAGCCTTTTTCTACTTTTTGGTTTAAACCGCCCATGACGACTTTAACGCTTTGTGCAGCATCTCGTACATTATTCATCATATCAATTCCTGTGTTATCAACCGCAGAAGTGAGGGAGTATGACATATTTTTAATGCCCGTAGCAGCATTTGTCGCTTCTTTGAGTAACAGATTGATCTCTTTATTTTGGGCTTCAATATTTGCCATAGTCTTACTGGTTGACTCAGCTATTTTGGCACTATTGGCAATAATGATTTCAAGATTTTTGACGTTTTTTTCACTCATGATACTCTCAGCTCGCTCAAAAATCATTTCCGCTTTTGTACTGAGTGAGGTAATCGTTTTATCAAGTCGTGAAAAAGTAGATGGGCGTGAATAGATGATGCCGTATTCTTCATCCTTATTACTTGTTTTGAGGCTTTTTGCATCATTGGTTCCCCCTTGCAATTGGATATAACTAAGTCCAGTAATTCCTTGTGCCTCAATAACAGCATAGGTGTCTTCTTTGATAGGAGCATTATCTTGAACACGAACCGTCACTAAAACTTCTTCAGCATTATACGGGTTGATGGTAATGCCTCGTACTTCACCGATCTGTACACCTTGAAGTTTGACAGGCGCTTTTTCATTTAAGCCAGAAACAGACTCTTTGGTGGCTATTTTGTAAAATTTGAAGTTTCCTTTATCGGAGTAATTGCCCAGCCAAAGAATGGAAAAAACACCTCCAATAAGCAATACAAAGATAAATGCGCCTACTAAAATATAACTTAACTTATTTTCCATCTCAGCCTCAACTTAAAAATTTTTTCAACTCTTCATCGGTCGTTTGCTTTAAAAGCTCCATAGTGCCTTCAAATTGTACTTTTTTATTGCCTAAAATAATAAAACGATCCAGTACATTTGCCATCGTATCTTTATCATGGGTAACCATCACAACGGTAACGCCAAGGGTATCGCGTAAGGTAACAATGAGTTCATCAAAGGCTCTCGCACTTTGAGGATCAAGTCCCGACGTTGGCTCATCTAAAAAAAGTAGTTTAGGGTCAAGCGCGAGGGAACGTGCTAGTCCCGCTCGTTTTTTCATACCGCCACTGAGCTCGGAAGGATACATGTTTGCAACTTTGGGAGGAAGCCCTACGACTGAGAGCTTCATCAATGAAGCTTCTTCAATGAGCCAATCAGGAATCTGCGTATACTCTTTCATGGCAATAGCAACATTTTCTAAAATCGTAAGAGAGGTAAAAAGAGCGCCAAATTGAAAAAGAACACCCCATCGTTGCCTCAATTTTTGAGCTGTTTTTTGAGAAGCAGTTAGCACATTCGTTCCTAGGACAATCATCTCTCCGGAATGTGCTTTTTGGAGCATAATCATCTCTCGAAGGAGCGTTGTTTTACCACTACCACTACCCCCCAAAAGTCCAAAAATCTCTCCTTTTTGGATTTTAAAATTAACACCATCATGAATAACATTGTCTCCAAAAGAGGTGACGATCTCTTTGGCTTCGATGATCACAGGAGTTTTCATAACCCAAGCTCCGTCAATAAGACTGAAATAATCGCATCCATCGCAATAACCCAAAAGATAGCATTGACAACGCTGATAGTGGTGTATTTACCCACGCTCTCGGTACTACTATCAATCTGAAAGCCACGGAAACAGCCAATTGTTGCAATGATACATCCAAAAATAGGTGCTTTAATAAGTCCAATGATCAGATGTTTTAGCGCAACCGTTGCTTTGATACGGTCAATAAATTCGACAAAACTGACATCCAGCTTTGTGGTTGCAATCACCATACCGCCAAAAACAGAGACAATATCTGCAAAGAAGACTAAAAGAGGTAAGGAGATAATCAGGGCAAAAAGACGAGGTAAAACTAAAAAATTCCACGGTGAAAATCCCATAGAGCTCATAGCATCCACTTCATCGGTGATTTTCATAACACCAATTTGTGCAGCATAAGCAGAGGCACTTCGCCCCGCTATGACAATGGCCGTTAAAAGGGGAGCAAGCTCACGTACGGCTGAAATAGTCACCATCTCGACAATAAAAATATTCGCACCAAATTTTTCCAGTTGCGTTGCCCCTTGATAGGCAATAACAATACCGATTAAAAAAGAGGTCAGTAAAATAATGGGGAGAGCCCCAGCGCCACTTTGTTCGACATGATAAAGCATTGCTTTAAGGCGAATCGTCTGTGGCTTAAGAAATGCGGCAAGTACAAAATGCGCAAGTTCACCTGTAAAAGAGAAGAAGGTAGCGAGGGTTTTATAACCTTCAAAGGCAAGTCTTCCAACATTCTCAAGGTAAGAGAGTATAAAAATTTCTTTCGGTTCTTGAATTTTTTCTTTGGGATAGTGCATCTCACAGACGCTTAAAAGCTTTTCCAAAGAAGTGCTTGCTCCAATTTTTTCGACGGTACAGTCATGTGCTTCAAGTTGTTTTGCATGATGCAAAATCAGCATAATTCCATACGTATCAAAATCTTTAATCCCTGCGAGATCAAAGGTGTAAGTTGCTTTTGGTTTACATGTAAGCGTGTTTAATGCAAGTTCCAGCTTTTGAATCGATTCTTTGACCCAAACACCCTGCAATGCAACACTAAAATGATCTTCATTTTGTGTTATTTGCAGTGAGGGTTCTCTTTTCATTACACCACCCTATTTTTTTGTTCCATTATAACATAATTATATTACTCGAAATGGCATAGAAAGGTTTTAGATCAGGATGTTATAATCATTGAAAAAAGGAGACTCAACATGAAAAAAGCATTTTTTTTAAGTATGGCTCTTTTAATATTTAATACGCATTTTTTCGCAAAGGAGAATTTGATGAAAACTGAAGTTGCAACACTTGGTGGTGGATGTTTTTGGTGCTTAGAGGCTGTTTTTGAAGAAACACGAGGTGTTGTGGATGTGGTGAATGGTTATGCAGGGGGAGATGTTAACGCCCCAAGTTATGAGCAAGTCAGTCGTGGTACAACAGGACATGCAGAAGTGGTACAAATTACGTTTGACCCAGCTATTATTTCCTATGAAGCATTACTCAAAATATTTTGGCTTATTCACGATCCAACTTCTCTTAATCGCCAAGGCAATGATGCAGGAACACAGTATCGCTCAGTTATTTTTTATCACGATGCAAATCAAAAAGAGAAAGCAGAAGCTTCAATCAAAGAATTTTCGAGTAAATTTACGAAACCCATTGTGACTGAAATAAAACCTTTAGAAACGTTTTACAAAGCGGAAGCCTATCATCAAGACTATTTCAAGAATAACCCAAATCAAGGGTACTGTATGTTTGTTGTCTCGCCTAAAGTAGCACATTTTAAGCATGAATATCAAGATTTGGTAAAGTAGCCAAATCCTTTACATGTAAAGATTTTTATCTCAAAATTTTTTCACAAAATGCTACAATTTTTTTATATTACATGTAAAGGTTTTCAATGCAAGCATTACAACAATTTTTTGAAGAAAACGATCGATTTGCAAAGCTTTTAGGTTTTCAAATTGAAGAATTTAATGTTGGTGTGGCAAAAGTCAGTGCTATCATCAAAGCGGAGCATCTTAATGCGGCTAATGTTGTGCATGGAGGGTTTTTGTTTTCGCTCGCTGATTATGCGTTTGCCCTGGCATCCAATTCTCATAATAAACTCTCTTTAGCCATCAGTGCTAACATTATGTTTCAACACGCAAAGCCAAATGGGAAGCTCTACGCGTATGCTAAAGAGCTTAGTATTGGAAATAGAGTCGCAACGTATGAAGTGCGAATAAGCGATGAAAAAGATAGTGTGATTGCAACGTACACGGGGACTGTTTACCGAAAAGATAGCAATGTTATCTAACTTTTACATGTAAAGCTAAAAGGTATGAATAAGCCCTCGTATACCGTCGATAAACATCTGTACCGACATCATTAAAAGGAGCATTCCCATCAAACGCTCTAAGGCCGAAAGTCCTTTTTCCCGCAGCAGTTTATACAATAGTGGCGAGAGGTACATAATCAGCGCAGAGATAAACCACGCAAGCAAAAGTGCACCAAACAGTTTTCCTGTAGCATCCGCATGAGATTTCCCCAGCACTAAAAGTGTTGCCAGTGTTGAAGGTCCTGCAATGAGAGGCATAGCAATGGGCACCATAAAAGGTTCTTTGGATGAGCCATAAAGTCCACTACTTCCTTCCTCTCCAGGAAAGATCATCTTAATACCAATCACAAAAAAAATCACTGCTCCTGCGATACGTACTGATTCTGTTTCCAGATGAAAGATGTTTAAAAAGAGCTCGCCTCCAAAGAGAAAAAGCG
This sequence comes from Sulfurospirillum diekertiae, assembly GCF_011769985.2. NCBI lineage: Bacteria > Pseudomonadati > Campylobacterota > Epsilonproteobacteria > Campylobacterales > Sulfurospirillaceae > Sulfurospirillum > Sulfurospirillum diekertiae. The sequence goes on from NZ_CP039734.2 coordinate 101,318, forward strand.
TTAAGATAGCGAGCCCAAAGATCATTTCACGGATAATGATCCTTCTTCTTCGTTTGATATCAACATCTTTCAAAATCGAAAGAATAATAGGGACTGCGCCAAAAGGGTCGATCACAAACATTAACAGTATAGCTGTTGAGACAATTGAAAATTCTGCGTTCATTTATTTCATCCAATCATGTTCTAAACTCAGAGAGTTTGAGGTTCAAGGTTTCCGTCATGCGGCTTAAGTGTTCTGCTGCACTAGCGATTTCTTCGACACTTCTAGCATTTTGAGAAGAGATGTCGTTGATTTGAGAAACATTATTAATCATCGACTCAATGTCCGAGCCTGTTTTGAGATAGTTTTCAGCCGTTTTGTCTGAAACTTTTGTTGCATTGCCCATGACATGGAACATATTGTTTATTTTTTCTTCAACCTCACTCGCCGTGGTTGCAAGTGATTCTACTTTTTTAGAATTCGATGTCATTTGATCACTACTATCAGCAATAGCTTGAACGATCACATTAATCGTTGCATTGATTTCTTGGAGACTCTTTTGGGTACGTTCCGCAAGTTTTCGTACCTCATCGGCAACAACGGCAAAGCCACGTCCTTGTTCACCTGCACGTGCAGCCTCAATAGCCGCATTCAGTGCAAGTAAATTGGTTTGGTCGGCAATATCCCCAATGACCACTAGTATCTCTTTCACTTGGCTTGCATCTGAGCTGAGCTGTTGGATGCGGTGTGCTAGTTCAATTTCGATAGTGGCACTCATTTGAATATCTTTGGTCAGTTCCAGTATCGCTCTGTTGGCTTCCGTAAGATAGCTATTGGCTTTAAGCAGTTCTTCTTTCCCCGCCTTGGCTTCGCCCATGCCTATATGCATCTCATCTTTCAAGGTATTGGCTTTGGTCGTTGTATTTCCCACTATGTTCATTGAAGTCTCAACAGCTTTTCCTACTTCTAAAGACGTAGAGGAGAGTTCATGAGAAATAGAGGAATTTTCGTTAGAGAGGTTCTTTGCATCACTGATTAAGAGACGCACTTTTTCGATAAACCGGTTGATACTATGACTCGCTTGTGCGATTTCATCATTTCCCGTTATCTCAAGTTTTTGTGTTAAATCGCCATCACCACTGGAGAGGTTGTCAGCTTTACTAATCAGATCATTGAGTGGATTTGAAATAGTTTTTTTAATAATAATAGCAGTAGCCACAATGCTAAGAATCACCAGCACTAAAGAAATAAGTAGAAAAGAGCGAATTTGAGAGGCAACATTATCACCAATTTGTGTTTTAAGTTTTCCTACCTCTGCTTCTACATTGTCAACATAAATGCCAGTACCAATTGTCCATTTATAAGGTTCAAAAGGTACGGAATACGCGAACTTCGCAAGCGCTTTGCCATCTTTGACTTTTGGGAAAAAGTATTTAACGAGACCACCGCCTTTTTGTGCTGTTTCTATGAGTTCCTTAACAAAAAAGACTCCGTTGGGATCTTTGAGCGTGCTTAGGTTTTTACCTTGGAGTGATTTATTGGTTGGAAGCATAACATTGGTTCCGTCGTGCTCATAGATAAAAAGATAACCACTCTTGTCATCAAAAAAGCGTAGTCCATCAAGTTGTTCTACAATAGTTTCTTTAATTTTTTCATCGGATGTCCCTTTGGCTTTTTCTGCTTTATAGATTGCATTAGCACTCTGTTGCATCATTTCCAGAATGGTTTTGAGTTCATTTTCATAAAAAGAGTAGGCACTCTTTTCGTAATCGTTTATAAACATGCCAGCATTGTTTTTAGTATTGGTGTAAGAGATACCAATTAAACAGGCACCTAAAATGAGGAGAGAGAGGATAAGAGAGATTAAAATTCGTGTCGAAATTTTCATAATAGTGCCTCCTTGATTTATAAGTGTAACACTTTATTCTATCATAAACAAAGTTTAAATATATCAACGAAAAGCGCTACAATGGCGGCTAAAAGAGTTTAGGAGAAGATATGAACCATTATGGTGAGTTGTTACGTAACAATGCAACACTCCGAAGATTGAGTGTAATTCAGCTCATCTGTTACTTTGGCGCATGGTTTAGCCATATGGCCATTTATACATTACTGATAAGTCTTGACGCACCTGTTTGGGCACTGAGTACCGCAGCAGCATTTACATTTTTGCCATCAATGCTTTTAGCTCCTTTTAGCGGAGCGATTATTGATAAAGTCAATACCAAAAAATTTATGCTTTTTTTAACAGCCATTGAGATTTTTACCGTTTTTTGGCTAATGTTTATTCACTCCTTAGATGCATTATGGTTACTGTTAGTGCTAATCCTTATACGAATGGGAACAGGGAGTATCTATTTTCAAACTGAGATGTCATTATTGCCAAAGTTATTGAGTGATGATGATTTGAAAACTGCCAACGAAATTCATTCTGTTATTTGGTCAACTTCTTATGCTTTAGGCATGGCCGTAGCAGGTTTTTATATTTACTATTTTGGAACAACTAGCGCTTTTATAGCTGATATGCTGTTGTATTGCATTGGTTTTTACATGCTTTTAGGACTCGATATCCCCTCTCTTGCAAGCAAACACGCTTTACATGTAAAGACAATGATTTGGAGTGGATTTACTTATTTACGGACGCATCCCAAGATTATACATATTATTTTTTTACATGCGAGTATTGGCTTTAGTGCGTATGATGCACTCATTGCCCTCTTGGCAGATCATACGTACAAACATATTTTATCCATTTCACTAGTTATGGGAGCTATCAATGCGGCACGGGCGCTTTCTCAAATTTTAGGACAGTTAGCGCTCAGCCGTTACATTAATCCTCAAACTCTTTTTTATCTTTTTATAGCACAAGGTGTTAGCATTATGGTTTGGGGTATGCTGCAATATGATTTTTATCTCAGCTTTATAGGCATTTCCTTGTGTGGACTTTTTACAACGACTTTGTGGTCATACACCTACACACTTTTGCAATATGAAACCGATGAGGCATTTTATGGCAGAGTCATCGCGTACAATGATATGGTTTTTATGGGTGCTTGTACATTTGTTTCATTCGCTATCGGGGCACTGTTTGATTTTGGTATCTCTTTATGGCAGATTACCTGTGGGCTAGGAGCAGTTTTTTTCCTTTTTGGTTTTTACTGGAAATGGATACAAAAACTGTGATAAAATAAGCTTTTTTTGAGAGTAAGGATGGTGTATGAATATTCGTAATAAGGTGAAACTGAGTTTTGCTTTGATTATAGTATTATTACTTTTTTTGGGAATGATCAGTGGTATTATCACGTTTCAAATTAAAGGAAATAGTAATTTTAGAGAAAGCATTTCAGCTATACTTATCATGCAAGAGGGTATGAATGAGATTATTCTTGAGAGTACCAAAACCACAGAAATTACCAAATTAGAACAACTACATGAAGAATTTTCAACGTATGAAAAGCGTTTTGAAGACTTGCGTGCGATGTTATCGGCATCACCCCATGGCTCTTTTATTCGTTACATTGGAATTCCTCATATTCAAAAAGATGAAGCAGTCAAAAGATACCTGAATGATCTTTATGCGAATGAGCACCGCCTTGAGCTTTTGTACGACGATATTTTTAAGCTTGAACGTGAAAAACTAGACTATGTTAATCTCTTCAATGCTCTTTATCCCGAAGAAAATAATGCGCGTGTGAAAATTAAAGAGCATATTTTAGACCATAATCACATCGAGCAGATTAAAGCACTGAGTGATCTTCGCTATTACAGTAAAGAGATGCTGTACCAGCATGGTAATGAAGAGACGCTACAAAAGTGGATGACACCCATCGACAAACTTATTCATATCACACAAAAAGATACTGATGAATTGCATACTATTATGTTGCATTATAAAGAGCTTGTACGCGTTATTGCCGAAAAAGCAATGAAAATAGAAGAGATAAAAGTGATTGAGAATACTGCAATTAATCAAGCGTCTGAAGTTTTGGATGATAATAAAAAAGTGAGCATTGCTTTAGAAGAGACGATTTCAGCTTTATCTAGTAATTTCATTGATCAGATGCGTTTGATTCAGCTTTTAGTGGGAGCTGTGACCATTCTTTTTATTGTTTTACTTGCCATTAGGGTTTCTCATAATGTATCGCTGACAATGGATGAGGTTGAGGCAAAAATAGACGAGGGACTTGAAGAGGTTAATGCACTTAATCGTGAGATCGAAGATACACAAAAAGAGGTTCTTTTTACGATGGGTTCCATTGGCGAAACAAGGTCTCAAGAGACAGGAAATCATGTCAAACGTGTGGCTGAATATACCAAAATACTTGCGCTCTATTATGGGCTTGATGAAGAAGAAGCTGAGATGCTAAAATTGGCTTCTCCTATGCACGACATAGGGAAAATCGGCATTCCTGATCGTGTTTTAAATAAGCCCGGACGATTTGATGAGGATGAGCGTGAGATTATGAATACACATGCAATGCTAGGTTATGAAATGCTCAAACATTCACAAAGACAGCTCCTTAAAATGGCAGCGATCGTTGCAAGAGAACACCACGAAAGATATGATGGTAAAGGTTATCCTGATCAAAAAAGTGGCGAAGATATTCATATTTATGGACGTATTACGGCGTTAGCAGATGTCTTTGATGCACTTGGAAGTGCAAGAATTTATAAACCTGCATGGGAAGATGAAAAAATCTTTGCACTATTTAAAGAAGAGAGAGGAAAACAGTTCGATCCAAGGCTTGTTGATATTTTCTTTGAGCATTTAGATGTTTTTTTAGAAACTCGTGAAAATTTAAAAGATTAAATTCACAAATACTTCACGATTTTGTGTTAGGATTTCACTATATAAAGAAAAGGAGTCCCAGATGAAAATCTTAAATACACTATTAATCTCAGCTGTGTTAGTCCTCAGTGGCATCACAAGCGCTCAGGCAATGGGCGATCGAGAACAGGGTGCTCTGATTGGTGCAGGTGCAGTTGTATTACTAGGTAGTTTAATTAATGCATCACAACAACCAACACGTTATGTTGAAAGTCCTGTATATTATGAAACCAGACCAACGGTTGTGTACAGAGAACCTATTTATGTACCAGAGAGGGTTATTTATGTTGACCCACCACGCCATCATCACTATTATGAAGGCGGTTATTACCGTTCTTATAGATAAGCATTAAAAGTTCAAAGTGGAGGTAGCGACACTCATCGCTACCTTTTTTGCAATATCGCTATTCGCTTACCATCCGTTTTCACAACTTCTAACCCACACTGTCGTGCCAAAATTTCAAGTGTTTTTGGAGTATAGAATATAATATGTGTTGGATCTCTTCGATACCACCATGTTAAAAAATGAGCTTTATCATTGCTGTGAAAAAGTGTCATTAATGCAATCATGCCATCAGGTTTAAGATGTTGAGCTAAAAGTTTTAATGTTTCATTGGGGTTAGCTAAGTGCTCAAAAACTTCCGTCGAGGTAATGAGATCATAGGTTTGATCTTCAAAGCATTTTATAGGCTGGTAAAACTTATCATAATAATCGCCGTGAATACCTCTATTGGTCATAATTTGGCTCAGAACGGGTGTTGGTCCAGAACCAAAATCAAGGGCTTTTCCTTTACATGTAAGATCATTCCAAAAGAAATCTAAAAAATCCTCGAACATCTTTACGTAACCTTCATTTTCTAACGAATTTCGATGATTGTTGTAGAGACTATGCTCTTTTTCCAGTGTAAGATAATAGGCTGAATCAAGGCAAATACCGTGACAGTTTGAACAGTAGAAATAACGCTTTTGAAGTTGGGTGTCCTCCCATAATTTTATAGGATAATTGCAAATTTTACATTTCATTTTTTAACTCTCTTTCCTATTTTTTCAAAAAAGCTATTTAAGTAAATAATTTTTTACTAATTAAGCATTATTATAAAGAATAGTTGATATTATATCTGTAAAATATTGTGAAAGCTAAAAACAAAGATGCGTAAACTCATCGGAATTCTTCTTTTTGTATCTCTTTTTATGTTGCCATACTTCTTTGCCAATACAAAATTTGAAGGCAATGTGATTCGTTTAGGGATGAGTGGACCTTTTAGTGGTGGGCTTACAAGTGTTGGCAATCAATTTTTACTAGGCGCGGAAATCTATCTTCAAAACTTAAATGATCACGGCGGTGTTTATGGAAGAAAGATAGAAATTATCGCTAAAGATGATCGTTATGAACCAAAAATTGCCATTGAAAATGTTGATGAGCTGATTAAAAAAGATAAAATTTTTGCTCTTTTTGGCATTATTGGTACACCCGTAGCTGAGGCTATTTTTCCCATTGCCATTGAAAAGCGGATACCTTTCGTAGGTGCGTATTCGGGAGCAGAATTTCTACGTAATCCTCCTAATCCCATTGTTCTGAATGCCAGAGCCAGTGATCTCGATGAAATTGAAAAGCTCGTACAATATTATGCGGATGATCTTAAATATAAACGTTTTGCACTCTTTTATCAAAATGATAGTTATGGAAGAACGGGTCTTAGTGGTGTCAAAAATGCTCTTGCAAAACGTAATCTTGTACTTGTAGGAGAGGGAAGTTATAAACGTAATACACTCTCTGTTGGAAATGCTTTGTACGAAATAGAGCTATGCAATCCTGAAGTTATTTTGATGATAGGCTCTACGACACCAACAGCTGAGTTTATTAAGCGGGCGCGCAAAAGTCAAAAAATCCGTCAAAATATTCAATTTGGTCTCTTCTCATTTATTGAACCTAAACCGCTGATTGATTTTTTGCATGGCAATGGTAAAGGGATCACTTTCGCACAAGTTGTACCTTCTCCGTGGACATCTGAAGTGGATGAGGTAGAAAATTATCGTATGTTGATGCATAAATATTACCCTAAAGAAGAACTGGGGCATGTCTCATTGGAAGGATATTTTGCAGCGCGTATGATTGCTGAAGTTTTTAAAAGTTTAGGAAAAGAGTTTACAAAAGAAGAGTTTATTAAGGCGTTAGGAACATTTTCAAAAACATTAGACGAAACGGCCATTTCTAAAAATAGAGATGAGCGTTGCAAGTGTTTACATCGAGTCCATTTAAGTGAATATGTCGATGATGATTTTTACTCGGTAGGGCAAAACGATGAACACTAATCCTTTGAGTGATTTTATGGGTAGCATCGATGAGATGACGATTGCGAAAAAGACAACACTTCTTTTTCTCATTATGGTTGTGGGTATGTTTTTTATTGGTAGTTTTGCGCATATGAGTATTAACCGCATTAAAAATAATTTCGATATTTTATACACGAAGCGAATGCTTCCAACCATTCGGCTTGAAAACCTCAAAGATATTTATACCGTTAATGTGTTAGATACGATTCGAGATATTGAAAAAGGCATGATTAGTGCGCAAGAAGGTAAAACAGTGATTGCCCTTGCACAAGAGCTCATTAAAATCGAACTTCAAGAGTATAAAAATAGTTTGAGTATTGACGAAAGTGACTGGCTTATCAAACTAGCGCGCTCATGGGGATTTATGGATGATCCTAGGCATAAACCATTTTTTAAAACTAAAGAGGATGATATTTTAATTTCAAAAATTGAACAAAAAATCCATACGATTGATGGAATTTTGCTCAAAATGTTTAATTATTTTGAAACAAAACAATCGCCAAAAGCAATTGACATATTACAAAATGAACTCTACCCCAGTGTCTATTCGATCAATATTGATCTGACAGGTTTGATCAATCTGAATTTAGACAGTGCGAAAGAGGGGTATGCGCGTACGGAAAAAGTTTATGATAATACATTTGAGTGGATTGTCGTAGCAACGATTGGTACGATTGCTTTTGCGGCACTTTTAGCCATTGTGTTGTTACAAAATATTCGTCTACTTCATGCAAGGCTTGCTAAGATGGTAGATGCTAAAACCTATGAGTTGCAACAGCTTAATCGCAACCTTGAGCTTAAAGTGCAGCATGAAGTGGATCAAAGTCGCCAAAAAGATCAGATCATGTTTCGTCAATCAAGGCTTGCTTCAATGGGTGAGATGATTGGCAATATTGCACATCAGTGGCGTCAACCGCTTAATGCAATTGTACTTATTATTCAAAGCTTTCAGATGAAACGTTTGGCTGGAATCGAATTAAGCGATGAATTTATCGATAGACAGGTCAAAGAAGGCATTGCATTAGCGTCATTGATGTCACATACCATTGATGATTTTCGTAATTTTTTTAAGCCAAATAAAAATGAAGAGCATTTTAGTGTTAAAGACACCGTGGAGTATAGCCTGAAGTTGGTAAAAGCATATTATGCAAAATCAGGTATTGATATTTTTTTAAATTGTACTCAAGATGTACAGATTAGTGGTTATCCCAATGAGTTTTCACAAGTGCTAATGAATCTTTTTTCTAATGCTAAAGATGTTTTAGAAGAGCGAAATATTGAAGAAAAATATATTGAAATCATCATTACAAAACAAGCAAATAACGCAGTAATTAGTGTAATAGATAATGGCGGTGGGATTAGTGAAGAGGTCCAAGATAGAATGTTCGAACCCTATTTTACGACCAAACATAAATCCTCAGGCACAGGTATAGGATTGTACATGTCAAAACAAATTATTGAAAAACAGATGAGAGGCAGTATTATCGGAACGAATATATCGTATGTTTTTAGTAATGGCAAGCGTTACGAAAAATGTGCGATTATAACCATTTTGGTACCACTTGATAAAAAGGAGGATAAATAATATGGATTTTAATGGATTAAAAGATTGTGTGGTGTTATATGTCGAAGATGAAAAATCAGTGCAAATACAAACGCAGATGATTTTAAAAGATTTTGTCAAAGAAGTATATATAGCATCCAATGGAGAAGAGGGGCTTAAAATTGCGCTTGAAAAAGATATTGATATTATTGTAACAGATATTTTAATGCCTGTGATGAATGGTATTGAGATGCTCAAAAAGCTTAAGAATGAGTACCATCGTGATATTCCAGCGATCATTACAACTGCGTTTACTGAAACAGAATATCTCATTGAGGCGATTACGCTTAAAGTTGATGGATTTATTATGAAACCGATTAATGTTAAAGATTTAATCAGTACTATTTATAGTGCGATGCTCCCTAAATTGCATAGTAAAGAGATTCAAGGGTGTTCTTTTATTATTGAAGGACTTGCCGCTCTTATAGGGGGTAAAAAAATTGAGATTTTAAAATATATCATCAGTCATTTGGATGATGATAAAATCTTTAATGGCTCATACCAAGATATTATTGATAATATCGGTGTAAGCAAGCCTACCGTTGTGCATATGTTTCAGCAACTTATCAAAGTGGGTATTTTGGAAAAAGTGAAAAATTAAATGTATCGTTTTAGAAATACCAAGCTTGTTGGAGATCAATAGATGAAAAAAGTAGTTTTAGTTTTATTCTTAGGGATGTGGAGTGCTCTTATAGCGAGTGAAGTTGTTTTCGAAACAACACAAGGCACGATTGTTTTTGCATTGAAGCCAGAGGTGGCACCAAAAGCATGTGAAAATTTTGAAGGTTTGGTGAAAAAAGGATACTACAATGGTATTACTTTTCATCGCATTATTAAAGGCTTCATGATTCAAGGTGGTGATCCTACGGGAACAGGACGTGGTGGTGAATCCATTTATGGAAAACCATTTGAAGACGAATTTAAACCCAATATTGTATTTAATAAACCAGGAATTTTAGCTATGGCTAATGCTGGTCGCAATACGAATGGAAGCCAATTTTTTATCACAACTGTTCCAACACCGCACCTCAATGGAAGGCACACTATTTTTGGCGAAGTGGTTGAGGGGATGGATGTTGTTCGTAAGCTTGAAAATATTGCAACTGATGGGAGAGACATGCCGATGCAACCACAAAAAATTCTCAAAGCGTATTTAAAATAATTTAAGGTAAAATAGTCTCAATTTTGAGACAATAGAGGAGATACCCTATGAAAAAGATCGAAGCAATTATAAAGCCGTTTAAACTTGAAGAAGTTAAAGACGCACTGGCAGGTATTGAAGTCACAGGCATGACTGTGAATGAAGTAAAAGGCTATGGAAGACAGCAAGGACACTCTGAACTGTATCGTGGAGCAGAGTATGTTGTAGATTTTTTGCCAAAGATTAAACTAGATATCGTTGTTGCTGATGAAAATGTAGACAAAGTCATTTCAACGATTTTAGAAGCCGCAAAGACCGGTAAAATAGGCGATGGTAAGATTTTTGTGAGCGATATTCAAAGAATTATTCGTATTAGGACAGCTGAAGAAAACGAAGATGCTATCTAAACTTTAAGCTTTGTGATTAAATTTTAATCACAAAGCTCTTCCTCTTTCTTGTACAATTATCCGTTACATTTTATTTCACACAAAGGTTATGTGTAATGGATCAATCTCATATGCACTATATTATTGACACCTTCTTCTTACTTTTCTCTTCTGTTCTAATTATCTTCATGGTACCAGGCTTTGCAATGCTTGAAGCGGGTCTTGTACGTAGCAAAAATGTCTCTGCGGTACTTACAGGCAATGTCATGCTTTATGCCATAACCTCTTTTATCTTTTTACTCTGGGGTTATAACATTATGTTTGGAGGAAGTGGTTTCTTTCTTGAAGGTGTGATTGCGGATGGGTATAGCCCTTATGCCTATTTTTTATTTCAAATGGCATTTGTGAGTAAAACGGTTTCCATTATGAGTGGAGGCGTTAGTGAGAGAATTCGTATTATTCCTTTTATGATTTTTGCAGTATTAATGAGTGGTTTTATCTATCCTATCGTTGGAAATGCTATTTGGGGTGGAGGATTTTTAAAAGAGGTCCATGATCTTGCAGGGTGTACTGTTATTCACTCCGTGGGAGGTTGGGCATTATTGGCGGGTATCTTGGTTTTAGGTGCTAGACGAGGTCGTTATAGCAAAGAAGGACAGATACGAGCAATTCCTGCTTCCAACATCCCACTGGTAACACTGGGAGGTATGCTTCTTTGGATTGGTTGGTTTGGTTTTAACGGAGGAAGCGCTTTTCATATCTCCAGTGTTGAACATGCTGACCTTGTGGGCTTAATTATCGTCAATACTAATACAGCAGGGCTCGCGGGTGCAATTATAGCTGCAATGATTGTGTATGTACAGTATCGAAAGCTTGATATTACGATGATCCTAAACGGTGCGTTGGGAGGACTTGTTGCCATTACTGCAAGCGCAGACGTAGTTGGCCTTTGGGAGCCAATTATCATTGGTGCTGTTGGCGGAACATTGGTCGTTTTTGCGATTCCTCTTTTTGATAAATTCAAAATTGATGACCCTGTAGGAGCTCTTTCTGTTCATTTGGTCAATGGTATTTGGGGAACGATTGCCGTAGCGCTTTTTGCTGATTTTTCACTGGTTACACAGCTCAAAGGGATTGCCTTAACAGGACTTTTTACCTTTCCTATCTCATACATTGCCTTTGTGATTATCAAAAAGGTTATCGGGCTTAGAAGTGATGAAGAACACGAATATGTAGGGCTTGATCTTGAAGAGTGTGGTCTGGAAGCGTATCCAGAATTTATTAAATCAAAAGTCTAAGAACAGTGCTGTACAGGGAGCTTTTGGCTCCCTAATTTCTTTACATGTAAAATTACCCCATTGGGTATAAAATCTCTTTTTGAACCTTTTCACATTCATTTAAGACCTCAGGACTGAGCTTAATCTCTAGGGCTTTAAAGCTCTCTTCAAGTTGTGTCGCATAACGTGCTCCAATGATGGTGGAAGCAACAAAATCAAAGTGCATGCTCCAAGCAATGGCAAGTGTTACTGGGCTCATACCGTATTTTTTTGCAATCTCAATATATTTGGCTGTTGCTGTTAAGGATTTATCATTGACAAAGCGTTTATACATCGCTTTTTGTCTAGGCTCCCCTGCTTGTAAATATTCTCCAAAACGGCTTTTAGGATCAATAAACGTTTGGTTATATTTTCCACTCAAAACGCCCCCTGCCATCGGCGAGTAGGGAAGAAGCGAAATGCTCTCTTTGCGGCAGACATTAGCAAGTTCGTCTAAGAAGCGAGGATTGAGCAGTGAAAAGTTGTTTTGAATGGATTCAAAACGTGCTAGCTTTTCATATTGAGAGATTGTATTTGATTTCGTTAGCCCATAGGCTGTGTCATTGGATGTGCCGATGTAGCGTACTTTGCCAGATTGAATGAGTTCATCAAAGGCTCGCATCGACTCCTCTTTTGGCACAATTTCATCAGGCCAGTGGACTTGATAAAGGTCGATGTAATCTGTTTTGAGACGTTTTAAACTTCCCTCAACCGCTTTTTGAATATGAAAACGATCGATTGCTGTGTAGCCATGACGAATGGGTGGCACAAACCAGCCGTTTGCTGCTCCAGCAATTTTAGTTGCTAAAATGATGCTTTCACGAGGCTTTGTTGCAAGCCATTCACTGATAATCTCTTCAGTGACTCCAGCATAGCTCTCTTTGGGAGGAACGGGATAAAGTTCAGCCGTATCGAAAAAATTAATGCCACGATCATACGCAGTATCGAGTATTTTGAACGATTCTGTCTTATTACTCCAACTGCCAAAGCTCATTGTACCCATACAAATGGGTGTCACTCTTAGTCCACTTTTCCCGATGTAACGATATTCCATCTCTCTTGCCTTTTCTCTTTTTTCAAAGTATAACATTTTGGCGATGCTTTGATATAATTAAATTTCTTCGAATAAGATCAAAAAGGTTTTGGATGACACATACACTTTTTTCTCCTTTAGATATGCATTTGCATTTACGTGATGAAACGATGCTCAAAGTGGTTGCTCCATTGAGTGCACACAGTTTTGCGGGCGGTATCATCATGCCCAATGTTGTTCCTCCTATTACGACCATTGAAGCGGTACTTTCCTATAAAGAGCGCATTATAAGCGCTATTGGCAACAATGTATTTGATCCTTTAATGACACTTTTTTTTCGTTCGGATTATACGCGTGAATTTTTAGAAAAAGCAGCTTTACATGTAAAAGCGTTGAAGCTCTATCCTTCTGGCATTACAACCAATTCTGAGGGCGGTGTGGCAAGCATGGATATTGAGACATTGCGCCCTGTTTTGGAAGCGATGAGCGATCTTGGGCTTGTTTTATGTGTGCACGGTGAAACAAATGGTTTTGTAATGGATCGTGAAAAAGAGTTTGGCTCCATTTATGAAAGTTTAGCTTCTGCCTTTCCTCGCCTCAAAATCGTTATGGAACACATCACTACCAAAGAGAGTGTGGCTCTTTTAGACAAATATGAAAACCTTTATGCAACGATCACACTTCATCACCTCTTGATAACGTTAGATGATGTTGCAGGTGGAATGCTTCAACCTCACCTTTTTTGTAAACCCATCGCCAAGCGTTATGAAGATCGCGATGCACTTTTACATGTAAGCCTTAAAGCACATCCTAAAGTGATGTTTGGAAGTGATTCTGCGCCGCATCCAATTCACAAAAAAGAGTGTTGCGGTTGCGCGGCAGGTGTTTTTACGGCACCGATTGCCTTGCAAGCTCTCGTAGAACTATTTGACAAACATAACGCATTAGCTTCACTACAAGCGTTTGTCAGTAACAATGCACAAACAATTTATGGCTATAAACCCCTATATAAAGAGGTTATTTTAGAAAAAGTACCCTTTTACGTCACACATAGTTATGCTGACGTTGTCCCTATGTTTGCTAACGAAACACTCGCTTGGAGTATTAAACATGTCGTATAAAATTCTTATTTTAGAAGACAACACACTGCTTCTTCAAACACTGGAAGATTTTTTAGGTGGGCATGATTATATTTGTACTTTGGTTTCAAGCGGAAAAGAGGCACTGAAACAGTGTTATGAAAACAAGTATGATCTTTATCTGTTAGATGTTAAAGTTCCAGATCTTAGTGGGTTCGATTTTTTAAAGGAACTTCGTGCATCGGGTGATCGTACCCCTGCGATTTTTGTGACGTCCTTAAGCGATCAAGATAGCCTTACAAAAGGTTTTATGTTAGGTGGTGATGATTATATTAAAAAGCCTTTTGATCTTGGAGAACTTTTGTTACGCATTAAAGCACTTTTAGCACGTGCAAAAGGGATTGTGGATGATTGGCTCGAAATTGATGATGAGTATAAGCTCAACCTTGCACGTAAACGTCTTTTTCACAATCAAGAAGAGCTTGACATCAATCTCAAAGATTTTGAATTGCTCTATTTGTTGGTCAAAGAGCGAGGTAAAGTTGTGACCAAAGAGATGATCCATGAAAGGCTTTGGAGCAGTAGTGAAGAGATCAATGAAGGATCAATCAGAGTTTACATCAATAATCTGAAAAAGATTTTTGGCAAAGATAGCATTTTAAATATCCGAGGAATTGGGTATCGTTTTGAGAAGTAGTGATAGAATTTTTTTTATTCGCTCCGTTTTAGCTTTTAGTGTTGCTATCTGTTTTGTAGCCCTCTTTGGCATTGCTTTATGGGAATATCTAGAAGAAAGCAAAGTTTGGTTTATTGTACCTTTGTTGGTTACTTCTTTAATCATCGGATATCTCATCGTCTCTTATACCCTTTCATCTTTGTTTAAAACAAACCGTTTTCTCGATATTTTGCTCAAAGACACACTTCATGAGCTTAACATTCCTCTTTCTGTCATCAATGCCAATCTTCAAATGCTCCAAGCTGATGAGCAAGATGTTAAAAAGCTCAAGCGCTTAGAACGCATTGAATTAGCCAGTAAAGACTTGTATACGCTTTATCAAGAGGTGGATTATTATATTAAAAAAGAGATTCAATCCGATGTTCGAGAGAAATTTTATCTAGATGAACTCGTAACGAAAGTCGTTGAAAAACAAAAAGAGATGGCTAATGGGGTGGATATTTTTTATAATGTTTTACATGTAGAGCTCTTTGCGGATAAACATGGTCTAGCCAAAGTCATTTCTAATTTGGTTCATAATGCTTTGAAATACAACCAAAATCATAACCCTCTTTCTATTTTTCAAGAAGAAGATACGCTTATCATTAAAGACCAAGGTATTGGTATGAGTGAGGCAGAGCTCTTTTTGGCATTTAATCGTTATTATCAGGGGGATACGACAAAAGAAGGATATGGTATAGGGCTCAGTCTTGTAAAGGCATATTGTGATGAGTTTAAAATAGCCATGCGTATTAATTCTCAAAAAAATGTGGGTACAGAGGTCATATTGGATATAGCATATCTCTTGAATAAAAAATGATATAATCAATAAAAATCATCATGGACATGACAATGGAAAATGAAGTCGTTTCTCAAAGTGACAAAGAGAAGTTTTTAGCCACATCAGAACTTTTTCTAAAAGAGTTTGAAGAGAAGTTTATAGACTATTTTACCTGTCTGTGTATCAGTTATGATAAGGTAATTACGAAAGAAGAGGCAAAAGAGGTTGCTTTGGCAATCTATCAAGGGCTCTTCAAGTGTGATTATGACATTGGTGAGCTTAGAGAAGATGTTTTTGTACATATGCGTCAAGATGGTGTGATGATAGGGTTTCTTATCAATCGAAGCATGTTTTATTTGATTGAAAATTATATTACCTTTACAAAAATGCATGATATGACACCACAAATTGAGCTTTTAATTGGGTGTGTGAGTAGATTTATTAATCTAATAGAAAGTGAAGTAACGCCTAAAGTATGTAATTTTACTGGAGCATTTGATATGAGCTTTAGTAATGATGTTATGTTCTCTCCAACCAATAATATTATTGAAACATTTAATCAAATGAAACAAGAAAAGCAGAGTGTTGTTTTCCTCAACCTTTATAAAGGTGTTCCTGTTAGCTCAGAAGCAACGGTAGTTGATATTGAAGGTGAAAATGTCACTTTTAAAATTGACCAATTGCAGGAAATTGCAATGAAGCTTGATGGTCAAGCCTTTATTGTCAAAAATGATTATTTTAATAAACATCTAAAAGCAGATATTGTTTATAGTAATTTTCAAACAAATACAGTGGTGTTAACCAACTTTATTTATTTACTCAATATGCCAGCCCTTCAACGAGAGTTTATCAGGGTACATCCTGATATTGTCAAGCGAAGCGCAGAACTGGTCAGTTTTTAGTGTAAAAAAGTTGCGAATTGAAACTTAAACCACCTCTTGATTTTGACCTTCTATGTTTGAAGATTTAGCTTCAAACTTATAGATTTCTGAGTGTAAAACTCCTGTTTGTTTCTTCTCTTTAAGTCGGTAGCTATCTCCTTGAATATTGATGATATGTGAGTGATGTAACACTCGATCTAATATAGCGGTTGTAACGATTTTATCTCCTGCAAAGACTTGAACCCATTTACTAAATACAAGATTTGAAGTAAAAATGGTAGAGCTTTTTTCATAGCGTTTAGAAATAATTTGAAAAAAGTGATTGGCTTCTTCTTTGCTCATATTGAAATATCCAATCTCATCAATGACAAGTACCGATGGAGAGGCGATAGATTTCAAGAAGCTATCATATTTTTTCTCTTTTTTGGCTCTATTTGCATTACTTAAAAGCTCACTTATGGTGGTAAATCTTACTTTATAGCGATGTTGCACCGCTTTGAGTGCTAGCGCAATAGCAAGATGTGTTTTACCCACACCACTTTCACCTAAGAGGATGATGTTCTCATACTTTTTAACAAATATTAGGCTTGAGAGTTCTTCAATCTGTTTACGGTTCACGCCAACGGAGAAAGTGTAATCAAACTGCTCTAATGTCTTAATAACTGGGAATCCTGCGAGTTTGGTCAACATATTTTTAGACCTTCCTAGTCTATTATCTACTTCCACTCGTAATACCTCCTCCAAGAACTGTGTATATTGCCAATTCTCTTTAGCTGCCATACTGGCAATATCATGATATTTTTCGCCTATGATAGAGAGCTTGAGTTCTTTACATAACTCATCGATAGAGGTATCTAACTCCATAATGCACCACCATAAAATCCAACAGGAAGGATGATGTTTGCAACCATGGGTATAAACTCATCGTAACATTGAATGTCTCTATTGGGGATATATAATTTTTCCAAGTCTTTGTGAGAATTGATTGGGGAATATTTTTTAGCTACACTTTCAATCAAAGCTTTAGGGTGGATTCCTTGATAGGCTTTAGGCACAGGAAGTAGCTGTAACTGCTCCTGTGCTAACAACTCAAATGGCATCTGTAATGTCGTTTGGTGGATGCGTTTATTGGCGGTATTGTCCAACCATTTTAGAACTTCCGCATTTGCATTATCAAGCGTTAATGTGTAATGTTTCATAGAGAGTCGCACCCCGTAATCCATTGTGAAAGTTATACCGCAGATAATGGTTAAATCTCTCAACTTTTCCTTTGGTCTTAGCACGATAGGGTTTGCATACTTTGATACTGAATCCACAATGTTTAGCAAAGTCAGCAAACAAGGGATTGAATCTATGATCACCTTTGCTATAGTCATTGCGCGACAATATAACCGTTTTCATATTGTCATAGAGACAGTTCCTAGAAACACCGCCAAAGTAGGCAAAAGCGTTCATATGGCACCCTATTAAGGTCTCAATCTTCTCATTATTAACGTATTCCACATAAGATGCCCTAGAGTAACCCATCGTCGCCACAAAGGCGGATAAATTATCCTTGGGAAACTCTACCCAGTCGACCTGCATTTTGCTGGGCTGGTTTGGTTTCAAAGCGTATAATAGGCTCATCTAATTTGGCTCGAGCTCTAAGCTCATATCTTAGTATGACTTGTTGAAGCCACCTCAGACTTCCATCGTATCCTAGCTTCTTAATCTCTTCGTAAATAACAGTTAATGGTATTTCACTTTTCTGCTGCTCTGCCGTCTCTAACATCTTGGCAATATGTGGCAAATAAGGATCAACACTGTTAATCACAGGAGGTCTATTGATATGGGGAATATAATCATCTGGAAGATTGGCATAGCGCCTTACAGTTTCTCTTGAAATACCTAACTTTCTAGCAATGGCACTTTTACTAAAACCTTCAGCTAAAAACTTCTTTATCATTTTAATTTCACCTTTTTTTAACACTCAACTCCTTTCCAAAAATTTTGAAAATGGAGTTTAACCAATTTAACTTGGTTCTTTAAGGTTTTAAATAAAAATGCAACTCTCAAATTACATTTTCTACTGACCAGTTTAGCAGTTCGTTTGACAGATATCATTGCTAAAGTTTTTCTACACCAATTTGGTAACCTTCAAACCAGTGGTCGGTTTATATGATCTTTCTATGAGTGGTTTAGGTGTTGTAAGTAATGAAAATAATGGCATGTTTATTGGTGCAAAAGTTTTAATAGCCTTTGAATTAAATAGTGCTTCCGTTTCAACAGATGGAGATAGGAAAATTGAGGTACAAGGCGAAGTTATCAATATTATTGAATACAAAGACTCCTATAGATATTGTATGCGTATTTTTCCAGATCGTATTATGAGTGAAAAGATTTTACGTTATATAACGTTGAGGGAGCATGAAATTCTCGAAGATCTTAATAGTGAGTTAAAAGATTATTTGGTGTAATAATGGCGATGGCATACAAGCTTTAAAGCTTACATACCACCTTGTTTTTTCATTTTCATTTCGATTTTATGTCCGAGTACTGAGAGTGAAAAGGTAATTGCAAAATAAACGGCAGCAATAATCAGCCACGTCTCAAATGGTGAAAAGGTGTTAGCAACGATTTCTCGTCCTACTTTGGTAAGATCGGTAATAGAAATAACAGAAACCAATGAAGAGTCTTTCACAAGCGCTATCATTTCTCCCACTAACGTTGGAAGTGCACGTTTGAGCGCTTGAGGCATGATAATATAAAGCATGGTTTGTGTATAGTTCATTCCAAGTGATTTAGCGGCTTCGTACTGCCCTTTGTCAATAGACTGAATAGCACCACGCAATACTTCTGCTATATAAGCTCCAAAGAAAAGTCCTAAAGAAATGGCACCAGCTAAAAAGCGTTCAAGTTCAAATATGGTAGCGATAATAAAATAGAAGATAAAGATTTGAACAAGAAGTGGAGTCCCTCGGATAATAGCAATATAAACCGTTGCTATATCTTTGAAAAATTGATAATTTGAGATACGCATAAAGGCAAGGAGTGCACCTATCGAAAATGCTAAAATTGCAGCAAGTCCTGAGACTTCAAGCGTGACAATTAAGCCTTCAAGTAAAGGTCCTATCTGCATTGATGTTTTTTTAGCAAGTGTGTCGCGTTCATAAACGCTATCACCGTCTTTAACGTTAATAGAATAACCATTTTCTATTGCTATCTCTTTACTGTCATCTCGTCCTTGAATGATTAAAGATGTCCCATTGATTTTTATCGTTCCATCGAGTGGGGCGGCTATGGTATCCGTTTTTTCATATGCGAAGTATTTAGGAACACTGGTCCATTTCCAAATATAGTTCATATTGGACGCAGCGACAAAGAGTAAATACCCAATGGCAACATAAAAAGCAACGGCCACTACGTGACCGAATGCTTTATTGTGCAAAAGATTTTGTTTTCCTTTTGCCACTGTTTACATTACCTTTTTTTGCCAAGCGGTATCTGTGAACCATCTGTCATAGATTTTTTTGTAGGTACCGTCATGTTGTGTTTGATTCAAGAAGTTATTAAGCCAGTTAAGGAAATCAGGATCGCCTTTTCTGATAGCAAAACCAAGAGGTTCGTATGTAAGCTCTTCATCTAAGTGAACAAGTTTACCAGTAGCACCTTTTTCAGCAAAGAAGATCGCATTGTAAGGTTTGTCATAAACCATTCCGTCTGCATTGCCATTAAGGACTTCTTGTGCCGCATCAGCCTCGGTTTCAAAGGTTCTAATTTTAGCTTTTTTGAACATTTTACGCGTTGCAATTTCGCCAGTTACACCAATTTTAGTAACGATTGTATATTCTGGTTTATCTAAATCACTCCATTTTTTACCTGCATGTTTTTTAGATGCAAGAATGGTTTGACCAACGCTGATGTAAGGATTCGCAAAGTTGATTTTGAGGTTTCTCTCTTGGGTAATCGTCATACCAGACATAATAATGTCATATTTACCGGTTAAAAGACCTGCAATGATACCATCCCATGCGGTTGGAACGAGTTGAAGCTTAACACCCATAGCTTTTGCCATTTCATTTGCCATATCAACATCAAATCCGATGATGTTACCTTGTTTGTCTTTCATCTCAAAAGGCATATATCCTGGCTCTAAACCAACGGTTAAGACTCCTTTTTGAATGATACTGTTGAGGGTTGATTTTTGCCATAGGTTGATATCATCAGCCATGGCATTAATGCCAAGCATTACAAGTAATGCTACTAAAATTTTTTTCATCGCTACTCTCCTTAAGGGTTTGTTTTTTAATGTGTTAATATTTCTTGTAAAAATTTCTGTGCGCGTTCCGTTTTTGGATTGGCAAAGAAAGCTTCAGGCGTGGCCTCTTCAATAATGACTCCCTCATCCATAAAGACAATACGATCGCAAACTTCTTTGGCAAAGCCCATTTCATGGGTCACACACACAATCGTAAAATTTTCATGTGCAAGTTCACGCATAACATCCAAAACACCACCAATCATCTCAGGATCAAGGGCAGAGGTTGGTTCATCAAATAAAATAATTTTAGGTTTCATAGCAAGTGTTCTAGCAATAGCTACACGTTGTTTTTGACCACCACTAAGCTCATTGGGATAGCCCTCAGCTTTATGTACTAAGCCTACGCGTTCTAGAAGTTTAAGAGCTGCTTCATTGGCATCATGTTTGCTAATACCTTTGACCTTGCGTTGTGCGATAGTAATATTTTCTAAAATCGTTAAATGGGGGAAAAGATTGAAGTGTTGGAAAACCATGCCAGTTTCGGCACGAACTTGGTTAATGTTAACTTTTTTTGCATAGAGATCAAATCCGTCAATGACGATCTCGCCATTATCAATCTCTTCAAGTTTGTTTATACAGCGAATAAGCGTTGATTTACCGCTACCGCTAGGTCCGCAAATCACAACAATTTCACCTTCTGTAACGGAAAAATTAATATTTTTAAGAACATGAAAATCGCCATAATATTTATTGACATTTTCCATGCGAACAATAGCTTGGCTCATTCAAACCTTTCTTGCGTTATGTGGCATAAATCATAATTGTAGCAGTAGAATATAAAAGTAAGATAAAGGGCTTTGATAGTTGAAAAAGACAAAAATTATTAATTACAGGAGGGTACATTTCCACTATCACTGGCAAAAGAGCTCAAAAAATGATATAAATTGGTAAGATCTTTTTCCGTAGTAATTAAAGGTGCATTGGGACATAAAGCTTTAATTGCAAGAGAGAGTTGGTTATTGTCATAAAAGATTTTCCATTCATTAGCGGTATGTTTTTTTCCCATAACGTCACCATTAAAACCACAAACAGGTTTTAAATACTGTGCGTAAAATACTTTCCCTTTTACGGTACTTGCATAAAGAGATGTTGAAAGCAAACAAGTGCCAAAAAATAGGGCACAGATAATCTTTTTCATCGCAATCCTTTAAAGGCTATTTTTGTAATTTTGAGACGTAGTTTGCAATTTCGTTTAAGTCTTCCATATTCATATTCTTGACTTGTTTAGACATGACTAACGTGGTGCTGTGGGTTTTAAACTCACTCTCTTTATAAAACTTTAGGCTTTCCATTAGCTCTGCTACACTCTGACCTGCAATGATGCCACTTTTACCAAAGGCTTTATTTCGACCGTCGGCTCCATGACATCCTGCACACTGTTTAAAAAGGGTTTCGCCATTATTTTGCGCAGATAAAAAAGAAGAGAGAAGAAGAAGAGTGAGAAGGGAATTTTTAATGTTTCGCGCCATAACCAAAAGCCTCCAATATTAAATAAGTATAAAAATATTTTACTAAATTTGATTATATCATGTTATTGTTGGGGAGATAAATAAAAATTTTTTTTTCGGAAGAAATTAATTTGTATGTGCTGTATTTTCACATATCATTTGATACAATGCCCCTTTTATCAAAGTGAGAGGTTAAGAGTGATAAGTAATAAATTTAAAGAGTTAGGCGCAGATTTTTTACTATTAATGGTTGCTGTGGCATGGGGAAGTACATTTTTTGTAGTACAAGCAGCGGTAAATGAAACACCTGTTTATACATTCTTGTTTTGGCGATTTTCTTTAGCGGGTCTTTTAATGGCACTTATTTCATTCAAACAAATTCGTTATCTCAATTTCAAGGTTTTAAAAGCAGGGGCTCTTTTGGGGCTTTTTATGTTTTTAGGTTATGCGTTTCAAACTTTTGCGCTTACGTATACGTATTCTTCAACAGTAGGTTTTATCACAGGGCTTAGTGTCATTGTCGTTCCTTTTGTGACATATCTTATTTTTAAACAAAAGGCTTCAATGTTTTCGACGTTGGGAGCCATTATAGCTTCAGTGGGACTTTACTTTTTAACACTCAATAGTGAACTAGGTTTATCTTTGGGTGAATTTTATGCTTTTGTCTGTGCAATGATGTTTGCATTGCATATTGTTTTTACAGGTCACCTCTCACGTCAACATAATATATACCTTTTAGTGATGATTCAGTTTTTAACAGTTGGGATTTGTTCTTTCATTGGAGGTTTTATGATGGAAGGTTCAATCATGCCTCCTAATACTAATAGGTTGTTTGTAGATGCCATAGCCATTACGGTTATTTTTGCAACAATTTTTGCCTTTTGGGTACAAACAGCGATGCAACGTTTCACAACGGCAGCAAAAACTGCAATTATTTTTACGATGGAGCCAGTAAGTGCAGGTGTTTTTGGTTATTTCTTCGCAAACGAACTTTTAACATTTCCACAAATATGTGGTGCTGTGATGATTTTAGGTGGCATGCTTACGGCAGAACTTGGCTCATACTATATGGAGCAGTATCGCAGAAGGAATAATGCTATTTAGTGTACAGAATATTAACGTCTTTCATTTTTTAGTTTCAAATACCTCCTTCTGAACTCGTTGGGTGATATATCTAATGCAACTTAGTTGTGACTTAATAGCTTTTTAGATAACATTCACTATTAACTAATGAGGAAAATCATGAGTGAACAAATTAAAACATTGTTTCAAGAACACGACATCAAATTTACAGCCGCACGCTCCTCCATTTTAGAGGTGCTCAAAGAGACGCATCATCCTATGAACTATGAGCAAATTAAAGAGAAGATGAATATTACAATGGATAAAGCGACGTTTTATCGTAATATCGCCAAGTTTGAAGAATTGGGAATGGTGCATAAATTTGAGGCCGATGATCGTAAGTGGTATTTTGAACTTTCTAGCACCACGCATGCCCATTTTATCTGTGAACAGTGTCATCAAATAACCTGTATGAATGTTGATCTTGGTAACGTAGAAGGTGATGTAAAGAGTATTGTACTTAAAGGTACGTGTAAGGAGTGTCGCACATGAAAAAACTTTTACATGTAAGCTTTTTAGTGCTATTTTTCTTGAGTGGCTGTGCTGTCAAAAAAAATATTACTATGTCAGAAACGTATGTCATTACAATTAAAAACAAACAGATTGCACTTTCTGATACGGGTTTTATTAATCAAGGGCAAGATTATACCAATGTGCAAATTTTTTCTGCAGGAAGTGTGCTTTTCAATCTTGAAATGATGGGAAATAGCATCTGTTTGGATGGAAGATGTATGGATAAGCTCTCTTTCAATCAGCAGTTCTTTCAAGAAGAACATTATGTAGGGTTAATGGAAGACATTATTGCGAAACAACCTATTTTTGAAGGCAAAAATTTACATCAAACGAGTCATGGTTTTGAACAAGAGTTAGATTTTCCTCATAGCCATATTATCTATAAAATTGAAGACTCAAATCTCTCTTTTAGAGACACAAAACAGGGTATTCTGATCCGTTTAAAACCATTACAATAAAGGAATTTTATGAAATTTGTTGGAGCGCATGTCAGTGCCAGTGGTGGAGTTTTTAATGCTCCCATTAATGCCACAAAAATTGGAGCAAAAGCCTTTGCTCTCTTTACTAAAAATCAACGTCAATGGGAAGGTAAACCTTTGACACAAGATGAGATTGATCGTTTTAAAGTCGAATTAGAAAAAGCACAGATTTTACCCAAGCATGTTCTACCTCATGATAGTTATTTGATTAACCTTGGTCACCCTGAGCATGAAGCACGTGAAAAATCGTTGAGTGCCTTTTTAGATGAGGTAAAACGCTGTGAAGCTTTAGGACTTGATAAACTCAATTTTCATCCAGGGAGTCATTTGAAACAGATAGATGAAGAGGCATGCTTGGAGCTCATTAGTGCATCCATGAATGAAGTGTTACGTCAAACAAGTGGTGTGAGCTTGATAGTTGAGAATACAGCAGGACAAGGAAGCAACATGGGTTACAAAATGGAACACTTAGGCTACCTGATGGATAACTCTATCGATAAAGAACGTGTCGGGGTTTGCATCGATACCTGCCATCTGTTTACCTCAGGTTACGATATTAGAAGTGAAGAGGTATATAGGCAAACGATGGAAAAATTTGCTACAATCGTCGGATTTAAGTATCTCAAAGGGATGCACTTAAATGATTCTAAGCCCGATTTGGGCGCTCGTGTTGATAGACATGATTCTATCGGCAAGGGAAAACTTGGAATCGAGCCGTTCAGGTTTATTATGAATGATGAACGCCTTAATGACATTCCTTTGGTTCTTGAAACAATCGATGATTCCATATGGGCAGAAGAAATCGCACTGCTTTATAGTCTTGTCAACTAAAAAACCTTAAGGAACCTATATGAAACAAACGGTAAAAGTAGTCACTCTGCTCAGTCTTAGTGCGGCGACGTTACTAGCTTCAGGATACCGTATACCTGAGCAATCTTTAAATTCTGTAGCACTAAGTGCAGCATATGTTGCAGGGGCAAATGGGGCAGATGCCAGTTACTACAATCCCGCGAATATGTCGTTTATGGAAAATGGCGCTTTTACTGAAGTTGCAATGACCTATATTAATTTGCCAAAAGTGAAGTATACCGATGCTCAAAGCAGTACTTTGAACGGTGATTCTAAGGAAGAGCAGTTTTTAATGCCGAATTTGCATTATGTCTCCCCTATGGTAGGAAATTGGCGTTATGGTCTTTCGATTACAGCTCCGGCTGGTCTTTCAAAACGTTGGGATGAAGCTTTTCAAAAAGCAAGTTCAGAGGAGTTTACACTTAAAGTTATTGAAGTGAATCCAACAGCAAGTTATCTTGTTAATGATCAATTTTCACTTGGTTTTGGTGTGCGAGGTGTTTATACGGATGGTGTTGTTAAGAGCAATGCTTCTGGACTTGGATCGCCAGCAAATAGAGACCTTACTGGAGATTCAATTGATTTTGGATATAACTTGGCTCTTAGTTACAAGCCAATTAAAGATTTAACTTTAGCTGCAACGTATCGCTCAAAAGTTGATTTAACGGTTGAAGGTGATGCAACGCTTGTAAGTGGCATGTATAGGGGAGGTGCTTCTGTTACCATTCCTTTACCTGCTTCTTTAGCATTAGCAACTGCCTATACGTATGATAAAACAACCGTTGAATTTGTGTACGAGCGAACCTATTGGTCAGCTTATAAAAATTTAGATTTTAATTATGATGTTGATTTAACAGCTACCGCTATGGCAGCATTTGATAAGCCAATTTTAAAAAATTGGAAAGATTCTAATGCTTATCGTATTGGGTTAAGTCACCAATGTACAGATAATCTTAAAATGATGCTTGGTTTTGCAATTGATAAATCGCCTACTCCAGATAATACTCTTGGTTTCGAGTTACCAGACTCAGATGCAAAACTATACTCGATTGGTTTTGAGTATAAAGTGACTCAAAACCTGAAAGTGGGTCTAGCTTATTTGTATGATGATAAAGAAGATCGAACAATTACAAGTAGAGCAAATTCAACAGCACCGTATGGAACATTTTCAGATTCTGCAGCCCATTTAGTGACGGCATCATTTAAATATAAGTTTTAAACATGCTAACCTATCCGTATCAGAATTTTTATGAGATTATAGAAGCGAATGCTAAAAATGCTCCTAAAAAAACAGCTATATTTATCGATGATCGCAAAGTTACGTATTCAAAACTCAAGCAAAATATTGATACCTTTGCACGTTTTTTAGAATTTAGCGGGATTAAAAGCGGAGAGAGAGTTGCCATGATTGTTGGCAACTCTGAAGAGTTTGTTGTCTCTTTATTTGCAATTACGAAAATAGGGGCTATTGCAGTACCCTTAAATACTTTTTTGAAAAAAGAGGAATTTGAGTATATTCTGAATGATTGTGGTGCGCGGATGCTTATTTCATCTGCATCATTTGCAAATGAGACAAAAAATTTGCTCAATACAACAAAAATCGAAAAAATTGTTTGGACAGATAAATATCCCTATTTAGATGAGCAAAATTACAGCTTCACTGAAATTGATGCAAATCTAGGAAATCATGAGCGCTTACTAAAACGACCACTATTAGATGATCTTGCTTGTATCGTTTATACATCAGGAACAACAGGTAAACCTAAGGGAGCTATGCTTTCTTATCGCAACTTTTTTTCCAATGCTATTGCTGGGTCTATTTCATTTCAAATCACAGAGAAAGATCGCTTCATCGTATTTTTACCAATGTTTCACTCTTTTACTCTCTCTATTATGGTACTTCTTCCAATGTTTACCTGTTCAAGCATTGTCATTGTTCGCTCTGTTTTCCCTTTTGCCAATGTGCTTAAGCAGACATTGCTTAAACAAGTGACAATTTTCTTGGGAGTTCCAACTCTTTATAACGCACTTTTAAAAGCAAAAATTCCATGGTATTTTATGTGGTTTAATAAAGTACGTATTTTTATATCTGGAAGTGCACCTCTCAGTGAACAATCACTCCATGATTTTAATGCAAAATTTAAAAAAGCAAAGCTTTTAGAAGGGTATGGCTTAAGTGAATGTTCACCAGCTGTTTGTGTCAATCGACTTGATCATCAAAAACCACTTTCTGTTGGGCTACCTCTTCCTAGCTATGAAGTAAAAATCGTTAATGAAGAGATGATGGAAGTTAGAACTGGTGAGGTGGGTGAAATTATGGTTAAGGGAGATTGTGTTATGCACGGTTATCTTAACCACGCAAATTCAACAGATGAAACAATTATGAATGGCTGGTTGCTTACAGGAGATTTAGGTAAAAAAGATGAAGATGGCTTTATCTACATTGTTGATCGTAAAAAAGACCTTATTATTTCCAAAGGAATTAATATTTACCCTCGTGAGATAGAAGAAATTATTTATAAATATGAAGGTGTTGATTCAGTTGCGGTGATTGGTGTTAAAGACGAAACCAAAGATGAAGATGTTTTAGCATTTATTCAACCCAAAGAGGGTATTGAACTTCAGGAAATGGAATTACGCCAATATCTTAAAAAACATTTAGCAAATTTTAAGTTACCTAAGCATATTTATTTTGTTGAAGAGCTTCCAAAAAATGCAACAGGGAAGGTTCTTAAGCGTATTTTAAAAGAGAAAGTACAAAGTGGTGGAATGTTACGTAAAAAATAGAGATTAACTTTTTCATCAAAGGGTTATTTTATCATCATCTTGTCATTATAAGTTATACTATAATTTTTTTATTTGGATTTAAAGGTTTGTATTGCAATATTTAGTAGATTTTTTAGAGAGTAAAACGGTTCAAACATCAAAAATTTATGAGCATCTTAAGTGTTCTATTGACGAAGCAAAATTTTTACAAATGATGACCAAAGAGTATGTCTTAGGTTCTGTAGAAATGGGTGTTGCTGATGGTCTTATTAAACTTTTTGGTGATAAAAATTATGCGCATTTACAACAACTTTCCCTTGTTAAAGACATC
This sequence comes from Sulfurospirillum diekertiae, assembly GCF_011769985.2. Taxonomy (NCBI): domain Bacteria; kingdom Pseudomonadati; phylum Campylobacterota; class Epsilonproteobacteria; order Campylobacterales; family Sulfurospirillaceae; genus Sulfurospirillum; species Sulfurospirillum diekertiae. The sequence goes on from NZ_CP039734.2 coordinate 129,203, forward strand.
ATTGAACAAGGCTGGATTATTCAAAATAGCTTTCTAACTTCGAAGATTATGGATGTCTCAAATTTAGAACTTTTAAACAGTACTGTTACTTTAAGCTCTGCTTTTTTGAAGCTATTAGAAGAAGGAACACTTGAAGTAGTGTTACCAGATGTTACGCCCTATGAAGATCATCTTGAATATTTAAAAGATCAATTTTTTCGTATTGAACTTTATCAAAAACTCAGCCAAACGAAGCACAACGCTACGGAAAATTCACCGAGTATTGGACGCCTAAAAAATAAACTTGAACTTTTAGAGAGTCGTATTGTTGAGCGTATAAAAGTAACACAAAATGAGATCATTGTAGAGACAATTTTTAAAGAAAATGAGTTGAATGCAAAAGAACAGCTCATTTTCCTAGCACTTTTAAAAGAAGAGTATGCGGGAGAGTTTGAAAGTTTACGCGATATGAATACGCTCATAAGTCTTATCAGTATTGATGATTACGAGAAGATTAAAAATCGCTCACTTTTAGAAGAGGGTTCTAAACTCATTGAAAATTTGATAATTGATTACGATGAAATGCTGAGTACTTTTGGTGGTGTGACACGAAGCTTCTTTATTAGTGAAGAGTTTTTGCAAAAGATTATGCATCCTAACAAAGAGAAAAAAAGCAAGAAAATAAAACTCGATATGCTCATCGGTGAGCAGGAACTTTTTGAATTGATCGACCCAAAGACCAATTTGGATGATGTGATTTTACATCCAAAGACCAAAGAGGTGCTTGATAATTTACTGAAACAAATTGATAAAAACGTGGTGAAATTGCTGCGCGAATGGGGAATAAAAGAGAGGCGTAGTGGCATTGATGCTAAGATTATTCTTTATGGTCCTCCAGGAACGGGCAAAACGATGACAGCTCTTTCTTTGGCTAAGTCAATGAAAAAACGTGTCCTTAGCTTTGATTGCTCTAAGATTCTTTCCAAATATGTCGGTGAGAGTGAAAAAAATGTACGCAGTATTTTTGATACCTACAAAGAACTGTGTAAAAAGACGAAAAGTGAGCCATTATTGCTTTTGAATGAAGCCGATCAGTTCTTGAGTGCACGCTCAACCGACAGCGGAGCGAGTGCCGATAAAATGCACAATCAGATGCAAAATATATTTTTAGAGCAGATTGAACGTTTCGATGGACTACTTATTGCAACGACAAATCTTTTGGAGACGATTGATCCCGCATTTTCAAGGCGTTTTGACTATAAAATTGCTTTTGAAAAGCCTGATTTAAAACAGCGAATTGAACTTTGGAAAAAACTTTTACCTGAAAATGCGACCTATGAAGAGGGATTGGATATTGAAAAACTCGCTTCGTATCCACTAACAGGTGGCCAGATTAAAGTGGTACTTAAAAATACAGCTTTAAAAGTGGCTACTAAAGCAAAGCCTCTGTTTACCTTTGAGGATTTCAAACTTGCCATTGATCGTGAAACCAAAGGTGCCTTTGGTGATGCTAAGTCGGTTGGATTCATGAACTAAAGGCATAAGCAAGCCTTTTTGAGTGTTTACATGTAAACATTCAGATGGATTTGTTGTGAAGTTATCTTTTTTGTTCATTAGAGGCAAGTTTTTTGAAGAAACATCTTTGTCTGGTACCTTTGTGGTTAACGTAGTTTTTGTGTTTTTACTCAAATAGCATTATAAAAAAATGAAGGAATGATGATGACCCCTTTGTCGCATATGGATTTTGCACATCCTTATTTTGGAGCTTTTTTTCTCCTAATCTTTGGTGCTGTTGTTTTTTATGGTATTACCGTGTTAGCACGCTCGATCAGTCGCAAGATGGCACGATTGGATACCGAAAAACTCAAGCTCGGCATTTATGAGTGTGGTCCTGAAGTCACCAAACAACCCAACAAAATTTCTGCACATTTTTATCTTTTTGCCGTTTTGTTCATTCTGTTTGATGTTGAAATTATTTTTATGTTTCCTTGGGCAGTAGATTTTAAAGTCCTAGGAATGTTTGGATTTACTGAAATGATTTTATTTGTCATCGTTTTAACCATTGGTTTTGTATATGCATGGAAAAAAGGAGCGCTCGAATGGCACAGCATAAGATAAATTACCTTCAAGAAGCGGGGCTTCCTGTGGCGTTGACTACAGTGGATAAGCTCGTTCAATGGGGTAGAAGTAATTCATTATGGCCACTCACTTATGGGCTTGCTTGTTGCGCGATTGAGATGATGGCAACGGGTGCGAGTCGTTACGACTTTGACCGTTTTGGAACGATTTTTAGAGCGAGCCCTAGACAAGCAGATGTGCTTGTGATTGCAGGTACACTTACTAAAAAACATGCACCGTTTATGCGTCGATTGTACGATCAAATGCCTGATCCAAAATGGGTGATTAGTATGGGAAGTTGTGCCAATACGGGTGGTATGTTTAATACCTATGCAACCGTTCAAGGAGCAGATCGCATCGTTCCTGTGGATATTTATCTCCCAGGTTGTGCTCCACGACCTGAAACCCTTCAATATGCCCTTATGCTTCTACAAAAGAAAATTCGAACGGAAAAAGCATCACGCAGATTAGAACCTAAAAGGTTGGTATGATGAGAAGTTATAGCGATAAACAAAATGTTCAAAAAAAGCCTTATTTTAGTGATCGTTACTTCGTTGCACCACAGATTCCGAAAGACGTTGTCGAAAGTGATGAAATTTTTACCAATGATTTGAGCGTACTAAAAGCAAAATTTGAAATTAAAGAAGCCTATATTCAAAGAGGGCAGTTAGTTGTTTATATTGATCCTAAAGATAATGTAGCGGTGCTCAAAACACTTCGAGACGAACTCTCCTATAACTTTTTAAGTGAACATAGCGCTATTGATTGGTTAGCAAAAAGTGGAGAATTTGAAATTTTTTACCAACTCCTTTCGACATCTAAACGTAAACGCTTACGCGTTAAATGTTTTATCAAAGAAAAAGAAGTGCTCAAAAGTGTCAGTAGCCTCTATGCGAGTGCGAATTGGGCAGAGCGTGAAATGTACGATATGTTCGGTGTCATCATCAGTGGACATCCGTATATGAAACGTCTTTTGATGCCCGATGATTGGTTTGATCATCCTCTTCGTAAAACTTATCCATTGCATGGTGATGAAGTGGCGCAGTGGTATGAGATCGATAAGATTTTTGGCAAAGAGTATCGTGATATCATAGGACCAGAAGAGCGTGATAGTGCACGTATTGATGTGAACGATACCTATCGTTTCGCGCACCTTAATCATGAAGTTCCTTTTGGGGCTGAACCAAGCCAAGAAAAAACGTTTACTGATTATCAAGAAGAGGGTGGCGTATTTATCGTGAAGAAGCTCAAAAAAGAAGATGCTAAAATCGTGAAAGAGAGATACTAATCATGCAAAAAGTCAACAGACTTAAACCCTTTTTTGAAAATGTGGTCTTTGAGCGTGAAGATAACCACATGATCGTAAACTTTGGACCACAGCATCCAAGTTCGCATGGACAGTTACGTCTGATTTTAGAACTGGATGGCGAGAAGGTTTCAAAAGCAACCCCTGATATTGGTTACTTGCATCGTGGTATGGAAAAGATGGCTGAAAATATGATCTACAATGAGTTTTTGCCAACGACGGATAGAATGGATTATATCGCTGCAAGTGCGAACAATTATGGTTTTGCGTTAGCGGTGGAGACACTCATTGGTCTTGAAGTCCCAAGACGAGCTAAAGTAATTCGTATGATGATACTAGAGCTGAACCGTATCTCTTCACACCTTTTCTGGCTTGCAACGCACGCGCTTGATGTGGGAGCAATGACCATTTTCCTTTATGCTTTTAGAGAAAGAGAATATACCCTCGATTTGATTGAAGATTATTGCGGTGCACGTTTGACGCACTCTTCAGTAAGAATTGGTGGTGTGCCTCTTGATCTTCCACAAGGCTGGATTGCAGGGCTCAACAAATTTATTAACCATTTACCCCTTGATATTGGTGATTATGAAGGGTTGTTAGATCAAAACCGTATTTGGAAAATGCGTTTGGAAGACGTGGGTGTCGTGACACCTGAACAAGCGCAAAGCTGGGGTTGTTCAGGTCCGATGCTTCGAGGCTCTGGTATCGCATGGGATATTCGTAAAGAAGAGCCTTATGAACTTTATAATGAAGTGGAATTTGATGTGCCAGTAAGTACAACCTGCGATAGTTACGGTAGGTATAAACTGCATATGGAAGAGATGCGCCAAAGTATTCGCATCCTTAAACAGCTTATCCCGATGTATGAGCAAACTTCTCCTGAGATCATTGCCCATGCTCCAAGTTATGTTTCTGCCCCTAAAGAGCAGATTATGACGCAAAATTATTCGTTGATGCAGCATTTTGTGTTAGTAACACAAGGTATGCGCCCACCTGTGGGTGAAGTGTATGTGGCTACTGAATCACCTAAAGGAGAGCTTGGTTTTTATATCAATTCCCAAGGCGATCCATACCCGTACCGATTGAAACTGAGAACACCAAGTTTCTTCCACACTGCATTTTTACAAGAGTTGTTAGTGGGTGAATATCTTGCCGACGTTGTTGCGATCATTGGTAACGCAAACATCGTTTTTGGCGAAATTGACAGATAGGAGAGAGAATGCAACGTTATGATTTACGCCATTTGGGCGATGATTTTTACGGACGTATGCTTGAGATCATTGATGAGACTTCCTTGGGTGAGGTTTCTATCTTTATGTTTGAAATCGGTGATTTCTCTCCTATTCAAAAAAGCGCGGATGTGATTAAAGAGGCAGGCTGGACACTGATGAACTCTTTGAAGTTTAATGAAGCCGACTGGACGATTGTTGTTAAAAAAGTAAAAAGTGAAGTAGCGTAATGGCAACGAAGCAATTTATAAAGGGCTTAAATCAATCCAATAATGAGCAATTTGCATTTACATGTAAAGGATTTGATCTTATTATCTGTGTGGGAACACTGCCTTCCCGCTATGATGCAACACTTTTTGAAAACTTACGTGCTAGTGATGCTCACATGGTCTATCTTTTTACGATGGAAGACCCAACCTTGGTTGCAAAAAGTGCTTTCTTTAGCCGTTATGAAGTAGGTTCAGAAGAGGGTGTATTTGCACTTTTAGCAAAAAGTTTTCTTTTACATGTAAAGATTCCAGAGCATATCAAAAACTATTTTGAAGAGCTTGATGAAGGGTATATCAGCGCTGAGAGTAATCTTGGTGAAGAAGAAATCGAAGAGATTGAAGCGTTGTATCAAGAGGCGAGTCATGTGTTGTTCGTGTTAGGAGAGGATCTTGTATGTCATCCAAGAGCTTCTGCTATAGCGCACCTTGCAGGATTAATCGCAAAGTATGGCAAAGCAAAGTTATTGGTTGTAGGTAGCACACCTGAAATGATCGTAACATCTAAGAGTGAAACTGCATTAGATGAGGTTGCAGAGTTAAAAAGCTTTGATGGGGTTGTTGTCTATCAATGCCCTATAACAAAAGCGGATGAAGAGCAACTTCTCATAGGTTCCGCCCAGTTTCAAATGGCAGCCAAAGTACAAAATAGCGATAAAATCAGTGTGACTATCAACCAAGAGGTCTATCCTCGCACCTTTGTACGCGACGATAGTTTAAAAGGCGTGATCGCTTTAATGCCCTGTGCGAAAGCGGATTCGAGCTATCCCTACCATGTAGTAAAAATAGTGAAGGCAGAAGTGCAATGAGCGATGTTTTAATAACCATAGATGGAAAACAGTGTACAGCCCAAGAGGGTGAATACGTTTTAGGTGTTGCGCGCAGAAATGATATTTTTATTCCCGCGCTCTGTTATGTGACCAACTGTTCGCCCACGTTAGCATGTCGTTTGTGTTTGGTGGACATTGATGGTAAGCGGGCGTACAGCTGTAACGCACGTGTCAAAGAGGGCATGACCGTCATCACCAAAACAGAGGAAATCGAAAAAGAGCGTCGTGCGATTATGGAGATCTACGACATTAACCACCCCTTAGAGTGTGGTGTGTGCGACCAAAGCGGTGAATGTGAGCTTCAGAACTACACCTTGCATATGGGTGTAGATAGCCAACATCACTGCATCGCTGACACACATCGCCCAACGAAACAATGGGGTAAAATCCATTACGACGCATCGTTGTGTATCGTCTGTGAGCGTTGTGTCACGGTCTGTAAAGATATGATCGGTGAATCTGCCCTTAAAACCGTTCCTCGTGGTGGAGCAGAGCTTGATAAATCATGGAAAGATAAAACTGAAAAAGACGCTTATGCGATGTGGAATAAACTCCAAAAATCCATCATCGGCGTTGCCAGCGGAGCTGAAACTTTAGACTGTACACAGTGTGGTGAGTGTACGGCGGTGTGTCCAGTGGGCGCACTCGTGGGCTCAGACTTCCAATACACTTCCAATGCGTGGGAGCTTAAAAAAATTCCAGCATCTAATCCACACAGTTCAGATTGCTCGCTTCTTTATTACGATGTAAAGCATACTAGCATTGAAAATTCTGAGCCAAAAATTTACCGTGTCAATAGTGACCACAACTACGCACCGCTTCATGCCGCCGCACGCTATGGCTTTGACTTCCAAAATGAGGTTACATGTAAAGATGAAAAAGCTTTTTCCAAAGTAGTGGAACTGCTTCAAACCAAAGTCGACACGATCGTTTTTGACAGTTACATGACCAATGAAGAAGCAATGATTTTGCAAAAACTCAAAGAGAAATTTGGCTTTAAGTTAGTCAATGAAGATGCCAAAGCGTATCAAAACTTCCTCAAAAATTTTGCAAGCACGGCGGGGTCAAGCCTTTACAGTGGCGATTTGAAAAGTATTTCTGAAAGTAATTTTGTGGTCAGTATAGGATCTGCGATTAAAACAGACAGCCCTAATGCGGGTTATGCGATGAACAATGCGATTGGCATGAATAAAGGGGCTGGACTTTATTTCCACCCTGTGGCTGACCCAATCGTTGCTGGATACTCTAAAAATCTACTCAGTGTCACCCATAAAATTGGTGCGGAAGAAGCCATTGCTTACCTCTTACTCGATCTTTTTGGCGACAAAGAGGCGATGCCAAAAAGTGTTGTGGAGTATTTGAACTCTTTCCACAGGGTCGAGAAAAAGACCATTCAAGAGAGCGTCAAAGAAGAGATCAAAGAGATGGTCAAAGACGAAGCGAGTGGTGAGGAAAAAGAGGTTGTTAAAACCATCACCAAAATGGTAGATACGGAGATTGAAGTCGATACCAATGCTTTGGTGGAGCTCATCGGCGCGGAAGCGGATTTGATAGAGAAAATTACCAAGCTTCTGGATAAAAAAGATAACTTTAGTTTGATTGCAGGTGAAGATCTCTTTAATCATCCAAGAGCAGAAAATATCGCTAAACTGCTAGGCTTGATCGAGCGATTTACTGCATTTAAATTGGTTATTATCCCATCACGTACCAATACACTCGGTGTTTCACTCATTTGTGATTTAGATGAAACAAAAGGCAACTTTAGCCTTGGCTATAACGTTAGAGGTGACTTTACACTAAGCGCTCTAGGCAAGGGTGATTTGGATATGCCTGCTCTTAATCAACAAGAGGGAACATTTACATCAATGAATAAACGCGTGGTCCCAACCAATGCGGCATTGCCATTTAAAGGGTATTGTCTCAATGACATTGCTAATGCATTGGGGTTAGAAGCAGAGTGGACGATTGATTATACCCCTTATTTACCGACTGAAAAGGGATTTCTTGCCGAAAAATTTGACACGTTACCCAACCGTTTTGAAAACGATGGTACTGAAAATCGTGGCTATGCACTGACCTCTCAAACTTTTACATGTAAAGATAATATTGAGCCAATAGCCAGCTTTACATGTAAAGAGGGTGACGTGGTTTACAGGGCCAACCCCGTGCATCAATTTAGTGCTTTTACCAACAAAGCACATCAGTTAAACGAAGCGGGAGCACTGTATGTTTCGACCGCTTTTTTAGAGGCCAAAGGGCTTCATGATGGCTCTGTGGTTACGTTAGAAAATGATGTAGGTGCAAAATTGGTCATTGCTGTGAAAGAAGAGAAGATGATTGATGGACTGATTGCCTATCTTCCAACATTTGATACCAAAATTGATACCGCGCCGTTCTTTAAAGAGGGTTACCGCTTTGCTCACGTCGTGATAAAAGGAGTTGAACATGCTTGAAGCAGCCATTGTGGTTGAAACCATTGTCAAAGCCGTAATCGTTGTGTCCATTGTGGCAGCTATGGCTGGATTTGCAACGTTTATTGAACGAAAAGTGCTCGCTTTTATGCAACGACGTCTTGGACCTATGAATGTGGGGCCGTATGGTTTGTTACAACTGGCGGCCGATGGTATTAAGCTCTTCACCAAAGAGGATATTATCCCTCAAAATGCAGTGAAACCGATCTTTATGATTGCACCTGTCATTGCAGCAGTCACGGCATTCGTAGCAATGGCTGCGGTGCCTTATTTTCCTGAATTTACACTTTTTGGTTATGTGATTCATCCTATTATTTCGGACATTAACGTAGCGCTTCTGTATGTTATGGGTGTGGCATCGGTGGGAATTTATGGACCGCTCCTTGCTGGTATGAGTAGTGCCAACAAATGGTCACTTTTGGGTGCAGCGCGCGCCGTGGTTCAGATGCTTTCATTTGAAGTCGTGAGTGGTTTGTCGGTACTTGCTCCAATTATGCTCATTGGTTCACTCTCTTTAATTGATATCAACGACTATCAAGTTGGAGGCATGAGTCATTGGCTGATTTGGAAACAACCTTTAGCCTTTATTCTTTTTGCGATGGCAGGATTCATGGAAACGAATCGTGCGCCCTTTGATACAATCGAATTTGAAGCCGAAGTCGTTGCGGGCTACGCAACGGAGTATTCAGGCATGCGTTGGGGTCTCTTTTTCATTGGTGAATATGCCAATATGATCACTATTTCAGTGCTTGTCAGTATTATCTTCATGGGTGGCTACAATCCAATTTGGTTTATCCCTGGTTCTATCGTAATGTTAGTGAAAGTTTCTCTGTGGATTTTCCTTTTCTTGTGGGTAAGAGCAGCATGGCCACATATTAGACCTGATCAATTGATGTGGGTCTGTTGGAAAGTGTTGATGCCTTTAGCCGTAGTCAATATCTTGATTACGGGCTTTGTGCTGATTTAGGAGGCGAGGATGGAACTAAAAGATTTTACACAACGAAATTGTGCCCCTGGATACATCTTTTTTGAAGGTGAAGAAAAGCCAGAAAACGGTTGGCAAGCTTTTAAAAAAGTGGTAAAACGAAGCCTAAAAGGTGAACTTTTTGTGGGGCTATGGATTGTTTTAAGGGAGATGATTCGTTTTGATATTCACACGATTCAGTATCCTGCCCAAAAATATGAAATGAGTCCACGGTACAGAGCTATTCATCGCTTACTTCGTTTATTTGAAAGTGGCAGTGAACGCTGTATCGGGTGTGGATTGTGCGAAAAAATTTGTATCTCGAATTGTATTCGCATGGACACACATATCGATGAGAAAAGCCGTAAAGTTGTGAGTGAATACAGCATTAACTTTGGGCGTTGTATCTTTTGTGGATATTGTGCTGAAGTGTGTCCTGAGCTTGCGATTGTACACGGGGTAGAGTATGAAAACGCAAGTGAACAGCGTGCTCATTTTGGCCTTAAAGAGGATATGTTAACGCCGCTTGATACTTTTAAAGCCAAACAACAAAAAGAATTTCCAGGATTTGGTGCATTAAGTGATAATGCCGATGACAATGTAAAACAAACACCATTAGCGTATTGAGGTAGCCATGTATGAAATTATAGCGTTTTATGTTTTTGCCACACTCACCATCGGTATGTTTGGCATTGTGGTGATGAGCTCTAACGCACTCTATGCCATGAGTGCCTTAGCCGGTGGAATGATTTTTATCTCGGGTTTCTTTTTTATTTTAGATGCCGAGTTTTTAGGAGTGGTTCAAATCGTCGTTTATTCGGGTGCGATTATGGCTCTGTATGCGTTTGGTATGATGTTTTTTGATACAACACGTGATGTTAGTGAAAAAATGCGTTCAAAAAAAATTGCCTATACGCTTTCTGTAATCAGTGCAATTTTAGTTGTAACGATTTTGTGTGCACCGTTAGCATCTGAAGAGATTGAAGCCATGTATCCATCCATTGACACTGTTGGCAATGTACAAATGATCGGTGTGGTTCTCTTTACCAAATATTTAGTACCCTTTGAGTTAGCGGCTATTATGCTTTTGGTAGCAATGATTGCGGGTATTGTTCTTGCAAGTAAGCGTATGGATGAATACTTAGCTATGGAAGAGAATGAAATCGAATATCCAAAGGAGACTAAATGATCACCTTAACACATTACCTTGTATTAGCAGGTATTTTATTTTCCATTGGACTTGTCGGTGTGATGCGACGGACCAACCTTTTAATGCTTTTTTTCTCAACGGAGATTTTATTGAATGCCATTAATGTTGGCTTTGTAGCAGTTTCAAAATACTATGGAGATCTTACCGGACAAATGTTCGCTTTTTTTATTATTGCGGTTGCCGCAAGTGAAGTAGCAGTTGGTCTTGGACTTCTGATCTTATGGTACAAGCGCAACGGCTCAGTTGATCTTAATAACCTTCAGACGATGAAAGGCTAAGTATGGAAAACTATCTTTACACCGCACTTTTTGCTCCGTTAGTAAGCTCATTGTTTGTGGCTCTGTTTGCGGCACGCCCAAAGATGCTCATGACGGGAATTATTGCTTCTTTACTTATTGCTACATCAATGGTTGCATCTTTTATTTTGTTGATTAATGTGAATACCTATGGCCCTTTACATGTAACGATGATGGACTGGATTGCAGCTGGTAATCTAGAGGTTCCTTTTGGCTTTGTTGTGGACGAAGTTTCCGTGATTATGATGGTGACGGTAACCTTGGTTTCGACCATTGTTCATGTTTATTCAATTGGCTATATGGATCATGACAAGAGTTTTAACCGTTTTTTCTCTTACCTGTCAGCTTTTGTTTTTTCAATGATGATTTTGGTTATGAGTGATAACTTCGTAGGTCTTTTTATCGGCTGGGAAGGTGTGGGTCTCTGTTCATGGTTACTCATTGGTTTTTGGTACGAAAGGCACTCAGCTTCTTGGGCAGCCAATGAAGCCTTTATTATGAACCGCATTGCCGATCTAGGAATGCTGATGGGTCTCTTCCTTATTTATTGGACCGTTGGATCATTTCAATACGATGATGTTTTTGCAAGTGTCAAAACGATGGATCCGGTACTTCTTGCAACGATTGGATTATTTTTATTCATCGGTGCAATGGGTAAATCAGCGCAGTTTCCACTCCATACATGGCTTGCCGATGCGATGGAAGGTCCAACGCCAGTTTCTGCTTTGATTCATGCGGCAACGATGGTAACAGCAGGTGTTTATTTGGTTATTCGCTGTGGTGAAATGTATACATTGATTCCAGATGTTGGCTTTGCCATCGCATCTTTAGGCGCTTTTGTAGCCGTTTTTGCCGCATCCATGGCACTTGTCAATAATGATCTTAAACGTATCATCGCCTACTCAACCCTTTCACAGCTAGGGTACATGTTTGTAGCAGCAGGATTGGGTGCTTATTGGATTGCACTGTTTCATTTAATGACACACGCTTTCTTTAAATCGCTGCTCTTTTTAGGTGCAGGTAACGTTATGCACGCGATGCACGATGAATTGAACATCAAAAAGATGGGTGGTTTGTATGGTTCCATGAAAGCAACGGCTATCTTAATGAGTGTAGCTTCTGTAGCATTGGCAGGAATTTACCCATTTGCAGGATTTTTTTCCAAAGATAAAATTTTAGAAGTTGCCTTCAATGAAGGTGCATATTTTTTATGGTTTGCACTCTTTATAGGAGCGGGATTGACCGCCTTTTACAGTTTTCGTTTAGTAATGCTCGTTTTCTTCGGAGAGAAAGAGTATGTGAAATACGGTTTACATCCACATGATGCACAACCCTTTGTTATTTATGCGATGCTTCCATTAGGACTTTTAGCGGTTGTTGCAGGCTTTTTAGAGCATACCTTTGAAGGTTTTGTAACTCGCCTTTTAGCACAGTATGAAATTCACATTGCACACGGGACGGAAGCACTGCTAATTGCTGGAACATTAGGCATTGCCCTTAGCGGTATTGCCTTTGCTGTTTTTATGTACAAACGTGGAGGTTTTCCAAAGTCATGGGAAGGGAGTATAGGTTATAAGTTACTCAGTAATCAATACTACATACCTAAACTATATGAACTTTACATTATGCGTCCTTTTACTTCTATTGCACGATTTGCATGGTTGAAAATAGATACAAAGATTGTGGATTTTACAGTGGATTTAATTGCTAAAATAGTGTATTCAACAGGGCAAAATGCCAGGAAAATGCAAAGCGGAAATCTTTCTGATATGCTCAGATGGATGGTTGTAGGTATGGTTGTTTTACTTGCTCTTGCACTTTTTTATAGACCAATGGTGTAGGGAGTAGGGCATGGAACATATTTTATCGCTTCTTGTATTTTTTCCAGCGATGGCAGGACTCTTAGGCTTTTTGGTCACAAAAGAGAGTATTAGGGCGTATGGCATCAGTGTTAGCGCCATTGAATTTTTTCTTTCCATCGTTTTATGGATTGGCTTTGATAGTTCAAACGCAGGCTATCAGTTTGTGGAGTATTATCCTTTTGTACCAAGTTTTGGTATGAGTTATTATCTCGGAGTGGATGGTATTTCGCTTTTCTTGATTATTTTATCAACGTTTATTACGATGATTGCATTTATAGCGCTGAGTATTAAAAATGAGATTAAGAATTTAATTATCTCCGTTCTTTTCTTAGAGATGACGATGGTGGGTGTTTTCGTGATCTTAGATGTTATTTGGTTTTATGCCTTTTGGGAGCTCTCTTTGGTACCAATGCTTTATATTATTGGTGCATGGGGAAGTGTGAACCGCGTGTATGCCGCTATCAAGTTTTTTCTTTATACGTTTGCAGGTTCTGTTTTAATGCTGGTAGGCATATTGTATATGGGCTTTTTATACCATGAGGCGACAGGCATTTGGAGTTTTGCACTTCCTGATTGGTATTTATTGCAAGTCCCCTTTGAAACACAATTATGGCTCTTTGGAGCATTTTTCTTAGCCTTTGCGATTAAAGTACCTATGTTCCCCTTTCATACATGGTTACCCTATGCACATGGACAAGCCCCAACCATTGGTTCGATCATCTTAGCCGCGGTACTTTTAAAAATGGGAAGTTATGGTTTTGTGCGTTTTTCACTTCCGCTTTTTCCAGATGCTTCAGCCTATTTCTTAATACCAGTTGCAACTATTTGTATCATTATGGTCATTTATGCTGCGATGATTGCATATGCACAAGAAGATATGAAACAAGTTATTGCATATAGTTCCATCTCTCATATGGGAATTGTTATATTAGGAACATTTGCAATGAATGCGGAAGGTATCACTGGCTCAATTTTTTTAATGCTCAGTCATGGTATTGTGAGTGGTGCACTGTTTATGTTAGTGGGTGTTATTTACGATCGTCGCCATACAAAAATGATGCGTGATTTTGGTGGACTTGCTTCAGTGATGCCAAATTTTGCAACGATTTACGGCATTATGTTGATGGCTTCAGTAGGACTTCCTTTGACGATTGGCTTTGTTGGAGAATTTTTATCATTGGCAGGATTTTACCGCATCAATTGGCTGATGACACTTTTTGCAGGAACGGGAATTATCTTAGGGGCTGTCTATATGATGGTTCTTTATAGAAAATCATTTTTTGGTCCAGTTGTTCATGAAGAAAATAAAACACTGAATGATTTAAATAGTAAAGAACTTACTGCATTGATTCCTTTAGTAGCGCTTGTGGCAATTTTAGGTGTTTATCCAAAACCAGTCTTAAGTGTCATCGATATGAGTGTTCAAAAAATGCTTGTTTTAATGGAACAAAAGGCGGTAGAGCAAACGACAAAAGATCTTATCATTAAAGCCAATACTATAGGAGGAACACACTAATGTTAGAGCCTATTTCGATTGATATGGCAAGCCTCAATCTTCCGGCACTTCTTCCTATGGCAATTTTAACGATAGGAGCTCTTGCCGTTATTTGTATTGATTTGGCAGTCAAAGGGTTAAACCGTAGTTTTTTAACAATGTTTACAATTCTTTTCATCATATTAGATTGTGGTGCCGTTCTTGGTTATAATGGACCAGCGCGTGGCTTTTTTGATGTAATGCTTGTCGATGGTATCTCCATTATTGCACAAGTGATTATTCTTGTTGCATCAGCTTTTTTCTTACCTCTTTCGCTTAGCCATCGACATTTTAAAGAATTTAGAATGGCAGAGTTTTATGCTCTCTTCATGTTTATGATTGTAGGTTTCCAATTTATGGTGGTAAGTGATAACCTTATATTGATTTTTATCGGTCTTGAAACTTCAAGCCTTGCTCTTTACACTTTGATAGCAATGCACAATCGTGCAAAAGCATTTGAGGCAGCTATTAAATATTTCACCATGGGAGCATTAGCCGCAAGTTTTTACGGTATTTCAGCGCTTATCTTTTATGCCTTAACTGGCAGTGTTGAGATTAATCAAATTGAAAAAATTTTAATGCAAAGAGAGTTTGAACCACTTATTGGTGTCCTTGCAGCAACCGTGTTTATGTTAGGGGCTCTTGGATTTAAACTTTCCCTTGTGCCGTCTCATACATGGACACCCGATGTTTATGAAGGGAGTTCAGCTCCACTCGCAGGATATATGTCTGTTGTACCAAAAATTGCAGGTTTTGTTGTTGCTATACGTTTGTTTGAAATGCTGGTAAGCTCAGGCGTTGTTTGGTTAGAGAACATTTTATATATCACAGTTGTTTTAACAATGACACTTGCAAACTTGACAGCACTGGTACAAGATGATGTCAAAAGAATGCTAGCATTTAGCTCTATTTCACATGCTGGATTTATGATGGCAGCGATTTTAATTGGTACGACTCAAGCCAATACAGCGCTATTCTTGTACTGGATTTTGTTTATGTTTACCAACTTGGGTGCATTTACAATGCTTTGGATTGTCAGACACCCAAAAAACCTTTGGGATGAGCGTTATCAACATCCGTATGCGAAGTTCTCAGGTTTGGTTAAAATCATGCCTACAACAGCAACGATAATGGGTATTTTTATGTTTGCCCTTGCGGGTATGCCTCCATTTTCTGTCTTTTGGGGTAAGCTTTATCTTATTAGTGCAGCCATTAACAGTGAGTATATTTCATTAGCCATTATTATTGTCCTTAATAGTGCTATTGCCATTTATTATTATATGAAGTTAGTCATCTATATGTTTTTAAAAGATCCAGATCCTGTTAGAGCTGATGCCGCACTTTATGCAACGAATGCCTCAACACCTCTTAAAGTTATTGTAGGTGTTGCCGCTATTATCACAATGTTTGCTATTGTATTTGTAGAACCTTTATTAATAATTATTACCAAATACGTTACTGCCAGCGGTTTTTAAATAAGGGGTGAAAATCCCCTTATTTTGCTATAATATAGGCATGAAATACATACTCATCTTCCTTTTAGCATCAGTACAACTTCTCGCACTGGATATTGTTTTAAACAGTGGTAAAGAGAACAAATCAAATTATGCTATTTTACATGTAATCGATGCAAAGCCCTTTCTCTGCCAAACTATACCGGATGCTCTTGATAAAAAACACTATATTTGTAAAATCAGCCGACCTATTAATAAACCCATAGAATCAAAAAAAATGAAGCTTGCGGAACTTGATTTTTACGAGAAAGATGGTGACTTTTATATTACGATAGATCCTAAAGTTGATTCAAAATTAGTGCCTGTGGAAGAGAGCTTATACGATACCAGTGAAATTTTAAGTAAACCTACAGAAACATTATATTCCCACTGGACAATTTTATTGCAAGAAAAACCTTTATATCAAGAAAAAGAGGTTTTAGATGGACTGGATTTCCCTGTAGAATTTCCTAAATATCAAAAACCTTATATAGGGGCACTTGATCTTAATGGTGCACCTATTTCTTATGCGCAAAGTAAAGATATTCAACTTTATTTAGATATTAAGCAATCGTATGAGAGCGGTGATTATGACAGTGTTGTTAAAGATGTGAAACGTGTTTTAACACTATTTCCTAACTCCATTTTTCGCAGTGAATTAGAACTTTATCAGATGCGCTCTATGGACAAGGTCTTAAGTGCAAAGGGCGAAGATAAAACTGATACTTTATCCTTTAATGAAAATGACATTATTAATGTCGCGAAAAGGTGGAGTAAAGAGTTTGCTAGCGATGAAAATATTCCTGAAGTTTTAATGTTGATGACAAAAGCCTATTTGAAAACGAATTCGAAATCAGATGCAAATTATGCGCTTGATATTTTAGTAGGAGAACATTCCGATAGTCCTTTCACCAAACGTGCAATTTTACTGTATGCTGATAATCTTTTCCTTAAAAAAGAGAAAGATAAAGCGATGAAACTTTACTTAGATGTTCTCTTCAGCGCACAAGATTTAGACATTGCTTCAGAAGCAGCGATTCGTTTGAGTGACCACCAAATGGATGCGGGCAAAATGAAAGAAGCCAAAGAGTATTTGCTTAAAGTGCTCAATGTGAATGCCCAATATTTACTCAAAGATAAAGAGGCAAGTTATAAATTAGCACGAAGGCTTTTTGAACATCACCTTTATGATTTAGCGGCTAAGATTACAGATTTGTTGTTAGAAAATACCCCTAAAAAAGCTGATAATCGAGAGTTGCTTCTTAAAGAGAGTGGGGATTGGCATGCCAAAGCCAATGAAGTAGAAGTGGCTCATGCACGCTATCAAGAGTATTTGGCAGATTATAAGAATAGTGGTGAGTATGTTCAAGAGGTAACAGAGAGTTTGGATGAACTCTTTTTTAAACTGAATGAAAATAATGAAACAAAACTGGCTAATTATTATGATAAATTAATTGAGACGTATAACAATGAAATTGGGCAAAAAGCATTGTTAGAAAAAGCAAAATTACTGCTCAAACAAAAACGTTATGAAGAGGTATTAAAGTTACAAAAAGATCTTGAGAAGCTACCCGATCGTTATGAAATTAAACCTGAAGAGTTGATTTATGAAGCGGCAAAATCTCTTGCGTTGCAAGAGCTCCTCAAAGATGAGTGTCAAAATACAGTTGGACTTATAGAAGAGTATAAACTTCAAATCAATGAACCGCAATATGAAGAGAAATTGTTTCAATGTTTTATGCGTGTTTCACGTTATGATCGAGCCAAAGAGATTTCAGATACACATCTTAAAGATGCACAACTAATCAGTCGTTACGCATGGTCACAAAAACAGGTTCAAGTGCTTTTTAAAATGGGAAAATATCAAGATGCTCTTGCCTTCAAAGAAGATCTGAAAACACTTTCCTTTACATTGCGAGAAAAAATTGGGTTGGAGACAATTCGTGACCTCTTCTTCTCGTTGACAAAACTTAAAAATCTAGAAGGTGCAGCTTCACTTGCTGAGAGTATTAAAATTCTCTATCCTGATGAATCAAGCAATTTGGATATTTATTATGAAATTGTCAAAATGGCCAATGATGCTAAAAATGATCTTCTTCTTGTGACATATGCACAAACGAGTATTGAAATGCAAAAGAAGTTTAAATCCAATGCTCTTAGCCCAGAATTGGAGTTTATGTACATAGATGCACTCAAACGATTGGGACGCGACCAAGAAGCACTCACGCTTGCGGAAGGACTCTTGCCTCAGTCTTTAGCCCCTAAGGATAAAATACGACTCTTCTATCAAGCGGGAGAGTTAAGTTTAAAATTACAAGATTCGAACAAAGCCAAATCTTACTTTACACAATGTGTCTCTATTAACGATAACAGCTCATGGAAGAGCATTTGCCAACAAAATCTTGATCTCATACCGTAAGAGAAGGTATTAAAAAAGGATTGATTTTATCTCGCAGAATGCATCCATGGAGTATTTTCCCCCCATTCTTCCAAGTCCTGATTGTTTCATACCACCGAAGGGAGGGGTTTTTGCTTTGGATGTAGCGGTATTGATCAAAACTCTTCCCGTTCGTATATGATTAGCAAATGCAAGTGCTTTGGTCTCATCGTTAGAGAAAACATACGCGGAAAGTCCAAAAATAGTATTATTGGCTATCTGGAGAGCTTCTTGCTCATTTTCATAAGGCAGAACACATAAGACAGGACCAAATATCTCTTCTTGAACGATTTTCAATGTCTCGTCGGTGCAGATAAAAACAGTTGGTTTGACAAAATACCCTTTCTGAAATCCTTCCGCTCTTCCAAGACCACCACACAGAAGTTTTGCACCATCTTCAATACCACTCTTGATGTAAGATTGCACGGTATTAAACTGTGTTTGATTGATCATAGGACCAATTTGTGTTTCTTCCTGTTTTGGGTCTCCAATTTTGAGCTTATGGATATTTTGAAGAAGTAAATTTTCCACTTCTTGAAGTTTTGATTTTGGAACTAACAGCCTACTTCCTGCATGGCAAGCTTGACCGCTATTGCTATAGGCACTGCTTAAAACCTGGGGGATAACTTCTTGTAAATTAGCATCTTCTAGGAGAATGGTTGGAGATTTTCCGCCTAGTTCAAGGGTCATTCGTTTAATAGTTTTAGAGCAGTTTTCAAAGATTTTTTTTCCTGTTTTCGTACTGCCAATAAATGAAATGGCATTCACAAGTGGATGTTTCGTTAAAACTTCACCTACAATCTCACCAGTTCCTTGGATAACATTAACAACGCCATTTGGAATTTTAGCCTTATGTAAACACTCTAAAAACGCTTGTGTCTCTAGGGCATTAAATTCACTGGGTTTAATCACTAGTGTACAGCCAAGCGCAATGGCAGGAGCGATATTGCTACACAAGTGAGCGAGATTTGCATTCCAAGGAATAATAACACCAATAACCCCCACTCCTTCTTTGAGTGTCAAAGAGTAGGCATCTTTTTTGATAAAGTCATAATTTTTAAGTTCTTCTTTGATGACTAAAAAGAGATTGATCGCATTTTTAGTCCGTCTGCGTGTCGTTGTTATGGTTGCACCAAATTCTAAAACAGCTAGGTCAATCAATGTTTCTTCGTGCTTGATGAGTTCATCATGGATACGTTGTAAAATTTCCATTCGCTCATCAATCGATGTTTGTGAAAATGATTCAAATGTTTTGGATGCACATTCAATGGCTTGGTTCATTTCAGAGGGAGTACTTAAGTAAATTTGAGCAATTTCTTGCTCTGTCGTAGGATTTTTGAGTGTTAAGCTCTCATTTGAATCAATGTTGACAAATTCACCATTAATATAGTTGTGATTGATTATTTCCATTTATTTTACCTGTATAATTATGATTTAAAATACGTTTCAATAGTGTTAAAAAGATGCTTGATATCACCTTGGATATGGGGTGGAAATTGAGAAGCATTAAAGGTGCGCTGGCGTTTGGCTAGATGCAATGTATTAAAGGTGATACGCTCTTCAAGCCCTGAAATTTTGAATCTACCATCAAAATAATCCAGTACCTCTTTAATCCCAATAGCTTTCATACATTGAGGTGCCCTTGTATAACGTTTTTCTAAGCTAAAGACTTCATCAATGAGTCCTGCTTTAATCATCAGCGCTGTTCGTAAGGCAATTTTTTGAGCTAAAATCTCTTTGGGTGTTTCTATCTCAAATAAGGTAATGTCTTTAATAATGGGCTCTTGTTTAGCATTTAAAAGATACCAGGAAGGTATTTCGTTTGTGGTTAAAAATATCTCCAGCCACTTTTCAATGCGGTAGCGATCATTGGAAGAAATTTTATTCGCATAAGCTTGGTCATGCTCGAGTATCAAAGCATACGAAGCTTCTAAATTCAACAGCTGTTGATCGATTTTTTCTTTTACATGTAACGATATTTGAGGTTTCGAACTGAGCCCATCCATCATAGCTTTGAGATAAAACCCTGTACCACCTACGATAATAAGGTTTTTTCCCTCTCGCAAAGAAGCTTCATGTGCCTCTTTGTAAAGATCAAAAAACATGGTTACATCAAAATGCTCACTAGGAGATAGGACATCCATGCCATAATGATGAACTCCTTGGCGTTCATCAAGGCTTGGTTTAGCAGAAGCAATATCAATTTCTTGGTAAATACTCAGAGAATCAAGCGATAAAATATGTGCGTTATATTTCAGAGCAAATTCTATGGAAAGAGCAGTTTTCCCTGAAGCTGTTGGTCCTAAAATAGCGATGGTTTTCAATGAGTTTCTCTTACATGTAGTCTTGGCACAACTGGTACTTTTACGCTTTTTAGCGATGCTGTGCGTGCAATTATAACACTTTTAAAGGGTTTTGTTGTAAAATCAAGCTATCTTAAATGTAAAGGTTAGTATTGCAACAACTCTGGCTCAAACTCAAAGATATTAGTGATTTAATCGTCTTTAAACACTCCGTTTTTGCACTCCCATTTATTTTTGTGGCGATGATCGTCTCTTCCAAGGCACAGAGTGGTACTCTATGGTTTGGATTTAAACTTTTAATTTTAGGGCTTTTAGCCGCTGTCAGTGCACGTAATTTTGCGATGGCTTTTAACCGTTATGCCGATCGTGATATTGATAAATACAACCCAAGAACGGCGAGTCGCCCAAGTGTTGATGGCAGAATCGGTAGCCTTAATATGCAACTTTTTATTGCACTCAATGCTGCAATTTTTATTGCGGTAGCGTACCTGATCAATAATCTGGCTTTCTATCTTAGTGTGCCTATTTTAATTATTTTGGGTGGTTATTCGCTCTTTAAACGCTTTTCGCCTTATGCGCATTTGGTGTTAGGTCTTTCGTTAGGGTTAGCCCCTATTGCAGGTGTGGTAGCAATTCAAGAATCTATCCCTTTATGGTCCATTTTGCTCTCTATTGGCGTAATGTATTGGGTAGCAGGGTTTGACCTTCTCTATTCGCTTCAAGATATGGAGTATGATACAGCCAATGGACTTTTCTCTATTCCTTCACGTTTTGGTAAAGAGGCGACCTTTTTTATCTCACGTCTTTTTCATGGACAAACGATTCTCTTTTGGTTCTTATTTGCACTCAGTGCCAATCTTGGTTTTTTTGCGTATCTCGGTGTTTTGATCGCTGCGATTGTACTCTTTTTTGAGCATCGTATTGTGCTGAAAGATTTTTCAAAAATTGATCGTGCGTTTTTTACGCTGAATGGTTATTTGGGCATCATCTTTTTTGCATTTGTCTTTTTAGATAGGATTTAAGATGGAAGACATTCGCTTTGTACCTGCATTTTTAAAAATAGTGTACGAGCCAGGTAACGTCGAAAATACAGCGTTTATGCAAGAGTATTACACTCTTTTACAGCTGAATGATGACCCTTTGGGTCTTTGGCTTAAATCCTCTAAAGTTCGTAAGGAATCGGAACAAAGTGATCAAGTTTTGCTCACACTTTTGGTTGAGTTGCATCGTAAAATTGATAAATTAACCCACTTAATTACCAGTGACACACCTTTGCATCTACCGCTTGCCTTAGAAGGCAATTTGAAGGCAATTGGACATGGATACATTGAATTTGATAGTAATGTATTAAAACCGGATGAAAGTTATTATGCAAGAATTGATATGCCGACGTTTCCGAAACGGCAAATGCCTCTTTTTTTTGAAGCGTTAAATGAAAGTATTGGGAAGATTGTAATGATGCATGAAGATGATGAAAAGGATTGGAGCACTTATATGGTGGCATGCGAGCGTGTGATGATACGCCAGATGAAAGGAAATCAAAATGAGTATTGAAACATTGGCTTTTATTGCATTAGCGGCTCTTGTCGTGATCATTTTTTTAATGGTGTATATTCGCGATGTTGAGGTCAATAAAAAGTTGCTCATTTATGAAAAAAGCATTGAAGAATTGAACTACCAAAATCATGTCCTCAATAAAACATTAGGTGAATTAACTTCTGCTGCAAAAGAGCCTGCTGTAGATATGAAAGCACTTGAAAGTAAGATATTGGGACGTGTAAAAGAAGAGATTCAGCAAAGTGTTTTTCCTCTGGTTGGATCGCTTAAGGATGTTGAAAAAATTATGCAAAATTTTCGGGATGAACAAAGTTCTCGTATTGATCGTTTGGAGAGTCGAACGAAAGAGATGAGCTTTGCTTCTTCTTCACCTTCAAGTTCCAATGAAAAAGTGATCGTTTCGCAATATGCAAAAGGTAGAAGTGAAGCAGAGATTGCTAAAGATTTGCGTATTGGTATTGGCGAAGTGGATTTAGTCTTAAAATTGGCTAATTTGAAATAGTGTTCTTGCAAAATTCAAACGGCTTTACATGTAAAGCCGTTTGAGTGACTTATTTTCTCGTAGAACGACACTCTGAAGCGGATTCTTGAATCATTTGATCTAGTAATCCAAAGAGCGTTGTACTGGCATTTTCCATCTTTTTAAAATTATTGATAAAGAATGCAATAGTATCGGCATTGTAACCATTTTGAAGGTGTTGTATATTTTCAGCAACGCATTCATGCACAGTTTTATGTGGTTCAGCAAGTAAGGTATACGCTTTGGTACTATGAAAACGCTCTTTTGTTATATCTTCTTGATACCATTTCCCCAGTCTACAATTTTCATGATTCGCAAAATTGGCATCTGTTTTTTCATTCAATACAGCAGAGTACGCATTGGTTTTATAAACGATGTGATCGATTTTGGCAAGAATAGTAAAGATTTTATTTTCAAGTTTATAAGAGATATCCGCAGTATCATTTGCATCTTTGTTGAAGGCACGAAGCGCATCTTCAAAATGAATAACATTTTCACCGCTACTGTTGGCAATCGTGCTAATACGATCAGAATTGGAGTGAATACCATTTGTTTCTTGTTGTAAGGTTTGAATGGTCATGGCAATCTCTTGTGTTGCTTTTTGGGTACGTTCTGCTAATTTGCGTACTTCATCGGCAACAACGGCAAATCCACGTCCATGTTCACCCGCGCGCGCAGCTTCAATAGCTGCATTAAGTGCTAAAAGATTGGTTTGGTCGGCAATGTCTTTAATAAGGTTGACTACAGAAGATATTTCTGAAGTGCGTTCACTGAGCGACGTAATAGCTTCATTGGTACTGGTGAGAAGCTCTAAAAGCTCCTGAATCCCTGATGAGAGTGCTGAAACTGTATCTAAGCTATCATTTGATTTTTCAGCTGTCATATTTGAAACTTTGGTAATTTGCGTCATCTCTTTTATGCTATTAGAAAGGTCTTGCTGAATGCGTAAAACACCGTTATTTCCATTTCCAAGGTCTGAAAATGCTGAAGAGAGAACACCTCTTGCTTTACCTTTTTGCCCTTCTATAATGCCTTTAACACCTTCTGAAATGTAGTGTGCATTGATGGCAAAAAGGCCACGGAAGCCTTCATTAAAGATATTGCGATAAGTTTTACCTTGACTGGCAGATTCGATGGCTGTTTTAGTTTCTCTCATCAAGGCTTCCATCTGATCAAGAAGGTCATTAATTTCTAAAGCAATTTTGCCCATGGGTTTATTGGGATCGACATTAACAACACGAGGTTCTAAATTACCATGAGCTGCCTCACGAATGACTTTCAAAGTTTTTTCATAGAGTTCAGTATCACATTCCATTCTCTTTCGACTTCCAAAAAAAGAACCTGCCGCAACACCAAATAGAAGTGATGATGTGACAATACCTTCTGTAGCATTCGCATAATAAGTTCCTATTCCAATACCAAGAAGTAGAGCAAAAAGAACCAGTTTATAATCGTTGCAACGTGTTAGAAAATTCTTCATAACTGACTCCTTTTTGATTTAATAGATCGGTGAGATAGGCAGAAGAAGCTTCCATGCTACCTGTCTTTTCAAGCTCTAATAATTTGGCATACAGCGGTTCAATAACTTGAAGTGCTTTAGGATTGGCTTTTCGTCTTACCGAGTAATAGCCAATAATACTTCCTGATTGATCGATTGAGGCCGTTATGTTTGCATAGACCCAATAATGCCCCCCGTCAAAGCTTAGATTTTTGACATAGGCAAAAATTTCTTCTTTATTTTTGACTTTATCCCATAAAAGTTTGAAAATAATACGAGGCATATCGGGATGGCGGATGATATTATGCGGTTTACCAAGAATATCTTGTTCACTCGCGCCCACAATTTTGATGAAAGGTTCATTGCAGTAAGTAATTTTGCCATGGGTATCTGTTTTAGAAACCAAAAACGCATCAGCACTTACACTGTGTTCCTTGTTATTGGGGATAGGCTTTTGCATACCTAAACTCCTTTGAGAGGTTTCTTAAGATAATGTAAGATAATTTTATCCCAATACTTTTTAAAAATAGCTTCAAAGTGACATTTTGTGTATAATGCTTTTTTGACTTAATAGGAAGAGGGGAAAAATGCTGATAGATGGATTTGGAAGGAATGTGACGTACCTTAGGATTTCAGTCACGGAACGATGTAATTTTAGATGTCAGTATTGTATGCCTGAAAAGCCTTTTTCATGGGTACCCAAAGAGAACTTACTCAATTTTGAAGAGCTGTTTTTATTTGTCAAAGTTGCTATTGATGAGGGAATAACAAAAATTCGTATTACCGGAGGCGAGCCTCTTTTGCGGACGGATTTGGACAAATTTATCGCGATGATCAATCACCATAAAAGCGGACTCGATCTAGCCCTCACCACAAATGGTTTTTTACTCAAAGATGCTGCACAAAAACTTAAAAATGCGGGACTTCAGCGTGTTAACATCTCGCTTGATAGCCTTAAAGCAGATGTCGCTGCAAAAATGGCACAAAAAGATGTCTTAGCTAAAGTGCAAGCGGGGATTGAAGAGGCACTTAAAGTTGGGCTCAAAGTCAAAATCAATATGGTTCCCATTCAAGGAATCAATGCAGGTGAAGTTTTAGATGTTCTTGAGTACGCTAAAGAGCGTGGAATGTCGATTCGTTTTATTGAATACATGGAAAACACCCACGCGAAAGAGCAACTCAAAGGTTTAAGTGGCGATGAAGTACAAGCAATCATTGCCCAAAAATATCACTTTAAAGCGATCGGACGCGTAGGGCCTAGCCCTGCGCACCTATTTGAGTTGGATGATGGCTATGTCTTTGGTATTATTGATCCGCATAAGCATGATTTCTGTGAAGATTGTAACCGTATTCGCCTTACCGCAGAGGGTATGTTGATTCCTTGTCTCTATTTTGATGAGGCGATGAGCATTAAAGATGCGGTTCATAAGGGTGATGTTGCGGGAGCTGCCGAGATTTTAAAAGAGGTATTACGTAATAAGCCTGAAAAAAATAAGTGGAGCGACGATGATCAAAATGAGACATCAACGCGCGCTTTTTACGAAACAGGTGGATGAGTAAAATAGAAGAAGGGAATCTCTCTTCCCTCTTCAATGCTCTCTTGATCTTCCATAAGGGTATAACCATTGCATTGGCTTAGGATATTGAGCCTTCCTGCCTCATAATAAGGGGCACATACAAAGTTTCTCCCATCGCTGTATCCTGGTATGGCACTCATACAATTATCTTTACATGTAACACGTTTTTGATTGATGCAAGTAATAAAATCAGGAATAATGCACAGTTGATGTTGCAATTGTCTCAGGAGTGGAACTCCTAGCATCTCAAAACCGAGCATACATCCAAGGGGCAGACCAGGAAGATGTAAAATAGGTTTGTTCTCAAGTAAAGAGAGTGCACTAGGTTTGGCTGGAGCAATGCGTACATGATGGAAAAGCGGTGTTAGTGTCTTTGTCTCCAATAAATAACGCATTGCATCATGCCGGCTCATCGCTCCAGTCGTAATCACACAGTCTGATTTTTGAACGAGTGCCTTTAATCTTTCTAAAATTTTTGTTTCATTTTCCTCACAAATTTCAATTTCATCCACTTTCCCACCCAGTTCAATAATCCTTGCTGCTAAACTCATCGCATTTGAGTTGTGAATTTCACCCGAGGCGAGTTGATTGCCTATGCTTAAGATGCTAACAGTCGTTTTTTGGAATGTTTTGATTTGAGTGATACCTTGTGAAGAGAGAGCTGTAATTTTTTGGGCACTAACACGTTCACATTTTTTAAGTAATAATTCACCTTTGGCGATGTCTTCACCCTCTTTTTTGATGTGCTGTGTTTGCGTTACATGTAAAGGAATTTTGATGCAATTTTCTTGCTCCAACACGACATCTTCTTCCGCAATAATGGTATCAGCTCCTTCAGGAATTCTCTCGCCTGTGGATAAACTCACTCCATAACCCAAAGGAATAGGGTTTGGATAGGGAGGTGAGAGTAGGGTATAAACTGTTTTATCCACAGAAAAAGCGATACCATAACCCTCTTTAAGACTCATTGGATATTTGGGAAGTGCAAATTTAGCATAAACATCGGCACTTGCAATACGATTAATTGCCTTAAGAAGAGGCAATGTTTTGTTTACATGTAAAGGTTTGATGTGCGTCTGAATAATCTTTAGCGCTTCTTGATAAGAAATAGGCATTTATGAACCTTGTGATTTATGGGGAATATTATACTAAGAATGATAGAATTTTAGATTATTTTTGTGAAGGATTTTTCATCATGGATGAACTAATAAGACTATCAATCCAACTGCATTTGCTTTTCATCATTCTTTTAGTGGTATTAATTGGATTAAATATTTATCTTTTAAAAAGTGACAAAACATTTCTCAAACTTTCAAAAAGGCTTGAATTAATTGCCCCTCAATATTACATTGTACTCTCAGCTATTTTCTTTACGGGTATTATTGTGATGGCAGTCCAACAGTTTAACTTCTCTTTTTCTGTATGGATTATGATTTTAGTGTGGCTTCTTATCGTTGCTTTTGGTATCAGAGGGCATAAACTTTATAAAAAAATTGAGCGAACAGAAGAGTCTCAAAGTGCCTATAAGCACTATGCCATCAAAAAATATAGCATAGATTTACTTGCTGTCATTGCGATAAGTATCCTTTTTTACATGGTACATTAAAATGCAATTTGTTTACCATCCCAATGCAGGTATTCAAACACTGAGTGTTGATGTAAGAGAGTATGAGCACATCTTTAAAGTACGGCGTATGAGTGTAGGCGAGAAGCTTCAGTGGCGCAATTTGGAAGATGTATTTCTTTATGAATATGAAATTTCTAAGATAGGCAAAAAAGAAGCAGAACTTGATCTGATAGGCAAAAAAGAGTTACCACTTTTACCTTCAAAAATTTTACATGTAGGATGGAGTATCATCGATCCCAAGATTATTGAAAAGACGCTTCCAATGCTCAATGAACTGGGAGTTTCTAAGATTAGTTTTGTCTACGCCGAATTTTCGCAAAAAAGTCACAAGCTTGATTTAGAGCGCATGAAACGAATTTTGATTAACTCATCCCAACAATGTGGACGTAGTTTACTGATGCAAATTGAAGTGCTTCCAACGCTACAAGACTATATAAAGGCATACCCTCAAAGCCATATCTTAGATTTTTCAGAAATAAAACTGAATGAGACTGAAAAAATTTCTTCCATCTTGATCGGACCAGAGGGCGGTTTGAGTCAAAAAGAGCGAATGTTACTTCAAAATCAGTCAATTGTTGGTCTTACATGTAACACAATTTTACGAAGTGAAACGGCTGTTGTCGCTGCGGCTTCCAAAATATTGGCATGACTTGAAATAATGAATCTTTTGTGCTATAATTTGCACCCTTTGGCAAGCTGTGCCAAATAATAGATTTTATTTTTATGAATAATTAAGGAAAAACATTATGAAAAAAGATATTCATCCTGAATATGTACCATGCGTTGTAACTTGTGCATGTGGAAATAGTTTTGAAACTATGTCTAACAAAGCCGAGTTAAGAATTGATATTTGTAGTTCATGCCACCCATTCTTCACGGGCAGTGAGAAGATAGTGGATGCTGCAGGTAGAGTTGAGAAATTTAAGAAAAAATATAGCTTAAAATAGTTCTTAAAACCATTGATCTATTTCATTCCTACCCCCATAGGAAACTTAGACGACATCTCCGTTAGAAGCCTTAAACTTTTAGCGGAGTGTAAAACATTGTTCTGCGAAGACACCCGAATCACTAAAAGACTTCTTTCTCTTCTGGCTCAAAAACATAACCTTGAATTTCAAATTAAAAACTTTATTTCCATGCATTCACATAACGAAGATACTGTTTTATCCACTATTGATAAAAAAATATTTGAAGAGACTGTGGGGTATCTTAGCGATGCAGGAATGCCTGGCGTTAGTGATCCAGGGGCTGCTCTAGTGCGCTTTTGCCAAAACAATGCACTCTCCTATGAAATTCTTCCAGGAGCGAATGCAGCCTTACTCGCATATGTTACAAGTGGTATTGAAACGCATCAGTTCTTGTTTTATGGCTTTTTGTCCCACAAAGGCATGGACCGCCAAAATGAGCTGTTTGAAGCACTCAATTCTCCTTATGCTGTTATTGTGTATGAATCTCCGCATCGTATTGAAAAACTTTTTGAAGAGTTAGCACAGTTTGCACCTAATCGTCAAATATTTGCGATTAAAGAGGCAACGAAATTGTACGAAAAACGTTTTTTAGGAACAGCTCTTGAAGTGCAAGAAGCATCCAAAAAAGCCAATCTCAAGGGAGAATGGGTGATTGTCATTGCACCTGAAATTCACCAAGGTGGTGAAGCCATCACTAAAGAAGATTTGATTGATCTCGACTTACCTCCTAAACAAAAGGCAAAACTCCTTTCGAAACTGACAGGCGAGAGTATTAAAGAGTGGTACACGAAACTTCAAAATTAATATCTCTATTTTGTTACATGGAATCTCCTAAAAATCGTGTTTTATAGTAAAACTAGTATTATTTTAAGCCAGTTTGGATACAATATTTGCCATGATAATCTATGGAAAACAACTCTTTTTACATCTGTTAAATCACTATCCTTCAAGGATCGAGACGGTATTCTTACCCAAGAAGTGTGACCCTAAGCTTTTTTCACAAATCGCGCGTGTCACACAAAATATCTGTACGATTGATGAGCGAAAAGCACAAGCCTTGTGTCATGGTGGAAACCATCAAGGTTTTATTGCGGAGATTAAAGATCTTGAACTTGTTCCGTTTAACGAAATCAAGCAGGGCTCTTTTTTGGTGATTTTAGACGAAGTAACGGATGTAGGCAATATTGGTGCTATTGTCCGTAGTGCCTATGCGTTTGGAGCAGACGGTTTAATTTTAAGCGGTATGAAAACCTGTAACTTGGAGGCAATTTTACGTACGAGTAGTGCCGCAGCATTTGAATTACCGATTGCATTATGCCCTTCCACACGTGATATGCTCAACGAACTGAAACAGATAGGGTTCACACTCTATGGCGCAGACATGGGTGGTGTAGATGTTAAAGAAGTGACTTTCGCACCTAAACGTGTTTTGATTATGGGAAGCGAAGGAAAGGGTTTATCGCCTAAAGTAAAAGAGCGATTAGATACAGTAGTTTCAATCAAAATGGCAAGAGCATTTGACTCTTTAAATGTGAGTGCAGCAGCTGCTGTACTGTGTGATAGGATTGCCAATGGATAATGATATCAGGGTCTTAGAAAAAATTGGTTTGCAAGAGGTTTGTAAAAGAACCCACATTGAAGTCAAGCAACTAGAGTATATGATCAACAATCAATATGACAAACTCAATAAAATTAACACATTAGGTTTTGTGAAAATTCTTTCTCGTGAGTATAAGCTTGATTTAACCGATTGGCTTGAAGGATTTTACGATTACTGGGCTGCACATAAAGCGGAAGATGAGTCTCACAAAGAGAAAATATTTATTCATGTTAAAAGTGATCGACCTTATAAAAAAGGAGCATGGATTTTTTTAGTGTTGGTTTTAATATCAGGAATTTTTGCTCTTTTCTCAATTTTTAAAATAGATATTAATTTTGACATTATGAATCTTCTTGATAAAACAAAAGTAGAAACTAATCAAACCAGTGCTTTCCAAAGTACTCCAGTCGTGCAAGCAACGGCCACTTCTTTGGGTGTTAAGGTGGAAGAACGCGTTGTTGATACCAATAGTAGTAACAGCACGACAGAAGCCGTTGTTGTGAGTATTGATGAAAACTTGACTCGTAAAACAGAAGCTAATGATACGAATAGTACGGGTTCTTCACCCCTACCAACACTGATTGAAAGCAACACAACGTTGGTGAAAGATATCCCTAAAAACAGTGCAATTATGATTCCAACTAAGCGTATTTGGGTTGGTTTTGTGAATCTTGAGACCTTTACACGTAAAGAAAGCACAAGTGATCAAAATATCACTATTGATTTAACAAAACGTCAAATTATCAAAACGGGGAATGGCTTTTTTAAACTCTCTTACGATGGGAGTGTGGAAGACTTTACCGAACAAGGATCAACGCGTTTTTTAGTTGAAGAGGGAACAATGAAAAAGATTTCCGAAGAAAAATTTATAGAGCTTAATCGAGGCAAAAATTGGTGAAAAAGCTACTTCTTATCCTAACCCTTTCGCTCTCTTTATTTGGCGCACAGACACTTCAAGACAAAATCAAAAGTTTTGTAGGTCCCACTAAATATGAAACGCAAAAGAATTTAATTCAAGTTCTTTTTGCACAAAGTAGTAATTTTACAAAGCCTAATGGCGAAGTTGACAGTGTAAAAGTGATCTCTGTTCTGAAAAAAAATGGCTTATTACAGCTTTTATACGATAAACCTATTCAATTACGATTGGCTTTTCGTACACAAAGCGATCCACTTATTTTTCTTAAAATAATCAATGAGTCCCTCGAAGCAATGGGATATAACTATTTTTTAACCAGCAATGCTTTGCGTGATAGTGCTGGGTTTGTTTGGGAAATTTATCTTCAAACGGAACATATCGTTGATCCTGAATCTTTTGCAGGGGCCCTTGTGGCTAGAGGATGCAACATAACAAATATCGTAAAAAATGATGACAATTACTGGTTCTATGACATTGATTCAAGTAATGCTTATTTAGGGGCAAAAAAACTAGAAAGTGGTGTAACAACGCCACTAGGTAAACCTTTAAAGCCTTATTGGATTGATGTTAGAAACCTTAAAGAGATCACAGTAACGGTTCATTCAGGGGATAGATGGTTTCCAGATGTAGTCTTTTTTGATGAAAATTTACATCTTTTAAGTGATGTAAAATCTGAAGAATCGACGCGAACGCTTAAGCTAAAAGTTCCTAGTAACGCAGCTTATTTGAAGATGAGCGATGCTTTTATGCTTGAAAATATAAAGCACGGATTATCTTTACAGGTAAAAGAGTAAAAGAGGAGAAAAAATGTTTGATGAAATTAGATTTAATACAATTGATAGATTACCAGGATATGTTTTTGCCGAAATTAATGAATTAAAATTAGCGGCCCGTCATGCAGGGGATGATATTATCGATTTTTCAATGGGTAACCCTGATGGAAGGACTCCACAACATATTATTGATAAGCTCGTTGAGTCAGCCCAAAAGGATGGCACGCATGGCTATTCTGTAAGTAAAGGTATTTATAAACTTCGTCTTGCCATTTGTAATTGGTATTTACGTAAATATGGAGTTACTTTAGATCCCAATACAGAAGCAGTTGCAACACTAGGAAGTAAAGAGGGTTTTGTACATTTAGCACAAGCTATCATGAATCCAGGTGATGTTGCGGTTGTACCAGATCCTGCTTATCCAATTCACGCCTATGCCTTTATGATTGCAGGTGGTAATGTTCATAAATTTGGAATAGATTATAATGAAAAATATGTACTTGATAAAGTACAATTTTTTGCAAAATTGAAAAAAGTATTTAAAGAATCAGCACCTAAGCCAAAATTTGTGGTCGTCAACTTTCCGCATAACCCTACATGCGTTACAACGGATGTTGCTTTTTACGAAGAGTTGGTTGCGTATGCTAAAGAGGAACGTTTTTACATTATCAGCGATATCGCATATGCTGATCTCTCTTTTGATGGGTATGAGACGCCTTCTATCTTCCAAGTGAAAGGTGCTAAAGATGTTGCTGTTGAGTGCTATACACTCTCAAAAAGCTACAATATGGCAGGTTGGCGTGTTGGTTTTGTTGTGGGTAATAAAAAACTTGTGGGAGCCCTTCAAAAAATCAAATCATGGTTTGATTATGGTATGTTTACTCCGATTCAAGTTGCCTCAACTGTTGCCCTTGATGGTCCACAAGAATGTGTAGATGAAATCAGAGAGACGTATCATAAACGTCGCGATATTTTGGTTGAGAGTTTTAACAATGCAGGTTGGCCGATGGAAAAACCAAAATCAACCATGTTTGTATGGGCAAAAATTCCTAAAGTTGCTGCACATTTAGGAAGTATGGAATTTGCAAAACAACTACTTCAAGAAGCAAAAATTGCTGTGAGCCCAGGCATTGGTTTTGGCGAGAGTGGTGAAGGATATGTCAGAATTGCCCTCATTGAAAATGAGAATAGAATACGCCAAGCAGCACGTAATATTAAGAAGTATTTGAAGAGTTTAGAAGGTTAGCGAATGATCAAAGTTGGAATTATTGGTGTAGGAACTGTTGGCAGCCACGTTATTAAAATTTTACAAGAAAATGAAGATATTATCACTGCGCGTAGTGGCAAAAAAATTGTTCCTATTATGGGTGTCGTAAAAGATATAACCAAAAAAAGGGATGTTAACATCCCTTTAAGTAGTGATGTTAATGATATTTTAGAAAATCCTGACGTTGATATTGTGGTCGAATTGATGGGTGGTGTGGATGAAGCTTATAAAATTGTAACACATGCTCTCAAAAATAAAAAAGCGGTTGTGACAGCGAATAAGGCTCTTTTGGCATACCACCGCTATGAACTACGCGATCTTGCAGGTACTATACCTATTGGCTACGAAGCAAGTGTTGCTGGAGGTATTCCTATTATCAAAGCTCTTCGCGAGGGGTTAAGTGCCAACCATATTGAAGCCATTAAAGGCATCATGAATGGTACATGTAATTTCATTTTAACGAAGATGATGAATGAAAAAGCAGAATTTGCAGATGTTCTGAGGGAAGCCCAAGCATTAGGGTATGCCGAAGCTGATCCAACGTTTGATGTGGGTGGATTTGATGCTGCGCATAAGCTACTCATTTTAGCGAGTATTGCCTATGGAATTGATGTGAAGCCTGAAGAGATTTTGATCGAAGGAATCGAACATATCAATAGTGAAGATATCTATTTTGCAAAAGAGTTTGGCTATAACATTAAATTGCTTGCAATTGCTAAAAAAAGTAGCGACAAAGTTGAACTTCGTGTACATCCAGCATTGGTACCTATCAAGCAGATGATTGCCAAAGTTGATGGTGTCATGAATGGCATTAGTGTTATTGGAGATCGTGTAGGTGAGACAATGTATTATGGGCCAGGTGCTGGCGGAAGTGCCACTGCAAGTGCTGTTGTTTCTGACCTCATTGATATTGCTCGGCATACACAAAATTCGCCAATGCTAGGCTTTATTAAACCACTTGAGAAAAGTGGTTTAACATTGATGAATAAAGATGAAATTTATACACAATATTACATTCGAGTTACAGTAGTAGATAGAATTGGTGTCCTCTCTAAGATTTCTGAAATTTTAGGAAAGCATTCTATTTCAATTAGTAGTTTTTTACAAAAACAAGTTGCTTATAAAAATGAGAGTGCAGTATTACTCTTTTCGACTCATATCTGTAAAGAAAAAGATATTCAAAAAGCAATTCAGGAACTAAGTGAATTGCCATTTGTTGAATTAAAACCAGCGATGATACGCATCGAGTCTTAATGGGTTTGCAAGAAGGACTAGAGGCTGAAAACAAGGCCTCATTCTTTCTAGAAAAAGAGGGCTACACACTTCTCGCACGCAATTTTCATTCAAAATTTGGTGAGATTGATATCATTGCGCTAAAAGACAACATTCTCCATTTCTGTGAAGTTAAATTTTCGGAAAAATATGACCCTATCTTAAGAATAACTGCCACAAAAATGACAAAAATCATTAAAACAATTAAGTATTATTTATTGCTGCATCCCAATTCTTATGATTATCAAATTGATGCTATTCTCGTTACACCTGAAAAAATAGAAATAATAAAAAATATTAGTTACTAAAAAAATAACTTTAACTGCTATGGTAATTTTAAAGTTAGAGTGAGTATAATTGAATATATATAAAATAACGTTTTAGGGGAAAAAAATGGGAAAATACATAGAGTTGAATGCATCAAATTTCGATAGTACTGTAGCTGATGGTGTAGCATTAGTAGATTTTTGGGCACCATGGTGTGGACCTTGTCGTATGATTGCTCCAGTGATTGAAGAATTGGCCAGTGATTTTGATGGTAAAGCAAAGATTTGCAAAGTCAATACTGATGAAGAACAAGATGTCGCAATTAAATATGGTATTCGATCAATTCCAACTATTCTTTTTTTTAAAAATGGTGAATTAGTAGACCAAATGATTGGTGCATCATCCAAACAAGTTTTAGCTGATAAAGTTAATTCACTTCTTAAATAAAATTTCTCAAGGAAGTCATTGACTTCCTTGGCTACAAAACCTCTTTTAGACTAAAATATGATTTGTATCTGTTAAATAGGCATTATATCATTCAAAAAGTTTAAAAAAAGATAAGGAAAAATCATGTTAGATCTAGCAATTATTGGTGGAGGTCCTGCTGGACTTAGTGCCGGATTGTATGCAACGCGCGGTGGTTTAAAAAATGTAGTAATGTTTGAAAAAGGACTTCCTGGTGGACAGATCACTAGTAGTAGTGAAATTGAAAATTATCCAGGAAGTGCAGAAATTTTAAGTGGATTAGATTTTATGGCGCCTTGGTCAGAACAGTGCATGCGTTTTGGCTTAAAACATGCAATGGAAGAGGTCACTCGTATTTCTAAAAATGAAGATGGTACATTTCAGATTGATTTAGCAGGTGGTAAAAGTGAACAGGCTAAAAGTGTCATCGTTTGTACAGGAAGTACTCCCAAAAAAGCTAATTTTGAAGGTGAAGCTGAATTATTTGGTAAAGGTGTGAGTACCTGCGCAACGTGTGATGGATTTTTTTATAAAAATAGAGAAGTTGTCGCTTTAGGCGGCGGTGATACTGCTTTAGAAGAAGCACTTTATCTCTCTCATATCTGTTCAAAAGTCTATTTAGTTCACAGGCGTGATACATTTAGAGCAAGCCCCAGTACGATTGAAAAAGTGAAAAATAACCCTAAAATAGAACTTGTATTAAATGTTACAGTGAAAAAAGCCTATGGCGATAAAATGGGTTTAAATGGTATTATTGTCGTAGATAATGCAGGGAACGAAAGAGATATTGTTGTTCCCGGTGTATTTGTTTTTGTTGGGATGAATGTCAATAATACCATTCTAAAGCAAAAAGATGGCAATTTTCTATGCGAAATGGATGAAAACGGTAATGTTGTTGTAGATCTTAGCATGAAAACATCTGTAAAAGGGCTTTTTGCAGCAGGTGATTTAAGGACAAAAGCTTCAAAACAAGTGGTATGTGCAGCAGGAGATGGCGCGACAGCTGGTATCCAAGCTTTAGAATATGTGAACCATTAAAAAGAAGGAAAATTTAGAATGATACATGTTGGAATTCACGGCTCAACGGGTAGGGTAGGCAGGTTGCTTATTGATAATCTGATTAAAGACAAAGAAGCAAAACCGTATGTTTTACATGCCATAGAAGAGTTTAGTTTTACTCCTCCTAAGGATGCAGTTGTTACGGATGACGTACTTACTCTTTTGCAAAAGAGTGATGTGGTCATTGATTTTACAATCTCCATTGGTACAGAAACATTGCTTGAAAATGCTTTAAAACATCCAACGCCCTTAGTGATTGGTACAACAGGATTAAATGAACACCAACATAATCTTTTAAAAGAAGCAGCCAATAATATGCCTATTCTTTATTCTACAAATATGTCTTTAGGAGTGGCTGTTCTCAATCGTTTAGTTGAGCTTGCTTCTAAAAGCCTCAGTGATTTTGATATTGAGATTGTAGAACAGCACCATCGTTTTAAAAAAGACGCACCTAGTGGTACAGCATTAACTCTTGGTGAGCATGCTGCGCGTGGACGAGGTCTCAATTTAGATGATGTTCGCATCAGTGGGCGCAATGGTCTTATTGGGGAACGTAGTAAAGATGAGATTGCCATAATGGCGCTTCGTGGTGGTGATATTGTAGGTCGTCATACGGTAGGATTTTACAATGATGGCGAGTTTATTGAAATGAATCATACTGCAACTAGTCGTGATACCTTTGCCAAAGGCGCAATTAAAGCCGCAAAGTGGATCATCAATCAACCAAATGGTCTTTATACGATTAGTGACTGTTTAGGTCTTTAAAAAAAGGTGATATGAACTTATGTGCGCAATTGTTGGTGTATTTGATGTAAAACATGCTTCTAAGATAGCCTATTATGCTCTGTTTGCGATGCAACATCGTGGACAAGAAGCAACAGGTATCAGTGCCAGTGATGGCAAAAAAATTCGTACCATTAAAGACAATGGATTAGTCACCGAAGTCTTTAATGAAGGAAAACTGGCTTTCTTACACGGAGATATGGCAATAGGTCATAATCGTTACTCTACGGCAGGAAGCGACTCAGTGAAAGATGCTCAACCCGTTGCAGCAAGTTATAAATTGGGTGATATTTCGATTGTTCATAATGGTAACCTCATTAATAAGCATGAAGTAAGAAGTAAACTTGTTGAGCAAGGTGCTATTTTTCAATCTTCTATGGATACAGAAAATATTATTCATTTAATTGCACGCTCTCAACAAGGTAAACTTAAAGACCGTATTGTGGAAGCACTGAATGTCATCAAGGGTGCTTATTGTCTTTTAATTCAAAGTAGATCAAAAATGTTTGCGATACGTGATCGTTATGGTGTCCGTCCTTTGTCGATTGGTAAAATGAAAGAGGGTGGTTATATCGTTGCAAGCGAAACGTGTGCACTTGACCTTGTAGATGCAGAGTTTGTAAGAGATGTACGACCTGGTGAGATGGTGATTTTTCAGCAAGGTAAAGAGGAGTTTGAAAGTATTCAACTCTTTGAGCCAGATCCCCATATCTGTGCTTTTGAATTTATCTATTTTGCGAGACCTGATAGTGTAATTGAAGGTAAAAATGTCTATGCTGCGCGTAAAAAAATGGGTATGAAACTGGCGGAGCTTGCTCCTGTCGAAGCAGATCTTGTTATTCCTGTTCCTGATAGTGGCGTGAGTGCAGCATTAGGTTATGCTCAAGCCAGTGGCATTCCTTTTGAAATGGCAATTGTTCGAAATCATTATGTTGGAAGAACATTTATTGAACCTACGCAAGCGGTGCGTGATCTCAAAGTGAAACTTAAACTCTCTCCTATTCATAAAATTTTAGAAGGTAAAAAAATTGTTGTGATTGATGATAGTATTGTAAGAGGTACTACTTCGAGACAAATCGTTAAAT
This sequence comes from Sulfurospirillum diekertiae, assembly GCF_011769985.2. NCBI lineage: Bacteria > Pseudomonadati > Campylobacterota > Epsilonproteobacteria > Campylobacterales > Sulfurospirillaceae > Sulfurospirillum > Sulfurospirillum diekertiae. The sequence continues at coordinate 166,735 of NZ_CP039734.2, forward strand.
TATTAAAACGTGCAGGTGCTGCTGAGGTACACATGCGTATTGCTTCTCCAACAATTGAACATCCTTGTTTATATGGTATTGATACGCCAAGTTATAAAGAGTTGATTAGTGCCAATAAAAGCGTTGAAGAAGTTAGAGAATATATTGAAGCAGATTCATTGGCATTTTTAAGTATAGATGCACTTAAAGAGAGTATTGGAAACGATATGAATTACTCATTGGTGAGTTTTGATGGAAATTATTTTATTAAATAATGCGCGAGATTTTAACAGCGGGGCGGTATTTTAGAGGAAAATTTGGGGAGACTATTTATAAAATTCCTGTCTCAATCTCTGGATTTACCTGCCCTAATATTGATGGTACCGTCGCCAGGGGCGGTTGCATTTTTTGCGAAAATGAGTCTTTTAGCCCCAATCTAGAGCACAAGCAACCTAAGCGTTTTTACTTACACCCAACTTCTGAAAATCCTTATTTAGAGTTCCAGCTCATTCAACTCGAAGCACAGTATAAAAAGACAAGGAAAGTATTGTCAAAAAAATTTGGTGCACAAAAATTTATTATCTATTTTCAATCTTTTACCAATACTTATGCACCCCTTGCAACACTTAAAACACTCTATACAAAGGCTTTAAGCTTTGAAGGTGTTGTAGGTTTAAGTATTGGAACACGTACTGATAGCGTGACAGAAGAGGTGATCGCTTATTTAGCGGAACTTTCAAAAGAACATGAAATTTGGCTGGAATATGGTGTACAATCTTCTTCTGATGAAACATTAAAACGAATCAATAGAGGGCATGATAGTGCTAATATTGAAAAATACATTACTTTATCGCGTCAGTATGGACTTAAAATATGTGCTCATGTTATCTTTGGACTACCTGGTGAGACACCTGAGATGGCTTTAGAAAGTGTCAAATTTGCACTTAGGCTAGGTGTTAAGTCTTTTAAATTTCATCCTTTATATGTTGTTAAACAAACAGCGTTAGCCAATGATCTTAATAGAGGAGACTTTATTCCAATTTCTGAAGAGTCTTACATTCAAACGATTATTAAAGCCATCAAACTTTTACCAGAAGGTGTTATGCTTCAACGGGTGAGTGCAGGCATTGAAGACGCTACTCTTTTATCTCCATCATGGTGTTACACCAAACATCAACAAATGTTTAATATTCGTGAAGCTCTTAAAAAAGAGGGACTTCTTTACTAGAAGTAGAAGCCATCAATGGGATTAGTGACAAAAAAGCTCATAGCGTATATATGGCTTTGAAAAAGATGGAGGGTATCGCATAAAGACAGTAAAATTGCGCATTTCATTTTTATGTAGATTCTCTGCAATGACAAATTCTTTAGTTGTATCTACAGAACTGCTAGAATCCCTGCTAAAAAGATTGTCAAAAGCTGATTTTGGTTCAAAAACAATAGATCCAGATCCTGCAGAGTCGCCAAGTTCATTAGAAATTTTAACTTCTAAAATGCATTTACCTATTTGAAAATTGCCAATATTACGAATTTGTCCTGAAATAGAAAAAGATTCATTAATCAACACTTTTTTCTGTGTTATGTTTTCTAATCGAGCAACTTTAGTATATTTATCGAGTCCGTAAATGGCAAAAAAAGCAAAAATAGCCATAATAAAGATATTGGCTATAATCGGCGCAAATAGAGAAGATTTACCATCATGATTACGAATAGTTAACACGAGAACAAGAGAAAATATAAGAAGAATAAGAATAAGAATAAACCAATGAAGTAGCGTAAAATAGGTCACAGTTACTCCTTTAGTAGCACTCTGCTTTTAATGTTGCAAATACATCACCATTATATTCAAAACCATCAAAAACAGCTTGATATTCCATACTATCCTCTTTTAAAAGGTCCTTTGTAACTAATATCGACTGATTAGATATTGGTTTTAGAGAATTGAGATATGCTTTGAACCCTTGTGCCCCTGTTTGTTTAAAAATAGAAGTGCGAATCAAACAAAGCGAAAAATTTTTAGTTGATTTATTGTAGATATTTCCTTCAACAATAAGTGATGCTGAAAAGGTTAATCTCTTGACCATAGTGATTTCGGTTGTTGTTGTTCTGAATGTTTCTTCTAGTTTTTCTTTAATAAAGAAAGGTGAAATGACAAGAAGGAGAAGAGCAAAGATAACTAAAAGAAGAGACGCCGTAGAAGAGCGTCTCGCTACTAAGCTTGCTAAGATTATTAAAATAATAAAAGTAAAAAACAACCAACTAAATGCCAAATAATCATAAAGACCAAAGTGTTTAATATAGGTCAATAGTGATAATTTGAGTGCATCAGTGTTCATTACGGCTATTTTTCTCCTCTATCCCGCTGAGTCCAAAGCGTCTTTCAAGCTCTTTGGAGATCAGTGATGGATGAATATTCTTAGCTCCCAATGCAACAAGAGCATGGAACATAAGATCGGCCGCCTCATAAATGATCTCTTTGTTATCATTGTCTTTGAAGGCAAAACAAAATTCACCTGCTTCTTCGACAACTTTTTTCAAAATACTATTGTCACCTTTGTGTAGCAGTGATGCCACATAAGAGGTTTTAGGATCAGCTTTTTTGCGTTCTTGTATAATATGATAAATTTTATCGCTAATAGAATAAGCCTCAATCTCTTTGGCTGGCTCTTTAGGGGTTTCTTCAACATCTATACGGTTAAAAAAGCATGACATGCGCCCCGTATGACATGCTACACCTTCTTGCTCAACTTTGAGCAATAACGTATCGCTATCGCAATCCAAATAAGCCTCTTTAACGTGTTGTACGTGACCACTCGTTTCACCCTTTTTCCAGAGGCTTTGGCGGCTTCTGGAATAGTAGTGAGCAAATCTCGTTTGAAGTGTTAAAGAGAGCGCTTCTTGGTTCATATATGCGAGCATTAAAACCTCACCACTCTTGACGTCTTGTACAACGACAGGCAAAAGTGGTGAAGCGTTCCAGTCGATGGAATGAATTAGTGCTGAACTCATTTGCTTATACTGACCGCTTTTTGGCTATCTTTGGTATCGACCCAAATATTAGGGGTTGAACCACCGGGTGTTAGGAAAATTTTTGCATCTTTATTTTCTTTAAGTGCCTCGTTAAACTTTCCTTGGACTTCAATTTGGCGAAGTTTTAAGAGTGGATCAGAAATGCTTTCACTGATTTTTTTATTAGCATAGGCATCTGCATCCGCTTCAATTTTAACAGCGTTTGCTTCACCTTGAGCATTGATTTGTCTCGCTTTTGCTTGACCTTCCGCTTCAGCAGCACGTTTAAGGGCTTGTTGATTGGCTATTTCTACTTCATACCTTGTTCGCTCAACCTCTTGCTTCGCTACTTGAACTTTTTCAATTTGCTCTTTAATTTTTGCAGGAAGTAAAATTTCTCTGAGTTGCATGGTAAGAAGTTCTACAGGTTTGCCTGGTTGTGCGTCAATCGCTTTACGAATACCTTCTTCGATATTGACAGCAATCTCATTACGTCTTTGTGGTAACTCTTCCGCATTAAACTTACCTATAACAGCTCTTGTGACATCTCTGACAACTGGGTTAATAATTTTATCTTCCCATGCCATACCCCATGTTGCAATCGTTTGTGGTGCAGTTGTTGGTTCTAATTTATATTGAACTGTGAGTTCAATTGAAACAGGTAAGCCTCTTGCATCAAGAACAGAAATAGCTGCATTTTTTTTGATGCCAGATCCTCTTTGCAAGACTTCACCTAAGTCTTCGCTTGAAGAGTAGTTCATAATACGCACTTTAGTATCAACAATAAAAACTTGTTGAATAAAAGGGATAAAAAGATGAAATCCTGGTTCCATCGGGATCGGCTCAAATTTACCAGTCGTTGCTTTAATTCCCATTTCGCCTGAATTAATAATCACAAAAGGTTTGGCAATAACAGCAATGACGATGATTGCAATAAGCACATAAATGATTCCTGCCTTTTTACCAAGGTTTTTCATAAAATCGGGAGGTTCGATATTAAAAGGGGTGCGATTGTCATTATCGCCATTATTACTGCTTCCTCCCCCATTTTTCTTTTTAAAATAGTCGTTCAAATCTGCTGGCATAATCTTCCTTTGTTTCAATTATAAAATACGGTTTCAAGCAAAGCCAAAACTGTGCTTGGCGCTAAAGCTTGCCTCTTTCGAGGCAGGAATTTAGATAAATGTTAAGAAATGTTTGTATTTTGGATTGCGTCCGTAGACCACATCAAAATACGCTTCTTGAAGTTGTTTGGTGATAGGACCACGTTTACCATCGCCAATAATATAATTATCGATATCTTTGATTGGAGTTACTTCTGCGGCAGTGCCTGTGAAGAACGCTTCATCAGAGATATACGCTTCGTCACGTGTAATGCGTCTGCGCTCAATAGGAATGCCTGCTTCGCGCGCAAGCTCTAATACGGTTGCTTGAGTGATACTCTCAAGAGATGTGTCGTTTGGTGGAGAAATCAGCTTGCCATTTCTGACGATAAAGAAGCATTCTCCACTGCCTTCAGCGATAAATCCATCTTCATCCAAAAGTAACGCTTCTTCATAACCCGCTTCGAGTGCTTCGTATTTTGCCATTTGTGAGTTGAGGTAGTTTGCAGCAGCTTTAGCTTTTCCCATATTGGCACTGACAGGATTTCTAGCAAATGAAGAGATTTTAACGCGAATGCCGTTTTCAATGCCATCATCGCCAAGGTAACTGCCCCATTGCCATGCTGCAATCGCTGTATTCACCGGTGCTTGTGCAAGATTAAGCCCCATAACGCCGTATCCTAAATAAATCAGCGGTCTAATATAGACGTTGGAGGTAAAGTTGTTTGATTTAAGAAGTTCAATATGAGCTGCTTCGAGTTCTTCCTGGGAATAGGTCGCTTTAATGCGAGTAATTTTGGCAGAATTGAGCAAGCGTTTGGTGTGCTCTTTAAGCTTAAAAATAGCCAGACCATTGTCCGTCATGTACGCACGAGTGCCTTCAAAAACACCATTACCATAGTGAAGTGTATGGGTCAAAATATGTATTTTTGCATCATCCCATGCAACGAGTTTGCCGTCCATCCAAATGTATTTTGCTTTATCCATTTTCTACCTTCTTAAAAGTCGTTTTCTAAAGAGATACTATGGTAGCCAAAAATTGATTAAAGATAGTTTTAGTATGAAAAGTTGCGTTATACTTCAATTTGAATACGTCTTCAAAGCAAAGCTCTAAAGACTACGTTAACACTGGGCTCTCAAAGACAGAGTGCCCACGCACCCTTGGTGCTTTGAATCACAAAAGAAGGAGTAAAATTATGAAAGCAAAGCTCTATTTTGGTTCTACATGTAAGGATAAAAAAGAGTGCAAAGAGGTGTGTTCACCGTATGATGGACGCGTGGTTTCAAGCTTTTGCCTTTGCGATGCAACCGATGCCAAAGAAGTTTTAGAAATAGCACGTACGGCAGCTTTACATGTAAAACAGATTCCACTGCATCAGCGCACCAATTGGCTGTTGGATGTGGCGCAAAAGCTGGAAATTGAGCGTGAGCGAATAGCGCTTTGTATCACCGATGAGGTGGGAAAACCGATTGCTTTTTCACGCGTTGAGGTCGATCGCTGCATCGAGACGATTAAACTCTCCGCCAATGCGATGTTACATGTAAACGGCGAAACGTTTGATACCACTGCAATGCCCAGTGGTAAAAAGAGTTTATCCTTTTATAAACGCGAACCTGTAGGCGTGGTGTTAGCGATTACACCGTTTAATTTTCCGCTCAATTTAGTCGCGCACAAAATCGCCCCAGCATTGGTTGCGGGTAATGCCGTCATCTTGAAACCGACTTCACAAGCGCCACGAACGGCGTATGAACTGGTCAAACTTTTCATCGAAAGTCCGTATGCGCCAAAAGATGCGCTCAGTCTCCTTTACAGTGGTGAAGGAGTGAATGAAACACTGATCACCAGCGAAATTCCTCGCGTCATCAGTTTTACAGGCAGTGTGAGCGTTGGACGTGAGATCACGCAAAAAGCGGGGATCAAAAAAGTGGCTTTGGAGCTGGGTGGGAATGCCGCGACGTATATTGATGCTTCAGCTGATCTTGTCCTTGCGGCTAAACGATGTGCGGTGGGTGCATTTATTAATTCGGGGCAAGTATGTATTTCATTGCAACGTATTTACGTGCATGAAAGCATTTATGAATCGTTTGCACAAGCGCTGGTTAACGAGAGCAAAAGTTTACATGTAGGCTCACCGTATGATGAAAAAACTTTCATTGGACCGATGGTCAATGAAGTTGCGGTGCTCAAGGCAAAACGATGGATTCAAAGTGCCATAGACGAGGGGGCAAAACCTTTGTGTGGTTTTACATATAAAGCTCTTTTGTTTGAGCCAACGATTATGGCAGATGTAAGTGAAGCAATGGCGATTGTGTGTGAAGAGGTTTTTGCGCCGATTGTTTCACTCATTAAAGTGAAGGATTACGAAGAGGCAAAAACCAAAATGAACGCTTCAGATTATGGACTTCAATATTCCATTTTTTGTAATGATCTCTCCATAGTTCAAAGAGCAATTGATGAGCTTGAAGCGGGTGGTATTGTTATCAATGACATTCCCACATTGCGGTTTGATCTTCAGCCTTATGGTGGCATCAAACAAAGTGGCGTTGGAAAAGAAGGTCCTTATTTTGCGCTTTTGGATGACTATACTCAGATCAAATCTGTGGTAATATGCTAAAAAATATCAACAAAGGAATTTAGATGATAAAAATAGGTGATAAAGCCCCCGCTCTTAGTCTTCCCAATCAAGACAATGTAGAAATATCCCTGCGAGATTTAGAGGGCAAATGGATCGTGCTTTACTTCTACCCTAAAGACAGTACGCCTGGATGTACCACTGAGGCGTGTGATTTTACAGCAGCACTTCCAAGTTTTGAAGGTTTAAATGCTGTTGTTTTAGGTATTAGTCCTGATAGTACAGCATCGCATCAAAAGTTCATTGCCAAACAAAAACTAGAGATAACACTGCTCTCTGATGTGAGCACTGAAGTAGCGCAAAATTACGGTGTGTGGCAGTTGAAAAAGTTTTGTGGTAAAGAGTATATGGGCATTGTGCGCTCAACCTTTTTAATCGACCCAAGTGGTAAAATCGCTAAATTGTGGTCAAATGTTAAAGTCAAAGATCACGCCAGTGAAGTGAAAAAAGTTTTGGAAACATTGAGTTAAATAACAATAGTGGAGCGTTCTAGACAATATAGTTTTGAACGCTCCCTTCAGCTATGTTGATTTCGATATTGTTAATGTGCAGTTTGATTTGCTTATTGGTTGAGCTTCTTCGTAATATGGCTCTAATTCTTGCTTTTAGCTCTACCATAGAAAAAGGTTTTGCAAGATAATCATCTGCTCCAGCATCTAATCCTATGACCTTGTCTTCAAGTTCATATTTAGCGGTAAGAATAAGTACGTGCACAGATGGAATTTTTCCCTTTCGGATTTTTTCTAAAATATCAATCCCATCCATATCGGGTAAATTTAAATCTAACAATACAAGATCAAATACATCTTCAGTATATTTTTGCAATGCCATTTTGCCAGTTTGCGCTGTTACAACTGTGAAGCAATCCTGTTTTAAACTGTCTGTTAAATTTTTTAGAAGCTCAATATCATCCTCTATTATTAAGATTTTCATAGTTAATTTCTAACAGTGATTTCACATCCTACCCACTCATCACGAATAGCATCGCTGGCTTTAGGCTCATTTTGTATCAATCTTGCAGGTGCTATTTTATGCTTTGTAATCATTGTTTGTATGATAGTATCAGAGCGTTTAAGTGCTAGATTTTGAAGTGCTTCTGGCGCTATGATAATGTTCTCAGCAATTTTTGAAATCAAATTATCATTGACAGCACCAATATCCAAATTTTCATCTTTATAGGATTTTAGAAGTTTATTGTAATCATCACTAGAGTATTTTTGAATAAAGAGTTTTTTGATGGCTTTGCTATAACTATCATCTTCTTTACTCTTTTTAGGAGTCATTGCTTCTATGTGCAGTTACATTTTGCTCTTGAAGTGCTTTGGTATCAAGCGTTTCGTTGAAACTTGGAGTAACGATAAGATTGAGCTCACTTCTTTTTTTCCAAAATTTGTTGGTATTGCGCCATCTTTTCCTCTTCTGAGTCAATAAGCGCATATTCTCCTGCTGCAAAATCAATACTTTTAAGATTTTCAGTTTCGATGCCGAGGATAGAGCCTAAGAGTTTAAATGGAGAGGTTGCAATACTTCCGATGAGATTTCCAATGGCTTTCCACACAATGCTTCCATAACGAAATTCAGGGTCATTAAGATCACCACTGACGGGAAGATCAATGTCAATTTGCCCTTTAGAATCTTTTAAAATAGCAATGGCAAGTCCTAGAGGAAGATTGGTCGCATCTGCGCTTTCAATTTTATCACCCAGTGTGAGCGAATCTAGGTTAATCTTATTGGCGCCTTCCATCAATCCCTTTTTAATCTTATAGTTTAGATCCATAGAGAGTTTTCCCTCTTTGATCGCATAGCCTACAAATTTTCCAGAGTAGGGAGAAAGAGAAGGCATATCAATGTTTTTAAAGAGGATTTTGAGATTGGCTCTATTTTTTAAATCAAAAGGTAAAACTGATCCATCAATTTTTGCGTAGCCATATTTGTCAACTTTCCCTTCCAATTTTAGCACAGAAGGCTTGGTGTTTTTGGTATCGAGTGTTGACATTGATCCATTTAGACGGTCGGCAAAAGTCGCAAAAGGAAGCAGTAAAGAGGCATCTTTAAAATGGGTAGTTCCTCGTTTAAGTACGATATTCCCAATGAAGATAGCCATAGCTTCATTTTTTGTTGGTGATGTTTTTTTCATTTTAGAAGGTGCTTTTGATTGAGTTGACGAGGTTTTCAAGAGATTGGAAAAATTGGTCGTGCCATCTTTTTTGATATCAAGATTGATATAGGGTTTATCCAGGGCGATATTTTGAATACTTAATGTTGCAGGAGAAAGCGTGTAGGAAAAATTGGAAAAATTGAGTGTTTCCCAAGCAACAAGAGAATTTCTAAATTTATCTGCAAGTGAAAATTTAGAGACAGTTGCATCACCTTCAATTTTGAAAGTTGTTTGTTTGTCAAAAGAAGCTTTAATCTTAGAATTGAGTGATAATGCGCCATCTTGAATAAGAGTAGTTGTATAAAGTGCAATATAGGGTTGCGCTTTTTCTAAAGAGAGTTTATTAGCATTAATGGCTATATCTAACGAAGCAGTTGCGGGAATAAAAGTTCCTTTGAAGTTTAAAGTAGCAGTCGTATCCAGGGTACTGTTAAAATCATAGGTAATAGGATTGTTCATATCTTGCGTGATATTTTGAGCGGTTAATTTTAAGGGAGCAAAATGAGCAGGTGCACTTTTCACATTTTGATCACGCACATCAACAGTTGCCTCCTTAACTTCTAATGTTTTAAGGGCAAATTTCCAAGTGTTATTGGTCTCTTGTTTGGCGGATGATTGTACTTTTACTTGAGTTGATGGGCTTTTAGGCGTAAAAAGACGTACTAAATTAAGCGTGTAATCTTTTTCCAATTGAATATCTACAAAAGGCTTGGTAATCGTGGCTTTTTCGATGCTAATATTGGAGGTTTGCAAGTCAAAATCAATGGTTTCAAGATTAAAGGAAGGTACTTCAATAACGGGTTTATTCTCATTATCTACCAAGCGGACACTGTCTAAGGAGGCAGAAGCTTTTTCCAATGAAACAAGTGGTTTTTCTTTGCTAAGATCAATGGAAAAAGGAACTCTAAGTGAAAGTTCTCCTTGTGTAAGTGTTACTGGAATGGTTGGTAATGCGTATTTCCAAAAGTTTGAGAGAGGGAGATGCACAATATTGAGCTCGCCGTAAAACTTGAGTGGTTCAAAAGAAGCGCTACTTGCAATGGAGATTTTTTCTTCGTTTTGAAACATTACTTTAAGAGCATGAATGCTAAGGTCATCTTTATAAAAACTGAGGTTGTTGACCGTGTAATTTATAGGGCCTATGTCAAATTTAAAAGGAATGTTTGGACGTTCATCTGTAAATGTGGATTGAGCATTTTGGATTTCAACATGTTCAATGATAAAAGGCATGACAAGACTATTGTCGTGCGTAGTAAGGTTGTCATCCGTGCTGCTCTTTGGAAAAATACTTAAAAGTGCTAGGTTACCATTAGGGTCAATTTTTAGATCAACAAAAGGCTTGTCGAGGAGCAATGATTTGATAAAAAACTCTTTTTTGAACAAAGAGGTTGGCTCATAATTAACATACAAATGCTCTAAAGATACAACACTACTTCCATTGGTATCATGGAGCGCTAAATTATTTACATGTAATTCAAACGTGAAAGGGTTAAAGAGTACTTTTTCAATTGAAATTGAAAGACCCAGTTTTTCTTGAAGAAGAGTAGGTAGCTTTGTTTGTGCCCACCATGGAAGGATAATGAAACCGCTCAGTGTATAGAATGCGGGAAGAAAAATTAACCAGAATAGAACACTTTTAAGACACTTTTTTAGCATCATACACTCCTTTTTAAGGGCTTATTTATTATACAATAAATTGAAACATTTCTATTTAAAATCCATATTAGTTTTATAAGGATAGATGGATTATATGTTACCTATGTTATACTTTTTGAAAATTTTTACTCTATAAAGAAATACTATGCTCGTTCATATTTGTTGCTCCGTAGATAGCCACTTTTTTTTGCAAAGACTTCAAAAAAGTTATCCTGATGAGGCGTTAATTGGCTTTTTTTATGATCCTAATATTCATCCTTTCAGTGAGTATAAATTAAGGCTTTTGGATGTCAAACGTAGTTGTGACAAGTTAGGAATTGCCTTACATGTAGGCGATTACAATTACGAAGGGTGGCTTGAAGCGGTTCGAGGTCTTGAAAATGAGCCAGAAAAAGGCAAACGTTGTTCAGTGTGTTTTGATAACAGGTTAGAAGAAACTGCACAAAAAGCACTAGAAATAGGTGAAAAAACAATAACAACAACATTACTAACAAGTCCTAAAAAATCACTAGAACAGTTAGAAAAAGCTTTACGTGTCATTGCTCAGAAATATGAACTTGAAATCGTTACACCTGATTTTAGAAAAGGTGGTGGTACACAAGAACAGTTTACACAAGCAAAAGAGGCAATGCTATACCACCAAAATTATTGTGGTTGCCTGTTCGCTTTGGGTGTGCAAAGAGAGCAACAACAAAAATGGGCAGATGAATTGAGTTCACCTCTACGCCCTCAAATACTTCCTGCTTCTATTGAGGAACGTATTGTTTTGTATGAAAAAGTGATAGAGCTTGAAGCAAATGAGACTCCTTTTAAATTGGTGCGTGAAAAGTTTTTAAACTATAGATTGCTTCGCGCATGGGTAAAGAATAGTGACAAAAAGATTATTCCTAGTTATGTCTTATTTTACTCTACATGTAAAAAAGAGTTTACTAAAACAAATGTAGAGTTTGTAGCACAAGGCGTTGGATTTTTAGCAAAAGAAGAAGCACATTTTATTTCGCTTAAAACGTTTAATACGCTAGCCAATACAGACTATCAAACACTCAAAGAGATGCTACAAAATCCCCCAACGGTAGAAATAGAAATAGCTTTTAGAAACACCTACCTAAAGTCGATAGTTGCTTCATTAACTCCACTTGTTGTATTGGATGAGGTTAAAATGGACTCTTATGAACTCTTCATTCAGAGCAAAACCTATCAAGACATTAGAGAAAATTTAGTATTAATTGGCTAAAATATTAGAATTTTGTTAGAAGGTTTCAAAGATGTTAATTGATGTTGTAGAGATTCAAAAAATACTTCCCCATCGCTTTCCTTTTTTACTCGTGGATAGAATTACCGCACTTACGCCAGGCGAGTCTATTGAAGGATTTAAAAATATTACAATAGGCGAACAGATTTTTCAAGGACATTTCCCAGATCATCCCATTTACCCGGGTGTTATGATTATTGAAGGTATGGCACAAGCGGGTGGCGTTCTTGCGTTTAAAAGCATGGATGAAGAGAAGCAAGAAGATACGAAAGAAAAAGTGGTTTATTTTATGAGTATTGATAATGCGAAATTTAGAAGCCCTGTAAAGCCTGGAGATCAGTTAGTGTACAAACTTAATGTTCTAAAACACAGAGGTAATATCTGGGTTTTAGATGCCAAAGCTTATGTTGACGACAAGCTTGTCGCGGAAGCAGAGCTTAAAGCTATGATAGTGGACAAATAACATGCCAAACATTCATCCAACTGCCATTGTTGAAGAGGGAGCGAGTTTAGCAGACGATGTAAAAATCGGAGCTTATGCTTTTGTATCCAAAGATACCATACTTAAAAGTGGTGTTGAGGTGATGCAAGGAGCACAAATCTATGGTGTAACTAAAGTTGGCGAGGATACAAAAATTTGTCCTTATGCCGTTATTGGTATGCCACCACAGGATATTGGGTATAAACCAGAAGATGATGTACGCGTTGAGATAGGTCGTAATGTCATGATCCGTGAATTTGTAACGATTAATGCAGGAACCAAAAAAGGTGGCGGTGTTACACGCATTGGTAATAATTGTTTTATCATGATTTACTGCCATATCGCACATGATTGTCAAGTTGGCAATAATGTTATTATGGCCAACAATGCGACACTCGCAGGCCATGTACACATAGGTTCTTTCACTGTCATTGGTGGTATGACTCCGATTCATCAGTTTGTCCATATTGGAGAAGGTGTCATGATCGGAGGAGCAAGTGCTATTAGCCAAGATATCCCACCTTTTTGTTTAGCAGAAGGAAATCGTGCGGTTGTTCGAGGCCTTAACAGCGTTGGGTTAAAACGTCGTTTTGAGCGAGAAGATATTACCGCCATTCAAAGTGCGTATAAACAACTTTTTAGAAGTGAAAACGCTATTAAAGAGACAGCGGCTAAATTATTAGTGAGCGAAACAAACGAAAAAGTGTTGCAAATGTGCAACTTTATTATGGAATCCACACGAGGTATTCCATTCGAGAGGAAAAATAATGGTCAATAGAGAGTGTAGTTTTTGTGGCACCAAAGAGAGTAATGACACCCGTTTAATCGCAGGCGATGATGTTTTTATCTGCGAACATTGTGTTATTTCTGCCCATAAAATCTTTTTTGGAGAAATTCCAGAGCCTTCTGTGAGTAGTAGTGAAGAGGCTTTTGATCAAGAACTTTTAGCTCCAAAAGAGTTAAAAAAAGTGCTTGATGATTTTGTCATTGGGCAAGACCAAGCTAAAAAGATTTTTTCAGTCGGTGTGTATAACCACTATAAGAGAATTTTCAAGCAAAGTACCATTCAAGATGATACCGAAATTTCTAAATCTAACATTTTACTCATTGGACCAACAGGTAGTGGTAAAACATTGATGGCTCAAACTTTGGCGCGTTTTTTGGATGTACCAATCGCAATCTCAGATGCAACCAGTTTAACCGAAGCGGGTTATGTGGGCGAAGATGTTGAAAATATTCTCACAAAATTGCTTCAATGTGCCAATGGAGATATTAAGAAAGCGGAACAAGGTATTGTCTTTATCGATGAGATTGACAAAATTGCGCGTATGAGTGAGAATCGCTCGATTACCAGAGATGTTTCAGGTGAAGGCGTTCAACAAGCACTGCTTAAAATTATCGAAGGTAGCATTGTTAACATTCCACCAAAGGGTGGGCGAAAACACCCAAATCAAGATTTTATTCAGATTGATACCACCAACATTTTATTTGTCTGTGCCGGAGCCTTTGATGGCTTGGAAGAGATTATTAAACGTCGTATCGGTAAAAATGTCCTTGGCTTTGAGCAAGAAAAACGTACAAAAAGCCAAGATGCAGGACTTTTTGATCTTGCAGAACCGGATGATTTAGTCCATTATGGGTTGATTCCAGAGCTGATTGGACGTTTACATGTAACGGCAAAGCTTTCACCGATTACTAAAGAAGATATGGTGCGTATTTTGACAGAACCTAAAAATGCGATTTACAAACAATATCGAAAACTTTTTGCGATTGATAATGTTGAGCTCTCTTTCGAAAAAGAGGCATTGGATTCTGTAGCTGAGCTTGCGATCAAACGTAAGACGGGAGCGAGAGGACTTCGAAGTATTATCGAAGATATTATGGTTGATGTGATGTATGAACTTCCAGAACTAAGTGGCTATGAAGTGGTGATTACAAAAGATGTAGTGACAAAAGGTGAAAAACCACTTTATATCAAAAAAGATAAAAAAAGTGCGTAAAAAAGGAATAGAGAGATGATTTTGGACAAGATAATAGGATTCTTCTCAAGTGATATGAGTATCGACCTTGGAACGGCGAATACCTTGGTATTGGTCAAAGGTAAAGGTATTATTATCAATGAGCCTTCCGTCGTCGCTGTACAACGCAACCGCTATGGTAAACAAAATATCTTAGCAGTGGGTAAAGAGGCAAAAAATATGGTGGGTAAGACGCCAGGTGACATTGAAGCGATCCGCCCAATGCGTGATGGCGTTATCGCTGATTTTGATATGACGGAGAAAATGATTCGTTATTTCATTGAAAAGGCGCATCGAAGAAAAAGCTTTTTACGACCACGTATCATCATCTGCGTTCCTTATGGTTTGACACAAGTAGAACGTAAAGCAGTACGTGAATCTGCAATGAGCGCAGGGGCACGTGAAGTTTTCCTCATCGAAGAGCCTATGGCAGCAGCCATTGGTGCAGGACTCCCTGTCCGTGAGCCACAAGGAAGTTTGGTTGTTGACATCGGCGGTGGTACAACTGAAATCGGCGTTGTATCTTTAGGAGGGTTGGTTATCAGTAAATCCATTCGCGTTGCGGGTGATAAGATTGATATGGCTATTGTCGATTACGTTAAGAAAAAATATAACTTATTAATTGGTGAGCGAACGGGGGAAGAGATCAAAATTGCCATTGGTACAGCTGTTCCTATGGATGAGCCTATCTCTATGGTGGTTAAAGGGCGCGATCAAGTGAGCGGACTTTTGAGCCGTATTGAACTGACCAGTGAAGATGTAAGAGATGCCATTAAAGAACCACTCAAAGAAATTGCCGACGCGCTTAAAGATGTCCTTGAAGTGATGCCTCCAGACCTTGCAGGGGATATTGTTGAAAACGGTGTAGTTTTAACCGGTGGTGGAGCTTTGATTCGAGGCTTCGATAAATACCTTTCAGACATCGTGAAGTTACCTGTTTTTGTTGCCGATGAACCACTTTTAGCGGTTGCAAAAGGTACAGGAAAAGCACTCGAAGAGATTGAACTTTTACAACAATTGTCGAATGAGTAAATTTAAAATCATTATTTTGCTTTGCATCTTTGTGTTTGTATCGTTTCGGTACAGCACAGATGCAAGGCACATTATAGGTGGCATTAATACAAAAATTCTTGCTTCTTATGGTGATATGAAAATGCAAATTGAAGCTAAGATCAATGAACATTTTGCTCAACAAGAAGAGATTCAGCGATTACGTACCGAAAATCAATCATTACAAAAATCAGCCGTTCTTTCCATTGCTTTTGCAAGTAAACTGAGCGATATGCTTAAGGAACACAATGTTACAGCATACAATCCTCGTGTGAGTATGATTCAATCCATTGGGTATACCAATTTGAATGATTATGGCAAAGTATGGTTAAAGTTCGATGACTTTAATCAAAGTAAAATTTATGGACTCTTACAACAAGGATACGCAGCAGGCATTGTTGTCTCGAACGATGGGCACCCTCAAGGGTTACTTTTAAGTGATCCAAAATCCATATTTGCTGTCTATATTGGAAATCAAAAAATGCAAGGTATTGCGCAAGGTAACCGCAAAGAAGTGCTAGTCAAATATATTTCTCAGTGGTTACAGCCACAAGTGGGAGATGAAGTTATCACCAGCGGGCTGGATGGAATTTTCTTTGAAGGTATAAAAGTGGGAGTTGTGACGGAAGTCATTGATGAAGAGTCTTCAAAAACGGTGGTCGTAAAACCCTATGCAGCACCACATGTACCAGCGTATATGCATGTCATTATGCAAAACTAGTCTTGAATCCACTGCCTTTGAGGCATTGGGTTGAATACTACATGTAGATTAAAGGAAAGAGATGCCAAAACGTCAAGATATTAAAACCATATTATTAATCGGATCAGGTCCTATTGTAATCGGACAGGCATGTGAATTTGACTATTCAGGAACGCAAGCAGCAAAAACTTTAAAAGAGCTTGGATACAGAGTTGTGCTTGTTAACTCCAATCCAGCGACCATTATGACAGACCCTGAATTTGCAGATCGCACTTATATTGAACCTATTACACCTGAAGTGATTGCCCGTATTATTGAAAAAGAGAGAGTCGATGCTATTCTTCCAACGATGGGTGGACAAACGGCACTGAATGTCGCAATGACGATGCATGACCAAGGAATGCTCAAAGATATTATATTTTTAGGTGCCAATCCCGCAGCGATTAAAAAAGGTGAAGACAGGCAAGCTTTTAAAGAAGCGATGCTTAAAATTGGGATGGATTTACCAATCAGTGCCTATGCCTATAATTTAGAAGATGCGTATGCGGCAGCAGATAAAATTGGATTCCCACTGATTATTCGTGCCTCTTATACCTTAGCAGGTGGTGGTAGCGGTGTTGCCTATAACATTGATGAGTTCAAAGAACTTGCCATGGCAGGGCTTGATGCCAGCCCGATTAATGAGATTTTGATTGAAGAGTCTCTGCTGGGTTGGAAAGAGTACGAGATGGAAGTCATCCGTGATCATGCCGATAACTGCATCATCGTCTGCTCCATCGAGAACTTTGATCCGATGGGTGTTCACACGGGGGATTCCATTACCATTGCACCAGCTCTAACGTTGACTGATAAAGAGTACCAACGTATGCGAAATGCTTCATTTGCGATTCTTCGTGAAATTGGTGTGGATACGGGTGGTAGTAATGTTCAGTTTTCCATCTGTCCGCAAACAGGAAGAATGACCGTTATTGAGATGAATCCTCGAGTCAGTCGTAGTTCCGCCCTTGCATCTAAAGCGACAGGTTACCCGATTGCCAAAGTGGCAACGCTTTTAGCGGTTGGCTTTACACTGGATGAGATTAAAAATGACATTACAGGAACGGCGGCAAGCTTTGAGCCAGTCATTGACTACATCGTGACGAAGATTCCTCGTTTTACGTTTGAAAAATTTCCATTGGCAGATTCAACGCTGACCACTTCAATGAAGAGTGTGGGCGAGGTTATGGCGATTGGTCGTACGTTTAAAGAGTCATTCCAAAAAGCGCTTTGCTCTCTTGAAACCAATTTAAGTGGATTTGAGAGCCTTAAAGTAGACGAAGATAAACTCAAAAATGAGATCAGAAGACCAAACTGCGATAGAGTGCTCTATGTAGGTGAAGCATTCCGTCGAGGTTATAGCGTTGAAGATGTATTTAATCTAAGTAAAATTGATCCATGGTTCTTAGGTCAAATTAAAGAAATTATTGATTTTGAGACAAAAATTGATATGTTTATTCTCAACGATGAAGAACTGTTACGTAAAGCTAAAACAATGGGTTTCTCAGACAAAATGATCGCAAAACTGATCAACAAAGAAGACAACTTAGAGCTCACAACCAATGACATTTATTTTGCACGTAACAAACTCGGCATCGACTTTGAATACAATGAAGTTGACACGTGTGCGGCGGAATTTAAAGCTCTGACACCGTACCTTTACTCCACGACCAATGTGACCAAATTACCTTTACATGTAAAAGAGAAAGAGACACAGAAAAAAGTCATGATCATCGGTGGAGGACCAAACAGAATTGGTCAAGGCATTGAGTTTGACTACTGTTGTGTTCACGCGGCATATGCCTTAAATGACATGGGTGTTAAAACCATTATGTACAACTGTAACCCGGAAACCGTTTCGACTGACTATGATACGAGCGATATTCTCTACTTTGAACCGATTGATTTTGAACATGTTAGAAGTGTGGTGGAAAAAGAGAATCCAGATGGCGTTATCGTTCATTTTGGTGGACAAACACCTCTTAAATTGGCTAAAAAACTCACTGTTATGGGTGCAAAAATCATTGGCACAACAGCACGTGTGATCGATATGGCAGAAGATAGAGAAAAATTTTCGAAATTTATCACTGAAAATAATATCAAACAACCTCATAATGCAACCGCAACGAGTGAAGAAGAGGCGATTGAAAAAGCAAAAGAGATTGGATACCCTGTTCTTGTGCGCCCAAGCTACGTTCTAGGCGGGCGTGCAATGCGTATCGTTTACAATGAGAGTGAACTACGTACCTATATGAATGAAGCGGTGAGCGTGAGCCATAATTCACCTGTATTAATTGACCAATTCTTAGATCGTGCTATTGAAATGGATGTTGATGCTATTTGTGATGGCAAAGAGGTTTATATCGGCGGTATTATGCAACACATCGAAGAAGCTGGAATTCACAGTGGAGATAGTGCTTGTTCATTGCCTTCTATCAGCCTTAGCGATGCACTTTTAAGTAAAATTGAATCCCAAACCAAGCAAATTGCGCTAAACCTTGGTGTTGTAGGTTTGATGAACATTCAATACGCGATCTACCAAGATGATGTTTATATGATCGAAGTCAATCCTCGTGCTAGTCGTACTGTCCCCTTTGTCAGCAAAGCGACGGGTATTCCAATGGCAAAAGTGGCAACACGTGTTATGTTCCAAGGAAACCTTCGAGAAGCACTTTCTTTTTATGACAAATTTGATGTGGTGCGTGAAGGCAATGGCATCTTAAAACCTAAAAAATTTGATCATGTTGCAGTGAAAGAAGCGGTATTCCCATTCAATAAACTTCAAGGCGCTGACCTTATCTTAGGACCTGAGATGAAATCAACCGGTGAAGTTATGGGCATTAGCCGCAACTTCCCTGCTTCATTTGCTAAAAGCCAAATCGCTTCAGCGAACGTACTACCCAAAAGCGGTTCAGTCTTTATCTCGTTGGTAGACATCGACAAATCCTTTGCCAAAGAGATCGGGACGAAATTTGAAGCGCTTGGCTTTAAGGTCATCGCAACAGGTGGAACGCACAAAGCCTTGCAAGAAGCAGGTGTGAATGCAGAGTTTGTTTATAAAATCTCTGAAGGTCGCCCTAATATCGAAGATAAACTCAAAAATGGTGACATTGCCCTTGTGATTAACACGAGCGATAATAAATCCAGCAAAGACGATGCAAAGAAAATTCGCCAAGCCGTGCTTCGCTTTAAAATCCCTTACTTTACCACTGTCTCTGCGGCATCTGCTGCAACAACAGCGATAGAGTACATTCAAGACAAAAGTGCGCTTGAACCACGTGCTTTACAAGATTATTTAAACTAGAAAATCATGAACCCCAACCTTGTTTATCTTGCGCAAACAGAGACAACGGTGGGGTTCCTTTCCCAAAATGCTGAAGCACTCGCTCGCACAAAAAACCGCCCCAAAGGTAAACCTTTTCTCATTAGTGTTGATTCACTGAACACCCTTCGTTCCTTTACCAGAGTTCCCAAACATCATAAAAACCGTGTTCGAAGAACTCAAAAAACAACCTTTGTTTACCCATGTGGATTAGCAATTCGTGTGGTTAAGGACGAAGAGCATTTGCAGTTTTTGAAAAAATTTAAATGGAGCTACTCCACCTCGTCTAACCCTAGTGGAAAGGGCTTTGATGAAGCATTTGCAATCGAAAAAGCGGATGTCATTGTTTTTACATGTAAAGGTTTTTTTGAAGATAAACCCTCAACTATTTACAAACTTGGAAAACGAAAACTAAGGAAATTACGGTAATGAATCTGCAAAAACTCCAAGAGGCAGAAGCCTATTTTTTGGAACTCTATCCACAAGGTTTTGAAGATGTAGGACTTTTACCCATCATCAAACGACACAATACCGCCAAAATCGGCGAGCAAGTTCGTGAGCTATTTGCCAAAGAGAATTTCACACAGCCTGAAATTATTTGTGAAAACTTCGCCAAAATTGTCTCAAAATCGACCCTTATATCACTCTTTGAAAAACCAAAAGTCAGAGATATGATCAAGTCGATGCGCATGGAGCGAAGAGACATGTTTTCTATCGGTCTGTATGAAATGCTTTTCGGTGACAAAAAAGAGGGCTTTGACATCGTGGTAGAGATATTGTCCTTTTACACCTTAGCAAAATGGTCGATCGTAACGCTCATTCCTTATTATTTTTACAGAGATAAAGAGTTTTTCATCAAACCTACAACTACCAAAAATATCCTCTCTTTTTTTGAGATCGAAGGGTTAGTCTACAAACCACGACCAAGTTATGAATTTTACGTGCAGTATACAAAAATCTTAGAGCGTATGAGAGCAAAAGTCAGTGAGAAGATAAGCCCTCATGACAATGCTGGATTTACAGGCTTTTTGATGATGGCGATGGAAGAGTGATTGTTTGATGCTACTTTTAATACTTTTATTATTTATAAGTGTAAAGTTTTGATCAATTCAAATACATATACTGTTGAGCTTTCTTTTCCTTGTTCTTGCATATGAACAACATACAAATTATTATCATTTAACAGTTTAATTGTATGACAGTTCAATAATAATTTAATTTTTCCCATCCAAATTAGTATATTTGTTTCATAGTATTTATAGTCAATTTTATGACCTAAGGGATTTTCAGCATGTAATATTTTTCCGCAAGCATCATACGCTTTAATGAAATCTTCTTTATTTAAATAACCCTCTTTAATATTAATTAAATCATTCTCAACACCTTCTAAATCACTTGGTTTTTCATAAATTGGGTTTGGATAAAAATCAGGGTTAAGTCTTTCAATATCTTTCAAAATTAGCTTAGCATTCCACATTTTTTTTAAATTTTGCACTTGTCTTAAAAATATTTTTTGATTAGCGACAAGTGAACTTAAAGCAATAAGTTCTAATATTTTTCTAATTTGTAAACACATTAATTCAATATTAACAGCTTGATACATTGCATTTCTTTCACCATTTAGAAATGCATAAACTACATTGGTCCTTCTTTTTATTTCATTCATAACGCTTGCATATTTTTCTCGCTCTTTATCCTTCATCGTTATCCTCAATAAGTACAGAAAAATTATATAGAATGACTTAATTATTTTTTAATCTAAATAGATCTTTTACCTTTACATGTAAATTCTACATTTTCCCCGTAATCTTCCGAATCGCAAGCGAAGCAAGCGTCAAACCGAACGAAGCCGTTACACACATTAAACTTCCCATCTCTTTACAAATCGGTTTTTCATCGGAAAATACCGTTAAAAATGAGCCTTGAAATCCCGTTTTTTTGAGTCCTTCGCGAAAGCTTTTTGCTAATGCATCGCCATAGGTGTCCCAAATAGGGGCGTAATGAATTTTAGTAGGGTCGATTTTTTTAGCGCCACCTGCGGAGCTGAGCAGTTTGGTGTGGGCTTTGTGGGCTACGGCGATTTTGGCTTCCATATCATCGATAGCGTCGATAACGATGTCATAGGGTTCAAAGTTAAAACTCTCAACCCATTCAGGGGTGACTTTTGCCTCAATAGGGGTGACGCCTTTATAAAGGCTTGCCATATGCAAAACTTTGACTTCTCCCACGGCTTCTGAGCCCAGTTGTCTGTTTTGATTGGTTACGTCGTAGCGGTCAAAATCGACGATGGTGATGTCGCTAATGCCCGTGCGGTATAAGGCATCTAAACATGGACTTCCGACTCCACCAATACCTAAAAGAAGGACTTTTGCCTTTTGGAGTTTTTTAAAGTCTTCACCAAAAACTCTTCTGACACGTGAGTAACGATCTTCCATTATTGTATCCATTGTTTTAAATTTTCAAGTTCATCATGAGCGGTCATGTCGAGTTTGATTGGGGTGATGGAGACATAGCCTTCATCAATGGCACTGAGGTCACAGTCATCTATTTCACCTTTTTTCCACTCCAGCGTATGAACACCAAGCCAGTAGTACTCTTCACCTCGTGGATTGCGGTGCAGATGCGCGTCATTGCCGTACATGCGATACCCTGCACGGGTGATCTTATAGCCCTTGCACTCTTCAGGTTTGAGGGCTGGGATATTGACATTTAAAAAGCGACGTTCCGCGAGAGGGAAAGAGCCCTCTAAGATGCGTTTGGCAAGGTCGTACACGGTTTGCTCTGCAAGATCATAGCCGTGCGTGAGTTCAATGTTTTGAGGTCCACCCGTGTAAACTTGCGAGATCGCAATGGCAGGAACACCATGCAAGGCTGCTTCCATTGCCGCACTCGCTGTGCCACTGTACGTGATGTCTTCGCCTAAATTGGAACCTTTGTTGATGCCACTCACGACCAAATCAGGTTTTGAATCACCTTCAAAAAGAGCGTTGAGTGAGAGATAAATACAATCCGTGGGTGTGCCATCATCGAGTTTGTAAAAATCATCGCCAATCGCAACAAAGCGAAGGGGTCGTGTGAGTGTGAGTGAGTGTCCGCAGGCGGATTTTTCAGAAGTAGGTGCTACAATGGTGACTTGTCCTAAAGGGCGAAGTGCACGAGCAAGAGCGTGAAGTCCTGTGCTTTCAAAGCCGTCGTCATTGGTAATTAAAATACGTTTCATTGAAATGCCTATTTTTTATTTACATTATAACGAAAGAGGCTTATAGTAGACTTCCTTTTTAGCTCATAAACGAAGTCTATTTTTAAGAGATTTTTGTATAGACTTCGTTTTAAAGAATAGACTTTTTTGATAACCTACTATAAAAGGTACGATTTTGAAATTACTTGTTTCCGCTCTAGAGCCATCCGCCAATTTACACTTAGAACCTATTTTAAGTGCGCTGGAGCAGTGTGAATTGTATGGTATCTTTGATGAGCGTTTTGGAAAGCCGTTGCTACCAAGCAAAGCTTTTTCAATTATGGGGTTTTTAGATGCATTGCCCAAAATTCGTAAAGCCAAAAGAGCCATTAAGGTGATGGCACGAATGAGCTTTTTTGTGGATAAAGTGCTACTTATCGACTCGCCAGCGTTCAATATTCCTTTGGCAAAAGCCATTAAAACGATCAATCCCAATGTCGAAATTATCTACTATATCTTGCCACAAGTCTGGGCATGGAAGCCTAAACGTGTTGCAAAAGTGGAAAAATATTGTGATGTACTGGCGTCTATTTTGCCTTTTGAACAGCAATTTTATACGAAGGCAACCTATGTTGGGAATCCTCTGTTGGATGAAATTCCACTTTTTAAACTCAGAGCGGAAGAGACTGGGGTGATCGCCTTTTTGCCCGGTAGTCGCAAAAGTGAGATCCGAAGTCTCTTTCCTATCTATAAAGAGGTTGCTTCTCGCATAGAAGGCAAAGAGAAGTTACTGGTGATTCCTCCACATTTTGACTATCGTGAAATTGTGGATATTTATGGTGATATTCATGACTTTAAAATTTGTCGCAATACCTATGAAGCGTTTGAAAAAAGTGAGTTTGCATTTGTATGTTCTGGAACGGCAACGCTGGAAGCGGCACTTGTCGGTGTGCCTTTTGTATTGGCGTATAAAGCAAAAGCGTTTGATTATTGGGTTGCTCAGCAATTTGTAAAACTCAAACATGTAGGACTTGCCAATATTATTTTCGATTTTGAAAAGATGGAACCGTTACATGTAGAGTTATTACAAGAAGATGTTTTTGCCGATAATCTACTCAAAGCCTATGAAAATATGGACAAAGAGGCATTTTTTAACCATGCCAAAAAACTTCGAACAATGCTAAGCCACGGTAGTCAGAGAGGCAATGATAAGCATAATGAAGGTATAATGTAAAGATATAAGGAGTTAAAAATGAGTACTAAAGAGCCGATGACCGAATACGGTTATCAAAAATTAACGAATGAATTATCTGACTTAAAAAAACGCCAACGACCTGAAACAGTCATCGAACTTGATATTGCACGAAGTCATGGTGATCTCAAAGAGAACTCAGAATACCATGCTGCGAAAGACCATTTGGCATTTTTAGATGGGCGCATTGGAGAGCTAAGCGATCTTGTCTCTCGTGCACAAGTTATTAATCCGAATTCCTATGAACATGATAAAATCCGTTTTGGCTCAACCATTAAATTAGAAAATACGGAGACGGGCGATGAACTGACCTATACCATCGTTGGGAGCACAGAGAGCAATCCTGATCGTGGGCTTATCTCTTATCATACGCCTTTATCTCAACAGCTTTTAGGGCATGGTGAGGGTGAAGAAGTTACCATTAAGTTACCTTCCGGTCAACAGATTTTTGAGATTTTAGAAGTTATTTATATCGAGATTCAATTCGAGGAATAAAGTATGGCAAAAATAGATGTAGCAATCATTGGTGCAAGCGGTTACACGGGCTTAGAGCTGATGAAAATTTTGATCAATCATCCTCATTTTAACATTACTTACATCGCAACGACGGAAGGTGGAATGAAAGCGACAGAACTACATCCTAGTTTATTGGGTGTTTTTGAGCAAGAGGTGTTAAAAGCCGATGCGAGAGATGTTGCCAAGCATGCCAAACTTGCTTTTTTAGCGCTTCCCCATAAAGCGGCGATGGGTTTTGCGAAGGAGCTTTTAGCGTTACATGTAAAGGTAGTTGACCTTTCAGCGGATTACCGTTTAGAGCTTGAGGCATATGAGGAGCACTACTGTGAACATGAAGATAAAGAAAATTTAAAAGAGGCTGTTTATGGGCTTCCTGAAATCAATCGTGCCAAAATAAAACAAGCGAAGTTGATTGCCAATCCAGGATGTTATCCTACGGCTTCGATTTTGGGGATTTTACCGTTTTTGAATTATCTTAAAAAAGATGCGCCCATCTTTATTGATGCAAAAAGTGGTGTCTCTGGTGCAGGTAAAAAACCAACACCTACAGCACATTTTGTGAGTATCAATGAAAATATCTTTGCGTACAATCCTTTGAAACATCGCCATGAGCCAGAGATCGCTGAGAAATTGCGCTTGGTAAGCGGTCATCCGTTTGAAGTGAATTTTGTACCGCATTTATTGCCTGTAAGTCGTGGTATGTTGGTGAGTTCGTATTTGCAAACGAATGAGATAATTGATGCGAAAGCCGTGCTTCAGGACTTTTATAAAAATGAGCATTTTGTCCGTATTCGTGAAGTGCCTGTCGATATTAAATCAACGGCTGGAACAAACTTTTGCGATATTTTCGTGAGTCAAAAAGGAAAGTCCCTCTTTGTTTCATCCAGCATCGACAATCTTTTACGTGGTGCTTCAGCACAAGCGGTGGTAAATGCCAATTTGATGTGTGGCTTCGAAGAGTCCGCAGGAATTCCTATTATCGCCTATGTCCCCTAATCTTATCATCCAAGAAGGAGCGCTTTTTATTGCTGACGCGCATGACTCAGCTGAGCGCTCTTTCTTTTTTGATTTCCTTTTACATGTAAAACAAGATCCTCCACCTCAACTCTTTTTAATGGGCGATATGTTCGACCTTTTAGTGGGCAGTGTTGACTATGGTGTTAAACAATATCAGCGCTATATTGACCTGATTGATGAGCTTGGAAAATGCTGTGAAGTCTACTATTTTGAGGGCAATCATGACTTTGACCTCTCCAAACTCTTTCACTATGTAAAGGTGATACCGATTGCAGAACAACCTTTTACATGTAAACTTCCTAGTGGCAAAAGCTGTCTTTTATTGCACGGCGATAAATATGGAGGCTTTATTCATCGGTGCTATACAAAGATGATTCGTAACAGAGGTGTCTTAAGCGTCCTAAATGTATTAGATGGATTACTTCAAGGTTTTATCTCTCAAAAGATTCAAAATAACCAGCGCAAAAAAATGTTGTGCAAGCCCATTGGGCATTTTGCAACGCTTATACAACGCAAGCTACATTTTTATCCAAAAGTGGATGTCATTGCAGAGGGACATTACCATCAAAACACTGATTTTATGGTAGTTGGGACACATTATATCAATTTTTCTTCTTTTGCGTGCAATCAAAGCTATTTTAGTGTACAATCTTCGCCAGAGACAGAATTTGCGCAAAAGCAACTAAGGGGCTGCAATGGCTAAAGAAAGTATTTTAAAAGTAGGCTCCAATGAGATGGAGCTGGTGGACTTCCGTATTTTTAAGAAGGAAGCGAACGGTGTTTATGAGGGAATTTATGGTGTTAACGTTGCAAAAGTGCGTGAAATCATCAAAATTCCTAATTTGACGGAACTTCCAGGTGTTCCTGAATACATCGAAGGTATTTTTGATCTTCGTGGTATCGTTATTCCTGTTATTAACCTTGCCAAATGGATGAACATCAAAGAGCCTGATGATGGATCGATTAAACCTCGTATTATCATCACGGAGTTTAGCGACATCTTGATCGGTTTTGTGGTGCATGAAGCCAAACGTATTCGCCGCATCAGCTGGAAAGATATTGAGCCAGCATCATTTGTTGCCGGTATGGGTTCACTGGATAAAAGTCAAATTACGGGTGTAACACGTATTGAAAATGATGAGGTACTTTTGATCTTGGATCTTGAAAGCGTGGTGCAAGCACTCGGTATTTATCAACCTAAAATTGATGTGGAAGACAATGCTATTATCAAAGTAGATGGTACAGCGTTGATTTTGGATGATAGTATGACCGCACGAAAGCTCGTCAGCGATGCGCTTAAAAAGATGGGTATGCGTGTAATCGAAGCGAAAGATGGTTCAGAAGGTTTAGAGCGCTTAAACGATCTTTATACAACCTATGGTGAACATCTAACCGATGAAGTCAAAATTATTATTAGCGATGTTGAAATGCCTCAGATGGATGGATTTCACTTTGCCGCTAGTGTGAAAGAAGATGCAAGGTTTAAAAATATTCCGATTGTCTTTAACTCTTCCATTAGTGACCATTTTAGTGAACTTAGGGGCAAAGAGGCGGGCGGTGAAGCCTATTTAACGAAATTTGATGCAGGTATCTTTTACAAAGAAGTTTCTAAAGTCATCAAATCACACGTGAAAACAGCACAATAGGGGTAGAACGATGGAAGATATTCAAGAAATTTTAGAAGATTTTTTGGTTGAAGCGTTCGAACTTATTGAACAACTTGATCAAAATTTAGTGGAACTAGAGGGAAATCCAGATGATTTGGAACTCCTCAATAGTATTTTTAGGGTCGCACATACGATAAAAGGGTCGTCATCCTTTTTAAATTTCGATATTTTGACTGGCTTAACCCATCACATGGAAGATGTTCTTAACAAAGCACGCCATGGTGACTTAAAACTCACACCAGAAGTTATGGATGTTGTTTTGGAATCTATTGACTTGATGAAAAGCTTGCTTCATGCCATTCGTGATAGTGGCAATGATACTTCCGCAGGTATTGACATTACAGACATTTGTCGCCGTTTAGACATTATCTCTAATGGTGATGTGGCTCCAACAGCCGTTCAAGAACTTGTAGATGAGTCCCCCGTTCCAGAGTCAGAAGAGAATGATAATACAGACTACTCAAAACTCAGCGACAAAGAAGTTGAAGACGAAATCGAACGTCTTTTGAAAATGCGTAAAGAAGAAGATCGTAAGCGAAGAGAAAACAATGGTGCACCAAAAGCAGCAGCTGCTGTTTCGACGCCATCCTTTGAAAGCTTAAAAGATCATGACGAAGACGATGACGCACCCAAAGTTATAGAACCAGTCGTTACAAAACGAGCCACTGCAGAAAATGCACCTGCTAAAAAAGAGTCTGCAAGTTCTATGGAGCAAACCATCAGGGTCGAGGTTAAACGACTGGATCACTTGATGAACTTAATCGGTGAACTTGTTTTGGGTAAAAATAGATTGCTCAAAATTTACGATGATGTTGAAGAACGCTATGAAGGTGAAAAATTCTTAGAAGAGTTAAATCAAGTGGTTTCATCTATTTCCCTTGTTACCACCGATCTTCAAATTGCGGTTATGAAAACAAGAATGCTTCCTATTGCCAAAGTCTTTAACAAATTCCCACGCATGGTACGCGATCTTTCACGAGAGCTTGGAAAACAGATTGAGCTTGAAATTTCAGGTGAAGAGACTGAGCTTGATAAATCCATTGTTGAAGAGATTGGTGATCCTCTTGTTCACATTATTCGTAACTCATGTGATCATGGTATTGAAGATGGGGCGACGAGACGTGCTCAAGGTAAATCGGAGATGGGACTTATTCAGCTCAAAGCGTACAATGAGGGAAATCACATTGTTATTGAAATTACCGATGATGGTAAAGGGCTTGATCCTGATTTACTTCGCACAAAAGCGATTGAAAAAGGCATGATTACTGAACGTGAAGCCGATGCAATGAGTGATAAAGAAGCGTATGCGTTGGTCTTTAGACCATCCTTCTCCACCGCTAAAGTTGTCACCAATGTTTCAGGTCGTGGTGTTGGTATGGATGTTGTTAAAACGAATATTGAAAAACTAAACGGTATCATTGATGTCGATAGTGAAATCGGTCATGGTACGGTTATAAAACTTAAAATTCCTCTAACGTTAGCGATCATTCAAGCCTTGTTGGTCGGTGCACAAGAAGAGTACTACGCCATTCCATTAGCATCGGTTTT
Source organism: Sulfurospirillum diekertiae (assembly GCF_011769985.2). Lineage (NCBI taxonomy): Bacteria > Pseudomonadati > Campylobacterota > Epsilonproteobacteria > Campylobacterales > Sulfurospirillaceae > Sulfurospirillum > Sulfurospirillum diekertiae. The sequence goes on from NZ_CP039734.2 coordinate 195,310, forward strand.
AGAGACGGTTCGTATTCCTTTGGATGAAATTTATACGATTGAAGGTAAAAATGTTCTTAGACTTCGTGATGAAGTTCTTTCACTTGTCCGTCTTTCCGACATCTTTGGTGTCAAACAAGTGTATGAAGGTGGCGAGCATACGTATGTCGTTGTCATCGGACTTGCTGAGTCAAAACTGGGTGTTGTTGTGGACACGTTGGTCGGTCAGGAAGAGATTGTTATTAAATCTCTTGGTGATTATCTCCAAGGCATTGAAGGCATTGCCGGTGCAACTATCAGAGGTGATGGACGCGTAACACTCATTGTGGATGTTGCAGCTCTTATGAACCTTGCAAAAGGCATCACCGTTGATATTCGTGCGAGTGCAGAAGCAGTGGTTAAAACAAAAACAGTTCCAAGTGACTACATTGTCTTAGCGGTTGATGATAGTGCCATGGATCGCAATATCATGAAAAAATCGATGGAACCCATTGGCGTTAAAGTCCTTGAAGCCAGCAATGGTCAAGAAGCACTCAATATGCTCAAATCGGCTGAATACAGCATTGATGCGGTCTTAATTGATATTGAAATGCCACGTATGGATGGATATACCCTTGCGGGTGAAATTCGTAAATACTCGAAGTATAAAAACCTTCCATTGATTGCGGTAACATCACGTACATCCAAAGCTGATAGGCTAAGAGGCGTTGAATCAGGCATGAGTGAATACATCACCAAACCATACTCTCCCGAATACCTCGAGAGTGTCGTGCGAAAAAATATAAAACTATAAGTGGGGCAGAGCGATGAACGATAAACTAAATCAAATTCTTCAAAAACAGCAACAACAAGTTGATGAGCCACACAAAAAAGAGGATGATATTATTCAATTGGTTGGATTCATTATAGGTCAAGAAGAGTATGCCGTGCCAATTTTGAGTATTCAAGAGATTATCAAACCGATCGAATACACCAGAGTACCTAGTGTACCGACGTATATTTTGGGTGTTTTTAATCTAAGAGGGAGTGTTATTCCTTTGATTGATCTAAGAAGCAAGTTTAAGATGGATCCTTCAAAAGTAACTGAAGATACACGCTACATAGTCATGAAAGGTTCAGATAACACTGCAGGCTTTGTGATTGATCGTTTGACCGAAGCGATTCGTATTAAAAGTAGCCGCATTGGACCACCACCTGAAACGATTCACGCGGAAAAAGGGATGGTTTATGGAATTGGTATGAGAGATGAGAATATCTTAACCATTCTAAAAGTGGAGCAACTTTTAAAAAGAGATTTTTAAATCAAGAAAGAGGTAGCCAAAAAAGATTTGGCTACCTTTACATGTAATGTTAAGACTGCAATAAATCTGCGACTAACTCAAAATTGTTAGCACTCATCATATGAATTTTTGGATGTACTTTTTTAAGTGCTAAAAAAGCGTTGCGCGAAAGTTCAAATCCTACTTTTTTTTCTTCCTCTTCACTGATTTTTTTAGCCTTTGCTAGCTTTTCCATCCAAAGAGGTGGGACATAAATACCTGGCACATGAGCAGCTAAAAATTGAGCTGTACGTAGTTTTACAATCGGGAAAAATCCTAAAATAAGTTGTGTGTGACTCTGCTCTTTATTAGCGGCTGATTTGGCATCTTTTAGAAGTTCTAAAAGCATGGTTGCATTTTCAACACTGTAAACCGGTTGTGTGATAATTCCTACTGCTCCGTGCTCAATCTTTGTTGCCATTTTTTTCATCAAATTTTTAGGAGTATTGGCGTGTGCATTGCAGACGGCAAAAGGGTAGATAGGTTTAGGCTGTGTTTTAAACGGCTTTCCAGAGTAGTCTATTCCTGCATTAAAACATTGAATAATCTCCAAAAGAAGGGTGCTATTGCCTTCAAAAACACCTTTAACAGCTGGCTGATCACTAGCACTTGCAGGATCTCCTGTGAGGCATAAGATCGTTCGTAAATCATAGGCATTTGCCCCTAAAAGATCAGATTGCAAAGCAACTTTATTGCGATCTCTCATGCTCATCGTAGTAATGACAGGTTTCGTAAAACGAGTTTGAAGTTTAAGTGCACCGAAAAAAGCATTAAATTTAAGCCGCGCGAGAGGGTTATCTGTAGTACTAAAACCATCTACTTTTTTATCCAGTCCAAACTGAGCTATCTTTTCAATAATAGGTTCGAATGTCGGCTCGTGCATAGGTGTTGTTTCAAGTGTTAAGAACGTGTCGTATTTGAGTTTTTCAATAAAAGAATCAATCATTTTTTTTCCATAGGTATGAGCTTTTGTGTATTATAACTTAAACAGGGTGCAAAATACTACACTAGTTTACAATCCATTAATCTCTCTGGAGTACAATTTTTCTTTGAAACAGCCATCTTTTACAAAGAAAAAGGTTTGTTTTAAAATTTAAAAGAGGAGTATTCCTGTGAAAAAAATAGTGCTTATGCTAGGTGGTTTATCGATTTTAGGAGCAACGATGTTTGCTGATACCGCTACTGACTTGAAAGCTGATAAACAGAAATTAGCAGCAGATAATCAACAAATCAAAGTGGATGAAAAACAACTCAAAACGGATAAAGTGAATAAGAACAAAGAAGCCATTGAAACAGATAAACAAAAATTGGCGACGGATAAACAACAAAAACAGACAGACAAAGCAAAATTAGAAGCGGATAAAGCTCAAAAAAAAGCAGAGAAAGCTTCCGCTAAACCACCTGTAAGTAATTAATATACACTCAAGGCTAGTTTATCACTAGCCTCCCCCTCTTTCCTTCTCCTCCCCTATAAACTTCACTAAGCAAGATATTGCTATAATTGACCAAAGATAATACATTACAAAAGGATAATCGTGAAGTTGTGCGTTTTCGATTTTGACTCGACACTGATGAATGGCGAAACCATTGATTTTTTGGCAAAAGAGCACGGTGTTGAGAAAGAAGTCTCGATGATAACGGAAGCTGCCATGCGAGGAGAGCTTGATTTTTTTGAGAGTTTAACTACCCGTGTTGGGCTTTTAAAAGGTATGAATGCAAGAAAAGCTGAAGAAATTTGTGCGTCATTGCCGCTGATGAATGGTGCTAAAGAGGCGATTGTGGGGCTGAAAGCAAAAGGGTATACTGTAGTTGTTTTTAGCGGGGGCTTTCGTATTGCAACGACACCAGCAAAGGCAATATTAGGATTTGATGCGGATTTTGCCAATGTGCTACATGCTCGCGATGGTCATTTAAGTGGTCTTGTGGGTGGTGATATGATGTTTGGTTTTTCAAAAGGTGATATGCTAAAACGCGTGCAAAATCTTTTACATGTAAACTATGAAAATACCATTGCAGTAGGGGATGGGGCGAACGATATCTCCATGTTTGAGTGTGCGGCCAAAAAAGTGGCATTTTGTGCCAAACCCATTTTAAAAAATGCGGCCAACGTTGTGATCGATGAGAAAGATATGCGTCATCTTCTCCAATTTATTTAAAAGAGTGAACTAATGTATAAGAATGATATTAAATTTTCGTTATGGTGTGATTTTGTTGAGCGAAGTTTTTTAGAGGGTGAATTTGGTGATTTGATTGAGAAAAAGATTGTTAATGCGGCCACCAGTAATCCTTCAATTTTTAAGTCTGCTTTTTTAGGCTCACCTGCGTATGCGGAGGATAAGGCAAAGCTTCATGGCAAATCTGCCAAAGAAATGTATGAAGCACTAGCGATTGGAGATATTCAACGTGCAGCTAAAAAGCTCTTGCCTCTTTATGAAAAGGGTGATGATGGTTTTATCAGCATAGAGGTTGATCCTTTCTTATGTGATGATGCAGAAGCAACCATTGAAGAGGGAAAACGTCTTTTTAAAGCCATTGGATATCCGAATGTTATGATCAAAGTTCCCGCAACAGAAGAGGGTTTTATTGCGATGGAAGTACTCTTAAGCGAAGGGATTAACGTCAATGCAACATTGATTTTTTCTGACATCCAGACGAAATATTGTCTAGAGGCATTTACGCGTGCGAATGAAACTTTAGTAAAAAAAGGGACTAAAAAACTTCCTCAAGCGGTGATTAGTATCTTTGTGAGTCGATTTGATCGCAAACTGGATGAACACTTCAAAAAAATTGATTTTGTTCTTTCACGCGTGGGGATTATGAACGCAATGAGAGCATATGAGCTTATTCAAAATGCACAGTTGCCAAATGTAAGAGCATTGTTTGCTAGCACCGGTGTTAAAGGTGATGAATTAAGCCCTGATTATTATATTCGCGAATTATTGCTTCCAAATTCGATTAATACAGCACCATTAGGAACGATTAAAGCTTTTATTGGCTCTTCTAAAGAGTGTGAATCTATTGAATTACGTTCTGATTGGATTGAAAACTTTTTTCACTCACTTGCAGCAAATGGCGTTGATATGAATGCCGTATGCGATGAGTTAATGGATGAAGGGTTAAGTGCCTTTAAAGATGCTTTTGTGGAGATTTTAGACGAACTAAAATAGCAAGGAAATCCGATGCAAAACGGGGTAAATGTTAGCGAACTTACGTTTGAGATGACCAAAAAGCTCAAATTTTATTTGAGTAAATTGGTAGAGCATCGCGGAAGTGATTTACATGTAAAAACGGGAACGACGATTCGCGGGCGAATCAACGGTGAAATTGTCTCTTTTTCTAGAGAGGTTCTTGCGTATCAAGATGGTCTTACACTAGCAAAAGAGCTTCTTCGAAGTCGTTTCCCTGAATTGGTAGAGAAAAAAAATATTGACTTTACGTTTAAACTCAACGATGAGTACCGATTTCGTGTCAATATGTTTTTTCAAGTAGATGGTGTCTCAGCGGTTTTTAGAACAATTCCGATGGTACTTCCAACCATAGAATCCCTTCATTTACCTACTATTATTAATACACTTTGTGATCTTCCTCGTGGACTTATCTTGGTGACAGGTCCTACGGGATCAGGTAAAACAACCACGCTGGCTTCCATGATTAATCGCATCAATAAAACACAAAAAAAACATATTATTACGATTGAAGATCCTGTGGAGTTTATTTATAAAGACGAACTATGTGTGGTGAACCAACGTGCGATTGGTCAAGATGCTATTTCGTTTTCAGATGCTTTACGTGCAGCATTGCGTGAAGACCCCGATGTGATTTTAGTCGGTGAGATGAGAGACCTTGAAACGATTGAAACAGCGATGCATGCGGCAGAAACAGGTCACTTAGTGCTCTCCACGTTGCATACGGTGGATGCAAAAGAGACTATAGGACGTATTATTGGTATGTTTCCGGGAAGTGAACAAAACCGCATTAAGATGTCATTAGCATCTGTTTTACAAGGGGTTATTGCACAACGGTTGGTCAAAACAGTCGATCATGGACGAACTGCTGCCGTTGAGATCTTGGTCAAAAATGCAAGAATTGAAGCACTGATTTTAGAAGATCGAGAAGGTGAAATCCCTGATGCCATTAAAGAGGGGAAAGATGTTTATAAAACACAAACATTTGATCAAGCTCTTTTAGGATTATATGCAGAAGGCAAAATTGCGCGTGAAGAAGCCATCCAAAGTTCTACCAGCCGCAATGATATTACAATGGCTTTGGATTTTTACGATGCTGATAAAAGTCAAAAAGAGACACGCAAAGAAACTGTAAGGGTCAGTCTTAAAGAGCTTAAAGAAAATGACAAAGACATTATTGGTTTAAAACAATAAAAGATTTATACATCTTTTAGGTTCAATTTTGTACAATTAGCCCCTTATTTTTTATAAAGGAAAACTATGTTAGAAGGCATCATTAGAGATAGTATCGAAAAAAAGGCTACTAAAGCGCTTCGTAGAGATGGATATCTAATTGCTAATATTTACGGTAAGGGTGAACAAAACATCAATGCTGCATTTAAAGCAAACGAATTCATCAAAGCAGCAAAGAACAAAGAGACTCTTATTTTCCCAGTAAAAGTTGCTGGTAAAGAGTACAATGTTGTGATCCAAGATTACCAAAGAGACCCTGTAAATAGCAACCTTTTACATGTCGATTTACGTATTGCACTCCCAGGTGTTTTAAGTAAATATTTAGTCCCTGTTCTTCTTGAAGGTATTCCCGTAGGTACAAAAAACAAAGGTGTTTTAATCCAATCTAAAAAACGTTTAGCCGTTAAATGTACAGCTGAAAACTTACCAAATAGTTTTATTATTGATGTAAGTAATCTTGATGTGGGGCGCAACTGTTTTAGTCCGTGATATTCCTGTTCCAGCAAACGTCACCATTATGGATGAGACACGTGTTTCTGTTGCCGGAGTTATTAAAGCGAAGTAACGCGAACTCATGACACTGATCGTAGGGCTTGGGAATCCAGACTTACAGTATAAAAATAATCGACATAACGTCGGTTTTATGGTCATCGATGCATTGCTCGATGACCAGTCTTCATGCGAAAAAATCACCAAAGCCAATTTCAAAGGCGAGCTTTTTAAAGTCCCCTCCATGCTTCTTCTTAAACCAGCAACGTATATGAATCTTTCTGGAGAGAGTGTACGTGCCGTGGATGACTACTTTAAGCCCGATCAAATTATTGTTATTCATGATGATTTAGACTTACCCTTTGGAACACTTCGCTTTAAGATAGGTGGTGGGCATGGTGGACACAATGGACTTCGCTCTATTGATGCTCATATAGGACCTGAATACATTAGGGTACGTATTGGTATTGGGAAGCCCTCTTTAAAAAGCGATGTAGCCAAATATGTCCTCTCTGATTTTTCAGCGTGTCAAAGAGAATTTTTACCCGGAATTATTTTACATGTAAAAAAAAGCGTTAAAGCATTACTCACCGGGGATTTAAAAGAAGTTTCGCTACAATACTCGCTTAAACAAACTCTATGTAATGAGGATAAGGCATGAAACTTTTTGAGAAATATATTATTCAAAATTATCTCAAAAATTTCTTCGTTATATTCATTGCACTCGATCTTTTTTATGTGGGCGTTGATCTTCTAACCAACTACAATAACATTCCTGATTCTGCAAATTTACAGATTCTTTATGCACTTTTTCAAGGCATGAATGCTGTCAATTACGTGCTTCCTCTTTCTATCGTTTTTGGTATGATTGTAACTTATTTTGGCATGATTAAGTCAAATGAACTTATCTGTATGTATGCTTCAAGTATTAGTAAACGTTCTCTTGTTAAACCGTTTTTTATTACTTCCCTAGTCTTGACACTTTCTTATATTGGACTCAATTGTACAGAATTTGCATACGCTTATGAGTATAGCTCTAATCTTAAAAAATACAACAGTATTTCCAATAGCGCCGAAGATCTGTTCTTAAAAAACAACAATCAATATATTTATTTCAAAAAACTTGATCCTCTAAAGCAAGTAGCGTATGATGTGACTATCTTTGAAGTTGATAACGTTGATTTAACGAAAGTAATTCGCGCTTCTGTAGCTACTTTTGTTGATAATCATTGGATTTTGGAACATGTGAGCATTACCCATAAGCCCAAAGTTTCTTCATTAGATGACGAAGGTTTTCGTATTGAAAATGTTGAAAAATTGAAAATGATGGAAAATTTTAAACCTAAAATTATGGATAATGTATACCAAAGCGAATATGCCCTTTCTATTAGCGATGGTATAGATGCCTTACGTTTTTTTGATAACCAAAATGTCAATACAAGTAAAATCAAAGCAACACTTTTTTATCAGCTTTTCTTCCCATTTTTTGCTCCTTTCTTAATCGTTGTTTTGTATTATAAAGCGCCAATGATGGGGCGTTATTTTAATATGGCACTTGTTGCTTCTTCTTTCGCTTTTGTAACTCTCGTTGTCTGGAGTGGACTCTTCTTATTAAGTCGTTTAGCGGCTAATGGCGTTATACTCTCCGAAATTGCTATTTTATTTCCTATAATACTTCTTGTTGGTATTGCCGCTTATTTTTATTCCAAACGCTAAAAAGGTTTAATTATTTTTTGTTAAACTTTTTGATAGAATAGATAAATAGTGTTATCTAATGGGTCTTCTTTTGCAATACCCTCATTTAAGGTTTAAAATGACGAAATTCTCTGCATTAGCACAAAAATATGGTACTCCTTTATACGTTTATGATTTTGACACAATTGCTCAAAAATTTTTATTACTAAAAGAGTCCTTTAAAGCACGCAAATCTCTCATCTGTTTTGCTGTAAAATCAAACTCTAATCTCTCTGTGTTGAAACATATAGCAAGCCTAGGTGCAGGATGTGATTGTGTTTCTATAGGCGAAGTTAAGCGCGCTTTAGTTGCCGGTATCCCAAAATATAAAATTATTTTTAGTGGCGTGGGTAAACGAGACGATGAAATCGAAGAGGCACTTCAAAATGATATTTTGATGCTGAATCTTGAGAGTGAAGAAGAGATGAATCGTGTTGAGATGATTGCATCCAAACTAGGGGTGGTTGCACGCATTAGTATCCGCGTCAATCCTAATATTGACCCAAAAACACATCCGTATATTTCAACGGGTCTTCATGAAAATAAATTTGGTGTTGATTTGGAAAGTGCAAAACGGATGTATATTTATGCCAAAAATAGTAGTTCACTTGACCCTGTCGGCATCCATTTTCACATTGGAAGTCAAATAACAGAAGTGGAGCCATTTAAAGAAGCAGCTCTTGTTCTGGCTAACTTGCTTCGTAACCTTAAAGCGCTTAAGATTGATATTAAGTTTTTTGATGTGGGTGGTGGAATTGGTATTCAGTACAAAGATGAAACAACGGTTCCACTTTATGAGTATGCGCAGTCAATTTTTAGTGCGCTGAGTGGTTTAGATGTGACACTTGTATGCGAACCAGGACGTTATTTGGTTGGAGAAAGTGGTTACTTCTTAACACGCGTACTGTATGAAAAAAACAATGGCTTTAAACGCTTTGTCATTGTAGATGGTGCGATGAATGATCTGATTCGCCCTAGCCTTTACCATGCCTATCATGCGATTGAAGTGGAAGGGAAAGAAAACCAAGCCACAACAAAGTGTGATGTAGTTGGGCCTATTTGTGAAAGTGGTGACTTTCTTGCTAAGGATATTGAATTACCTGCTCTTGAGCATGATGATCTCTTAATTGTTAAAAGTGCGGGAGCGTATGGCTTTACGATGAGCAGTAATTATAATACACGCTCACGTGTTGCAGAAATTGCACTTCAAAATGGTGAAGATCGCTTAATTCGCCAACGTGAAAGCTTTGAAGATGTGATTGCTCTGGAGAGAGCATATTTATGAATGATTTAAGATTTGCCATTTTTCAAAATAACTCGTTTAAGTTGTTGAAGGCATCAGAAAAAGCTTTACATGTAAAAGTATTTAGTGCCAACCATTGGGCATAGAAAAGGCAAATTATGCAAACAATAGAACACTATAGAAAAAAGATTGATCATATTGACGATCAGATCTTAAAATTGCTCAATGAACGTATGGAACTGGTCAAAGAGATTGGTCGTGCCAAACAAACGAGTGGAACAGCGATTTATCGACCTGAGCGCGAAAAAGAGATATTAGATCGTCTTAAAGGACTCAATGAAGGTGCTCTCAATCCTAAAGCGATTGATGCCATCTTTTTAGAAGTTTTTGCGGTCAGTCGCAACCTTGAATTTCCTGAGAAAATTGCGTTTATGGGACCAGAGGGAAGTTACACACATCAAGCTGCAGAGAGCCGTTTTGGTGCAATGGGCAGTTATATTGAGCTAAGCTCCATTGAAGCAGTCTTTCACGTCTTGGAAAATGGTGAAGCCAAATACGGTGTCGTTCCCGTAGAAAACAATACGGCCGGTGCGGTAGGGACAACACTGGATTGTTTAGGAAAATTTAACTCAAAAATTGTGGCAGAACTTTACATGGATATTCATCACTCTTTTGCTACGGTATGTGAAGATATTAAAAAAGTGAAACGTATCTATTCACATCCGCAAGGTTATAATCAGTGTCGAAAATTTTTAGAAGAACATATGCTTTTAGGGGTGGAATTTATTCCAACCAAGTCAACGGCAGAAGCAGCTAAAAAAGCAAGTGAAGATTATGATGCTGCGGCAATTTGTTCTCATATTGCTGCTAAATTATCGAATCTGCCCGTCTTATTTGAAAAAATTGAAGACAATATGGCGAACCAAACACGCTTTTTGATTTTGAGTGATTTTAAAAATAAAAAAGGGATTCATAATAAAACCTCCATTCTAGCAAAAACGGATGATAAACCAGGTGGGTTGGTTGAGTTCTTGCAAACGTTTCAAGACCAGAAGGTCAATCTTACCAAGATTGAATCACGCCCAACGAAAGAGAAAGGGTTTCAGTCCATTTTTTATATGGATTTTGAAGGACATATTGATGATGACAATGTCCAAAAAGTGATCGAAGAAAATAGAGATAGATACGATATTAAATGGCTTGGAAGCTATATTTGTGGAGGATGAGAGATGCAATTTAACGGTGTTTTAGACAATTTGAAAACGTATGAAGCGGGCAAACCTATTGAACTTGTGGTACGAGAGTATGGTATTGAACCCCAAGATGTTATTAAACTTGCAAGCAATGAAAATCCAAGAGGCTGTAGCCCTAAAGTAATTGAAGCTGTACGTGCGGAAGCCATCCACATGAACCGTTATCCTGATGATAGTATGTATGAACTCAAAGAGGCTTTAGCGCGCAAGTATCATGTCGAAGATAAAAATATTATTATAGGCTCAGGAAGTGATCAAGTCATCGAGATGGCGATTCATGCCAAAGCGAACGCTAACAGCAAAGTTTTGATGGCAGGCATTACGTTTGCAATGTATGAGATTTATGCGCTTCAAACCGGTGCAAAAGTACTCAGGACTCCCTCCTCTCAACACAATCTTAAAGAGATGCTTGAAATATATAAAGCGAATAAAGATATCTCCATTATTGTTCTTTGTATTCCCAATAACCCACTTGGTGAATGTTTGGATGCCAAAGAAGTGTATGCCTTTTTAGAGCAGATTGACAAAGAGACATTGGTGATCGTTGATGCTGCTTATTTGGAATATGCGCGCGTTAAAGATCCTGCTAAAAATATCGATGCACATGATTTGATCACGAAATATCCAAATGCCATTTACACAGGAACATTTTCTAAAGCCTATGGATTGGGCGGTATGCGTTGTGGATATGGCATTGCTCAACCTGCGATCATTCAAACCTTTTTGAAACTACGTGCACCTTTTAATATTACAAATTTGACTTTGAAAGCTGCGATTGTGGCTCTTAGTGATCAAGCCTTTGTGGATGCTTCTGTGAAAGAAAATTTTGAAGAAATGAAAGTGTATGAGGCGTTTGCAAAAGAGCTTGGATTTAACATTATTGAGAGTTATACGAACTTTATTGTTTTAGCATTTGATGCCAGTAAAAACTCAGGAGTCATTGCACAAAAGTTGATGGAAAAGGGTATAATCGTTAGAAATTTAGGATCGTATGGTATGAATGCTATTCGCGTTACGATAGGAACACCTGAGCAAAACGTACGCTTTTTTGAACTCTTTAAAACAATTTATAAGTAAGAGAAAATAAATGGAGCTTAGAACACTTTTAAATCAAATAGCGACACTGATACAAAACTTGACACTACGTCAAAGGATTGTAGCAGCAGTTTCGATTTGTTGTTCTCATCGGTTTTTTTAGTGTTCCTGACGCTCTACAAGAATTCAACTTCTACTAAAGGCAGTGGTTATAGTGTTCTTTTTGAAAATACAACCGCTGGTGATTCTGCTCTGATTATTCAGCAACTCGAAAAAGAGAAAATCCCATATAAGGTAGTTAATGAAGGTACGATTGCCGTACCGAGTGATGTTGTCCATAAAGAGCGTATAGCTATTGCTGCCCTAGGAATTCCCAAAAACAGTAAAGTTGGTTTTGAAATTTTTGATAAAGCTGAATTTGGTGCCACTGATTTTGAGCAAAAGATAAAATATGTTCGAGCTCTTGAGGGGGAATTGGCGCGTACAATTGAAAGCCTTGGACCCATTGCCAATGCGAGTGTGCATATTGCCATTCCTAAAGAAACTGTATTTGCACAAAAACAAGCCACCCCTACAGCTTCGATTGTTTTAAATATTCGCCCAAGTATGAATCTCTCCGCTAAACAAATTATTGGTATTAAAAATCTTGTTGCAGCTTCTATTTCCAATTTGACTGCTGAAAATGTCTCTATCGTGAATCAAGACGGTGAACCTTTGGGAGATGATCAGAATAACATATTCCAAGGCGAATTGGTTAAAAGTCAAATGCGCTATAAAAAAGAGTTTGAACATAATGTTGAGCAAAAAATTATCAATGTTTTAGCACCTGTTATTGGTGGAGTTGATAAAGTGAATGCAAAAGTAACCATTGATTTTGATTTTTCACAACAAGATTATGTCAGCGAAACGTATGATCCCAATTCTGTACCTCGAAGCGAGCAGAGTGTTGAAGAAAAACGTGAAGGGAAAGAACCGCAAGACGTTGGCGGAGTACCAGGTGCTATAAGTAACATCGGTCCCGTGCAAGGATTAGAGAGTACTAAAAAGGCTGAAACGTATCAAAAAAGCTCTACTACAACGAATTATGAGATTTCTAAAAAAGTCGTTAATTCTAAAGATGAGTTTGCTAAAATTAAACGTTTAACAGCGGCTGTCGTTGTAGATGGCGCCTATAAATATGGTGTAGATAGTAACGGAAAAAAGAAAAGCGAATTAGAATATGCTGCACTTAGCAAAGAACAAATGGATGCTATTCGTGATGTTGTGAAACAAACGGTAGGATATAATCAAACAAGGGGTGATGAGGTTACAGTGAGTAACTTTGAGTTTAAACCACTCTCCAGTGATGGTACTCGCGCTCCTACGAAAGATTTGATGGATAAGGTTTCTAATTATATGGGACCATTGGTTCCATTGCTTAAATATATCATCGTTGGTATCTTACTCTTTGTATTTTACAAGAAAGTCATTATTCCTTTCAGTCACAAAATGGTGGAAACAAAACTGGATGATTTTGAAGATGAAATTGAGCCAATGGCTGCACCAGAAGAAGAGGGCGCTGAGGATACTTTAGAGAAATTTAGACAAGCACGTAAGAAAGTTGAAGATCAATTGGGTATTGGCCAAGACTTTAATGAAGAAGCTTTGAAGTATGATGTTTTATTAGAAAAACTAAAACATTTAGCAGAACAAAAAAGTGAAGAATTTGCATCGCTTTTACAGTCTATGATTCGCAATGAAGGCGATTATGATGGCGGTAAAAATAGCTCTAAGGATCTATCATAATGAAACTTACCGAAGAACAAAAAACCCTTTACAATGAACTTACGATGGCTGAGAAGGCAGCAATTTTGCTCATTCAGTTGGGTGAGGATTCCACGGCTAATCTTTTTTCTCATATGGAGATAGACGTTGTAACCGATATTTCTAAATTTATAGCAACCGCAAAAAATATTGATAAAGCTGTAGCCAATGCGGTACTTGAAGAGTTCTATGTTATTTTACAATCTAACCAGTATATTAGAAGTGGCGGTATGGAGTATGCGAAAGAGATTTTGTACCGTACCTTTGGTGCTGAGGGGGCTCAAAAAATTCTCGATAAACTCTCTAAATCCATGGAAAATTCTCAAAGTTTTGGTTATCTCTCTCAAATTAAGCCTCAGCAGTTAGGTGATTTTATTATTAATGAGCACCCACAAACAGTTGCTCTTATTTTAGCGCATATGGACGCAACCAGTGCGGCTGAAACACTCTCTTTCTTCCCCGATCAACTCAGAAGTGAAGTGACAATTAGAATGGCAAACCTAGGTGAAATCTCACCTTCGGTTGTCAAAAGAGTATCGGCTGTTTTGGAAAATAAACTTGAATCGCTAACGTCTTATAAAGTTGAAGTAGGCGGTCCTCGTGCTGTGGCTGAAATCCTCAACCGTTTAGGTCAAAAAGCTTCTAAAACCACTATTGCGTATATTGAGCAAGCAGATGAGAAACTAGCCTCTGTCATTAAAGATATGATGTTTACGTTTGAAGATATTATGAAACTCGATGGTAATGCAGTCCGTGAAATTCTCAAAGTTGCCGATAAGCGTGATTTGATGGTCGCGCTCAAAGGTTCAGCAGAGGAGTTAAGGAAAAAATTCTTTGAAAATATGTCACAACGTGCACAAGAAGCTTTTGTGGAAGAGATGAATTTCTTGGGAGCTGTACGCGTTAAGGATGTGGAAGAGTCTCAACGAAAGATTGTTGAGGAAGTTCAAAAACTAGCAGAACAAGGCATTCTCCAAATCGGTGAAGCGGAAGAGATGATAGGTTAACATGGTAACAGAAAATATTATCGATAAAGATAGAGTGGATGACCATTCCGTCAAGCCGTATCGATTTAAGGTATTAGGTTCAACACCAGAAGCTTCTGCTGTTCCTTTACATGTAAACGAAGAATATACACAAGAAAGTATGTATGACCCAGAGTCAATGCCTGTGAGTGATGAAATAATCAATATTGCACGCATCGAAGAAGGAACCCAAAATCAGTTTATTGAAGAGTTACTCAAAAAGACAGATGAGTTAACCACAAATGTGGTTAAACTTCAAATTCAGATTGAAAAACAAGAACAAGATTTTAACAACAGACTCAACGAAGAGCTTACACGAGAACGTGAAAATGCTTATGCACAGGGATATCAAAAAGCTAAAGATGAGGCTGAAGTTGCTGTTGCAGAAATGAAGACACGTTATTTGAAATCAATTGGCCATTTGGATACACTCTATAAGAGTCTAGAAGAGCGATTAGCTAAGGTTGAGACAGATATGAGTGTTACCGCTTTTGAAATTGCCAAAGAAGTCATAAAAAAAGAGGTGAGTATATCAAGTTCTAAAATTGCAGCTTCACTTTCAAAAGCACTCCTTCAAGAGGTAAAAGATGCAGTCAAAATTGAACTTAGGGTAAATCCAAAAGACCTAGAGGCGCTTAAAGAGCTTTATGCAGAAGATGAAAAGATAAAAATAACTGCAGATGATGCCATAACCTTAGGTGGTGTAGTCATCTTAAGCGATGTAGGCAATTTGGATGGCAATTTAGCAATGCGCTTAGAAAAAGTAAAATATCTATTACAAGAAAATTAAAAAGTACTGGAAGCCATGAAACAATTAAGAGAATGCTCTATTGAAGAATTAAATGAATATTGTGAACAAATTAGGCAAAAAATTATTCAAACAGTTAGTAAAAATGGGGGACATCTCAGCAGTAATGTGGGAGCCGTTGAGCTCATTGTTGCGATGCATTATGTATTTGATGTAAAAAATGATCCTTTCATTTTTGATGTCAGTCATCAAGCCTATACCCATAAATTAATTACAGATCGTTGGGATCGTTTTGATACACTTCGCGAATTGGATGGTATTAGTGGCTATACACGACCTGATGAATCACCTTATGACTATTTTGTTGCAGGTCACAGCTCAACTTCAATTTCGCTGGCTGTAGGTGCAGCAAAGGCAATAGCGCTTAAAGGTGAACAATACAAACGTGTGCCAGTGGCATTAATTGGGGATGGATCTCTCAGTGCAGGAATGGTTTATGAAGCACTTAATGAGTTGGGAGATCGCAGATACCCCGTTATCATTATTTTGAACGATAATAAAATGAGTATTTCAAAACCCATTGGCGCCATTAGTAAATTTTTATCCAGTGCCATGGCAGGTGATTTTTATCAAAAGATTAAAAAAACAACCGAACAGATTTTACAGTATTTACCAGAGAGTGCGACGTATATGGCGAAGAAGTTCGAAGAGAGTTTTAAATTGATTACGCCAGGTATTTTGTTTGAAGAACTGGGGATTGACTATATTGGTCCCATTGATGGGCACAATTTAGAGAGTCTTATTCGTGCAATGCAATCGGCAAAAAGCTTAAAAAAACCCGTCATTATTCATGCGCAAACACTTAAAGGGAAAGGCTATGAAATGGCCGAAGGATACTATGAAAAATGGCATGGTGTCGGCCCTTTTGATGTAGCCAGCGGAGAAGCTCTCAAAAAAGGTGTGAGTAAAAATGCGACCACGATGTACTCAGAGGCGCTTATGGATTTAGCCAAACAACATGAGAATGTTGTAGGCGTTACGGCTGCTATGCCAAGTGGAACAGGACTAAGCCCACTCATTCAAGCCTATCCTAATCGTTTTTGGGATGTAGCCATTGCGGAACAGCATGCAGTAACATCTATGTGTGCAATGGCAAAAGAAGGATTTAAACCTTACATTACGATTTATTCTACTTTTTTACAAAGAGCTTACGATCAAGTCATTCATGATGCATCTATTTTAAATTTAAACGTTGTTTTTGCGATTGATAGAGCAGGTATTGTAGGCGAAGATGGTGAAACACATCAGGGCGCTTTTGATATCTCCTATTTGAGTGTAATTCCTCATATGACACTGATGGCACCCAGAGATGAAAAAGCAATGCATGCAGCAATTCGATATTCTTATAGTCATCAAGGACCTTTGGCCATTCGTTACCCTAGAGGAAGCTTCTTATCATGTGACGCATTTGAATCCAAACCTTTTGAATATGGCAAGGCACAGCTTCTCAAAGAGGGAAAAAGTAAAATACTGCTTTTAGGCTATGGTAGTGGTGTTGGTAAAGCTGTTGCTACATCAAAAATTTTATCTGAACAAGGGATAGATGTAGCTATCGTCGATTTACGCTTTGCAAAACCTTTGGATGAATCTTTGTTGCTTTCATTGGCTCTTAAATATGATATATGGTATGTCTTTAGTGATAGTGCAAAAATAGGTGGTGTTGGCTCCCTTTTGATGGCATTAAAAGAGAAAAATACTTTACATGTAAAGATCAAAACATTTGAGTACGATGATGCTTTTATTACACATGGGGCAACACATTTAGTCGAAGATAGATTGGGTATTACCATCGAACAATTAGCAGAAAAAATCTTGGAAGAGATGAAGAGATAAAGTAATTAATAAAAAATATTAGTTAATTTATTTTCGGGAAAATTGATCTATAATATGGAATCATTCAAAAAAGATTATAAAGGGAAGGGGGAATAGAGTATGAATGATTTTATCAATCTTCTTAAAACCAAAGAGCTTAAAGCAACACCCCAAAGAATATCTGTTCTCAAAGAGTTAGATAAAAAGGGACATCCAACCATTGATGATCTCTATAATGCACTTAAAAAAGAGAATCCATCTATGTCTTTAGCGACAGTGTATAAAAACCTTGCAACGCTTAAAGAAAAAGGTGTGGTCATTGAGGTGAATACTGCTGAGGGGAAAATGCGTTATGACATCTATTCTAAGCCGCATATTCATCTTGTTTGCCAACAGTGTGGTTCCATTGAAGATGTTGATTATGACCAAAGTTTATTTGAATATCAAACGATATTAGAAACTAATAAGCATGTTAAAATTGATCGAATGGATGTGATTGCAACAGTAAAAGAGTGTTCTGTTTGTAAAAAGAAGTAGTTATCAAAGAAAATAAAGAGAGGAGAGATAATCTCTCTTCTCTTTATCGATTAAAGTTTATCAGAGTTATGAGCTAAATAATCAGCAACACCTGCCGTGCTGGCTGTCATTCCTTTGTCGCCTTTTTGCCAACCCGCTGGGCATACTTCACCATATTCATTGGTAAAGAGCATAGTATCAATCATTCTTAACATCTCATCAATGTTTCTTCCAAGAGGTAAGTCATTGATAACAGCATGTCTTACAGTACCATCTTTGTCGATAAGAAAAGAACCGCGTAACGCAACACTGCCATTTAATAAAACATCATAATCACGAGAAATTTGTTTGGTAATATCAGCCACTAAAGGAAATCTTACTTGACCAATTCCGCCTTGATTAATAGGAGTGTTTTTCCATGCAAAATGTGAAAATTGTGAGTCGATAGATGCACCAATAACATTAATGCCACGGTTTTTAAACTCTTCTAGTCTTTTATCAAATGCAATGATTTCAGAAGGACATACAAATGTAAAATCAAGTGGATAGAAGAAGAGAACAGTCCCTTTTGATCCAAAGTTTTCATAGAGATTAAAATTATCGACAATTTGATTGTCACCTAAAACAGCAGTTGCGGTAAAGTCAGGAGCTTTATTAGTTACTAACATAATTATCCTTTTATTGAGAATTTTTATTGATACAGAAATTATACAATTAAATAGAAAAAAATATTTTAATTAATAAGACTAATTTTACCCAGTAAGCTTTTATCCAAATTAAGTTCGAAATTCTCCTAGCTTATGATTAAGGTTCTCAGTCATTTTACTGAGATGTTCAGCAGCGCCTGCAATTTCTTCAACGCTACGGCTATTTTCCATTGAAATTTTGTTAATTTCTCCTATCTTATGAATCATGATTTCAATCTCTTCTCCTGTTTGAAGATAACTATTAACAGTATTCTCTGTAATTTTAGTCACTTCATTAATAATGACAAAACTTTCTTGGAGACTATTTTCAACTTGTTGAGCGGTATTGGCTAATTCTTCTATCTTTTCTGAATTATGACTCATTTGCTCACTGGAATTAACGATTGATTGTACAATAACATTAATGGTTGCATTGATCTCTATAAGACTTTTTTGAGTGCGTTCTGCAAGTTTACGTACTTCATCTGCAACAACTGCAAAGCCACGCCCATGTTCACCAGCACGTGCTGCTTCAATAGCGGCATTTAGTGCTAAAAGATTCGTCTGATCCGCAATGTCACTAATCACTGTTAAAATACTTCTAACCTGCTCTGCATCGGTACTCAGTTGATTAAGTTTTTGTGCAAGTTCAATCTCTGTTACGGAACTTTTTTGTATCTCTTCTGTTAGGGCAATAACAGCATTACTAGCTGTTTTAAGTGCACCATTCGCTTTTGTCATATCCTCTTTACTGTTCTTGGCTTGATCAATAGAAATAGTCATATCTTCACGTACTCGATTAGCTTGGTTTGTTGTATCCAAAACAATAGTCGTTGATTTTTCAACAAGTTTTTCAACTTGTAAGGAAGTTGTGGATAATTCATGTGAAATGGAAGAATTTTCGCTAGAAAGTGATTTAGCATTACAAATGAGAATACGCACTTTTTCAATAAAATGATTAATTTGTTCGCTTGCTTGTGCTATTTCATCATTGCCTTTAATTTCTAAATGGCGTGTAAGATCACCATCGCCACTAGAAAGATCTCTTGCTTTTTCTATGAGATTATTAAGAGGTTTTGTAATGATTTGATTAATAAGTGTCCAGATAATAAACACAATAATAAGTGTCATAATAAAAGAAGTGATAATAAGATTGTTTCTTAGCTTGTCATTAGCAGCTTGAAAATCTTTTTCGTTCGCTTTAGCAACCAATATCCAATTCCATTTATTAAAGGGTTGGAAGCTGACAATTTTTGCTTCATCATCTTCTTGAATGTGTAGCATGCCCTGTTTTTGTCCTAAAATTTGTTTATCAAGGTCAGAAGTAATCTTGGAACTATCAACTTTTGGATGAATATCATATGACTCACTTTTGGTATTGATCGCATAAAAATAACCATTTTCTCCAATTTTCATACCATTGATTTGTTGTTTCAATGCTTTAAGGCCTTCTGTGAAGTTATAGCCAATAAATAAAATTCCTACAATTTTATCATTTTCAATAATCGGTGAATAAACGGTGATATAATTTTGACCAAAAAGCCTTGCGCTTCCAATATATTTTTGCTTTTTCATAATAGGTTCATATGCTGGGCTTGTTTTCCCTAACATGGTTCCCATAGCGCGTGATCCATCTTCTTTTTTTAGTGAAGTGGAAACACGAACAAAATCATCACCATGAAAAGCGAAAATAGTAGCAACAGCGCCCGTGAGGTTCGTAAATGTATCTACTTTTACGAAATTATTATTTAATGTATGACCATCAGCTGCAATTAAAGGTGTTTCAACACCATGAACCATGATTTTTTCACTCGCATTTATATGAAAATTACTAAATTCTGATTCAAAAACAGTAAAAAGCTTGATAGCAGTATCCTCAAGTGCACTATTATAAACGTTTACAGTTTGCTCTAATCCCGTAAGATTTGCAGTAATCTTTTGTTCAGTTTCTTGTTTAATATAGCTACTCAAATAAATATTGATGTAAAAGATAAAAGCAAAAATTGCAAAAGAAACAATTAATACCTGTAAAATAGTTACTTTTTTAGCTAATGAATTCATTTATATCTCCATATATAATGTATATTTAAATATATAGTATGAAAAAAACCCTTTGGAAAAGTTAAATAAGAAACATAAAAGTTAAATATTTGTTTACCTTTTAATAAAATAAACATCGATGAATGATTCAATAAGTTAGATCTATCTAGAAATTTTTATTTAACCTGATTTTTTTAATCTAAGCTATTTTCATGCTACGAACTTAATGTAAGATTTCTTTGATAAAAGATTTTGATACAAGGCGTCTTGGTTAGAAAGAAGGTTCCAGTTCAAACTGGCTAAATTAAACCGTTTGTTAGTTTTTAACTAGTAATTTGGGTTTAATATCAATTTTAATTTAGTTTGGATATAGTTTTTCGTTAGTATAAAAACCAATTGAGGAGAAATTATGGCAGTAAAAATTACTGATATTTGTATTGCATGTGGCGCCTGTATTGATGAGTGCCCGGTAGAAGCAATTGTGGACGATAGTGATAACCCAACAGGTGCAGATATCTATTATGTCTATGCTGACAAATGTGTTGAGTGTGTAGGACATCATGATGCCCCAGCGTGTGCTGAAGCTTGCCCAACTGAAGGTTGTATTGTATGGGATGCTCCATATGCAGGACAACCAAGTCGTGACGAGATCAGTGCAGATATGCGAAAAGGTACAACGCCTTGCGCTGAATAATAACTACAAAGAGGGGAAACCCTCTTTGTCTTTCTATATTTAAAAATAGTATTTAATTGATATTAAAAAAAAATTCTGCTATACTCCCACGTTCTAATTCCCTACAAAGTTATGAAATTCAATTATATATAGGAGAGGATTGTGGAGAACACATTATCCATTATTAAACCAGATGCAGTAGCAAAAAATGTTATTGGTAAAATTGTTGACAGATTTGAATCAAATGGGTTAAAAATTGCAGCGATGAAAAAAGTCCAACTTAGTCAAGCAGATGCTGAGGCTTTTTATGCAGTTCATGCAAGTAGACCATTTTTTGGTGATCTTGTTAAATTTATGATTAGTGGACCTGTTGTGGTTATGGTTCTAGAAGGCGAAAATGCCGTTCTTAAAAATCGTGATCTTATGGGTGCAACGAATCCTAAAGAAGCAGCAAAAGGTACTATTAGAGCTGATTTTGCTGATAGTATTGATGCAAATGCAGTTCATGGTAGCGATAGCTTAGAGAATGCAAAAATCGAAATCGATTTCTTTTTTGCCAGAAGAGAAATTCTCTAATTTCAATGAAAATTGAATTCAAAAAAGTTCCCACAACTGGGATTCATTTTGAAACATCTTTGGATGAAATTAGATTTTTTGGTGAGGCATTAAAAATAGGCAAGACAATGGTGAAATGCACAGGTCAATTGGAAGGGACACTTCCTCATCTGTGCGACCGATGTGGCGAAAATTTTGAGTTAACGGTTAATGAGCGTGTTGAAGTCTTTGCACAAGAAGGTCTTTACGAAGATCAAGAAGGTGAAGAGCTTTTAAATATAATAGAATTTTTTGATGGTTCGATTGATCTTGATTCAATACTTCAAAGTGAAATTGAAGCTTTCAAAAGCGATTACCACTATTGTGGACAATGTGAACAACTAAAAGGAGAATAAAATGGCTGTACCTAAGAGAAGAGTGAGTAAAACCAGAGGCGCAAAAAGAAGAACACACTACAAAGTAACACTTCCTATGCCAGTTAAAGACAGTGATGGAACATGGAAAATGCCTCATAGAGTGAACAAAACAACAGGCGAATATAAAAACTAAATGCTAACCATAGCAATTGACGCGATGGGCGGAGACTTCGGTCCCGCTCCTATTGTTGAAGGTACGCTTCAGGCGCTTAAAGAGCGTCAATTTAAAGCACTGCTTGTCGGGGACATTAATGTTCTCAAACCTCTTATCCCTCAAGAATACTTAGCTAAAATCTCTTTTGTTGAAGCATCAGATATTTTAGATATGCATGAAGCAGCCACAAATGCTCTCAAACGCAAAGAAACATCTATTTATAAAGCTGTTGATCTTGTCAAAGATAAAGTAGCCGATGCTGTTGTTTCGATGGGGCATAGTGGTGCAACAATGAGCTTAGCAACGCTTCGTATTGGAAGGCTCAAAGGTGTTTTACGTCCTGCCATTGCTACAATTATGCCAACAGCAGTGCCTGGAAAGCTTAGTCTTGTATTAGATGTTGGCGCCAATGTTGACTGCAAAGCAGAGCATTTAGCACAATTTGCTATTATGGGTGAAACCTATGCTAAAGATGTTTTGAAAATTGCTAAGCCAAAAGTTGGACTCCTTTCTAATGGTGAAGAAGAGAGTAAAGGCAATGAGATAACAAAAGAGGCATTTGCAATCCTGAAAAAAATTGAGAGTTTTGTCGGCAATGTTGAAGGGAATAATGTTTTTGATGGTTCCGTAGATGTCATTGTTTGTGATGGTTTTGTAGGAAATATTTTGCTGAAAGCGAGTGAAGGCGTGGCAGATTCTATTACAAAAATTATCAAACAAAATGTACGTCGCTCACCATTAGCAATTGCAGGGGCAGTGCTTATGCGTAAAGTTTTTAAAGTGCTTAAAAAGCAAGTTGACTATGCAGAGTACGGCGGTGCTCCACTTATTGGAATTAATGGGTGTGCCATTATTGGACATGGTAAGAGTAATGCAAAAGCAGTCAAAAATGCTATTTATCAGGCGATTAATTTCTCAAGCTCTGGTATTAACACAGATATTGAACAAAAACTAGTGCTATTAGAGCAATAAAGGATTAATGTGTATGCATCTTTAAAATCCATCGGAGGCTATGCCCCTTCTCGTGTTTTGAGTAATTTAGACCTTGAGAAGATGGTTGAAACAAGTGACGAATGGATTGAGAAACGTACAGGTATTAAAGAGAGACGTATTGCCTCAGTGGAAGAAGCAACGAGTGATCTAGGGGTGAAGGCAGCTGAGAAGGCTATTGAACGCGCAGGCATAACTAAAGAAGAGATTGATCTGATCATCTGCGCGACACTCTCCCCTGATTATTTTTGTATGCCTTCTACTGCATGTGTTATTGCTGGAAAACTAGGTATTAATGATGTCATGGCATTTGACATTAGTGCTGCATGCAGTGGATTTGTCTATATGCTTTCAATGGCCAAAGCTTTTATTGAATCAGGTGCAAAGAAAAATATTTTATTGATTGGTGCCGAAAAAATTAGTAGCGTGGTTGATTATACCGATCGTGGTACATGTATTCTTTTTGGTGATGGTGCGGGTGCTGCTATTATTGGTGCAACTGAAAATAAAAACGAAGCTATTTTAGATATTCACGCTTCGGCTGATGGTCGTTATGGCGACCTTTTAATTACTCCAGGGTGTGGCTCAAAATACCCTTGCTCTCAAGAAACACTGGATAATAAACTGAATTACATCAAAATGCAGGGTAACGATGTTTATAAAGTAGCAGTAAAAACACTCACAAACGATGTGATTGAGATTTTAGAAAAAAACAATATCACTTCTTCACAGATTGATCATTTTATACCCCATCAAGCGAATATGAGAATTATTGAAGCTGTCCGTGCAAAGCTTGATTTCCCTCTTGAAAAAACTATTTTAACCGTTGCAAAATATGGCAACACCTCGGCAGCCTCAATACCGATGGCAATTAATGACGCCTATGAAGAGGGACGTATCAAGAAAGGCGATTTAATGCTTTTAGATACCTTTGGTGGTGGTTTTACATGGGCTAGTGGTCTTGTAAGGTTTGGTGGTAACTAATATTCTTTGATACCTTCATAAAGGTTAACGATTATGGAAGTCTTACACGCATTAAAGTCTGAAATTTCAAAGGTAATCGTTGGTCATTCGAAGCTCATTGACTCGCTGATTATTGCACTGCTCTGTGATGGGCATGTTCTGATTGAAGGTGTTCCAGGACTTGCGAAAACAACAACGATCAATACGCTTGCAAAAGCATTAGGACTCTCCTTTGGCAGAGTTCAATTTACGCCCGATCTTCTTCCGAGTGATATTATAGGCGCCGAAATTTATAACCCAAAAAGTGGTGAATTTGTGGTCAAAAAAGGGCCTATTTTTACGAATCTTCTCTTAGCCGATGAGATCAATCGTGCCCCTGCAAAAGTGCAATCAGCTCTTTTAGAGGCGATGCAAGAGTATCAAGTTACGATTGGAGATCAGAGCCTTAAGCTTCCACGTCCTTTTTTCGTGCTAGCTACCCAAAATCCTATCGAATCAACAGGAACGTATAGTTTACCAGAAGCGCAACTCGATCGCTTTATGATGAAACTACTGGTGGGTTACAATACCAAAGAAGAAGAGATACGCATGGCACGCAATGTGGCACTTGGAATACACGAGTCTATTGCGACTGTTTTAAAAAGTACAGAACTTCTATCACTTCAAAATCAACTCAAATCAATTCACATTGATCCACAGATTGAAAACTATATTGCCGATCTTATTTTTGCTTCACGTAAGCCAAAAATGTATGGATTGGTCAAATTAGAAAATTTCATTCGTTTTGGAGCAAGTCCTCGTGCCACGATTGATTTACATAAAGCATCACGAGCCCATGCACTGCTTTTAGGCAGAGATTTTGTAACGCCTGTTGATGTGGCAAGTGTGGGTAAAGAAGTCATGCGTCATCGTATTATTCTCAGTTATGAAGCAGAAGCACAAGGCATCAGTACCGATTCGGTTATTGATACACTGATAGAGACAATTCCTCTTCCTTGATCCGTGCAAACACTCAGCTATAACACCATTATTGCGCGCAGTAAAAAGCATCTCTTTGGCGAGATGGTTGGTTCTAACCCTTCTTCTAAAGAGGGGGATGGGTACGATTTTTCACAAATTCGTCCTTACATGTACGGTGACAATGTCAAACGTATTGATTGGAAACAAAGTACCAAAACGGGGCAGATTCAACTTCGTAGTTTTTTTGAAGAAAAAGAGATCACTGTTTATGCGCTAGGCTTAATGAGTGGAAGTATATATTTTGGCATTGACCGTATGAAGCAAGAAGTAATGGCAGAAGTAGTTGCTCTTTTAGGGTTTAGTGCGATTAAAAATAGCGATTTCTTTTCACTAGCTCTTCTGTCAGACAAACTTTTGTATGAGCGTTTACTCTCCAAAAAAGAAGCAATGGTCAGAGAAGCGATCTATAAAACACTTCAAAGTCCCGTAATTGCTCAACAACTGAATTGGAATTTCATCCAACATTACGCACTTTATAGGATTAAAAAACCTTCTTTACTTTTTATCCTCAGTGACTTTTTTGAAATGCCTATCTTGGATGCCATAGCCAAAAAACATTCAGTTGTGGTTATAAAAATACGAGATCATTTTGAAGAAAAACCTACTGCTTTAGGCTCGTTTTACATTAAAGACCCGACAAGTTTACGTGAAGAAAAAGTTATGCTTGATGCAGCAATAATCAAAGCATATAGGGTAAGACAAGAACAATTTGATCAGCACTTACAGGGCTATTTTAAAAAACAAGGTATTGCGCAAATAAGTCTCTATACAAACGAAGACCCCTACATTAAGCTTTCCTCCATTTTAAGGGAAATGTGATGGAATCACTCAAAGATATTAAAGGCTTAGTTTCCATCCCTGATTTTTCATGGATGGTATTGTTGATTATCATACTGTGCATTTTAGGAATTTTTGGTTGGTTTCTGTGGAAAATGAGATCTCCTCAAAAAATGTTGACACCCAAAGAGGAAGCCTTAATATTTTTGAAAACAGTGAGTATGGAAGATGCAAAGGAGTGCGCGTATGCCTTGAGTCAATGGGGAGCTTTGATAGTTGATGATACCAATAGAGCACAGTTTGAAATTTTGCAAGACGAACTTTCCTACTATAAATATCGCTCTTATGAAGCACCCTTAAAGGTGAAAGAAAAAGTGTTGTGGCAAGCGTTTTTAGGGATGAATGATGTTCACGTTTGAGTATCCTTATCTCTTTCTAGGGCTTCTTGTTTTTATCGTTTGTGCCTTTACATGTAAAGAAAAACACAGCACTATTTATATGCCTCATTTACTTTCATTGCCTTTACATGTAAAGACCAATCTCTTACACACTATCCTTAAATGGTTAGGAATAAGTATGCTTTTTACGGCACTTGCTTCACCGGTCATTCAAAGTAAAGAGGAACAATTACGCTTGTCACATTCAATTTTGCTTCTGTTGGATGTGAGTGAATCCATGCATAAAGAGATGTTTGATCGAACAATGATGAAGAGTAAATTTGTTCTCTCTAAGGAATTGGCAGCATCTTTTATTGAAAAGCGAAAGATGGATAACATCGGGGTTATTGTCTTTGGTGATTTTGCCTATGTTGCAACACCTTTGACATACGATTATGAGAGCGCCTCAATGATTGTTCAAAATCTAGAAGAAGGGATTGCAGGAAAAAAAACGGCCATGTATGATGCGCTTTTTTTGGCGACAAGGCTGCTTCAAAACAACAGTGCCAAAGAAAAAGTGGTGGTATTGTTAACCGATGGCTTTAACACGACGGGAAACATCCCTCTTGATGCTGCCTTAAGAGCACTTGAGAGTGAAAAGATCAAAGTGTATGCCATTGGAATTGGACGAGAAGGTGAGTTTGATGAAGGTGTATTGAGCTTACTCGCACAAAAAAGTGAGGGTGCTTTCTTTAAAGCCAATAATGCCAAAACGCTTGAAGAGATTTATACAAAAATTGATGTAATGGAGCAAAGTTTACAACATTCATCAGGAAAATACCACTATCAGTATCTTTACATGTATCCCCTTTTAATAGCTTTTTTGGCACTTTTGGGTTACGGTAAACTTGCATTTAGGCAGAATGTATGCAATTAGAATCACCGTATTTTTTACTTCTTTTGCCACTGTTAGTGTTCTGGTGGAAAATACTTCACAGTCCAAAAGAACATACCATCTTTTCACAAGAAATTTTTGAGAAGCTATTGGTCGAAAAAAAGAGTGCCTCTCAACAACCTAAAATGTTTTTGGCAGCCCTTATTTTGATGGTAATTGCGCTTGCTCGTCCGACTTTACATGTAAACAAAGAAGCAGCGATTCAAACGCATGTTACGAGTACTTTAGCCATTGCAATCGATATTTCAAATTCGATGCTAGCGCGTGATATTTATCCTTCTCGCTTAGACTTTTCCAAGGTTGCTGTTCAAAAGATTTTTGAGAAACTGGATGGTTTTAAATTTGCACTTCTTGCCTTCTCGAATGATGGTTTTTTAGTTGCACCATTCAGTGAAGATAGAGTAAGTTTAAATTTTTTGCTCAAACATCTCAGCACCGAAACATTGAGTAGCGAAGGTAGTTCCATTCCTTCGGCGATCCTTTCTGCACAAAAAATATTTGCTCCTTTAAAAGAGGGCAACAAAGAGCTTTTGATCATCACGGATGGTGCAGATGGAGATAAAATTGAAGAGGCGATTGCGCTTGCCAACGATGAGCAGATACATGTTTATCTTCTGCTCGTTGGTACAACCCAAGGTACCATGATTTACACGGCAAAAGGTGAAGCACTCAAGGATCAAAAAGGCAATATTGTCATCACCAAGCGCGCAGACAGTATGAAAGAATTGGCGCTAAAGACAGGAGGCGCTTACGTGACAACCAGTGGTGATCTGAGCGAAATACCATGGTTGTCTGAGAAAATTGCACTGAAAGCTTCCAAACAAAGCGTTCAAAAAGAGCAACCTTATGAAGCGATTGAGCTTTTTTATTACTTTTTGGGGATGGCGTTAATGTTGCTTTTTTTTGCATTTCACGCTTTACATGTAAAACGCTTAATGCCTCTTATTATGCTATTGTTAGGTACTTCTCCTGCATACAGTGGTATTTTGGATTGGTGGGAAATTGAACAAGCTAAAAATGCCTATGAAAAAGGCTCTTACGATAAATCTGTACGTTTGTATGAAAATGTGAAAGCTTCCAAACAGAGTGATGCTTCTGCTTACAATCTTGCCAATGCTCTGTATAAAGCGAAACAATATGAGCAGGCGCTACATCTTTATGAAGGGATTCAGGACGAGACACTGCAACGCCAAGTATTACACAACCAAGGCAATTCCTTGGCTCAATTAGGACGAATTGATGATGCGATAAAGGTTTATGAAAAAGCGTTAAGTATAGAAGAAGATGAAGATACACGCTATAATTTAGAGTACCTCAAGCAACAAAAAGATCAAAAGTCGCAAGAACAAAATCAGCTAGAAGAGTCACCGCAACACGAACAACAAGAGCCTCAAAAAGAGAATCTTAATAGCAAAAAAAGCAAAGATAAAATTTCATCTAAACCTATGGATGAGCAAGAAGCCAAAAAATGGGAACGAGCACTGATGCAAAAAGAGCCTGTAACCAAACCAGTCATACTGTATAAAAGCAATAAAATGGAGAACAATAATAATGCGATTACGTGGTAGTTTAGGGCTGTTTTTTATCTTAACACTTGAGCTTTTTGGAGCACATGCTTTTTTACTGCAACCTTCTATTGAACAAGGAGAAAGTGCCACATTGGTATTAAGCGCTAAGGGGGAGAGTATTAAATTTCCTACGATAGATCAGATTGATGGTTTTACAGTCGTTTCGCATCAAAATCGCCAAAGTATCGAACTGAATAATGGAGTTGTTACGAAACAGCTTGATCACTACGTGACATTTTATCCAGATCGCAATGTTACAATTCCTGCATATGAGGTTATCGTAGATGGCAAAAAAGAGTTGACAGAGTCACTCCACTTACCGTTCGTACAAAAAGTTGTCACAAGCGCGCACAAAGAACCTTTTTCTTTCGAAATGAAAGTTTCCAATACAACACCTATGCGTCATGAAGGGGTGAAACTCTCTTTTATTTTCAAGCGTAACAAAAATGAAAATTTAGTGGATATGCGCTTTTTAAAGCCGACATTGGAAGGATTTTGGGTCAAAGAGGTGGGCAAAGATAATCCACACGTTGAAGGTGATGATGTCGTACATACCGTTCAATATATGATTTATCCGCAAAAGAGTGGAGAGCAACACATTGTCCCAGCAAAAATTGAGATTGCAAGGCAGGTTGCTTCACGTGAGATGTTTATCAATCAACTTCAATGGAAGAGCATTAGCTCAAACGATCTTACATTACATGTAAAGCCTCTGGATGGTGTGGATCTTTTGGGTGAATTCGCGATGGATATGCAAGTTGATAAAGAAGAAATTGCTCCCAATGAAGCGGTAAATATGACTGTCAAAATTACAGGTGAGGGTAATTTTGATGATATTGAACCTTTTAAACTTACTCTTCCCAATGCAACAGTTTTTAGCGATAGCCCAAAGGTAACGACATGGATGGAAGGTGAAAAACTCAAAGGTGAATTTGTCCAAAAATTTGCCATTAATGCACAGAAATCTTTCGAAATTTCACCATTACAATTACGTTTTTATCATCTTTCAACAAAGCATATTGAAAGTGTTACTACAGATGCTAAAATTATTAAAGTTCTTGGAAAAACGGTTTCTTCTCCATCAGAAAAAGGTGTTGCTGAAGAAGAAAAAATTCATACGGAGATGCCTATAAAATGGCAATTTGATATACGTAGCTTTGCTTTTGGTCTAGGAGGCGCTACATTAGTGGTTCTATTGGTAGGAGTTTTATATCGGTTTAAAAAAATTAAAATTATTCCACGCAGGATACAGCAAAGAGATATATTGCAAAAATTATTGAAATATCAAAGTCAAAATGAGGCAGTCGATTGTTGGATAGAAAAACTTGAAGCCAATCTTTACAGGGGTGGGAAACACCCCATTAATCGTAAAGCTATTGATACGTTATTAGAGGATCTTGTGTAGGGTCGTGGCTTTACTCATCCACGCCTCAAGCCCTTTCCAGTCCTCTTCTTCAATCATTTTTTTTGACTTTTCGAGCTCTTGTTCAAAGACCTCAATAGAACTTAAAAGGTTGGTTTTGTTTTGTCTAAAAATATCAGACCACATTTGAGGCGAGCTTTTTGCCACACGACTCATGTCACGAAAACCACCAGCGGCGAGGGCTAAAATACTCTTAGGATCTTCTTGTCCCATAACACTATTTGCCAAAGCATAACTAATAACATGGGGAAGATGCGATATAAATGAAGCATGCGCATCATGTGAAATAGGATCCATAAAGACAATTTTCATGCCAATGTGTGAGAACATCTGAATGGCTCGGTTTTTATGCAGGTCATTGCTGTTATCCGTGTCGCATAAAACAACGACTTTATCATGATAGAGATTTTGAATAGCAGCGCTTGGACCAAACTTCTCCGTTCCTGTCATGGGGTGTGCAGCAATAAAATTGGAGCGAATAGACTCAGGAACAGAAGCTACAATTTCCGCCTTGGTGCTTCCTAAATCGATAATCGTTGTTGTATCCTGCACATCTTTTAAGTCTTGAAGTGCTTTGATAATCCCTCCAACAGGAATAGCAAGAAAAATAACATCGCAGGTTTTAATTTCTGCAAAAGAGACAATATCGTGAACGAGTCCTAGTTTTAATGCCTCTTCACAGTGACTCAAGTTATGGTCAAATCCGACAATTTTAGAGACCAGTTTTGTATTTTGAAGTGCTAATCCTAAAGAGCCTCCCATTAACCCTAATCCAACAATTCCAACAACCATTTTTAATCCTTATTTTAGACATCTTGATGTATCAAAGAATAGCCTTATTATGGGTTTAATAGGCACTTAATTCTAGAGATGGTATTATATTCAAAATATCTAAAAAAATAAATTTTAGGGCTAATCAGTATGAAAAAAATAACTGCGTTGTCTCTTGTCGTTGCGACTTCATTGTTCGCGGCTCCGTTAAAAAGCCTCCAATTTGATGGTTTGATCCACCTCTCTCCTGAGATGGCTTCAGAAATGATCGACATGAGAGCAGGTGATTCTGTCGACATGGAAAAGATCGATAAAGCGGTTAAAACGCTTTATAAACAAAATTATTTCGAAGATGTTTGGATTGAAGAGGTAGGCGAAGGCGCTCTTGTTGTTCACGTCAAAGAAAAACCTGTCATTGCAAAAATTGATCTTGTAGGTATTAGTGATAGTGATAAAGATGAAATAAATAAACTTATTGGTATCAAAAAAGGTGAAGTATATGATGTTGAGCGTGCAGAAGCTTCAAAACTAAAAATTATCAAGTTTTACGAAGATAAAGGCTATTTTGATACTGTTGTTGAATCTAAAACAACACCACTTACTGAAAAACTTTCGATTTCCCTTGACTTTATTATTAATCGTGGTGAAAATGTAGTGATTAAAAAAGTAACTTTATGCGGTTCAAAAGCTCTTAGTTATAACGATGTTGAGCCAAATATTGCCAATAAATCTGAAGAGTGGCTACCTTGGATGTGGGGCTTTAATGATGGAAAACTTAGAACAAGTGATATAGAGCATGATTCCGCACGTATTAAAGATACCTATATGCAAAAAGGTTATCTTGACTGTGATGTAAGCCAACCGTTCTTAAAAACATATTTGGATAGTTATACGGCTGATTTGGTTTACAATGTTAATGAGGGTGAACAGTATAAAGTGGGTACGATTGGTATTGAAATTCCGGAAGGATTTATTGATGTCCAAGCGGTCATTGCAGAGATGAATCTTCAAAATGGTAAAGTCTTTAATGTATCAAAATTACGTAAAGATATGACGTTGATTGAAACTAAGGTAGCAGACCTTGGTTATGCCTTTGTAAAAATTGTTCCTGATGTCAAAAATGACAAGCAAAACCATATTGCTAATATTACCTATCGTGTTATGCCTGGTGAAAAAGTTTATATCAATAACGTCAGAATTTCAGGAAATAGTAGAACAATCGATAGAGTTGTTCGACGTGAAATTTATTTAGCGAATGGTGATATGTACAGCCGAACAGATGTCGATGATACAAAAAAAGCACTCAAACGTACAGGCTATTTTGAAGATGTAGAGATTAAAGAAGAGCGTATTAGCAAAGATAGAATGGATATCGTTGTTAATGTTAAAGAAGCTTCCACAGGATCGATTGGTGGTGGTATTGGTTATGGTTCATCCGATGGACTTCTTTTAAGTGCAAGTGTTTCTGATGGTAATATTTTTGGATCAGGCTTAAGAGCTGGTATTGATGTAGAACGATCTGATAGTGAGCTTAACGGTGCAATTTCTTTAGCCAATCCACGTCTATTTGATTCCGTCTATAGCCTTAGTGGAAAGATTTACGGTGCGGACAATAGCTATTACTATTACGATCAAAAGAAATATGGTATCAATGTTGTTTTAGGTCGCAAAATCGCTCGTAACTGGGGAGTATCACTCGGCTACATCATAGAACAGGATAAACTTTCAAATCTTACCAATGAACTTCAACCCTACAAAAATATTTTATGGACAGATGAAACAACGATTAAAAGTTCTGTTGTCCCTGGTATCTCTTTTAACAATACGGATGATTATTATCTTCCACGTAGTGGTATATCAGCAAGTTCAAGTTTAGAGATTGCTGGACTTGGTGGAGATGAAAAGTTTATGAGCAGTGTTAATAAATTTGCAACCTATTATGGTTTACAAGATCTGATTGATTATGACCTTATTTTACGTTATAAAGCGCAGTTTAAATACCTTGCTATTAACGCAGCGGATGAAAAATACTCTTATGGTGAAAAATACTATATGGGTGGTATCCGAACAGTTCGTGGATACGAGTCAAATTCACTTTCGCCAAAACTGAGTGGTACAGATATCTTAATTGGTGGTAATACGATGTTAGTCAATACCGTAGAAGCCAGCTTCCCTTTGGTTGAGAGACTAAAAATGCGTGGAGCAATTTTCTTTGACTATGGTATGATTGGTGAAGATAATCTCGATATCAAGCGCGGTGGTACAGGTGTAGCATTAGAGTGGATTTCACCACTAGGTCCTATTGGATTGGTATTCTCCCAACCCGTTATGGATGAGACAGGTGATAAAAAAGCTTCCTTTGAATTTACAATCGGACAAAAATTTTAATCTAATAATATAACGGGAGTTCAAAACTCCCGTTAATCTTCATAACTACTTCAAATACTTTTTTCTACTTAATAATGATTGCAAAAGAGGCAGGTTTGATAAGCTGTTTGATCTGCTCATGTGCTAAGAAAAGTTTTTTTTCTGCTTGAATAGTCAGTGTATGATTTTGATAGCTAAAGACGATTTTACTACGACTCATATCGCTATTGATTGCTTTTGAAAGAGCCAGTAGAAAACTAAGCCATTGTACCGTTTGAATATCGGGTAAAAGCGCTTTATACGTATTCATATCTTCTTCACTTGGAAGTTTATTAACATGGTATTTGACAAGCATTGCAATGAGTATTTTTTGTTCGTGTGAAAAGCCATAGTTGAGATTATTGAGAATAAAATAAAAACTATGCATTTGATTTTGATAGAAACCCAATTTGATACCAATATTTAAAAGTTCTGCTGCAACACTAAGTTCCCATTTGTATTTTGCAGGTATATTATGGATAGGAGATAGCGTATCAAAAAGAAGATTTGCAACTTTTTTAATATAGAGATTCTCGTCTTCTACAATTGAAAAACGATCCTTAAAGCTTCGAAGACTGAGTTTGAAGTCAGGATTGAATTTATGCTTAGAAGAGCGTAAAAGATCACATAAATAAGCACCTTCCCTGATACCTGCACCACTTGTAATCATTTTTTGGCATCCGAGTTTTTGGAGAATGGATTGAAAAATGATACATCCTTCACGCATCGTATCGTATCGATCTTTACGCACTCCTAGAACTTTTAGTCCTAAGACATCAGAACTCACAATGGCATTAACAAAAGAGGCGTGAGTAGCTATGTCATACTCAAAGCCATGTACCGTTTTAAGAGGGTAGTTAGTGCGTTCCATAATGATTTTAGAAAGCGACCGGAGAGTCCCACCTATGCCAATCATATCATTACATGTAAAGTGTTCAGGAATTTTTTCAAGCTCTTTATAAATAAAAGAGCGAATATCTGTTAGTGGAATTTTTTTATCAAAAAAGAGTTCTTTAAGTCTAACGGTACCAATATTAAGAGAAATTGTATCAACAATGATGCCATTTTCAATTCTGGCAAGTTCTGTTGAACCTCCACCGATATCAATTGTGACAGCATCTTTCATTTCTTTAAGGTAATTGAGCGCACCAACTGCACCATAATAAGCCTCTTTTGTCCCTTCAATAACTTTAATATTAATATTAAGCTCGTTATGTATTTGATTGATAAAGGTGCTTGCATTGGGAGCGTCTCTGAGTGCTGATGTTGCAATGCAGAGAACTTTATTGCACTTAAACCCTTTGATAATATGGCCAAACTCTTCAAGTGTTGTAAAAGCACGCTTCAGAGCAGGCTCTTGCAACACACCACCAAAATTATAGGCACCTTCACCAATACGGACACGACTTTTCGTCTCGTCAATGAGGTGGAAAGCAAAACGGCTACTTTTCTCAAAGATTGCCATTCTTGCAGAATTAGATCCTATATCAATGATGGCTGTGCGTTTTGACATTAATTGTCGCTGCTGAGCTGTTCGTATTTTAGCTTTAACTCTTCAACACTTTCAATATTGTCAGGATCTGCAACAATGCATTCAACTGGGCATACAGAAATACAAGCTGGTTCATCATAGTGTCCTACACATTCTGTACAAACATCGGGATCGATGATATAAATAGGATCTGACTCCTCAATAGCACCATTTGGACACTCATCGCGACATGCGTCACAAGCGATACATTCATCTGTAATCATTAAAGACATGCTTATTTTCCTTCATTTAAAGTAAAATTTATTGACGAGTTTATACACTAAAAATACTTTAACGAAATTTAAAGCGAGCGTTTACGAAGAGGAAGTAGTAATGTAGCAATGGTTCCTTTAGTATCTTCTCTATTTTTAAGAGTTATTTTTGCTCCTAAAGCATCAGCTGCATTTTTAGCAAGGAAAAGCCCAAGTCCTGCACCTGTTTGATTGCCATAACGTTTAAAAGGTGCAAAAAGATCTTTACTCTCATCAATACCAATGCCTTCATCAATGACACAGACAAAGAAACCTTCTTTTGTTAGGTAGGCTTGAATCGTAATATTTCCTTCTTTAGGTGTAAATTTGATGGCATTTTGAACAAAATTTTGTAAAATATGCATAAGAAGTGTCGGCTGAATCGTAATCTTATAGCTTATGGGAACAATATCTTCAATGATATTTTTTTCTTCCATTTTGGCTAAGATAGTATAGTTATTGATCTGTTCTTTTAAAAAGGCGATCAGGTCAATTTCTATAGGTTTCTCAAATTGTGCACCTTCTTGTCTTCCAATCTCTAAAATATTGCTAATCATTTTGTTCATATCATTAATTGTTTGGTTATTACTTTTGAGAGTATCAATATACTTTTCATTCTCTCTCGGCTTTAAAAGGGTTACTTCATTTTTGGTTTTCATAACAGCCAATGGGGTTTTAAGTTCATGTGCAGCACCAATGAAAAGTTCTTTCTGAGAATTGACAAAGATTTGAATTCGCTCAACCAATTTATTGATACTGACACCTAACGGTTGAAATTCACTTGGCAATTTTTGGGTATCGAACATTTGTAAAAAATTTTCATTCATGCTTGCTAATTTATTAGTTAAAGAACGTATGGGTAAAACGAGCATTCGTGAGAGAAATAGGGCATAAAAGAGGATCAAAAAGATAGCGGTTAGGTTAATAATAAGAATATTTTTAAGAATTTTATTGAGCAAAATATCGGTATTGGAAATATCTTTAGTGATGGAAATAAAATAATGTTCGCGTTTTTCTAAAGGATAATAGATCGTCAGGAATTTTTGGTCATCTTTTTCACTGTGTTCAAAGGAGGGTACATTGCCTTGATTAACACGAATGGCTATAGTAACTTGTACGTCATTAGGGTTATTAATTGAACTCAAAGATGGGTCAAAAATATTGATACCCATACGTTCAATGGAGCTGGTACGAGAGGTGGCAATAATTTGGGCTTGTTTGGTAAGTTCTTGTGTAATATCTTCAAAAATAGAAATTTTGATGTAGTTGTAAAGAATGACGGAGAAGATTACAATCAGTGTCGCCGAAGCGGACACCAATTGTAATATAAAACTTTCTCTTATACTTTTTTGGGAAAGCAAAATCTATAACCTCTTCGTCTTACTGTCTCAATGGTTGAGATTTCCAATGGTTTGTCCATTTTTTGACGAATTTGGTTAATTGCAACTTCAATAACATTCGGTGTTACAAGCTCGGGCTCTTCCCAAATAGCATCAAGGAGTTGCTCTTTGGAAACAATTTGATCGCTGTGACGAGCAAGGTGCGTTAGCACTTCAAATGGTTTACCTTTAAGTTCGATCTCTTGACCTTTGTAGGTAATTTTTTCTTCATCAGGATCGATGGTAAGATCATCAATTTTGATCACATTAGTACCACCAAAACGAAGACGTGCTTCGATACGAGCGACTAAGATATCAAAATCAAATGGTTTACGGATATAGTCATCAGCACCTGCTTTAAGGGCTTTGATTTCGCTCTCTTTGTCATCTTTTGCAGAGATAATCACTGCAGCCGTTCGAGGAGATTTTTGTTTAATGAGGTTGATAAGATCAACACCATCACCATCTGGAAGCATCCAATCTGTTAAAACGAGGTCATAATTACGAATACCAATGTAGTATTCTGCATCTTTGTAATTTTCAGAGCTATCGGTTTGGTACCCGAACTCTTGTAAGCCTTCAGCAATGGTCTTATTGAGGGTTACTTCATCTTCAACGATTAAAATTCGCATTATAAATTCCTTAGTTGCTAAAATTTAAACGGGATTATAGCATAATTTTAGCTAGATTTAAAGTTTTTTTAATTAAATTTTAATTTTTGGTGTAGTCAACCGTGTGAGAAACCCCAACCATCGCATTTGACAAAATATCAGGTTTAAAGATTTTTAATTTAATTTTAGACATTTGAGGATAGAGAATTTTGAGTTTTTGACTTAAGTCTATGAGCGCATCTTCCAGTAAAAGATAGCGCAGTTGATTCATTTCCGTCTCTAAAAAAGCAGAAACTTTGGCATAATCAATCACATTATTACCATCGTAATCATACGAAATCTTTACATGTAAAACAACTTTTTGAGACGTGTGGCGCTCTTTTTCAAGAATCCCCACGATCGTTTCAAACATTAGATTTTCAATAATAATTTGCATTAGATCACTTTAGATTCTTTGCCCTGAAAGAGTCTAATAATGTTAGGAATATGCTTGTAAACAATCAAAAAAGCGATGATAAAAATAGGTGCATGCGTTTTAATGCCTTCAAGCTCTGGATGAATAATAAATGAGGCAACAATCAAAGCGACAAGTGCGAGCAAGGATGATAACGAAGAGATTTTAAGCACTTTGCCCACGACAAACCATGTTACAAAAGCAATCGCAGTTTCAATAGGCAACATCACAAACAGCACTCCAGCGCCTGTTGCAACGCCTTTTCCCCCCTCAAACTTTAGATAAGGACTATAACAATGTCCAATAATAGCAAAAATTGCAATCGCCCAAAGTGTCTCAATACTCAGACCAATGAATTTACCAACTAAAAGTAAAGCAATACCTTTTAATGCATCTAAAACAACCGTTGCAATAGCCAATTTTTTCGCCAACTTCGGATTGGATTCTTTTAAAACGCGTAGTACATTGGTTGCCCCAATACTTCCACTTCCTGCCTCTCTGATGTCTTGACCTGTAAAAAGTTTTGCAAGCAATAAACCAAAGGGAATACCGCCAATAAGATAGCTTAAAATATAAAATTGAACGTTGATATTAAAGAGAAAGTCCACCCAGTATCCTTCATTAAAGTTGACACAGTATAGCAATAATTTTGTTATTATTCCTTTAACGCTATAATGACTTTTTTCGATAGAACGAAAGGAATTGAGATTGGATAATCACACATTAAAAAAAGAAATTTTAAAACTCAAACACGAGTTACATGTAAGTATTGTGGCACACTTTTATCAAAAAGATGAAGTTTTTGAACTAGCAGATTTTTCTGGAGATTCTCTTCAACTTGCTCAATGGGCAGCAAAAGATGCCAATCCTTATTTGGTTTTTTGCGGCGTAGGATTCATGGGACAGAGTGTTAAAATTTTGGCACCTGAAAAACGTGTATTTATGCCTAAAATTGCTTGTTGTGCAATGGCGCGTATGATAGATGTGGATTATTTCGATCAAAATGTGGCTCTTTTAGAAAAAGCAGGCATTAAAAAAGAAGATATTTTGCCCGTCACATACATTAATTCCTCTGCTGATGTTAAAGCAGCTGTCGGTAAAATGAACGGTTATGTGTGTACCAGTTCTAATGCTAAAAAAATCATTATGAAGGCGCTTGAGAGTCATAAAAAGATTTTATTTGTTCCTGATCGTTGTTTGGGACAGAATATAGCCAAAGAAATGGGGCTAAAATCGTGTGTAGTAGGTGATGGAAATGATCCTAAAGAGGCCGATATTTTATGTTATAACGGATTTTGTTCCGTCCATCAGCTCTTTGATGTGGATGATATTGCTTTTTACCGTGCGAAATACCCTGATATTTTAATCGTCACACATCCAGAGTGTAAGCCTGAAGTATGTGATCTCTCTGATTTCGTGGGATCTACCAGCCAGATTATTGATTATGTCAAAAAACTCCCAAGTGAACAAAAAGTGGCGATTGGAACGGAATACAATATGATTAAGCGTCTGCGCCAAGAGAATACATACGTCCTTTCTTCTTCAAAACCGGAATGTCCAACGATGAATGAGACTACGTTACAGGATGTCTATGACGTACTCTTAAGTATCAAAGAAGGTCGCTTTGATAATGAAATTAGCGTTTTGGAAGAAACACGAAAATGGGCGCATACTGCTTTGAATAGGATGTTTGAATTATGATTAAAAAGTTTGTTAAAAAAGCACTTGAAGAAGATGTTGGCAGAGGTGATCTTTTTTCATTGGTGGGAAAAGATAGCTTTGCAAGTGCTAATATTATCTGTAAAGATAGGGGTGTTTTTGCGGGAAAGCCTTATGTTAAGGCACTGTGTAAGATGAATAAACTGGATGTCACCTTTTATTTTGAAGATGGCGATACGCTTCAAAAAGGGGATGTGGTTGCTTTAATTGAAGGGAAATCTAAAAATATTTTGCGTTGCGAACGTACGATTTTGAATTTAATGCAGCATGCCAGTGGCATTGCCAGCAATGTGGCAAGTTATAAAAAAGTGCTTCAAGGCTATGCTCTCAAACTTTTAGATACGAGGAAAACAAGACCGCATTTACGTGTTTTTGAAAAATATGCTATTCGTTGTGGTGGAGGCAGTAACCACCGAATGGGTTTGGATGATTGTTTGATGATCAAAGATACGCATCTTAAAACGATTGATGATTTGAAAGCTTTTATTGAAGAAGCCAGAGAAAAACTTCCCTTTACATGTAAAATAGAAATTGAGTCTGAAGATGTCACATTTGCCGAATTTTCGATGCGATGTGGGGCAGATATTGTCATGTGTGACAATATGTCGCATGAGGATATCAAAGCCGTTGTTGCGTATAAAAACAGTCATTTTCCCCATGTGCTTTTAGAAGCCAGTGGAAACATCACCAAAGACAATATTATAGAATATGCCAAAACAGGTGTCGATGCCATCAGTAGTGGAAGTTTGATTCATCAAGCGGTTTGGCTTGATTTTTCAATGAAAATTACCCATAAAACCGTGATTTAACAGGCATATTATACTGTGGCAGACGATCAAGAAAAGACGGAAGAAGCCAGTTCCAAGAAGATTGAAGATGCCAGAAATGATGGTAATGTTCCTAAAAGTCAAGATACCAGTGCTTTTATAACGCTTATAGTTGCCTTAGCGGTTTTTTTGGCCATGTTCCCGTGGATAGAATCGCGTACGGTGTATCTTTATCACTATTATCACTCTTTAATTGGTGTTGAAATTACCAAAGAAGTGACACTTCAACTGTCGATCATCTCCTTTAGAGAAGTTATTTTTATGGTAATTCCTTTAGCCTTAGCAGTTTCAGTGGCTGGAATTTTAGCCAATGTTTTACAAACTGGTCTGATTTTCACAACAAAACCTTTAATGCCTGATTTTAGTAAAATTGATCCAATGAAGGGTATGAAGAATCTTTTTTCAATCAAAAAATTGGTTGAAATGCTTAAAATTATTATCAAAGTCGGCACTATCTTATGGGTTTGTTACTTTTTCCTCCTTGCCTTTACTAAAGAGCTTCCAACGGTCATATCTTTTCCTTTGTATGATCAATTAGGGTGGCTAAAACACAAAATGATTATTCTTATTTCTGTTATTTTAATCCTTTTTCTTGTGTTGGCACTTGCAGATCTTTTGTTTGTTCGTTTTTCTTATTTTAAGAGTTTACGTATGAGTAAGCAGGAAATGAAGGATGAATATAAGCAAATGGAAGGTGATCCTAAGATTAAAGCTAAGATTAGACAAATTCAGATGCAAATGACAAAAAAACGCATGATGCAGGAAATCCCACAAGCGGATGTTATTATTACCAATCCGACACACTATGCTATTGCAATTCGATACAATCAAGACAAAGAAGCTGCTCCAAAAGTTATTGCCAAAGGGACAGATTTCATGGCGCTGCGTATTAAAGAAATTGCAATGAACTACAACATCCAGATTGTTGAAAATCCTCCATTGGCAAGAGAACTCTATAAAAAATGCAATTTGGGTGATATTATCCCTGAAAATCTTTATAAAGCAGTAGCAGAAGTGTTAGCATTTGTTTATAAAAGTTCGAATAAATCACACTAAAGAGCATCAATAACTTTTCAGTAAAAATTAAGTATAATTTGCACTTTAATACTAAGTGGAGTTGTAATGTATCAACAAGCGTGGAAACGAATGCTTGAGGCCGATCACATTGTTATTGTCTCTCATGTTCATCCCGATGGTGATACATTAGGGAGCGCTTTAGCTTTATTTGACGTGCTAACACGAGCAGGCAAAAAAATAACGCATTACAATAAAAACAGTGAACTTCCTTTGGTGTATGACTTTTTGCCAGGCTATTCTAAAATAAAGCATACCTTGCCAAAGAGTTTTGATTTAGTTGTCAGTTGTGATTGCTCGACACGTGATAGACTCAAAATTCCTGAAGGGGATTATGAAATTATCAACATTGATCATCACTTAACCAATCGCTATTTTGGAACGATAAATCTTGTGGTTGATCGTTTTACAAGTGCAGGTATGGTGGTGTATGAACTTCTTAAAGCTAATGCGATTGAGATGAGTAAAGAGTGCGCCATTTGTCTTTATACGGCTATTGCCGACGATACCGGTTTTTTCCTTTATGGCGATATGGATGAGGCAACATTTCAAATTGTAGCCCAATTGGTGAAATGTGGGGCAAATCCCCAAGAAATTGCTTCAAAGGTAAAACGAAGAGAGCCTCT
This sequence comes from Sulfurospirillum diekertiae, assembly GCF_011769985.2. NCBI lineage: Bacteria > Pseudomonadati > Campylobacterota > Epsilonproteobacteria > Campylobacterales > Sulfurospirillaceae > Sulfurospirillum > Sulfurospirillum diekertiae. Next base: position 236,990 of record NZ_CP039734.2, read on the forward strand.
TTCAAAAATAAGACTTTACGGTTATATGCTGAATCATTTTGATCTTTATGAGAATGGGCGTATTGCCACGATTATTTTTGATAAAGCGACTTTGGAAGCAACAGGAGCGAAACGACACGATACCAAAAATATCGTCAATATGCTCAGGAGCATTGTTAATGTAACGATTGCTATTATGATTTTGGAAGAAAAAGAGGGAGGCTATAAAGTCTCATTGCGGAGTAAAGATATTAATGTCTCAAAAATTGCTTTAATGTATCAAGGAGGCGGTCATAAGACGGCTGCAGGATTTGAAGTTCCTGTGTGTGATCCTAAAGCACTTCGAGATGAAATTGTGGAAAAAATAAAAAGGATAGATAAAGAATGAAACAGCAAAGAAAATCTTCTATAGCAGCGTATGCGCTAGGGTTTATTTTTCTAGTTTTAGTAGGTGGACTTACTTATGTGTATAACTCAAATTTATTTGAAAGAGAAGCTCCTAAAATTTCCCTTGCCAAAGAGATAGATTGGAATTTAAAAGATCCCATCAAAGTACAGATAGAGGACAATAGTGGAATTCGTTTTGTACGTGCTTCCCTATTTGATGGTGAAAAAAGCGTAGTGCTTGAAACCAAAGAGTTTAAAATCGCAGAAAAAGTAGTTGATTTAAACCTCACTTTCCCAAAAACAGGATTTGGCGCCAATAAAAAAGCATTTGAACTAACCGTTGAAGCGACGGACATAAGCAAATGGAACTTTTTTGCAGGTAATAGTGTGAGTGAAAAGTCTATTATTAAAGTTGATACCAAAAGACCTGAAGTTAATGTCATTGGAAGTTCGTATAAAATTATGAGAGGTGGCGTTGCTACCGTAATTTTCAAAGCACAAGATGAGGCAATGAAATCGCTTTATATTGAGACAAACTTTGGAAAGAAATTTTATCCAACACCTTTTTACAAAGATGGGTATTACATCTCATTGGTTGCATGGCCAACGCATATTGAAAGTTTTAGTGCTTCTGTGGTTGCCATTGATCGTGCTGGAAACTTGACCAAAGCGCATATTCCTTATTTCTTGCAGGATAAAAAATATAAAACTTCAACCATTGCCCTTGAAGATCGATTTTTAGATGGAAAGATTGCTGATCTTATTTCTGAAGTGGCACCAGAGAGGTCTTCGCTTAACAAAATAGAGAAATTTAAGTTTGTTAATGAAGATATGCGTAAAGGAAATGAAGCCAACATTCTAAAAGTAACATCAGATGTTCCTAAAGAGCTTGTCAGTGGATTTTATCTTAAAGCTTTTTACCCTTTACGTAATGGCAAAGTGGTTGCAAGTTTTGGGGATCACCGTTTTTATGAGTATGATAAACAGCCTACAAGTGAGTCTTACCATTTAGGTTTGGATCTTGCAAGCAATGCACAAGCGACAATGTTAACTTCTAATGACGGTGTGGTTGTCTTTGCCCGTGAAAATGGAATTTATGGTAATAATATTATTATCTCACATGGCTTAGGTGTTTATTCTCTTTATGGGCACTGTTCTAGTTTTATGGTGAAAGAGGGTGATGTTGTTAAGGCAGGAGAGCCTATTGCTAAAACAGGAATGACAGGCTTGGCACTTGGCGATCATCTCCATTTCGGTATGTTTGTACAAGGCGTAGATGTTAGACCTGAAGAGTGGATGGATGAGGTATGGCTTAAAGAGAGCGTTTTTAATGTAATAGAATCAGCAAAGAAGATTATGGATAGATGAAAGTAACACAAAAAAATGTCAGAGTATTTCATATTGAAATTGATGATGAAGCCTCTTTCTTAGAGTATTTTAGAAAAAATACACTTCTTTTGAAGGAATTCTTTTTGCTTGTTGAAGGGAATATAACGAAGAATATTGCTTTTGTTTTAGAGCAAAGTGGGGTTTGTTATAAAGAAATTAACAACTGCAATATTCGTTTTGGTGGAATTAAAAAAGAAACGCCTTTACTTGAGGAAGAACCTAAGAAAGAGGTAATTTCAGAAGTCTTATCAGAGCCTAAGCAACTACCAAAGCAACTACCAAAACTTAAGCTTTATGATCGTCCTATTCGTTCTGGTGAAGAAATTATTGAGAGTATTCCAATTGTTATTTTTGGCCGTGTTAACAGTGGTGCAAAAGTTTTTTGTGAAGAGAGTATGAGTATTTATGGTATTATTGACGGATTAGTGCAGTGCGACGGTGAATATATCGTACTCAGTGGTATCAGCCCAAGAGGTCATCTGATCTTTAATGGAGAGATTGTGGATAGGGAGACATTAAAACAAAATGTGCTTCAAAAAATTATTGTGCGTGATAATGTTATTGAGATAAAGGACGTTGTGTGAAACAAACCACATTAGCCAAGGCGGTTAGCGGTGTTGGAATAGGACTTCATAAAGGCACACCTATTCAAATACATTTGGAACCCCTTGAGGCAAATAGCGGTATTATTTTTTATCGAAGCGATGTAGGATTATTGGTTCAAGCATTGCCTCAAAATGTTGTCAATACACAAATGGCAACCGTCATTGGAAATTCGAATGCTTATATCTCAACGATTGAACATCTTCTCTCAGCCGTCTATGCGTATGGTATTGATAATATTCGTGTTGTCTTAGATGGAGCAGAAGTACCTGTTATGGATGGGAGTAGTGCTAGTTTTTGTATGATGCTTGATGAAGCAGGTATACGAAAACTTGAAGCAACGAAACAAGTGTTGATTATCAAGAAAGAAGTTGAAGTTCAAGACGGGAAAAAATTTGCGCGCGTCACACCTAGTTTAAAACCAACATATAACTTTATGATTGAGTTTACTCACCCTTCCATTGGTAGACAAGAGTATAGTTTTGAGTTTAGTAAAAAGAATTTTATTGAAGAAATATCACGTGCCCGCACCTTTGGTTTCCTCAAAGATGTGCAAATGCTACGCTCTCGTGGTCTAGCCCTTGGAGGATCACTTGATAATGCAGTGGTTATGGATGACAATAAAATTCTTAATCCTGAAGGATTACGTTTCTCGAATGAGTTTGTCAGACATAAAATTTTGGATGCCATTGGTGATCTTTCTTTATTAGGAGCGCCTTTTGTTGGAGATTATACCTCATATGCTGGTAGCCATAATTTAAATCATGAACTCACTAAAGCAATTTTAAGAGATCCAAGTAATTATGAAATTAGAACATTGAGTGTTGAAAAAGCACAAGAGTTTGAAAAGGTTTACGCATAAAAACAGTTGTTGATATTGTTGTTATTACACTTACTTCACCGTTACATGTAGGCATTTATGAAAATAACCAATTGATTAAAACTTTTGAAACAACAGATCAAACCAGTGAGGCATTGCCCTTATTGTTTGAAGAAGTTTTGAAAGTGTATCAACCCGTGCGACTTTTTTTTGCTAGAGGGCCTGGAAGCTTTATGGCAATTAAAATTACTTACATTTTTTTAAAAACATTGAGTATTGCATTAAAAATTCCTCTTCTGGCATGTGATGGGTTTGTCTTTAATCAGAGCAGACCTATTCGCGCGATGCGTAGTCTTTATTTTATCAAAGAGGCGCATGAGATTGTAACGAAGCGTTTGGATGATCCCATTGAACAGCCCTTTACGCTCCCTGAAGTTTTAGATGAGACCCTTTTTAACGATAATGTTGAACCACTTTATATGTTACCAGCAGTTTAGGAGCGATGTGTGAAGATAAAAATACCGGCGACCAGTGCCAATTTAGGACCAGGATTTGATTGTTTAGGTCTTGCCATTGCGCTGTATAACGAAGTTTGTATTAAACCTTCAAGTTACCAAAGTATCTCTGTTAAAGGAGAAGGTGAAGAGAATGCAAAGCTTAAGAAAAACAATATTTTCGTCTCTATTTTTTATGACATCTACCAAGAACTTACGGGCAGAAAAGATTCTTTCCGTTTTGAGTTTTATAATAATATTCCCTTTTCAAGAGGTCTAGGAAGTAGTTCAGCCGTAATCGTAGGTGCCATAGCAAGTGCTTATGAAATGGCAGGTGTAAAAGCAAGTAGAGAAAGTATTTTAAATAAAGCTATTTTATATGAAACCCACCCAGATAATATTGCACCTGCTGTTTATGGTGGATTTACAAGTTCCATAGTGGAACATGGAAAAGTAAAGACACTCAGGAAAGAGTTAAGTGAAAAATTAAAAGTAGTGATGGTGATCCCAGATCGCCCAATGTCAACAGCGCAGTCACGAACGTTACTTCCGAAGTCATATTTAATGAAAAATACGGTTTACAACCTTTCCCGTGCATCTTTACTTACAGCAGCTTTTTTTAGTGAAAACTGGGAGTTTTTAAAGGTAGCATCGAGAGATTGTATGCATGAACATCGCCGTATGAAGCAACTAAAAGAACTTTTTGAAGTGCGTGAAATTGCTTTAAAAAATGGTGCATTGATGAGTACACTCTCAGGAAGTGGTTCATCTTTTTTTAGCCTTGTTAGGGCTGAAGATGCTCAAAAGGTTGCAATTGCTCTTAAAAACGCATTTGGAATGTTTAGAGTAGAAATCTTTGAATTAGATAACAATGGTTTTGAAATCGTAAAAAGCTGAAAAACAGCTAAAATTTGATATAATCAGGCGCAAAAATGAGTCAACCCATACGAATGTGCATTGTTTGTAGAGAGAGATCTTTACAAGGAAGTTTACAAAGATTGCAGATTGTAGACGGAAAGCTCGTGCTCTTTTCCAAGGTAGGAAGAAGCTTTTATATCTGCAAGGCATGTATGACAAACAATGAAAAGAAAGTTGTAAAAATACTCAACAATAAATGCAAAACAAATCACAAAGCAATGATGGAATTTGGTAAAATTTTTAAGGAGATAGGGTCGAATGGATAAAGTTCGTATAGCAGAAATAGCAAAAGAATTGGGCATGAAAAATAAAGATATCATCGAAAAAGCGATGGGTATTGGTTTGGATGTCAAAGGACATGCAAGTGCAATTACTACAGAAGATGCCGAAAAACTCATAAACTATATTTTAAGTGGAGAAAATGCACAAGCAAGTAAACCATCTGCTCAACCTAAAACTCCAGAAATCAAAAAAGTTGAAGTTGTAGAGACGCCACCACTACCTGTCGTTGAAAAACCTATAGTACATGAAGTAATAACGCCTAAAACGAAAACTTTAAAAGAAAAAGAGCTTGAAACAGGGATTGTTGCTAAAGCAGTCCTTCACGATGATCAAATTGCCAAAGTCGCAACAGAAGCATCTAGTGACACAGAAGAGGATATGGAAGAAAAATTAGATCCAACAAATGTACGCAAGCGTAGAGGTTTGGTGATCGTCAAAAAGAAACGACCTGATGTGAAAGAAGTCGAAGTTGAAGAGAAAGAAAGTCCATCATCTTTTTATGGTGCTAGAGAAAATACACCTTCACGAAGCATCGAGTCTATGTTCTCCTCCTCAAATGCCGCTAGTGAATTGCAAAAGAAGAAAAAGAAAGTAAAAAAAGTACCTGCGGAGAAAAAAGCAAATGCAGAGAAATTAGATCTTACATTGAATATTGAAATGGCAGATACGAATATTGATACGGAAGAAGAGGATATGATTGTTCTCCCCGATCTTAATGTCGGTATTACCATTAATGAAGAAGCTAAAAAGAAAAAACAGATTGATCCAAGTCAAATTAGAACGACGAAGAAAACCAACTTTGTGATGCAGGGAATTCAGAGAGTGGGACGTAAACGTAGACGTCGCCCTTCTCAAGTTCAAGAAGTTGAAGCCATCAGTGCAATTGAAATTCCTGAAGAGATTAGAGTATATGAGTTTGCAGAGAAAATCAATAAATCGGTTAGTGAAGTCATTAAAGAGCTTTTCTCTCTCGGTGTTATGTTCACTAAAAATGACTTTTTAGATAAAGATTCAATTGAAATTTTAGCGGATACTTTTGGTGTTAATGTTACAACAGTCAATGATCAAGAAGCCTTTGACTATGTTAAAGCATACGATGAAGAGGGTGAGGCTGGTGAGCAACATCTTGTTGAGCGTGCTCCTGTTATTACGATTATGGGTCACGTTGATCACGGTAAAACTTCATTGCTTGATTACATTAGAAGTGCCAAAGTAGCAGCAGGCGAGGCGGGTGGTATTACCCAACACGTGGGTGCTTATATGGTTGAAAAAAATGGTAGAAACATTACCTTTATCGACACACCAGGTCACGAAGCCTTTACGGAGATGCGTTCACGTGGTGCAAAAGTGACCGACATCGTTATTGTCGTAGTTGCTGCCGATGATGGTGTTAAACCTCAAACGAAAGAGGCTATTGAGCATGCCAAAGCAGCAGGCGTTCCTATTATTATTGCTGTCAATAAAATGGATAAAGAAGCCGCTAATCCAGATCTTGTTAAAGCACAACTGGCTGAGCTTGGTATTACGCCTATTGATTGGGGTGGAGAGCATGAGTTTGTCCCAGTATCTGCAAAAACAGGTATGGGTATTGAAGACTTACTTGAAACTATTTTATTACAAGCGGATCTTTTAGAACTAAAAGCTGATCCAAGTAGAGAAGTTAAAGCAACGGTAATTGAGAGCTCTTTGGAAAAAGGAAGAGGTCCTGTAGCTACCGTTGTTATCGAAGATGGTACGATACGCGTGGGTGATATTGTCGTGGCGGGTATTGCTTTTGGAAAAGTAAAAGCATTGTTGAATGACTTAGGTCAGTCTGTTAAAGAAGCACTACCAGGTGAGCCTGTTGTTGTTCTAGGTTTGAGTGAAGTCCCTGGTGCTGGCGAAACATTGATTAGCGTTAAAACTGATAAAATCGCACGTGAATATGCGAAGAAAAAAGCAGAATATCTCCGTCAAAAAGAGCTCTCTAAAACAACAAAAGTAAGCTTAGATGATTTGAGTGCCATGATTGCTGAGGGTGCATTAAAAACATTACCAGTTATTATTAAAGCAGACGTTCAAGGTAGTCTTGAAGCGATCAAAGGTAGTTTAGAGAAGATCAGAAATTCTGAAACAAAAGTTCATATTGTTAGTGCAGGCATTGGTGGAATTACTGAGAGTGATGTAGCGCTTGCGAGTGCCAGTTCAGATTGTATCATCTTAGGTTTCCATGTACGTCCAACAGGTATCGTGAAAGAAAAGGCTCGCAGTGCGGGTGTTGAGATCAAAACTTATAACATTATTTATGATTTGATTGATGATGTTACCAACTTAGTGACGGGTCTGATGGCTCCTGTTATTCGTGAAGAAAATATTGGTCAAGCAATCGTTAGAGAAGTCTTTGCTGTTCCTAAATTAGGTCATATTGCAGGTTGTATTGTCACCGATGGAACGATCAATAGAGGTGTTAAAATTAGGGTTATTCGTGATGGTGTTATCATCTATGAAGGCAGTGTTTCTTCTCTTAAACGTTTTAAAGATGACGTTAAAGAGGTTGGTAAAGGCTATGAATGTGGTGTGGGCATTGAAGGCTACACCGATATTAAAGTAGGCGATTATATCGAGAGCTTTAAAGAGGTTGAAGAAAAAGCGAAACTATGATAGACAAAAGTATTAAAATTCAGAGAACGCAAAGCGTTTTAAGAGAGCTCATTCCTGAAGCACTTTCCACTTTAGAAGACGAGATGCTTCGTGGTGTTTGTGTGATTGATGTCGAGTGTAGCCGTGGAAAGTACGATGCAATTGTTTATTTAGATGGTTCAGTTTATGATGAGGCAGAAAAGCGTTATATTCTCTCTCATCTCGATCGCGTTCAGCGTCATATCCAAACACACTGCATGCAAGCGGAAGGTTGGTTTCGCTGTCCAAATTTTAGATTTCGTTTTGATGATAGTTTAGAGCGCCAAAATAAGATGGATGCGCTGTTTGCAAAGGTTGAAGAAGAGCTCAAAAAAGGTAAAAATAACGATGCTTGATAAAGAACAGATGGTCAAAATTGTTGAGAGCTGCGGCGTCTCCTTGTATGACACCGAAGTAGTTAGTGAATTTGATAAAAGAATTTTTCGCCTTTACATCACTTCCAAAGAAGGCATTAGTCTTGATAAATGTGCCGAAGTGAGTCGCATCTTATCGCCTATTTTTGATTTAGAGCCACCCCTTGAAGGTGAATACCTTTTTGAAGTCAGTTCTCCTGGAATTGAGCGCAAATTGACAAAACCTGAACATTTTACAGCTTCTATTGGCGAAAAAGTCAAAGTAAAACTGAACAGTAAAGAGAAGTTTATTGGTCTTCTTGAAGCCTTTACTAACAACGTTGCTTCTGTACGCGTTGAAAATGAGCTCAAACAGATTTCGCTGGATGAGATTGAAAGTATCCGAACTTATTTTGAATGGTAAGTGCATTTGATACTACTTTAATGCAAAAAGCACTGGATGCCGCTTGGGCCTATCAAGTGCTAACCTTCCCAAACCCTGCAGTGGGTGCGGTTGTCAGTAATGGCCAAGGTGATGTTTTAGGTATTGGCGCACATCAAAAAGCGGGAATGCCTCATGCAGAAGTGCTTGCACTTAAAGCAGCGTATGAAACACTCACCGAAGATAGACGCATTCGCACTATAGAAGATGCAACGGAGCTTCATACATTTTTAAAAGAACACCATAACTCTCTTTTTCACAATCTGACATTACATGTAACGCTAGAGCCATGCCATCATTTTGGTAGAACACCTCCTTGCTCAGGATTAATCGACGCTTTAGGTATTAAACGTGTCGTCATTGGTTCCTTTGATGAGAGTAACACTGCCAAGGGTGGTGGTGCTTTTTTACAAGAGAAAGGGGTGAATGTTACATTTGGGGTACTGCAAGAAAAATGTGATCTTCTACTCACGCCTTTTACATGTAAAGAAAAAAAACGCCCTTTTGTTTTTTTTAAACTTGCAGTGAGTAGCAATGGCGTGGCAACTGGAGGGATTATTACCTCTCTTGACTCGCGAAAAATGGTACACAATTTGCGAAATTGCTGTGATCTTTTAGTGATTGGTGGCAATACGGTACGAACCGATAGACCTATTCTTGATGCACGATTGTGTCATGGTAAAGCACCCAATATTCTTATCTTTTCCAAACAAAAATCATTTGATGTAACGATTCCCCTTTTTAATGTTCCCCATCGTTCTGTGATGATTGAAGAGACACTGGATAAAATCAATGACTATTCAATGGTCATGATCGAAGGGGGGCAACGTATGCTTGACGCTCTTTCAAAAGAGGTTAAATGGTATTTAATTTTTGAATCACCCCGTGCAAAAGAGGGCGAAGCAATTATTTTACCTCGGGGACTCCAGAAGATTTTTTCTCAAAAAGTAGGCGAAGATACTATGAGTTGGTATTACAAGCATGCAGAGTGATTTTTTTATCTTTGAAATTCTGATAGTCTTGCTAGCAGGATTCTTTCATGGGATTGTCGGTTTTGGCTTCCCTATGATTGCCACACCACTCTTTGTTCTTTTCCTAGACCTCAAGCAAGCTGTTTTATACACGCTTTTTCCTACACTGGTAACCAATGTTGTCAGTCTTAAAAAAGCAAACTCTTTTAGTGATATCTGGCAAAGGTTTTGGCTGTTGATTCTTTCAGTCATGATAGGAAGCATTGTTGGAACGTATTTACTGGTAGCCTATTACAGCCATTATTACAAATTGATTTTAGCGGGAGTCATGCTCTTATATCTTAACAAGGAGCGCTTACATCTTTCTTTAACGCGCGCTGTTGCGGAACAAAAAAATATGACGACCATTATCATGGGAGTTCTAAGCGGTTTGGTAGGAGGTATGGCAAATATCATGTCCCCCGTGTTAATTATGTTGGTCTTAGAGTTTAAATTGGATAAAAAACGTGCTATTGGTGTGATGAGTTTCTGTTTTATTGCCAATAAAACTTTGCAAATACTCATTTTTGGTTACCATGGCAGTTTTAATATGGAAAATAGTGCACTTATTATGCTTTTTGTCTTTATTTCACTGATAGGTTTTTGGATAGGAAATAAAATACATGAGCGTATCGATGAAAAGCTTTATACAGCTATTTTAAACAAGATACTTTGGGTAATTTCATTTTATCTGATCTACTCTACCTTTTACATGTAAAGATTTTTTTTCGCTAACAGTAATTTTTGAGCTTCTTCGTAGTGTGGTTTAGCCAAGGATAGAGTCTTTGGAATTAAGGGCGCATATTTTTCATAGGTTTGCCATACTTGAAGGGCTCCTACCTTTTTGCCTTTGCAGGCAAGCGCTAAGGCGGTGGAAGCGTTAATAAGACCTTTAAGGATTTTGGCTTCATCTGCATAGTCTGGGAGTTTTTTAAGGCGATGCCACTCTATTTCTAATACTTCATGACCCTCAACAAATTGGTCTTTCGAAACGACCTTTATAAATTCTTCTATGGCAATCATATTACTTCTTTAGTTTCGGTTTAGGTGAAGGCTCATGCAAATAAAATCCTTGTCCAAATTCGATACCAAGTTCTTGCACTTTTTCTAAAATATCTTTATTGTGTATAAATTCAGCAACGACTAAAATACCAAGGTTTCTTGCAAAATGAGCGATCGTTTTAACCGTTGCATAGGCATTATCATCTGTATCGAGATGTTTAATCAGCGAGCCATCAATTTTGATAAAATCAACATTTAAACGTAAAAGGTATTCAAAGTTAGAGTATCCTGATCCAAAATCATCAATCGCGAGTAAGCAGCCATGCTCTTTTGCTTGCTGTAGAAATGTTTGGACTTCTGCTGAGTTTTCTAGGCCTTCTGATTCAACCAGCTCAAGGGTGATATGTCCTTTGAGAGAAGGATACTGTTTGAGTAGATCGAAGAGCAGTTGAACTGTATCTGACGTTAAAATATCTTCTTGCGTAATATTGATTGAAATATCACAATATAGCTCAACAGCAGCTCTAAATCCCTCTTGCATAACAAAACGCGTCAGTTGATCATACAGATGGATACGCTTAGAAAGGTCAATAAAATGGTAGGGAGAGATAATATTGCCTTTCGCATCAATGAGACGAATGAGCACTTCGTATTTTTTACGTGATGGTTCCTTTACATGTAAAGGAACAATTTCTTGGAAGAAAATAGTAAAGCGATTTTCTTTAAGGGCACTCATCAGTGTTTCATTCCATTGGATATCTTTTTGAAGGCGCTCTTCGAAGCCTTTGTTGTCATCGTAAATAACGAAAGCTTTATGCGATATTCGTGCTTCTTTCATCGCAATTTCAGCGCGATTGTAGAGATAGCTCGCTCCATTTGCAATACCACAACGAAGGGAAAGAGGATAAAATGTATTTTGGATCAAAAGTCCCTCATGATTTAGAATCGTCAGGATGTGGTGGCACTCATCGTTAAATGTATTATCGGGGATAGACGTGTCACAATAAAGGGCAAATTCATCACTATGTAGGTGAAAAAATTGCCATGACTTAGACATAAGTTGTTTGATAGTGATGGCTAAATGGCGCAAGTAAAGATCACCAAAGGCTTGTCCATGCAAGGTATTGATGTCACGAAAACCAGAAATATTTAGAATGGCTAAATGGGGGTTACTAGCGTGTTCAATGGCTTCTAGGAGCACTTTACGGCTTGGTAATTCAATAAGTTTATCTTTGCGCAGATGATCCACTTGCTCAAAAAGTTCACTTACATCATAACGAATAGCAATGTACTCTTGAATATTTCCTTGATCGTCAAACAGAGGCATAATCACTGATTTAACATAGTAGGCGGTTCCATCTTTGCGTCTATTTTTCACAACACCTTTCCATGTTTTCCCTTCTTTGAGTATTGTCCACATCTCTTTAAAAAAACTAGGAGGGTTATCGGGGTGACGCACAATATTGTGGGGCTTACCTAAAAGTTCCGACTCGTTATAGCCAGAAATAGCGATAAATTGTTTGTTAGCATAGGTAATAATACCTTTGGTATTGGTTTTTGAAACGATGGTATTTTCATCTACGGCCTCTTTGTAGTGTTCTAGAAGGTTCGTCTGTTTCTCATGATCATAAATGAGATGTGCAATTTCGCCCAATTCATCTTTTTGGCGTGAGAGAGCTGCAATATAATTAAGGTTATGGCTTTTAAGTGCCATAGAGATACGCTTAATCGGTATAAAAATAATGTGTTGGGTGAGGAAATAAAACAGCACTATTGCACAGAGAATAATAATGAACCCTATCAATGCCGTAGTGTTTTGAAATTCATTCATAAAAAGCAAAAGTGAAGGGGAATAGTTAAAATCGAGATAGCCAATCACTTCATTTTGTAAGGAGAAAAGTGGAAGTTCAAAATGCTGATCACCAAAAGGGTGATTTTCTTTTTGAAACAGCGTGGCGTATCCAAGCGTCATATGTTCCATATTTGTGAGGAATGCTTGATCAAAAAGACGTCCTAAAAGCAAAAATCCTATGGGATTGCCTGCTTGTACTAAATAGGATGAAGCATAAATGGGAGTTAAAAAAAATTGAACAAATGTTCCATTTTCAAAGTGATAAAACTCTCTTAATGAAGAAGATGAGGCATTAAATGAAGATAAATCAAGATTTATGTTTTGTACTTCATCACTTTTATGGGTATAAACCTGTTTTTTTGAAGCATCCAATATAAAAATATAATGGAGTCCAAATGTAGAGAGTAGAGGTTCTAAATGATCCTTGCTTTTGGCCAAATCTGGGGTATTGATAAATGCCTTTATTTCATCCAAACGTGAATAGTTAAGACTTATTTGCCTTAACACACTCTTTTCAAGATTTAAGACAGCTTTGTAGCGCTCAAATACGCTACTTTGCTCTTGTACAATCTGACTTTCTTCTTGCGTTTTTTTGACAAACCAGACACTCGTAATGAAGATGAGTGTGAATGAAAGGATGATTGTGCTGTAAAGTGCGTATGTTTTTGCTATTTTCATGCTCTAGTATAGTTAAATGAGATTTAAATTTGCTTTATTTTAAAAAATAAGATAAACTATTTTCCTAGAAAGATGAGGTTCGAGTTCATCTTTGGTAGTTTTTTGATACGTGACCTTTAGTTAGCATCCTAAAATACTCCAAAAATACTCAATTTTCTACTTTTCGATACTTATTACAGGAGCATACGATGGCTTTATTAGAGGGAACCGTTAAATGGTTTAACAATGAAAAAGGTTTTGGTTTTATCCAACCAAATGATGGCGGAAAAGATGTATTCGTACATTTTCGTCAAGTTAATAGATCAGGTTATGGTCGTGTTTCTTTGGCAGAAGGCCAAAAAGTTACTTATGAACTAGGCGAAGGTCCAAAAGGCCCACAAGCTGAGAACGTAACAGCACTATAATTCTTCGGGGGAGATTTTCTCCTCCACCTCTTTTTTAAACCAATAGCTAAAAACACTTCCTTTTGCTTCTTCTGATTTCACTTCGATCACAATATTATATTTATCACAAATACTTTTGACAATACTTAGACCAATTCCAAAGCCACCTTTATAGATATCGCCTCGGTAATGACGCTCAAAAACTTTTCCAATCTCTTTAATTCCTACTCCTTGATCTTTGACTTGAAAGAAAAGCTGTTGATTTTCTTCTTTGAGTAGGACATGAATAGTGGTTTTAGGTGGAGAATATTTAATCGCATTGGTTACATTGTTATCAATAATGCGTTGAAGTTCAATACGGTTGATACAGACATACTGGTCAGGATCAATATGTGCGACAATGCTAATCTCTTTTGAAAAGCTCAATGCTTCAAAGTATGCAATACGATCTTCTAAAAATGTCGAAAAATTGAGCACTTCGGTTGTGTAGGTAATGGTTTTGTTTTTGATGAGGTATTCAAGATCATCATAGAGTGTTGAAAGTGTCGAGAGTGCCGCAAGGGTTCGACTGAGGCGTTTATCTTTGTATTTTTGTACCAAGCCTTCTATGTTGAGCTGCATAATGCCTAGAGGCGTTTTAAGCTCATGCATCACATCGGTAAAAAAGAGGTTCATCCGCGTGGACGTTTCGATGTAGGGTTTGAGAAGTAGTTTTAAAAGAAGGTACGAAAAGAGTAACATTCCGACTAAAACAATACCTATAATCACTAAAATATCAAAAATAACTTGCGAATGGGAGATCTCTTTTTGCACGATTAAAAACTTTACATGTAAAGCATTGGGTGCAAGAGGCTGTTTATAAAAAAGAGAAGAATTATTTTTAAAAAACTCATCGTTAAAACTAGGGATAGGCTCTTCGATCAGTGAAAAAACAATAGACATCTTGCAAAACTCAAATAAAAGGCACTAAAAATGCTTGGCAAGAGGCATGAAAAAATATGAACAAATGCAAAAGCATAAACCCAAAGATTTTAAGCGCCATATTGGCGTTAATGAAGAGACATTTAACGCAATGATAGAGGTGTTTAGGCAATACGATGAGAATCGTAAAAAAGGATTAGGTGTAGGAGGGAGGAGATCTCTTTCACCAGAAAATAAAGTACTTTTGATGCTTGGCTATTATCGTGAGTATCGCACCCTTGAACATATTGGATTTGATTATGGTGTGAGTGAATCAACGGCTTCAAGGATTGTATGTGAAGTAGAAGAAGTGTTGATTAAGTCTGGTAGATTTTCATTGCCAAGCAAGAGAGAACTCTATAAAAGTGATGTTGCCCTCTCTTTTGTTGTCATTGATGCGACAGAAACGCCTTGTCAAAGACCCAAAAAAAGCAAAGAGAGTACTACTCAGGTAAGCAAAAGCGTCATACCCTTAAAGGACAGATTGTGATTGATAAAGAGGAGAGGATTATGTGTGTGCATACCGCTAAAGGTACGACACATGATTTTAGACTGTTTCAAGAATCTAATCTCCCCTTGATGCCCAAGACCTGTGTTTATGTTGATTTGGGATATCTGGGTATTGCCAAAGAACATAGCCATTGTCAAATTCCCCATAAAGCCTCCAAACTTCATCCTTTGAGTGAGGAGCAAAAAGAGGAAAACAGACAAAAAGCAAGTGCTAGAATATGTGTTGAACATGTGAATGCTAAAATCAAAACATTTCAGATACTCACCCAAAAATACAGAAACAGAAGAAAACGATTCAATCTACGCTTTAATTTGATATGTGGATTAATCAACTTTGACCGTGGTTTTGCTGTGGAATACAAATGAGTTTTGCAAGATGTCTAATGTGGTTGTTGGCATCTAAAAGAGCGCTTTTAAAGATGATGGAGCGTGGAAACAGAAAGGTTTTTTGCAAAGGAAGAATACTCTGAATGGTTGATTCAATCTCTTTGGCGTAAGAGCGCAACTGGACTTCTTGGTTGACTTGACTCAGGCGCAACGAAACGGAGAGGTAGTTTAAAATCGGAAAAGAGACCAGTAAAAGGGTAAGAAGGGTGAGAATAATGGCAAAGATAAACGCATTTTTGGTTTCACTTTGCAATTTTATATCCTATCCCTTTAGCCGTAATAATAAAATCTTTATCGGTCTTGTCACGTAGTTTTTTAATGAGCATGCGTATATCGTTTTCGCCCACCTCTTTGCCTTCCCAGACGTATTCATGAATGAGCTCGATGGAGATAAAATTCCCTCTATTCTTGACTAAAACAAAAAGAAGTTTTCGTTCATAATTACTCAAATTAACCTGCATCTCTTCAAACCAAAGAGTCTGGTCATTACTGTGGTAAGAAAAGCCATGTGTGAGTGGTATGACATCAAGTGTGCTATGAAGGTGGTAACTTTTAAGCGTTTGCGAAACACGGTATTGAAGCTCTTTGAGTGAAAAAGGTTTGCGTAAATAGTCATTGCACCCCAGCTCATAACCTAAAGAGAGGTTGTTAATGTCGGTGAGTGAGGTAATAAAAATGATGGGTAGATCAAGTTTGGCTTTACGAATCTCTTTTAAAATTTCATACCCATCCATATGAGGAACACGTATGTCTAAAAGGGCCAGATGGTACTGTTTTTCAAAAAGTGCATCAAGGGCGAGAAGTCCATCTTCAAAGGCATCCACATCGTAGCCCATCTCCTCTAGAGAATCTTTAATACTCTCATTATAAGTGTGGTCGTCTTCAAGAAGTAAAATCTTCATCGAATGAGTACCTCACGTTTTTCGGAGTTTTGAATCGCAGGCTCTAGCGTTTTTACATGTAAAGGTGTTGTATAGGGTGTCAGAGAAGCACGAAGGAGCAAAGACTCCTTCAGTAAAGCTTCCCCAAACCAGATACCAATATAGCCAACCTGTTTGGCTTCGATGTCAAAGAGGGGTGTAAAGCCAAAGAGTACACCATTTTGTCTTGCAAAGCCTTTCTCTAAAGTTGAGGTAGAGATGATGGTACTTAAGGCATTGATGCATCCGCTAGGGCAGCTATTGCTCACAATGACATAGTTATCAATTTGATCCAGTTCTTTCATCCATTCACCAACTTCTAAAAGTTCTTTATCCATCAAAACAACGAAATTAATCTTTTTTGCATTGAGCTTTTGGGCAACTTCATCAAAACTAATGATAATCTCTAATGAACCTATAAACGTCTCTTTCGCATAAATAGGGCACAGTGCTTTAATGTTCAAACGTTTACCAAGTTCAATGGCAACGAGAGGCATTTTGGTTTGTTGAAGTAGTGCTATCCCTTTGCGAAACGTTGAAAGGTCATCTCCATAATCATCAAAATCCCAACTTCGCACATAGGCTTTTGCATCTTTAGTATGAAGTTGTACTTCAAGATTTTCAATTTGGAGATACTGTTTTATTTTAGCAATTTCGCTCTGTAATGTTTCAAAAAGTAACGCCCTGTCGTTGCTGAGGTAACCCTCTTTAAGTGTTTCATTTTGAGAGAGCATCAGTGCTATACTTAAAGCAAGTTGTTTTTCATTTGAAATGAGCTCTTGAGTGAGTCCTAGAACACTCTCCACACTGTTTTTAGCATCTTCGATATAGAGGTTATGGTTAGCGCGATAGATCAAAAAGCCAAGGCTGAGTACTAACGCGAAAAAGAGTCCAAAAAAGAGTGCAAAGATGCGAAAATTTTTGATGACAGATCCTTTTTAATAGAAACCATTGCCAAATTATACCTTAAAAGTACAATGGAGAAATTGACGATAAATTGACATGAGAAGCGTATGATAATCCCATGAATTATTCTAAAGGAGGCTTTTATGAAGGTAGATTTGATGCTAAAATTGGCATTGGTCGCATCCTGTGCAAGCGGGCTTTTTGCATTTGATGTCGGTGAACTTGCGAAACGAGGTGACCAAGGTTTTAAGCCAGTGGTGGTCAAGGATTGGCAAGCGCCTGATGAAAAAACGATTCCCAACAATCAATTTGGCAATGATGTGCGCTATGGTAAAGCATTAGTGCAAGAGACCTATAAGTACATAGGTCCTGAAGTTGCCGATAAAAAAATGCGATATGCTGGTAATAACCTTGCGTGTAATAGCTGTCACTTGGATGCAGGAACTAAAAAATACTCTGCAGGATTTATGGGTGTATTTGCTTCCTTTCCTCAATACAGTGCACGTGAAAATGCTGTCGGTACGATCGAAGAGCGCATCAACGGCTGTATGCAACGCAGTATGAATGGTAAACCATTGCCTGAAAGCTCTAAAGAAATGAAAGCAATAGTAACCTATATGTACTGGCTTGGGCAAGGTATTTCTGTAGGTGCGAAAGTGGAAGGAAGCTCTTTAACCAAAGTCGATCGTAAAATGATTATGAGTCGTGCAGCCGATCCAATTGCGGGTGAAAAAGTGTACAAAGAGATGTGTGCATCCTGTCATGGGGACAATGGGCAAGGTGTTAAACGTGAAGGCAAAGCGATGGGCTATGAGTTTCCACCACTGTGGGGCAAAGATACCTACAACACGGGTGCTGGTATGTTTAGACTGATTAAAGCAGCGGACTGGATTGTGGCAAATATGCCTTTAGGTGCAACCAGCGATGCTAAAATTTTGAGCGACGCTCAAGCCTATGATGTCGCAGCGTATATCAACAATTACGACAAAGAACGCCCAATCAAAGCCAATAAAGACAAAGACTTCCCTGATCTTAAAGTCAAAGCCGCCGATAGCGATATTGGACCTTATGATGATAACAAAACACGTCTTCAACATAAAGTGGGCCCTTATCAAGGCATTATTATCCCTGCCAAAAAAGCAGAGTAAGTACCCTGTGGCAAACTTCGGTTTGCCACTACTTCATTAAAGATTCTCTCAAAAGCACCTCACCCTTTTACATGTAATGATTTTTTGTTTATACTATTACTTTATAATAAACCTATTCCATTTAAAAGAGATCACATGACTAAAGAAAAACTGATTTCCGATACGAAAATCTTGCATCGCTTTATTCAGCTGCATTGCGATAAAAAGCATCAAGATGTTTCTAAAAAAAAAGGAGTCTTAGAAGTAAGTTTTAAAGAAGAGTCTTTATGTGAATTGCCATACCATATCTGTGAAGAGTGTGAAACATTGTTTGTTTATGGCTATGGAAAGCTTAAAAATTGTCCACATGAGCATAAACCAAGCTGTCGTAAGTGTCCTGATCCGTGTTATGAAAAACCGATGTGGAAAAAGATGGCACAAGTGATGAGTTACAGCGGTATGCAATTAGGTCTTACAAAACTGCGTAAACTTTTTTCCAAATAATGCTGCCATATCTTAGCCATAAAGCGCACATGCAACGCGTGTATGGCGAAGCGCTTTTTAGTGTCCCTGTCAATGTGGAGTTTGGCTGTCCTAACCGCGAACGCGATGGTAGTGGTGGCTGTTCCTTTTGTCCCGAACACGGTGCTCGCGCAGCTCAAATTGCGGATGCAAAGAGCGTGGAGGAGCAGATACAAAAAGCGCTCTCCTTTGCCAAAAGACGCTACAACGCTAAAGCGTTTGCACTTTACATTCAAGCCTATACCGGAACATTTGCTTCCCTTATCAAACAAAAAGAGACATATGAAAAACTGCTTGCTCTTTACCCCTTTCGCGCCTTACATATAGGCACCAGACCTGATTGTTTGAGCGAATCGACACTGGGCTACTTGGCAGAACTGAATCAAAAAATTGATGTCGTAGTGGAACTGGGCGTGCAAAGCTTACACGATGCGAGTTTAAAACGCATGAACCGAGGGCATGATGCCGTCTGTTCACTGGCAGCCATCAAACGTTTACATGGTAAAGGTTTAAAAGTTTATGCGCATGTGATTATCGGATTGCCCAATGAAACACCACAGATGTGGAAAGAGAGCGTGCAAGGCTTGGTGAATGCGGGCATTGATGGGATTAAATTTCACAATCTGCACATCATTCAAAATACTGACTTGGCACGTGAGTTTTCACGCACTCCTTTTCCTCTTTTAAGTGAATACGAATACGCCGAAGCGCTGATTGAGCTGTTGCGTTATGTGCCCTCGCACATTCCTATTTTACGTCTTGCCACCGATACGCCTGAGCGTGAGCTGATCGCTCCCAAATGGCATATGGCCAAAGGGCAATTTGGTGAGTATGTGGCACAAACAATGCGTTACCGTGGCATCAGACAGGGCAACTTAGTTGAAAAAGAGCTCGAAGAAAGTGATGCAATACCACAAAAAATAAGCCTCAAAGATGGAAGTACGACTTTATGGAATGAAATCTACCGTGATTACTACCATCCTAAAGCAGGAGCAATCCGTCAAGCCCAAGAGCTCTTTCTGGCACACTCCAACCTCAAAGAACGTCTTGAAAAAAGTGGTGTCACGCTTTTGGAGATCGGTTTTGGCATGGGGTACAACACATTTATGGCGACACAATTAGCACAAACAGTGGCTCAAAACCGTTTACATGTAAAAGCGATTGACCAAGATCGTATGCTCTTACAAAAGGCTTCTGTTGTCATTTCAGATACTTTACATGTAAAGATGTTGGACGCTCTTTTTACATGTAAACGTTACGATGATGATTTTGCCAAAGTTGAGTTTCTAAACGCCGAAGCACGCTATGCATTGCGTCTTTTAGACGAGCAATTTGATGTCATCTTTCTCGATCCCTTTATCGAGAGCAATAACGCTTCGCTTGTCACGTTAGATTTTTTCCAACACTTGCGAAAATTTCTCAAACCTGATGGCGTTTTAGTCGCCTCAACCGCTTTACAGGTAAGCCAAGTGGGGCTTAACCTTGCTGGCTTTGATGTGATGGTCATCAAAGATGCCACGAGCGACATTCAAGGTGTTGTCGCCACACTTTCATCGTCACACATTTTACATGTAAAAGAGCCCTACCGTGATATCTACGGCATATATAACGATAAGCAAATCGAAACACTGCATCAAAAATCGTCTAACTAAATCCAAAATAAACTTCATAATTTACATAAAATTTACATAGGAGGACTAAGATAGTCATACTTAAATCTTAGATAAAGGATAAAAGATGACTCAAATGCTTAGCCGAAGAGGATTTTTAAAACTCTCTTCTACCGCTGCTGCAGTTGCTAGTCTCTCAAGTATCCCAGGAACACTGGGTGCAATGGAAGAGAGTCAAAAGCACTACAAAGGCAATGCCAAATTTACACCCAGTATTTGTGAGATGTGTACAAGTTCGTGTACCATTGAAGCACGCGTGGAAGATGGTAAAGGTGTATTTATTCGTGGCAATCCAGCTGATAAAGGAAGAGGCGGAAAAGTCTGTGCTCGTGGTGGTTCAGGGTTCAATCAACTTTACGATCCACAACGATTAGTCCATCCTATTATGCGTGTGGGTGAGCGAGGTGAAGGAAAGTGGAAAGTGGTCAGTTGGGACGAAGCTTACACTTTTATAGCCAAAAAATTGGATGAAATCAAACAAAAACATGGTGCGCATACCGTAGCGTTTACGGCACGTAGTGGTTGGAACAAAACATGGTTTCATAATTTAGCACAAGCGTACGGTTCTCCAAACCTTTTTGGACATGAAGCAACCTGTCCATTGGCGTACGATTTGGCGATGGATGATATTTTCGAAAACGGTGTTAGCCGTGATTTTGCCAAAGCAAAATACATCATTAACCCAAGCCATAACGTCTTTGAAGGTATTGTTATCTCCTATGCACGTCAATATATGGAAGCATTGGAACACGGTGCAAAAGTGATTTCACTCGATCCAAGACTTTCAACGATGGCTGCAAAAGCGAGCGAATGGCATCCGATTAGACCAGGCCATGACCTTCCGTTTGTCCTTGCTTTCATTCATACGCTCATTAACGAAAACCTTTACAATAAAAAATTCGTTGAGAAATACTGCGAAGGGTTTGATGAACTTAAAGCGTCTGTAGCTGAGTATACCCCTGAGAAAATGGCGTTGGAGTGTGATATATCTGCTGATACGATCAAACGCATGGCACGCGAATTTGCCAAAGCAGCACCCAAAGCGATTTTTGATTTCTGTCACAGAGTCACCTTGACACCTCAAGAGTTAGAACTTCGTCGTGCGATTATGATGTGTAACGTTTTAGTCGGTGCCGTAGAGCAAGAGGGTGGTTACTATCTGAACAAAGGTGCTGGTTTTTACAATAAATTTTTAGGCGAAGGCGATGCTAAAGCGCCGGTACTTAAAAAGCCAAAAATTCCTGCCTATCCAAAAGTAGAATTTCCAAGAATTGATCGTATTGGTGAAAAAGACAGTGAATTTTTCTTGGCCAAAAAAGGCAATGGCATCGTTACATTGATTCCTAAAGCGACGTTAGAAGATCTTCCAGGAGTTCCTTATCGACTTCATGGCTGGTTTATCGCACGTAACAATCCTGTCATGACACAGACCAATACCGAAACAGTCATTAAAGCCATTAAAGCGATGGATTTGGTTGTGGTTATGGATATTCAAGTCTCTGATACTGCTTGGTATGCGGACATTGTCCTTCCTGATACCACTTACTTAGAGAGAGATGAAGAGTTCAATGCAGGTGGAGGCAAAAATCCAAGTTATGATGTCGGTCGACAAAAAGTGGTTGAGCCTATCGGCGAATCACGTCCTGGTTGGCGAGTTGCCAAAGAGTTAGCGGAAAAAATGGGTTTAAGTGCTTATTTCCCTTACAAAGACATTGAAGATTATCGTTTACAACAAGTGGGTGATAATATCGATCTTTTGGCAAAACTTAAAGCAACAGGTATGGCAAGTTTTGGTGTGCCTCTTCTACTTCAAGATAAAAAAAGTGTTGCAGAGTTTGTGAAAAAGTATCCGAGTGCGGCCAGCAAAGTGAATGAAGAAGGTACGATTGATTTCCCACATAAGATCAAGCTGTTTAGCCCAGAACTCGAAACGGTTTCTAAAAAAGGTGCTTTGAGTTACGAGCCTTACAAATACAAAGAAGCCGATGAGCTCTATTTTATCAATGGAAAATCAGCGGTTCGTACCAACGGACATAATGGTAACAACCTTTGGCTCAATAATCTCTGTGATGATGCAGCGGTATGGATTCACCCCAAAACGGCGGAACGCCTTGGCATCAAAAATGGTGATAAAATCGAAGTCTCTAACAAATATGCGACACAAAAAGGCAAAGCGCTTGTCACGAAAGGCGTACGTGAAGACACCGTATTTGCTTACTTTGGGTTTGGTCACATCAGTAAAGAGCTTAAACGAGCTTATGGTAAAGGTGTTAACAGCAATACGCTTTATTCGCCTTTGGTATCGCCAAATTCAGGTATGAACCTGCATGTGGTTGGCGTCAAAGTCAAAAAAGCGTAAGGGGAGGAAAGAACAATGGCAAAAAAATATGGAATGATCCACGATAATAATCTTTGTATCGGTTGTCAAGCATGCAGTATTGCGTGCAGGTCTGAAAATGAAATACCCGAATCCGTGTACCGTTTACAGGTTTGGGTTAAAGAAGAAGAGTATCCAAATGGCACGATTGGCTATGAGTATCACCGCCAATCCTGTGTTCAATGTGAAAATACTCCTTGTGTGGGTGTCTGCCCTACCAAAGCTTCACATATCACGGAAGAGGGCATTGTGTTAGTGGATGTTGATTTGTGTGTAGGTTGTTTGTACTGTGTTGCAGCATGCCCTTACCAAGCACGTTATGTTCATCCTGTCACCAAAGCACCTGATAAATGTACGTTCTGTCATGATACACGCTTGGCTCGTGGTGAAGAACCAGCCTGTGTAACTGTATGTCCAACAGACGCGCTTATTTTTGGTGACTTGAACGATCCGAAAAGTAAGATCAACCAAGCGCTATCATCTCGTGTCACGTACCGTGAAAAAGAAAAATTGGGAACGAACCCAAAAATGTTTATTGTACCTAACCATAAAGGAGGGATCAACTCATGAACCAAATCTGGGGCTCAATAGAGCAATATAACACAGTCGTATGGCATTGGCCGATTGCGGTCTATCTTTTCCTTGCAGGTCTCTCTGCGGGAGCGATTATTTCGGCAATCGTGATTAAATGGATGAAAGGCAATGATGTCTCTCCAAGCGATGGTATTATTAAAGCGGGTTCTATTTTAGCGCCGGTGACCATTGGTGCAGGTTTGCTCCTTTTGATTACCGATCTTACGCGTCCGCTTCATTTCTGGAAATTGTTAATTCACTATAACTTTGGCTCTGTGATGACACTTGGTGTTTTGGCACTGTTTGCGTATTTCCCCGTTGTTATTCTCTTTTTCATGGGTGTCTTTAAAAAAGAGCTTTTTGAAACGGGACCACTTCAATTTTTAGCACCGCTTGCCAATCTTGCATTGGCATACGCTAAATTGATCGAAAGTGTGACACTCATTTTAGCTGTAGGTGTTGGTGCCTATACTGGTTTCTTGCTTTCAGCAATGAACAGTTATCCCTTGTTTAATACCCCTGTTTTACCAGCGCTTTTCTTGGTATCAGGTGTCTCAGCAGGTATTTCTGCCAACTTGGTTGTTGGACTTCTTTTCTTTAAGAGCAGTACCAAAGATGGCAACGTCAGTTACCTTCATGGGTTAGATGTCAAAGTGAGTTTTGTCGAACTTTTCTTCTTATTCATTCTTTTTGTGGGAATGTTTTACCAAGGAGGATCTGCTGCGCATGTCGCACATGCAGCGCTTAGTACCGGTGGACTTTCAACATTGCTTTGGTTGGGTGTTATCGGTTTAGGGTTGGTGTTGCCTATTGGACTTAATTTTGCATTACCTCATGGGGTGAAACACTCTCATGGTTTTGTAATCTTCAATTCACTGATCGTTCTTATTGGTGTTATGTCACTTCGTTACTATATTCTCTACGCAGGTCAAGTCTTCGTAGGATAAATCTTCGTTACCCAATAACTCCCTCCCAGCGAGGGGGTTTTTCTTTTTAGATTAAATATGCAAAATTTGCATATTATGATAAAATAATCTTTTTATAAAAATTAGTACTATCAGGTAAATATTAGCTTACTTTACTAACAAGATTTAAAAAGAAGGCATTAATGTGAAGTCTATTAATTATAATTACAAGACACTTGAGGAATTAGAAAAGTTTTCTAGAGCAAACTTTAGCCCTAATGATCATCTCTTTATTCAACTTTTTTGTGGTGACTTTAACAAAATAAAAATTGCCTCTATTCTTCATTTTTTAAAATTGACTTTTCCCAAAAGTGTTATTGTCGGTAGTAGTACTGCTGGTGAGATTCAAGAAGGTCATATTCAAGATAATACTATTTTACTTGCATTTTGTTGGTTGGAAAAAAGTGTTGCTAAAGCCTATTATTTTGCCGATGTAAACTTTGAAAGTGGTCAAAAAGCGGCTACTTCTATTCTGGATAAAGAGACAAAAGTATGTATTGCACTAGCACATCCTTTTGGCGTGGATGACAGTGAAGATTTTCTGAAAGGATTTAATAGCTTAAGAGCTGATATGCCTCTGTCTGGTGGAAATGCTGCTGATAAATTTTTATTTCAAAGTGCTTTTATTATTTGTGAGGATCAAATTTTAGATCAAGGTATTGTGCTTGCAACATTAAGCGGTAAATCTTTACATGTAAACAGTGCGTATTCCCTTGGTTGGACGCAAATTGGTCAAGAACTGACGATTACTAAAGTCCATAAAGGGGCTCTTTATGAGGTTGATCATCAACCGATCCAAAAGATTTACCAACACTATTTAGGGAATGATATTTTGCACAATATCCCTAGCAGTGGTATGGAATTTCCTTTTATAAAAACGTGTGATGAAATAGAAGTATGTCGCTCATTGATTGGTTCTAATGAAGATGGTTCTTTGATCTTTTCAGGGCATTTAGATGAAGGGGAAAAGGTGCATTTTTCGATTGGAAATGTCGAAGAAATTATGGATAAAGCAGCGTACATACAAGAGCAGATTAATGAAAAACCTGTTGAAACCATTTTTGTCTATTCTTGTGCAGTTCGCAAACGATTTTTGCAAAAACAGCTCAATTACGAATTTGGACTTTTACAGCAAATTGCTCCAACATCTGGATTTTTTACGTATGGTGAATTTTATCATTCCAAACATAAAAACCAACTCCTTAATGTCACGACTACTGTGTTGACATTGAGTGAATCAGACTATATTATCTCTCATCCTTTAGGTAAGAAACCAGATGTGAACGGCTCAACGCTTAAGTCCTTAACCCATCTTGTCAATACAACCCAACATGAACTTGATGTTAATATGAATTTTCTTAATCAGTATAAAATGATTTTAGATGAGTGTTGCATTGTCTCTAAATCCGATATTAATGGATGTATTACGTATGCAAGTGAGCCTTTCTGTAAGGTTGTAGGGTATACAGAAGAGGAGTTGTTAGGGAAAACACATCGTATGTTTAGGCCAAGTGATGCTGATCCCGCTCTTTATGCAAATCTTTGGGAAACACTCAAACGTAAAGAGATATGGAAAGGAATTGTTAGGGTTGTTATTAAATCGGGTAATGTACATTATCTTCAAAATACCATTATGCCTATTTTTGATGAGGCAGGCAATACGTTGGAGTATCTTTGTGCTCATTTTGATATTACAGATTTAATTGTTAAAGAGCAGTTGATTGAACAGCATTTCAAAGATGAACTCACTGGTTTTGGAAACCGTGAAGCACTTTTTCATCGTCTTCGTTTAGATCACAACACAAAATTATTAATTTTACTCAATCTGATTGGTTTTTCGGAGATTAATGATTATTTAGGGTATGACGTAGGTGATGAGCTTTTAAAACAAATAGCTCATTTTTTAATGAAGAGTTTTAACAGTCATGCTGATGTTGTTTTTCGTATTAATGGTGATGAGTTTGCGGTTTTACTGACAAGTCAAGATATTAAAATGATCTCAACGGCTCGCGATAATATTAAGCAAATGATTCATAGCCTTGAAAAAAAAGTCTTTATAATCAAAGGCTATGAAGTGGTTGTTCGGATTAATGTTGGTGTAGCCAAAGGAAGTTCCGATGAGATTTATATGCAGTCCCACGTGGCACTGAAAGAGGCCAAAACACACAATCAAGCGGTCGTCTTTTATGAAGCTAACGAAATATTGAAAAACAAAACAAAGCATAATATTCAAATTATTCAAAAAATAAAAACGGCCATTGATCATGATTGCATTGTGCCCTTTTTTCAAGGTATTTATGACAACAAGCAACATAAAATTACTAAGTATGAAGTACTGATGCGGCTTCAAGAAGAGGATGGACATTATCTCAGCCCGTACTCCTTTTTAGATCAAGCTAAAAAGACACGGTTGTATGGCAAACTTACGAAGATTATGATCAATAAATCTTTTGAATACCTCAAAGATTTTAAGGTAGATTTTTCAATTAACCTTACGAAAGGCGATATTCTCTCGACTTCAGTGAAAGAGTGTTTGTATGACAATATCAAAAAATATCAGTGTGCCCATCGGGTCATTTTGGAGATCGTAGAGTCAGAAGGTATTGAAAATTTTAGCGAGATCACAGCATTTATTCGTGAAGTCAAACAGCTTGGGTGTCGCATTGCCATTGATGATTTTGGAACGGGTTACTCCAATTTTGCTTACTTGGTTAAATTGGAAGTGGATATAATTAAAATTGATGGTTCATTGATTAAAGACATTGATACGAATGAAATAAGTGCAATGACGGTAGAAACGATTATCTCTTTTGCACAAAAAATGGGTTATGAGATTGTGGCTGAATTTGTGGATCGAGAATCAATTCAAGAAAAACTTTTGAGTTTACATGTAGACTTTTCGCAAGGCTATCTCTTTAGCAAACCAAGTCCTATTATCTCCTCTTTTTAACATCCTTTTTGTAAACTACAAAAGAGGCATGAGCCACTAGCCTACCGATGATTACCTTCTGTAAAAAGAACGTCTTACTTCTTTAAAAAAGTCTCATTTTAAAGTCAAATTATCTTACAATAAAGTAAAACAATAAGAGAGTAAAGCGTGGATTACATTCAAGCCAGAAGAGACTTTTTAAAAGTTGCAACAACCAGCGCAACGGCGAGTATTTTCTTGCCTGGAAGCTTAGGTGCGCTTGGCGAAGTAGCCCTCAAAAGTGAAGATAAATTTATTCGTTCCATTTGTGAAATGTGCAGTAGCCGTTGCCCTATGGAAGCACGCGTGATTAATGGTAAAACCGTCTTGCTCCAAGGTAACGCTTTTGTAAAAGAGATGGGAACGAGTTTATGTGCCAAAGGCGTTGCAGGAGCCTCTCAGCTTTATGATCCCCAAAGACTTGTCACGCCATTGATTCGCGTAGGCAAACGGGGTGAAAACAAATGGAAAGAAGCCAGTTGGGAGGAGGCACTGAGCCTTATTGCCGGAAAGCTCAGTGCGCTTAAAGAGCGTTATGGTGCTCGTAGCGTAATCTTTTCTGCTAAAACAGGGGAGCAGTACGATCTTCTCTGCTCTTTTGCATCGGCATTTGGCTCGCCCAATATTTTTTCACATTGGAGTTCCTGTCCGATTGCGATTGAAAGTGCTTTTAAACAGACGTTCGGTGAAAAACTGCATCGTGATTTTGAAAATGCTACCTATATTTTGAATTTTGGACATAATCTTTTTGAGGGACTCGATATTCCTCTCACCAAAGCAATGGCACAATTTTCTGCCAATCCTTCTAAAAAATTGGTTGTTTTAGATCCTCGTTTTTCCATTATTGCGTCAAAAGCCAACGAATGGTATCCCATTAAGCCAGGAAGTGATTTAGCGTTTGTCCTTTCTCTTTTACATGTATGGATTAGGGATGGCAAATACAATAAAAATTTTGTTGAGCAGTATACGATTGGTTTTGAATTGGTACTCTCTGTGAAAGAAACAACACCTCAGTGGCAGCAGCCACTTACGGGCATTGATGCCAAAGTCGTTGAACGTCTTGCGGCAGAAATTTATGAAGCTTCTCCTAAATGCATTATTGATTGGGGACATAAAGCAAACCACTACTAAGGCAGAATATCAAAGAACCCGTGCTATTTTAATGGCCAATATTTTGATGGGTAATGTTGAAAAAGAGGGTGGAATTTACTTTGCAAAAATAGCTGAACGGGTTAATGCTCTTGCTAAAGAAGACATTGTCCCAGAACTGGATAATCCTTATCCAAGACCTTTAGTGAATGAGCAACGCATTGATCAAGCAGGTGAAATGGGAGCTTTACGCTTTGTCTCAAAAAGGCATGGTTCTTTGACTGCCATTCCTGAAGCGATTATAACTCAAACGCCTTATGAGATAAAAGGATGGTTTCTAACCCGACATAACCCTTTAATGACGGTAGCAAATCCTCAAAAAATGAAAGAGGCAATGGAGCAGTTAGAGTTTATTGTCGTGAATGACATTTATCTCTCCGATACAGCGATGATGGCAGATGTGGTTTTACCTGAAGTAACCTATTTAGAGAGGGATGAAGGTATTAGTAAAAATGCGTATAAAAGCCCTTATTATACAATGCGTAATCGTATCGTAGAGCCATTGCATCACAATAAAAGTGCTATAGAAATTATCCGTAATCTTGCAGAACGCATGGGGCTTGGAAGTTATTATCCATGGAAAAGTGTTCCTGAACTACGAGTCTATCAAGCCAAAGGAAATGACGTTTTACTCGAAACCTTGCTTAAAAGAGGGGCTGCAACATTTGATGTACCTCCTCTTTTGGCACTTGAGCCCACGTTTGTGGAGCATTTTTGTGAGAGGTATCCTCAAAGTCGCATCTGGTTAGATAAGCAAGGCACGTTTAGTCATCTTCTCCAAAAGCTTAAAACACCTTCGGGTAAGATAGAAATTTATTGTGAAGAGGTTGAAAAATTATTTAAAGGATATGGCGTTCCAAGTAACGTAGATATGGATGTCAAACAAGGATTCCCCTATGTTTTAACCAGTGGGAAAAGTGCTGTTCATACCAATGGACACACGCAGAATATTCCTTATTTGCACATGCTACTTTCAACAAATCCAATTTGGATGCATCCTTCCACAGCAAAAGTTCATGGACTTAAAATGGGTGATACCTTTTATCTTGAAAACGGTATTTCCAAAGAGAAGGCAACGGTCTTTATTACAGAAGGTATTCGCCCTGATACACTGTTTACGTACATGGGCTTTGGGCACGATGCTCCTGCTCTTAAGCGTACACATGGAAAAGGGATCAACTCTTCAAAGCTTTTATCGTTAGAGAGTGCCACACTTTGTGGGGCAATGATCACCAATGTTGGTGTCAACATTATCAAAATATAGGGGCATGTAATGGAAAAACAATACCGGCTTCTCTATGATGAAAACCTTTGTATTGGGTGTCAAGCGTGCAGTGTGGCTTGTCGCGTGGAACATAATGTTCCCGATGATTTTTACAGAGTGCAGGTACACATGCAAACGCTTGGGATATTCCCCAACCTTGGGATGCGTTATGAGAGGTTATCGTGTGTGATGTGTGAAAATCCTCCATGTGTGAGTGTTTGTCCGACACATGCTTCCTTCCAGAGTAAAGATGGGTTAGTCCATATTGATGAACGCGTTTGCATTACATGTAAATATTGCATCCTTGCATGCCCTTACCATGCACGGTTTGTTAATCCTTTAAAAAATGTAGTAGAAAAGTGTAATTTTTGTTATGATACACGTGTTTCTAAGGAGTTAAAGCCTGCATGCGTAACCACATGCCCTACAGAAGCTCTTAGTTTTGGGGACATGCGGCAAAAAAATTCTCTTGTGCATCAAAAATCGCAAAAAGAGGTACTGTTATTTCCCAAAGAACATCTGGGGACAAAGCCTAAAGTAGCGTTTATTCCGAGTCGTAAAGGGGTGAAGTCATGAGTCCGATGTGGGGAAGTGTAGAACAGTACAGCACGATTCATTGGTCATGGGCGATTGCAATTTACCTTTTTTTAGCAGGACTCAGTTCAGGTTCTATTATCGTCGCTTTATTAGTGAAATGGAACCGACATGAACGCAGTAACTCCTCTATTTGGGATGCGATGATTAAGGCAGGCGCTGTTGTGGCTCCTACCGCAATTTTTTTAGGCTTGCTGCTTTTGGTGATCGATTTAGGTCGACCCCTTTCATTTTATTGGCTACTCCTTCGTTATAATGTGACGTCGGTTATGAGCTTAGGGGTGCTTTTTTTGCTTATTTATACACCGATTGTCATTGTTTTTATGTTGCTTGTTTTTGAGCGAAGTGTTATTAGACATCCCATTTTAGCTCCTTTAGAAGGGCTGATTAATCTGGTTAAGAGTTTTCATTCATATGCCAAAGTCATTGAGTATTTTCTTTTTGTGGCCGCCCTTTGTGTGGGTTCATATACGGGATTTTTACTATCAGCTCTGTATGCTATTCCTTTGTGGAATAGTCCACTTTTACCTGTTATATTTCTCACCTCTAGCCTCTCTTCGGGTGTTGCCGTCAATATTCTTGTTGGGTTGCTTTTTTTTAAAAGTGCTCTGAATACGGAGAGTATCAAGTATCTTCTTGTGCTTGATACCAGAGTTATTTTAACGGAATTACCTCTTTTAGCACTCTTCTTTATCGGGTTGTTTTATGCAGGTGGCGATGCTCCAACTGCTGCAAAAGCGGCACTTACAGAGGGTTTTTGGGCAGGTATCTTTTGGCTAGGTGTTATTGGTGTGGGGCTAGGACTTCCTTTGATAACGGTCATTATAGCGCTTAAGAGCCATGTTTATCGCGTCGGTTACATTGTGACAAATTCTATGGTGGTTGTTTTAGGTGTTTTAATGCTTCGATATTACATCATTTACGCTGGACAAATTTATTTTGGTTAAGGAAAAGGTATGAAGATTTTACTCTTAGAAGATGACTATAACTACAATGAGAGCATTAAAGAGTATTTAGAGCTCTTAGGGTATGAAGTCGATGCCTTTTTTGATGGGGAGAGTGCTTTAGATGCGATTATGCAGAAGTGCTATTATCTCTTTTTACTGGATGTAAAAGTGCCGAAGCTGAATGGGCATGAGTTGATTAAATACATCAAAGAGGCAAATATTACGACGCCTATTATCATCATGACGTCATTGGTAGATATTGATAACATGGAAATTGGGTATCAGCTTGGTTGTAATGACTATCTTAAAAAACCGTTTGAGCTGAAAGAGCTTGAACTGCGGGTGAAAGAGCTGATTAAAAAGCATTATCAAACAAGTACTGCAGGGGAATTTAGGCTGAGTTGTGGATGTGTTTTTAATTTTGAATCGGGTGAGCTTAAAAAAAAGGATACAACAGTTTCACTTACCTCAAAAGAGCTTGATTTGGTGCGCTTTTTAATTCGCCGTAAAAATACATTTTGTGACATTGAACTCATTCGTGAAAATGTGTGGGAAGGTAAAGAAATTAGTTATGCGGATATTCGTATGTATATTAGAAAAATAAGGCTCAAAGTCGATGAAGAAGAGTTTATCAAATCATCTCGTGGGTTAGGATATCGCATCGATGTTCTCTCTTAATCCCTTTCGTTCGGTTTTAGTCTATACGCTTATTGTTATGGCGCTGTTTTGTGTGCCCAGTTACTTTGCAATTCAAAGTACCATCATGGAAGAGAAGTATAAAGCAACGCAAGAGATTTTAGAGTGGGTCGATGCCCATGAAAAGAGTATTTTTGAAAAAGAGCGCTTTGAAATTCCAAGAAGTGTGCGCTTTCATATTAATATTTATGATGAAACACAGCAACTCCTCTACAAAGGTATTCAAGCACATCTTACTCATAGCAATTTTAAAGTACATGTTGCTTATCCTTTTTTATATTATCAAAAAGAGATTCAAAAAGGGAGTGATGTTTTTTACCTTGTCGTAGAGCTTCAGCTTAACTATGCCAAAATTATTTTTATCGCAACGATGCTTTTTTTTATTGTACTTTTTTTAGTCTATCTGATGAGCAATATTTTTGTTCATTCCAGTATTTATCCTTATAAAAAGATGCAACGTTATGTGAATGACTTTTTTAATGATTCAATGCATGAACTCAAAACACCTCTAGGGGTTATTAATATTAATGTGGAGTTACTTTCAAGTTATGTGACGTCTTCTAAACATTTGCAACGTATTAAAGCAGCTACAAAACAGATGCAAATGACGTATGAAGATGTGGAGTATTATATTAAGCATAAAAAGGTAACGTACAATAAAGAACCTGTCAATCTTTCTGAGTATTTAAATGCGCGTATTGCTTTTTTTGAAGATATTTCTGTTGCGAAGTCGATCAGTTTGGAGCATGACGTTATGCCAAATCTGATGATCTATATCAGCAAAGTAGAACTTCAGCGCATCATTGACAATACTCTCTCTAATGCCATTAAATACTCTTTTTTTCAAGGTAAAGTAGAGATCAAACTCTATCTAAAAGATGAAGAACAGTGTGTCCTCAGTTTTCAGGATTATGGTCAGGGCATTAAAGATCTTTACAAAGTCTTTCAGCGTTTTGAGCGCGAAGATTCTGTTCAAGGTGGCTTTGGGTTAGGGCTTAATATTGTACAAAATATTTGTAATAAAAATGACATTGACATTAACATCGAATCGTATGAAAACAAGGGTTCATGTTTTACCTATATCTTTAAACTTGATAAAAAGAAGCTTTTAGATGGTGTGGATGATGCAGAAATAAAGGGTGAACGATGAAAGAAAAACGGTTTTTTCTCAGTGCCGCACTGATGCTCTTTTTTGGGCTTATTATTCTCTTCTTATACAATAAATCAATTTCGTATGAAGAGGAAGAGACGCTTAAAAAACAGATGGATGCACTTTTGTTGACGTTGCATAATAAAATTGCGGAGACCACCAAGGTTTCACTGGCAAGTTCGGTGATTTTAGCGAAAAGTCCCAATGTTGTTGCCTGCCTAAGTGAACAAAATCGAGAGGACTGTTTGCAGTATCTGCTTGAAATTAGAGATAGTATGGCACTGGCAGAGATTTTTGATAATGCAAGAATACACCTCCATACCAAAGATTTTAAAAGCTTTATTCGCCTTTGGGATTATAACAATCACAACAATGATGACTTAAGTACGTTTCGCCATGCACTCGAAAAAATAAAGCTGAGCAAACACCCGATGCAAGGTGTTGAAATTGGGCGACATGGTATGTTTATGCGCGCCATCGCTCCTGTTTTTAAAAAAGATGAGTATGTGGGAACCATTGAAACGGTTGTTGATTTTAAAGATTTAAATGCGTATTTTAAAAAAGATGGTGTGGAGTTTTATGTATTGATGAAAAATGAGTATTTATCGATTGCAAATGCGGCATCTTACGGGGAAAAGCTGATGCTCGATAACTATACGATTGTCAACCAAGAAGCCAATGGACTAAATTTTATCAAAGAGATTAATTTTCAAGGTACAGGTTATCTCAAAAAGGGAGATAATTATGTTCTTTATACACCCATTGTCGATATTAACGGTGAACATATAGGCTTTTTCGTGTTGACATGGAGCGAGAGCTTATCTCTGGCATCTTTTAAAGGATAAGGTTTTTACGGGCCTCATTGCGAATACGATCCATGCCCATGTAAAACTCTTTCATCATGACTAAAAAGAGGTAGTCACCATAATCTGTAGTGGTGATATTCTCTTTGTTCTCTTTGATTGCTTTGGCAAATTTAAGGAGCATGAGCTCTTTACCCAGTGCAGTATTGATGGATTGACCAAACATAGCCGTAAATTTTTTCTTAGAGAGGGTACCATTGAAAAGATCAACCATTAAACGATAATACATCTGTGAGTTGGCTGGAAATGTTCGCTCTTTCGTAATAGCCGAAGCTTTTTCTTGAATAAGCGTTGCATACTTATCCAAAGCAAATTCGTTGAGGTAAAGGGTATCTTTTAGAAAACTAAAAGAGCCTGAGCCGACACCGACATACTCTTCATTGTCGATAATATATTCATCAATAATTAAATCGCTTTCTTTTGAAAACGACCAACCATGACGTGCAGGATAGAGCTCTTTGAGTGATTTTTTAATAGTGCTAAAAAAGGTAAATTCATTCTCAAGGCTGAATTCACCCAATGTTTTTTTCACGCTATTTTTCACCAATGAGGAGGTCATTAGTGGATAAACGCTGGTTTGCTCTGGAGAGAGCTTTTTAAGTGTCTCCAGGTCGTGAATGAGTCCTTCTTGTGTTTGCGTAGGGAAATTGAAAATGAGATCCACGCTGGTGATGGGCAAAATTCCCAGCATGGATGCAATCTTCGCGTACACCTCTTCTCCTGAACCAAACTTCTCATAACGCCCCAATTTCTTTAAAAGGGTATCATCAAAGGTTTGAACACCCACAGAGAGACGATCGACTAAGCCATCCAACTGGAGTACGGTTTTTGGGTTGATATGGTTAGGATCACTCTCACATGAAACATGCTCAATGGAGAAGAGTTTTCGAACCAACTCAATCGTTGTAATCAACTCTTCTTCATCAATCAACGGTGTACCTCCACCTATGACTAAATAGTTAAAATCATATCCCAACTCTTTTACATGTAAAATCTCTTCACGTAAATGGCGGTAGTATATGAGGGCAGCTTCTTTGGTATAGGTGAATTTATTAAAAGAGCAGTACGGACAAAACATTGTGCAAAAAGGAACATGAATATAAAGAAGATATTTTTTATTTTCAGGAGGAGGTGGTAATCCTAAAGAGGGTTTTTCGACATGTAAATAGTGCTTCGTATATTGGCTCATAAAATAGCTTGTTGCTGTGGTGATCATTTTCGATTGACGGGATTGCATAATAATCCTTATTTATTTTTTCTTACTAAAATGTATAAAAAATTATAGTGGTTCTGCGTGACATTGAGCATGTGATTTGTGTACGGTGTTGCAAAACAGATGGTTTGATCTGCAACTATTTGGTGATGATAGATTTTCATCATGCTACTCCTTAATAAATTAATAAAGATATTTATAGGCTTATGAGCGTAATTTTTATGTAAACAAATGGTTACACAAAATAACAATATTCAAAACTATGTTGAAATATTACTGATAAAAAAGGAGAGAATCAGGGGGATTGTTTCACGATAAGTTCACTATTTAGACTATAATACGCTTTATTTACTATAGATGAAGAGTGACAATGAAATTACAAAGGCTTTTTTTAATGGGAATCGGTGTTTTGATAAGCGCATCTTCCCTCTTTGCCGCAGATTTTGATTGGATGGTAAGTCTTAATATGCGCTCCCACGAGGATCCTTATGGCTATCGCTATAGCTTGGTAGATCGTTTTGGGGTTCGAGAGCCAGATGTTATGGTGATTTTATCAAGTGTTTATGATCCTGCTGATGCCTATATGATCTTTCGTCTTGCCGAATTGTCGGGACGACCACCAGAGTATATTTTACGAGTGTATCGTGAAAGAAGACATCGCGGTTGGGGTGATATTGCCTATTTTCTTGGCATTAGACCAGATGCTGTTGAATATATAGAACTTCGTGAGCGATATGATACGCGTTATATTTACCATCCAAGGGGACATTATGAAGATCGTCGTGACATGCCTGTTCGCAGAGTCTATGTAGAGCCAAGGCATTATGACCGTCAACCTGAGCCACAACATTATGAACACCAGCCAGAACATAGAGATTATGATAGAAATGAACGAAAAGACCACAATTCACAACACCGAGATAAAGGCGATGACGATCGTAGAGATGATGGGCGAGATAGACGTTAAACAATAGACCAAAGGAGTAAGCAATGAAATTTAAAAGTATTTTATTAGCAACGGTCAGTTTTATACTTGTAAGTAGTCGAGCCTGAAAAACTCAAAAACATCACAAATTATAGCCTGCTTTCTCTTTGAGTCAACCCAAGCCAAATCCACACAGACCAATAGAGTTTCATATACCCTATACTCACCATCATTTGCCTATAATCTTTTGCTAAAAAAAGAGCATGGATGAAGAGATTCATCCATTTTTTCAGATTCCACGCACATGCAGCCATGAGTAGATTGATCTGATCTCCGATAAAGCCTTTAAGATAGTTTCGTGCCATTCTGTGGTCATGTTTGAGATGTCCAATGGTAGGCTCTATGGCAGCTCTACGTCTAAACTGTTTTCTCTTGTGTTCTTTTTCTTCTTTCGTGTCACGTTTTAAATGAATACCGGGGATGCAAATATGTGTGGTGTTGACCTCTTTAATGCCACGGTATCCTCTATCACACGTTGCCCTTTGGATAGGTGTGTGTCTGTGTGTGGACGCATGGGTCAGGACAGCCTTCAATGTTTTAGAATCGTGTTCATTGCTCTCATGGGCGACTGCTCCTACCACAATCCCATGCGTGTAGGTGGTGACAACAGAAGCCTTAACACCAAATTCATAGCTTTTATGATCTTTCCCTTTTGCCATGGCATAAATGTGAGGTTCATGCAAGGAGTAGATTTTATCCTTATCGCTTCTTTTTTGTAAAAGTACCTTTGTGTAAAGTGAAAATTGTTCAGCGTAGAATGCTATTTGTTCTAGTGTAAAACTTCTTTGCATATCACGCATCACTATTCCTGCAATGGTGCGTAAACGTTTCATAGCACTGCGTGCTTTGTGCTTCTTCTTGGGATGTCTAAAGAAGCGTAAGGTGATACGATGCTCTTTTATCTCTTTGAGGTAGGTACGTCGTAGTGCAATACCTTCCCTCTTTGCAATCTTATGCAATGCGTGAATCATCTTAATGGCAAGTTTACCATCGGTGGGATAAGTGATATGCTTTCTCTTGGGCAGTGGAGTCAATAATGACATGCGATTCATTGGATGCTTCAGGGTGTAATGCCACACTGGCACCAAAGATGGCATCTATACCTCCTTGACCAATACGATTACGAAACTTTACCAATTCTGTTGCATCACAAGGTAAGCCACATTGGTAATCACTGAGCCCACAGAAGTATATTGATAATAAGGATTTCGTTTCCATTGCACGACCACATTCTCATCAGAGAGATTCTCCAAATATTTGAGCATCAATAATCCTGCCATCAAACGCAAAGGTTTAGCCGGTCTTCCTTTGTCCATACAGTAATATCCACGCAATGCCTCTTCTATTTTATTCCAATCAATCACATCAGCCAAAGCAATCAGTGGATCATTCCTATCTAACATATCCATTAAGGAACCATAGAAAAGATTGGGTTGATTTGTAGGTGTCATTTTCGGCAGCAAAGAGATCCTTTTCGACCAGAAATAGAGGGGTAACCCCCTTGTTTATGGTCGAAATTATACTCTAAAATGACTATGAAAGCCCTGAATCTAGGGATTTTTGTGGTTTTTCAGGGGCGACTAAGTAGCTCAACGTTGATAGCAGCTGATTTTGATTGGATGGCAAGTTTAAATATGCGATCCAATTCAGATCCTTATGGCTATCAAGCAGGACTTGCTTCACGTTTTGGTATGCCAGAATCACAATTAAGCCTCATTCTAAAAAGTGTTGGTGCACCTGCGGATGCGTATATGGTGCTTCGTCTCTCCGAATTATCAGGGAGAACCCATGAAGAGGTACTCAGATATTATCATGAGAACAAACATAAAGGCTGGGGTGTCATGGCAAAAGATCTTGGTATCAAACCAGGTTCAAGCGAGTTTAAAGCGCTCAAAGTGGGTCATGATATGCGTGATTTTGATGATAGACGTGATGATCGTGACCGTGGTGACCAAGATCACGGTAAAGATAGAGATCATGGTAAAAAAGGTCACTAGTCTTTTCAGCTTTAAAGCAATGTATAGCTGAGTTCAATTTGAAATGTCATCATAGAGGTGAAGAGATCTTCGCTTAAAAGAAACGGGAAGCTTTTTTGAACAGCCTCTTCCGTAGCCTTATGAAAGACCTTTTTACCCTCTAATATTGTAAATGAAAGTAACTCTCCTCTGGGAGAGATTGTAAATTCTATCATGACTCTTCCCTCAATATGGCTATTTTGAGCAATCTTTGGATAGGTTTTATGTTCATTGATACGCTTTTTCAGGTTTTCCAAATACTCTTTTTGTTTTACATGTAAAGCCTCTTGATGGCTTATTTCTGAAGTCGTTGCTTCCGCTTTTATCTCTTCCTTGAGCGTTGGTTTTTCTAGAGTGGGTTGTTCACTTTCTTGCGAAACTATCATTTGCTCTTGAACACTATGCTGACGTTCTAGAACTTTAGGCTCTTTTTTGAGGACACTTTTTTGAGGGGTTTTCAAAAGAGGCGTAGTCGGCACTGGAGGTATGGGCGTTGGAAGTACTTTAGACTCTTCTTTTTGTGCTTCATAAAGAGTAATTGCCATCACCTCTTTCGATACATCAGTAGATGAGGGCTTGTGTATCAAAAAAGCATGGTACATCAACACAAATCCGCCTAAGAGGTACACGATTAAGGTCAGTGTAAAAGCGTGAATGTAGCGTTTCATTGTTTGGTTAAAATCCCAATTTGCGTGTAATGATGCTGCTTTAAAAGATCCATGAGTTGAACAAAAGGCTCAAAAGAAGCATGTTTGTCGCAATTAATCATAATGGGAGTTTGCTCATTAAACTCTAAAAGCTCGCTCTCAAGAGAGCCTTCCTCAACGGCTTTGTCATTGAAAAAGAATTTCTCTTCTTGCGTAATGGTAACGATAAGCTCTTTTTGCTCATTCAAAGGTTTGGCAGAACTTGCTTGTGTCAAATCCACAGGAATAATGCCCTTTGCCACAAACGTTGCTGTGGTGAGTACAATGACAAGCAAAACCAACATAATGTCGATAAAGGGCACGACATTGATCGTTTCAAAGCGACGTATTTTCATCGGTTCCACTTTGTTTTGCAATATCCCAGCACATCAGGATTTTCTCAATTTTACGCACCAGATGGTTGTAAAAAAAGATCGCTGGAATAGCAACTACAAGACCCATCGCGGTTGCTTTAAGCGCCAATGCCAAGGATGACATAATGGTCTTAACATCAATCTGCCCGCTTTGACCCATGGCATAAAACGTGATAATAATACCACACACCGTACCTAAAAGACCGATGTAGGGGGCATTTGAGCCAAAGGTTGAGAGAATATGGACGTGATTGGTCACGTCCATCTCTAATTTTTCTTTGCACGTGTAGTGCGAGATTTTTAAAGCTCGGTAAAATAAAAGTCGCTCGACCCAAAAAAAGAGTGTGATAAAACTCATAAAACCTAGTAATCCAATGACACCATAGTCTACAATGTCCTGTAACAGTGCGATAGAGATTATTCCCATCATATAGGATCCTTATAAAATTTTGAAATAAAATTATTATAAGGAAGTATGAAATTAGTGTTAAATGAAAATAGAAACAAAATTTCAAGAGGGATTATTTCAAAATATGGGGACAATCGGCTATAATTACATGTAAAAACACTAAAGGAAATTTTGATGCAAACTTATGCATGTGGACATATTAATCCGGATTCTGATTCTGTCGTATCAGCGATTGCTCTTTCATATCTCAAAACACAGCTCGGTGAGCCTTGTACACCTGCACGTCAAGGTGAAATCAGTCCTGAAACAGAGTTTATTTTAAAAACATTTGGATTTGAAAAGCCTCTTTTAAAAAATGATTTTTCAGGCGATAATCTTTACATCACCGATTATTCTGATCTTGCGCAAGCGCCACACAATCTGAAAGAGACCAATATTTTAGGGATTGTCGATCACCATAAACTAGGAGATATTACTACATCGACACCGCTTGAGTGTTGGATTAGACCTGTTGGCTGTACCAATACGATTGTCAAAGAGATGTATGATCATTATAAAATTGATATTCCAAAAAACATTGCAGGCGCAATGATGTTGGCCATTTTAAGTGACACCGTTTTATTTAAATCCCCAACGTGTACCAAAGTGGATACCAAAGCTGTCAAAGAGTTAGCCAAAATTGCAGGAATAGAAGATTTTAAAGCGCTTGGTATGGAGATGTTTTTGGTCAAATCTGCTGTGATTGGGGCAAGCCC
This sequence comes from Sulfurospirillum diekertiae, assembly GCF_011769985.2. Lineage (NCBI taxonomy): Bacteria > Pseudomonadati > Campylobacterota > Epsilonproteobacteria > Campylobacterales > Sulfurospirillaceae > Sulfurospirillum > Sulfurospirillum diekertiae. The sequence goes on from NZ_CP039734.2 coordinate 277,225, forward strand.
ACGTGCCCTTTTATTGCGTGATTATAAAGACTTTGAAATGGGTGGTCATAAAATCGGGATTGGTCAACTTGAAGTGGTAGATCTTAAAGTCTTTGATGGCATGAAAGAAGCCCTATTTGCCGATATGAAAGCCTACAAAGAAGAGGGCGGACGTCATACAGTAATGTTACTTTTAACCGACATTATGATTGAAGGTTCTCAATTTTTAGTCGTGAGCGATGATGAAAGTGTGGTTGAAAAAGCGATGAATACAAAACTTGTGAATCATGAAATGTGGGTCGATGGTGTATTGAGTCGTAAAAAACAGGTTATTCCTGTCATGGAAAAGCAGTTCTAAAAGCTGTTGTGTGAAAAAAGGCACTCTTAAAAGACGTTATCTCATTCAAAATCCTAAAGAAGTGATTGTACATCTTGCAACCACTTCTTCTTACAAACAAGCAATACATCAACTTTACCTTGAAAATCACCCTCGTCACACGGATCATTTTGGTGTTTTAACGTTTCAATTTAGCGCGCTAGATCAAATAAATGCTTTTGAAACAGATGCAAAGTTGCATATTATCAAAAATGTGAGTGACGATAAACGCTATAAAAATCGTTACCTTTCACTGTTCGGATTACCACTTAATTACGATTTTTCGCTTCATGAGGTGTTTAAAAAGTGCGAGATGATTGGTCTAAAAGAGCTAGATTTTTCCTTTTCTCATGGTATGAGTACCCAAAAAGTGCTGAAAGTTCTTCTGTATAGAGAAGTACAGTTTTTGGAATATGAGGTCGTGTTGTTATTAGATGATGATGCAAAAGCACTTAAAAATCTTTCTAAAATTGCTGAAAATATACGCTATATTTTAGGAATTGGCAGTGTTGTTTTTGATAGTGCTCTAATTCAGTGCTTACAAAAAGCTTTTGAAGTATTTTTGCATCATGATAGAGAAAAACTACTTCAATTTGTACAAAGTCCACATTATAAGACGTTACTATTAGATATACGCTTTTTCTTACACGAACAAAGCGGTTTTTATTTGCTTCCTAAAAGTGAAATGCCTCTTCTTTTCTTTATGAAAAAGCATCTTAAAAAAGAAGAATTTCGTATTGCAAAAAGGCTTAAGAGGGCACTTTATTAACATTTCGTTTGAAGTGAAGAGGTACTATTTTAATAATAATTTGGGATATTGCGGTACAATAGCGCACCCATTTTCTACAAAGGATAAACAATGAAAAAAACGACATTACATGTAGGTATCGCTCTTAGTGCAGCGTTAATTTTAATGAGTGGGTGTGCAACATCCGAGCTTCAGACGAGCGCACGAATGACACAGAGTGTTTTTATTAACCCTGTGGCCAAAGATAAACGAACCATTTTTGTTTCGACTAAAAATACCAGTGGTGCTCCCATTAATTTAGAAAATAGAATTATCCAAGCACTTTATGCTAAAGGATATACCATCGTAGATGATCCTGAGATGGCAACGTATGTTTTGATGACGAACATTTTGTTCTGTAATAAAAAGAGCGAAAATAATGTGGCAACAGGTGCTTTGATGGGTGGTGCTGCGGGTGCTATTGCTAATTCTGGCAGTAACGGTCGAAGTATGGCAGCTGCAGGTCTTGGTGGTGCCGTTGTAGGTGGACTGATTGGAAAAGCAACCGAAGATACGATCTTCCAAATGCAAGTGGACATTGTGATTCGTGAAAAAGCCAAAGGTAAAGTTATGGCGAGTACAGGTACTACGGGTGGACAAGCTGGCATTCGTGATGGACAAAAATCAGGTACTATGAACAGCTTCGGCGGTCCAATTCGCGATGCAGATGCGAGTGGAAAAATGTACAGCAATACCTACTCATCTAGTTCACAATCATATGAGAGTGATTATATAGAGCATAAAACAATGATGTTTGCGGAAGCCACTAAAATGAATCTCACCTTGTATGAAGCAACCCCAATCTTAGAAGATAAAATTGCACAACAAGTTGCAGGACTGTTTTAACATTTTAATTTGACACGCTTTCCAAGCAAAGCTTGGAAAGTTACGTTACACTAGGTACTAAAGCTTGCCTCTTGCGAGGCAGAATAGTTTGGTACTATGAAATATTCAAACTCGCCAATGTTTTGGCAATATATTTTACATGTAGGAATTGTTTTGGAGAATAACGACAACAAGCAACAAAAAATTGTTCAGATGTTTAATGAGATCGCAGGAACGTATGATACTGCCAACCGCGTTTTAAGTATGGGCATAGATATTCAATGGCGTAAAACGGCATGTGATGAAACGTTTGCACGCTATACTAAGCCAATAGACCTTATCGTGGATGTTGCCTGTGGAACAGGCGATATGATGGGTTATTGGGCAAAGCAAGCCAAAAAAGCAGGGCGAAACATCGGCAAAATTTTAGGTGTTGATCCTTCCACCGGTATGACGGATGTGGGTAAGCAAAAGTTTCCAGAGTTTGAGTTTGTAATCTCTGAAGCGACTGAAATTCCTCTGCCAAATGAAAGTGCCGACATCTTAAGCATTAGCTATGGTATTCGCAATGTTGTACGTCGTCAAGAAGCGTTTAGTGAGTTTGCGCGTGTTGTGAAACAAGGCGGGTATGTCGTTATTTTGGAATTTACTAAAGATGAGAAAAAAGGCATTTTCTTTGCTCTCAAGGATTTCTATCTCAACAAAGTGCTTCCTATTTTAGGAGGAATTATCTCTAAAAATAAAGCAGCGTATGAGTATCTCCCCAATTCGATTGAAGGCTTTTTAACCCCTTCCATGCTTCAAAAAGAACTTGATATTGCAGGGTTTGAAACGGAATTTATCAAAAGCTTTTCGATGGATATTTCAACCTTGGTCATCGCTAAAAAACGCTAATGAGCCAAACACTTAGTGTTTCAAGTTTAAACAATCAAATCAAGTCTCTGCTGGAAACTACCTTTTTACATGTAAGTGTGGAAGGTGAGGTTTCCAGACCCACCTATCACAGCTCAGGACATCTCTACTTTACCCTCAAAGATGCTGACTCTTCTATCTCTTGTGTGATGTTTAAAGGCAATACGAGAACCTTAAAATTCCAAGTGGAAGAGGGCATGGCGGTGGTCGTTCATGGTTCCATTTCGGTTTTTTCACCACGTGGAACGTATCAGATTAACTGTACGATGATGGAGCCTGCAGGCAGTGGTGCTTTGGCAAAAGCCTATGAACAGCTTAAAGTTAAACTAGGAGCGAAAGGTTACTTTGAAGCAGAGCACAAAAAGTCCTTGCCTCGTTTCGTGAACCATATTGCATTGGTGACTTCAGGTACGGGGGCGGCACTTCAAGATATGCTTCGTGTGGCGACGAAGCGTTGGCCGTTGGTAAAAATCACCCTGCTTGATACCCTCGTTCAAGGTGAAAGTGCAAAGTTCTCCATTGCTAAAAATATTGCACGTGCTGACGCTCTTGTGGCTGATGTCATTATCGTGGGACGAGGCGGTGGAAGTGTGGAAGATTTGTGGGCATTTAATGAAGAGATCGTAGCCGATACCATCTTTACATGTAAAACACCGGTGGTCTCAGCCGTTGGGCATGAGATAGACTATGTCATCAGTGATTTTGTAGCCGATTTAAGAGCACCAACCCCTTCTGCGGCTATGGAAATGGTATTGCCAGACAGTGTGGAAATGCTTCAACATATTGATGGTTTAATGGAACACTATAGTCTTGTTTTTGGGCGAATATTGCGTTCTAAAGAGGAGAATTTAACACAGCTCACACGCCTTTTTGCCAAACGCTCCATTGATGAAAAACTTTCTTTGTGGAAAAATGAAATTGGGATTTTACAGAGTCAATATAACGATAAAATAGCACTGCTTTACCGTGAAAAATCACGGCAGGTTACTCTACTCCAAGAGCAAATTTATTTTCAAACCAGACAAAATTTGGCTAAAAAAGAGCAACTCCTCTCCTCCTATACGATTGCCCTAAATTCGAAAGAACCCACACGCGAACAAAAAGAGTGTTATGCCCAGGTCGTTCAAAAAGGCAAAAAAATTGCCCTTGAAAAGATAGCTGAGGGTGAAATTTTTGAGCTTCAAACACCGCATACTATTTTAAAAGCCAAAGCATTAGAAAAAAAAGCCCTCAATTAGGAGTCAGCAATGCGTTTTTTGACAGTATTAATCTTAGCGGTTTTCTCTTTGTTTGCAGATGTTTCATCACGTGTTATTGATGTTCCAACCCGTGAGCGTGTTAGTGAGCGTCTTTTAATTTTAACTCCAGAAGTCCCAAAAGCCGTTGTTGTTTTATTCGCAGGTGGGCATGGTGGACTTCAACTTTCGGGTGATGGAAAATTTGGTTGGGGCGAGGGTAACTTTTTAATGCGTACGCGTGAGCTTTTTGCAAAAGCGGGATTGATGGTCGTGATTGTCGATGCGCCAAGTGATCATCAACGTGAGCCTTACCTGAATGGCTTTCGCCAAACCAAAGAGCATGTACACGATATAAGCACTATTCTTACTTGGATAAAAACACAAACAACTGCACCCATTTGGCTTGTGGGGACAAGTCGAGGTACACAATCAGTTGCATACGTAGCGACGGAAAATCCAAGCGATATTAGCGGTATTGTGCTGACTTCATCTATTTTATACGATGCTAAAAGTGATGCCGTACCCGAAATGAAACTTGAAAAACTTCAAATGCCTGTATTGGTGGTACACCATAAAGAGGATGGCTGTTCTCACTGCTCGTTTGATCTCATCCCTTCGTTAATGAATAAATTGACTTCGACCTCTGCCAAAGAGCTTTTAGCCATTGAAGGTGGACAAACCAAAGGCGATCCTTGCAATGCCTTTGGACATCATGGTTTTAATGGTGTGGAACAAGAAGTAGTAGCTCAAATTGCTCATTGGGTCATAGCCCATTAGAGGTGATGTTGTTCTTTGAACGTTTCTGCTTCATGAATTGCTTTGACAATTTTATCTGAAAGAATAGGAAGCTCATTGTATTTAACCCAAAGCGTATCTTCAACAATATCGTGAATTTCACCCGCAATTTCAACAGCCAGGCGTTTCAATCTTGCTAACTCTTTTTTGAGCTCTTTTTCATCCATAAGTTCCATCTCCTTGTGTCATATTTTTGTTACAGTTGCAAGGAGTATTCCTTGTGGAGCAAGCGTCTATTGAAGCCAAATTTAAAAAGAGTAAAGATTATCAAAGATAACGTATTAAAATTCAGGTTTATTGAATTATTTGACAAGTACAATTAAGACAACATGAACGAAAAATAAGCATATTAATTTTTAATAAGGAGCCTTTTATTAAGACTCAAAAAACTCTAAAGTTTTATCTTCTCTATTTTTTTATTTTTTTAATTACCCCTATATTGCTTTTTTCAGAAACGACTTCTATCTCTCCCACAATGGCTTCATTGCTTACCAGTAATGAAAAAGCATGGCTATTAGCGCATCCAACGATTAATGTTGGAATGGACTCCGAATATGCTCCCTATGAATGGGTCAATCAAAATGGAGATTATGTCGGTATGGCGGTGGATTACTTGCACCTTTTGGAGCAAAAGCTAGGAATTCATTTTAAAGTTGCTAAAGGTAAGTCGTGGAGTGAAGTTGTTGAGCTGGCTAAAAAAGGGGAAATAGATATTTTGACTAGCATTGTTCAAACACCTGAGCGTTTACAATATTTTCTCTTTTCTGAACCTTATCGAGATACCCAAACGATGATTGTTGACAATGGTGAAGGTAAATTTATAGGTAATTTGGAGCATTTATCGGGGAAAAGGGTTACCGTTGAAAAAGGCTATTTTACGCAAGAGTTGCTAACAACAAAATATCCCAAAATAGAGTTAGTACTGGCTAATAATATCTTAGAAGCGTTAACCTTTGTGATGGAGGGGAAAGCAGATGCCTATGTCGGTGATATGAGTGCCATTAACTATGCGATTAAAAATAATGGGCTTGCAAAGCTTCGTATATCGGGACAAACAGAATTTTCAAGTCAGCACCGTTTTGCCTTTTCAAAAAATAATCCCATGCTTGCTGCCATTATAACAAAGGCTATGGCTTCTATTTCAGCCGAAGAATCCGATACAATTTTTAATCGTTGGATTGGTATGCGGATAGAGCAAGGTATTCATACTAAAACACTTGTAAAATACAGTATAGGACTTGCTTGTTTGTTTATACTGTTCGGCTATTGTCAAACGAACTGCTAAACTGGTCAGTAGAAAATGTAATTTGAGAGTTGCATTTTGATTTAAAACCTTAAAGAACCAAGTTAAATTGGTTAAACTCCATTTTCAATTTTTTGGAAAGGAGTTGAATGTTAAAAAAAGGTGAAATTAAAATGATAAAGAAGTTTTTAGCTGAAGGGTTTAGTAAAAGTGCCATTGCTAGAAAGTTAGGTATTTCAAGAGAAACTGTAAGGCGCTATGCCAATCTTCCAGATGATTATATTCCCCATATCAATAGACCTCCTGTGATTAACAGTGTTGATCCTTATTTGCCACATATCGCCAAGATGTTAGAGACGGCAGAGCAGCAGAAAAGTGAAATACCCTTAACCGTCATTTATGAAGAGATTAAGAAGCTTGGATATGATGGAAGTCTAAGGTGGCTTCAACAAGTCATACTAAGATATGAGCTTAGAGCTCGAGCCAAATTAGATGAGCCTATTATACGCTTTGAAACCAAACCAGCCCAGCAGATGCAAGTTGACTGGGTAGAGTTTCCCAAGGATAATTTATCCGCCTTTGTAGCGACGATGGGTTACTCTAGAGCATCTTATGTGGAATACGTTAATAATGAGAAGATTGAGACCTTGATAGGGTGCCATATGAACGCTTTTGCCTACTTTGGTGGTGTTCCAAAAGAGTGTTTATATGACAATATGAAAACTGTCATATTGTCACGAAATGACTATGGTAAAGGTGATCATAGATTCAATCCCTTGTTTGCTGACTTTGCCAAACACTGTGGATTTAGTATCAAAGTATGCAAACCCTATCGCGCTAAAACCAAAGGAAAAGTTGAGAGATTTAACCATTATCTGCGGTATAACTTTCATAATGGATTACGAGTGAGACTCTCTATGAAACATTACACATTAACGCTTGATAATGCAAATGCGGAAGTTCTAAAATGGTTGGACAATACCGCCAATAAACGCATCCACCAAACGACATTACAGATGCCATTTGAGTTGTTAGCACAGGAGCAGTTACAGCTACTTCCTGTGCCTAAAGCCTATCAAGGAATCCACCCTAAAGCTTTGATTGAAAGTGTAGCTAAAAAATATTCCCCAATCAATTCTCACAAAGACTTGGAAAAATTATATATCCCCAATAGAGACATTCAATGTTACGATGAGTTTATACCCATGGTTGCAAACATCATCCTTCCTGTTGGATTTTATGGTGGTGCATTATGGAGTTAGATACCTCTATCGATGAGTTATGTAAAGAACTCAAGCTCTCTATCATAGGCGAAAAATATCATGATATTGCCAGTATGGCAGCTAAAGAGAATTGGCAATATACACAGTTCTTGGAGGAGGTATTACGAGTGGAAGTAGATAATAGACTAGGAAGGTCTAAAAATATGTTGACCAAACTCGCAGGATTCCCAGTTATTAAGACATTAGAGCAGTTTGATTACACTTTCTCCGTTGGCGTGAACCGTAAACAGATTGAAGAACTCTCAAGCCTAATATTTGTTAAAAAGTATGAGAACATCATCCTCTTAGGTGAAAGTGGTGTGGGTAAAACACATCTTGCTATTGCGCTAGCACTCAAAGCGGTGCAACATCGCTATAAAGTAAGATTTACCACCATAAGTGAGCTTTTAAGTAATGCAAATAGAGCCAAAAAAGAGAAAAAATATGATAGCTTCTTGAAATCTATCGCCTCTCCATCGGTACTTGTCATTGATGAGATTGGATATTTCAATATGAGCAAAGAAGAAGCCAATCACTTTTTTCAAATTATTTCTAAACGCTATGAAAAAAGCTCTACCATTTTTACTTCAAATCTTGTATTTAGTAAATGGGTTCAAGTCTTTGCAGGAGATAAAATCGTTACAACCGCTATATTAGATCGAGTGTTACATCACTCACATATCATCAATATTCAAGGAGATAGCTACCGACTTAAAGAGAAGAAACAAACAGGAGTTTTACACTCAGAAATCTATAAGTTTGAAGCTAAATCTTCAAACATAGAAGGTCAAAATCAAGAGGTGGTTTAAGTTTCAATTCGCAACTTTTTTACACTATAAACTGACCAGTTCTGCGCTTCGCTTGACAACGCTTGACAGAAGAAGTAACTGATGTGATTTGGAAAGTAGATCGCGACTTAAAAATTACCTATATAAGTCCAGCTGATGAGAAATTTAGAGGCTATAAAGCTGATGAAGTGATCGGTCATCATGTTTTTGAAATGTTTACACCTGAGAGTATTAACATTATTTCTGAAAAAATAAAGCAGAGGCTCGAAGCGCAACAAAAAGGAATGAATACGGAAGAATTTGTTACCTATGAAATACAACATAGATGCAAAGATGGAAGATTGATTTGGGGTGAAATCATTTCAAAACCAGAATATAATGCAAGTGGTGAGATTATTGGCTTTCATGGTATTACGAGGGAAATTACAGAGCGAAAAGCAATGCAAGATCGTGTGCAACAATTAGCATTTTATGATTCTCTTACGAAGTTACCCAATCGCATACTGTTAAGTGAGCGACTAAGTTATATGTTAGCTGAAATGAAACGGATTCAAAAGTACAGCGCACTGTTTTTTCTGGATTTAGATAACTTTAAATCGCTCAATGATACCTATGGTCATAGCATTGGGGATTTGTTATTGTGCCAAGTTGCACAAAGGCTTCAAAAGTGTGTCCGAGAAGTGGATACTGTAGCACGTTTTGGCGGAGATGAATTTGTGGTGATTTTAAATACACTTCATGAAGACAATCAGGTGTCCGTTGAACAAGCCCATCGCATTGCCGAAAAAATTCTTCAAAGCGTGTCTGCTCTTTATGTACTGAATGTATCCCATAACAAGAGTGAAGAAAAATTGGTCGAACATAAATGCACGGCAAGTATCGGCGTATTGGTATTTAAGAGTGCAGAGAAAACACCTGACGACCTTTTAAAACAAGCGGATGCTGCGATGTACAAAGCTAAAGAGGCTGGGAAAAATAAAATTTCTTTCTATGAAGCTCCATTTTAAATAGTTTAATAGATGGAGATAGTCTCTATAAAAGATCGCTTCTTAACGTCACTTAAAAAGGAGGCTTTGAAACTGTTTTTGGCTAAAGTTTTAAGCTCTTCCTTGTTTACATGTAAACTTTGCACGACTGCTTCATAGTTTTCATTGATATACCCACCAAAATAAGCAGGATCATCAGAATTGATGGTCACTAAAACACCTTGGCGCAAAAGCTTGACAATGTTATGTTCTTGCATCTGTTTCACCGCTTTAAGTTTGACATTGGAAAGTGGACAGATTGTTAAAGGAATTTGTTTTTCAATGAGAAAATCAACCAATTTTGCATCCTCTTCGCAGCGAATACCATGGTCAATTCGGTTTACATGTAAAAGGTTAATTGCTTCCCAAATATACGAACTATCTCCTTCTTCACCTGCATGCGCAACGATCTTATAGCCCACTTTTGCACACGCAGCAAAGACGCGCTCAAACTTGGATGGCGGATGTCCCACTTCACTGGAATCTAGTCCAACGCCGATAATTTTATCTTTAAAGGGCAGAGATTGCTGCAATGTTGCAAACGCGTCTGCTTCACTAAGGTGGCGCAAAAAACTCATGATCAGAAAAGAGCTAATCCCCAGTTCTTCTTCGGCTTTGGCAAGTGCCTTCGTGATGCCATCCACAACGGTTTTAAACGCAATTCCTCGCATAGTATGGGTTTGAGGATCGAAGAAGATCTCTACATGAACAACATTTTGAGCTTTACATGTAAGAAGGTATGCCCATGTCAGATCGAAAAAATCGGATTCGTTGATCAGCACATTAGCACCCGCATAGTAGATATCTAAAAAAGATTGTAACGAGGTGAAGTTATACGCTTGTTTGACCTCTTCAATGTTTTGATAAGGCAGTGCAATGTGGTTTTTTTGAGCGAGTGCAAACATGAGTTCAGGCTCAAGTGTACCTTCAATGTGAAGATGCAATTCAGCTTTAGGAAGTTTTTGTATAAGCTCTTTCATAAATTCTCTTTTTGAAAATTATAGCAAAATTATCATATTGAAGAGAAATAGGCAAATATCAAAGCATTCTATGCTAACGTTATTGTAGAGCTTTTGATAGAATTAACCCATAAAAATCTTATTAGGAGTTACCATGAAAATAGCACTTATCACAGGCGGCAGTAGAGGTTTAGGCAAAAGTATGGCATTGCATTTGGCGCAAAAAGGGCATGATGTCATCATCACCTATCAACATTCAAAAACAGAGGCGCAAAGTGTGGTGGATGCAATACAACAGTTGGGTCAAAAAGCAGCCTTGTTGCAGCTAGACATTGCTCAAACAAAAACATTTCCCTTGTTTTTTGAAGCGTTTAAAGCGCTCCTTGCTTCACAGTGGAACACCACGCATTTTGATATTCTTATTAACAACGCAGGTATTGGGATTAACACATCTTTTATGGAAACAACAGAGGAGCAGTTTGATACGTTGATGAATATTCATCTCAAAGGAACGTTCTTTTTTATTCAAACCTTGTTACCAATCCTCAACGATGGGGGTACAATCATCAATATATCATCAGGATTAGCTCGCTTTAGTTTACCAGGCTTTGCAGCATATGCTATGATGAAAGGTGGTATTGAGGTTTTGACACGGTATTTAGCCCTTGAATTAGGAAAACGAAGCATCACTGTGAATGTTTTAGCCCCTGGTGCAATCGCAACAGATTTTGGTGGGGGTGTAGTAAGAGACAACGAAAATGCTAATGCATTTATCGCGTCCCAAACAGCGCTGGGGCGTGTTGGACTCGCCGATGACATTGGTGCAGCCGTTTCACTGCTTGTTTCAGATGAAGCTCATTGGATCAATGGCGAACGCATCGAAGTTTCTGGCGGAATGCGTTTGTAGTACAATGACATTCAAAAAGAATTAAAGGGTATGGTGTGGAAGAAAAGCTAAATGCACTTACGATCTTACTTCAAGAAGAAGCTCGAAAAGATGGGCTTAATGAAACAAGTATCGCCAACGTCAAGGTTTTTAAAGCCTCAAGTGTCACCGAAGCGTTGCATACAGTGTATGAGCCTTCTCTTTTCATCATTGCACAAGGCGCAAAGAGAGTGATGTTAGGAGCCAATAAGTATTGTTATGATGCCTCTTCGTATTTAGTCTCTTCGATGAATTTGCCAATATCAGGGCAAATCATCGAGGCATCGTTGGAAAAGCCATTTCTATCGATGCAACTTTGTTTTACACCTGAATATATTTTTGATCTTGCGTCACAAATGGATTCTGTGAAAAAAGGAACAATCCAAACGCCTTTAGCGATAAGCGTACATCGCGTGAGCGAAGAGTTGATTGACGCAATACTCAGATTGGCAAAACTCTTTCAAAAAACAGAAGATAGTTCCATTTTAGCACCACTCATTATCAAAGAGATTCTTTACCGACTATTGCAAGGAGAGTATGGTGGTATTTTGCGACAGTTTGCGTTGCATGGCTCGAATGCGAACCGCATTGCTCAGTCGATCGAGCTGATAACTTCCGATATTTCAGAACCTTTACATATTGGACTTCTGTCGCAAAAAATCGGAATGAGCGTCTCGGCTTTTCACAAACATTTTAAATACGTGACAGCGATGAGTCCTCTTCAATACCAAAAACAGTTACGTTTGCAAAAAGCACGTGAACTGTTAGTTACCAAGATGAATGAAGTAGGAGAAGTAGCATTTAATGTAGGTTACGAAAGTCCTTCGCAGTTTAGCAGAGAGTATACACGATTTTTTGGTCTCTCTCCTCAAAAAGATTTGATGCAATTTAAACGAGAGATAAAAAGTGTGTGACATTTTTTAAGAAGAGTGAAGTTATACTTTTAGCGAAACTTATTTCTCAGGGCAGGGTGTAACTCCCTACTGGCGGTAATCTTGTAACAAAGAGAGTCCGCGAGCGCTTTTACATGTAAACGTAAAAGGTCAGCAGATTTGGTGTGATTCCAAAACCAACGGTTAAAGTCCGGATGAGAGAGAATGTAGTGCATTATTGCCATTGTTGATGACAAAATCGTGTGTCTATATTTAAAGATGCCCTGATTCTGGTAAGTTTACTCACCTTTTAGGAGTAGACCATGAATCAAATCTGTAGGGACTCGTCCCTTCACTCTTCTGTTAAGCAAGCCATTGCTTCGCTTCAAAACCAAAACGGCGTGATCGTTATGGACAACTTTAACCGCGAAAATGAAGCGGATATTATCTTCCATGCGGGCTCTCTCACGACAGAACAAACTGCACTGCTGATTCGTGAATGCAGTGGCATTGTTTGTCTCTGTTTACCACCACAAAAAGTCGATGAACTTGAACTTCCGATGATGGTTTCTCACAACGAGTCAAAATTTCAAACGGGTTTTACCATTACCATAGAAGCCAAAGAGGGTGTGACCACGGGTGTGAGTGCACAAGATCGTCTCACGACTATACAAGCCGCCATTCATCCTAAGGGCAAAGCAAAAATCGTCTCTCCTGGACATGTTTTTCCGCTTCGTGCCAAAGAGGGTGGCGTATTAGAGCGAGATGGTCATACCGAAGCTTCGGTCGATTTGATGCGTCTTTCAGGACTTTCACCCTATGCCGTTTTGTGTGAACTGACCAATGTAGATGGGACAATGACCGTAGGCGATGACATTTATGACTTTGCTGCGAAACACGGGTTTCCCATTGTGAGCATTGATGAAATTATTGAATATCGCAAAAAGCACACACTTTAAGATGTACCCGTTATAGGCTTGTGAGCTTATGACGGGCACTCATTTGTGCGTGAACAAACTGTTTAAATTCGTTAAAAAGTCTACTTTGGTATTTATTTTTATGGTAAATGAGGTAAAACGATCGACCAATTTTTAAGTTGACCAAGTTCACTTCAAAAAGTTCACCACGATTCAGTTCGTTGGTAACGGCAACTTTGGAAAGACAGGTGATGGTTTGAGGATTATTGAGCAAAATGGTTTTCGCCTCTTCAAATTCAGAAAACTCCATAAAAATATTTAAATCCAGAGCAATCTCGCCTAAAGCTTTTAAAAAAACCTCTCGTGTACCTGAGCCTTTTTCCCTTAAAATCCACTTTTTATGAAACAGCTCATCGATATAAAATGTTCCTTCCCCAAGACACGCATCACTGCTCACAACAATGAGTTGGTCATCGCCAATGGCATTTTTGAGAATATCTGCATCCTCGCACGATGATTCGATAAAGCCTATATCGATGGTCGAATCTTTCACCATTTGAATAATCTGAGAAGAGTTTTGTATGTCTTTTTGAATTCTCACCTCTTCATGGCGTGCTAAAAAATCAAAAACAATTTGTGGGGTGATAAAATCCCCAATCGTTTTACTCGAAGCGATTTTTAAAATCCCCGAGATTTTACTGTTCTTAAAAAAATCCTCGGCATCGTTGAGTGCTCTAAAATGAGAGTAGGTTTTTTCTTTAAAAAGCCTGCCGATTTCATTCAATACTAACTTTTTTCCGATGCGATCAAAAAGCTGTTCTCCTATTTGCGCTTCCAACGACTTGATAGAAAGCGAAATAGCTGATTGGCTGATACCCATTTTTTGTGCTAAATTAGAGATATGTGAATCTTCGCAGAGAGAATAAAAAAATCTCAATTCTTGAAAGGTCATAATGGCTCTTTAATATAATATATTTATGATTATATCAAATATAATTTATTTTACTTATCAAAGAAATGATTTTATAATGGCACAAAATTTTTAAGGATGCGTATGTTTCAAAAGGAAAACCGAAATAATACCTTGAGTGGTATCTTGTTTGTAGCGCTCTTTTCGATGAGTGCAACGTATTTAGCTGATTTTGCCATTTTGAAACATCTTGGCATCAGCCCTTTAATTGTGGGCATCGTCTTGGGTATGATTTATGCCAATACTTTGCGTAACAGACTGCCGCATGAGTGGGTTCCAGGCATTCTCTTTTCAACCAAAACTATTTTACGAACAGGCATTGTCCTTTATGGCTTTCGCATTACGTTTCAAAACATTGAAGCGGTGGGAACGGCGGGTATATTTACCAGTGTGGTTATCGTTGCTTCGACTTTCATCATCGGTTATATTGTTGGAACAAAAGTGTTGAAGCTCGACAAAGAGACGACGATTCTGACCAGCGCAGGCAGTTCCATCTGTGGGGCGGCGGCTGTGTTAGCCACCGAGCCTGTCATCAATGCTGAGCCTTATAAAAGCGCCATTGCGGTTTCTACGGTGGTAGTGTTTGGAAGCATTGCCATGTTCTTGTATCCGTTTTTATACACATTAGGTCTCATTCCACTCTCGCCTGAGGCAATGGGAATTTACATCGGCGGAACGATTCATGAGGTAGCGCATGTCGTGGCTGCTGGCAATGCCGTGGGGATTGAAGCTGCAAAAACTGCGGTCATCGTAAAGATGATACGGGTGATGCTCCTTGCTCCTTTTTTGGTGATTTTAGGATTTTGGTTGGTACGCACAACTCAGCACGTCGCTCAAAAACAAAAGAGCAAGATTACGATTCCTTGGTTTGCTGTCTTTTTTATCATTGTTGCAGGATTTAACTCTTTTAATTTCTTGCCTCAAGGCTTGGTGGGTGACATCAATGCCATTGATACTTTTCTGCTGACCATGGCGATGACGGCACTGGGAATGGAAACGAGTGTAGACAAGTTTAAAAATGTGGGGATGAAACCCATCTATCTCGCAACGATTTTATTTGCATGGCTGATGGTGGGAGGCTTCTTTATCGTTCAATGCTCTTTGAGTTTATAGGTAAAGAAGAATATCAAGCTCCAACGATTCTGGTTTGGTGGCGGGGGCAAAACGATTGACAACAACCCCATTTTTATCGACTAAAAATTTGGTGAAATTCCATTTAATCGCTTCAATACCCAAAAGCCCTTTTTGCGCCTCTTTAAGGTAGGCGTAGAGCGGGTGGGTATGCTCTCCATTGACATCGATTTTGGCAAACATAGGGAAGGTAACACCATACGTAATTGAGCAAAAACTCTTGATGTCATCTTCGCTTAAGGGCTCTTGGTTCATAAATTGATTGCATGGAAAACCTAAGATGGTAAATCCCTTATCTTTGTACTTTTCGTATAAATTCTCTAGCCCTTCATATTGATTTGTAAAACCGCATTTACTCGCAACATTGACGATGAGTAAAACTTTGTTTTGAAACATATTCATTGAGATAGTTTCACCGTTGATCGTTTTGACTTCAAAGTCGTAAATGCTCATGAAAGCTCCTTGTTTTTACAAAACATGAAAAGCAGAAAATTATAGCAAAGTTATCCGTTAGTTTCGTCCTAAAAATTCAGAAGCTTCAGAGATGATGAGAAATGCTTCAGGGTCATATTCTCGAATGATGTCTTTTAAGAGTTGAATCTTTGACATCTCAACAGTGACTAAAATCATTGTCTTGATTTGCTTTTGATGGTGCAAGCCAATGCCTGTAAAAATTGTACCATGCTCTTCAATACGCTCCCTAATCTGTTCGGTTAAGGCTTCCACATTGTTAGAGACAATCTTAACTACTTTTTTGGAAGGACGACCGGTCAGAATAACGTCGATGATTTTTGTGCTCATGTAAACGCTAAACATACTGTAGAGTGCTTTTTTGACATCGCCATACGCAAAAATATAGGCCATCATAATGGAAAGGTCGATGGCTAAAAGGACTTCTGCTGCTTTAAATTTACTTCTTTGCGCGGCAATTTCGCCCAGAATGGACGTACTTCCTGTCGAAGAACGTCCTTTGATAATCAATCCAACGCCAAGGCCAATGCAGATGCCACCAAAGACCGAAGCGAGTAAAATATCATCGGTAATGGGTTTGAGGTGCAAGACTTCGCGAAAAAGATCGGTGAAAAATGAGGTTGCAAAAAGTGCCATTAACGTTTTAAGGCAATAGAGTTTTCCAAAATAAAAATAACCGAGCACGACAAATGGAATGCTAACAATCAAAATGAGTGTTCCTAGTGTTAGTTGTGTGATGAAAAAATGCAAAATCAGTGCAATACCAATGCCACCACCCGTTATGACGCCATTAGGAGAGAGAAAACAGACGACACCAAATGCCATCGACATGGTTCCTAACAGAACGTAAATTGTTTGCAACAGTTGTGTAGAAAGCATAGAATATTTCATTATTTGAGATACCCCATCAAATTAAAAATAGGCAATTTGGAACTGCTCTCTAGTTTTTTCATCCATTTGTCCATTTTGTCTGGTTTTTCCCAAACGGGATGACTGACATTGGAAAGCTCTTCAACTTTGCTTTTAGCGGTTTGAATAGAGCCTACTTCATCAATAAGGTGAATGCCGAGTGCTTTATTGGCGATAAAGACTTGCGCATTGGCAAATTCGTTAGGTTTGGCAAGATTGAGTCCGCGTGCTGTGGCAACATCGGTGATGAAAAGCGTGTAGGCATCATCAATCAAATCTTTGAGTGCACCGCGCTCTTTGGGTGTCCACTCTCTGGTGAACGTTCCCATCTGTTTGTAATCGCCTGCGGTGATAATCTGCTCGGAAATGCCCAGTTTTTTAGCCAGTTCTGCGACATTAGGCGCTTGGAAAAGAACACCGATAGAGCCGATAAAAGCTCCTGGATTGGCGATGATGTAATTGGACCAAATCGAAGCATAATAACTTCCACTGGTCATACTGCCTGCGGCATACGCCACGACTGGTTTGTGTTCAGATAATCGTTTTACCGCCATCGAAAGCTCGATGGAAGGCGCTAATGCACCACCTGGGGAGTCTACTTGTAAAAGGACACCCTTGATCTTTTCGTCTTTGTCTGCTTTGTCAATCTCTTCTAAAATATCTTGGACATTTAAGATTTCGCCTTCGATTTTCACAACTGCAAGGTTTGGGGTTTTAAGCTCTTCTTGAGAACCATAAATGAACACCAAAAGCAGTACAAAAAGCATCGCTTTAAAGTGGTTTTGGATGTAGCTCAAAATAGCGCCGATCCAGATAAAAGGCTTTTTAATCAGTTCTAGCATAATTGTTCTCCGTCAATAAAAGTTAAATGGGTTTGATGTGTGTGTAAGATAAGTTGCAAAGGCATATCTTCTTTTTCACACGCTTGGGGTAAGGTTACTACGATGAGGTCAGCATAACGTTCTTTTTCAAGCACGCCACACGGTAGTTGTAGCGCTTTTGCCGCATTACATGTAACGCTTTGTAAAAGCGTTTGCGCAAGGCTTGAAAGCTCTAATTTGGGGTGTAACATCAGAGCACTTCGCATCTCATCCCAGAGGCTGAGTGAAATGTTGGAGCTAAGACCATCGGTTCCTAGGGTGAGGTTAATGTTCTCTTTTTGCACTGCTTCAAGATCAAGTTTTCCTACACCTAAAAGTCGGTTGGAAACAGGGCAATGGGTTAGAGTTGCTTGTTGTTTGGCAATCGTATCTAACTCGTGTTTTGTTGCTTGTACGGCGTGGGTGAAAAGCGTTGGATTGTGTGAAAAGAGCTCTAGGTATTCGACCGCTTCACACATCGGTTTGGCGTGTGGATTAAACGCACTAAAGAAGCTTTGAAAATCGCCACTCCCTGTATCAATCCATGCACGCTCCGCAGGGCTTTCCATAAAATGCGTCGAGACCACACATCCCTCTTCACGAGCAATTTGAAGCGCTTTTTTAGCCAAAATCGGGTGTGTTGAATAGGGCGAATGCACTGAAACGGCAGGTATAAAACGTTTACATGTAAACTCTTGTGAGGCTTCAAGTCGTCCTCTGAAATCTCCATACATAGCATCCACCGCACTGGGGACTGAACCTAAAACCTCATTGAAATAAACGACACGTTGAGGTGCCTCAACACACGCTTCCAAGTCGGCTCCAAAACTGCTGATGGCACCTAAAGTTGTAGTGCCACTTTTGAGCATCTCTTGGAGTTTACATGTAATGAGTTCTGTTGTTGCAAGTGCACTGAGCTCTTCACGGTGTTTGATGACAGAGCGAAGCCATGCAATAAAATCGCCATAGCGAAGCATACTTTGGTTGGCACTAAATTCTAAATGCACATGGCTGTTGATAAGACCAGGTAAAATCACACTATTTTGAGGTGTTTCGATCACGGTTACTGTGGGGTGTTTGGCTTTAAGTTCCGCACTTGTTCCCACTTCGAGGATGTGTGTGTCAAACAAAACAGCACCCTCTTCAATGATCTCAAACGACTCGTTGCATGTTAGTACAAAATCGGCAGTTATGAGAGTCACTTTTTTCCTTTAATTTACTTATGGCGTTCTTGCAGAACTTTGTATATATTTTTAAAGCGAAGCTTCAAAAACAACAGTAGCACTAGGTTTTTCTTGGCAGAATGCCACGTACCTATAGTGCTTTTTGTTCAAAGTATCTCTTAAAAAAACTTCTTTTATTGAGTCTAAAAAAAGATAAATTGTGGCGTAATTGTATCCTAAACTAACCACTGATATAATAAGAGTAAATTTTAAACAAAAGGTAACTCATGAAAATTGTCGTGATTCAAGGTCCAAATCTTAATATGCTAGGACACAGAGAGCAAACTATTTACGGTGGTATGAAACTCGAAGAGATTCACTCTCAAATGGAGACAGTCGCCAAACAAAACGGTTTTGAAATCGAATTTTTTCAATCCAATTTAGAGGGTGAAATTGTTGACCGTATCCAAGAGTGTTTGGGTGATGCCGATGGTATTATCATCAACCCAGCAGCCTACACACATACCTCTATCGCCATTCGTGATGCGATTAGTGACGTCTCTTTACCTGCGATTGAAGTGCACATCAGCAATATTTACCGACGTGAAGAGTTCCGTCAGAAAAGTATGACGGCAGCTGTTTGTACAGGACAAATCAGTGGTTTTGGACCTTTTGGTTACCACCTTGCTATGATCTCGATGATGCAAATGCTCGGTGAACTTGATGCGCTTCGCAAAGCACAAGCAGCACAACAACAAGTCACAAAAGCGTAAGATGAACTACATTCTCCAAGATGAAAACGCACTCTACTTCGAGTGCGGTTTTTCATGCGACCATGCGGTTTTTTTAAAGCTGGGAAGTGAAGCCTTTTTTATCACCGATGCACGTTATACTACAGAAGCCTCTGAAGTGATTAAAAATGCTACCGTTTTGGAAGGTGACAGACGCGATCTTTTAAAAACAGCGCGTCTGTTAATTCGAAAAAGTGGTATCACGACGCTTGCGTATAATCCAGCCGAATGGAATGTGGAAGCGTATGCAAGGCTGAGTGAAAAACTGAACATCAACTTTCAAAAAAAACCGAATTTTTCGCAACAAAAACGCATCATCAAAAGTGATCGAGAGCTTGAAATCCTCAAAAGTGCGGCACTTTTTGGCAAAGAAGCCTTTACACGTTTTGGAGAATTTTTAAAACATCATGGGGAAGGTATGGATGAAAAACGTGCCTTCTTTGAAGCCGAAGCGATTTTAAAACGCCATGGTGAACTAGGACTTAGTTTTGAGCCGATTATCGCTCTTGGAGCCAATGCTGCCAAACCACATGCACTGCCTACATGTAAAACGCTTCAAAAGGGTGAACTCGTTCTTTTAGATGCGGGGGTGAAATACCAGCGTTACTGTTCCGATCGTACACGCACGAGCTTTTTTGGTGAAGCGTTTAACTTTGAAAAAGAGCAACATTTTAACGAGACCTTGAAACAGAAAGTTTATGATACCGTGTTGTGTGCTCAAGAAGCCGCTCTTAAAGCAGTGAAAATAGGTGTCAAAGCTAAAGAGATTGACAAAGCAGCACGCGATGTCATTGACAAAGCGGGATTTGGAGCGTATTTCATTCATTCCACTGGGCATGGTGTCGGTCTGGATATTCACGAATTGCCTGTGATTAGTGCGCGTTCTGAAACGATTATTGAAGAAAATATGGTCTTTACCATAGAGCCAGGCATTTATTTACCAGGGCAATTTGGCGTGAGAATTGAAGATACGATTATCGCGCGAGATAACGGTGCTGAGGTTCTGGGGTGAAGTTAGAACGTATCCGATTTTTCCCTACATGTAAAAAAGCCAGAGCTCCTTTTTCACACCGTGTAGTCATAGGTCTTGGTGGCAATCAAGGCGATGTCAAAAAGCGTTTTGTGAAACTGTATCGCCTGTTTTTAAATGACCCACGTTTTTTTATTCAAGAGAGTTCCATGGTGTTCCAAAATCCACCGTTTGGCTACCTTGATCAACCCGATTTTTACAATGCGGTTATTGTGTTGCAAACATCTCTACGTGCAAAAGCATTGCTTAAAGTGCTTTTACATGTAGAGCATATTTTTGGACGCATCAGACTCTTTAAAAATGGACCAAGAACGCTGGATTTGGATATAATATTTTTCGATAATCAAACGATCCATCAACCTAACTTAATTGTTCCCCACCCTAAATGGTCGGAACGTGCATCGGTTATCGTTCCACTCTTTACGCTAAAAAGTTTTAAAGGATAGAGGTGAAATTTCATACGTTTAGTGGTGAAACACCAGCAGAAGCACTTAAACAGGCTCAACAAGACTGCGGTGAAAATGCGCTTGTGATAAGCACCAAACAGATTCGCAAAAAGACGATTAGCACTTCCGCACTCTATGAAGTGGTTGTTGCCATTGAAGACGATCAACCAACTCCTGCCCCCAAAAAACCAGAACCAAAAGTTGAGAACAAATATAAAAGTGGCGAAGATGTCCTCTTTAGCCTCTCTGAAGCGGCAAAACAAATCTCTCAAATTGCACAAGCTACGGGTGATATGGGGGGCTCAAATGCTTCAAGAGAAACAGAGCGAGCTCAAAATAACGAGGGCATCGGCGAGATTAAATGTGAAATCAATAAGCTTGCCGATAAAATCAAGCTGATTCAAGAGATGTTCTGGGAAGAGCGTGCCCCACACCGCAATCATTTAGCCATTCCTTCAGAATTTTCAGAGATCTATAAACTCGCAAAAACCAGTGGTATGGGCGAAGATCATTTAGAAAATATTATGAATCTTACGTTAGAGCATATGCCCGTTCGTATGAAAAATAGTTCTGAGACGATCAAACGTTATTTTCAAGTGTTGCTTCGTAAACTCATTCCTGTACGGATGGAAGCAGAACTTCCTAAAGGCAATAAGCGCGTGATGATGTTTGTGGGACCTACCGGTGTGGGAAAAACAACGACGATTGCAAAGTTGGCAGCACGTTACTCGTACATTCAAGAAAAGCGCGCCAAAGTGGGTATTATCACCCTTGATACTTATAGAATTGGTGCAGTAGAACAACTCTTTCAGTATGCTAAAATGATGCGCTTACCGATAGAGGATGTGGTTGATCCGAGTGATTTTAATAACGCTCTTTCATCGCTCAGCCATTGCGATGTGATTTTGATTGATACCGTAGGAAGCTCACAGTACGATAAAGATAAACTGGTGAAACTGAATAAGTTTTTACAAAGCTCACAATTACAAATTGACGTTAACTTAGTGCTCTCCGCAGGTAGTAAGCTTGAAGATCTTAAAGAGATCTACAAAAATTTCTCTTTTTTAGATATTGATACCCTGATTTTTACAAAATTTGATGAAACAAAGGTTTTTGGAACGATATTTTCTTTGATTTACGATATTGACAAACCTGTAAGTTATTTTTCCATTGGTCAAGAGGTGCCTGACGACATAGTTCCTGCATCCAGTGATTTTTTGGTTGAATGTATTTTAGATGGCTTTGAGAAAAAAAGAGGTGAATATGGAAACGCAGGCGAATAAACTCCAAGAACTAGTCGGCGCAGCTTCTGCTAACGAACATAGCCATACAAAATTTATTGCCATCACAAGCGGCAAGGGTGGCGTGGGTAAAAGTACAGTCAGTGCTAATATGGCAAATATCTTAGCAAATAATGGTTATAAAGTAGGGCTCTTTGATGCCGACATTGGCTTAGCAAACCTCGATGTCATTCTCAATGTTCGTATCGATAAAAATATTTTACATGTACTTAAAGGTGAGTGTACACTAGCAGATGTCATTGTCCCTATTAAAAAAAATCTTTTGCTGATTCCTGGTGAAAGTGGCGACGAGATCTTAAAATATTCCGAACAGTTTTTGTTTGAGCGCTTTTTGGAAGAGACCAAAGTACTGGATGATCTTGACTTTATGATTATTGATACAGGTGCTGGTATTGGGGGACATATTCAACTCTTTTTAGAAGCAGCCGATGAGGTTATTGTAGTAACGGTTCCTGACCCTGCTGCCATTACCGATGCGTATGCAACCATTAAGATTACCAGCAAAACGCAGTCTAATATTCATGTGATTTTGAATATGACCAAAAGCGAAAAAGAGGCACAACTCATTTTTGATAAGATCAATAAAGTAGCTATGGCAAATATTGGTAATGGTTTAAAGCTTAATCTTATAGGTAAACTGCCTGAGGATAAACTCATCTCCAAGAGCATTAAACAGCGCACACTTTTTACCAATGATGCACCCAATTCACTGGCTGCCCTTGATATGAAACGGATTGTCAACAATTTAGTTTATAAATTGGAACGAAAAGTGCTTAAAACTGATACAAATAAGAGCTTCGGAAGCTTTTTTAAGCGTATTATTGAGCAATTTTAGATACATTTTGTAAAGGTATTGTATGGTCAAATCAGAAAATTTCATCTACTTCTTCACCATATGTGGATTTTTTATTGGGTTGATGTTTTCGGTGCTAAATTTTACAGAACCAGAAGAGATACTCTTTTACACATTAGAAATAACGTTAGTTTTCTATCTTATTATCCATGTGGCTGTCATGAATTTCTTTGATTTTGATCGTTTAAGTACTTTTATTTTTGATAAAAAAGATCATGAAAGTATTGGTGATTACTTTATTCAAGAGTTGGAAAATAGAGAGAAGGTCATGGATAGTCTTTTAGCGAGCATTGATAATATGAATCAGCATTACGACAAGATAATGAAAGGCTCAATGGAGAGTAATGAATCCTACAGTAAAAAAGCAGCCTAATCCTTACAGTCAAAATCTTAAAAAAGAGCAAGACGAACTCGTTTTGCAATATCTCCCAGCAGTGCGCGCTATGGCGTATCGTCTTCGTGAGAGACTTCCTGCTTCGGTAGACGTCAACGATCTTATTTCGATTGGAACGGAAGAGATGATAAAACTCTCTCGCCGTTATGATAAAGACCAAAATGATTCTTTTTGGGGATATGGTAAAAAACGTGTTTATGGTTCGATGCTTGATTTTTTGCGCTCCTTAGATACAATGAGCAGAGCTAATAGACGTTTAATAAAAATGGTTGATAACGAGATTACTGCTTACTTGAGTGAGCATGGAAATGAACCTGATGATGCTTACTTGGCAAAAGCTTTGAATGAAGATATCGAAAAAATTGCTGAAGCACGCAATAGCTCAATGATCGTTTCAGTGATGTCTTTAAATGAGCAAATTACAATTTTATCAGGTGAAGATACTGCGCAGAAAGTCGAAAAAGATGAACTCATGGAGATGATTCAGAGTATTCTTTTAACCTTTGGTGAACGTGAGCAGATGATTATTCAGCTTTATTATTTCGAAGAGCTTAACCTCAAAGAGATCAGTGAAGTTTTGGATATTAGTGAGTCGAGAATTTCTCAAATTCATAAAAAGCTTTTAGCAAAGATCAAAGAACAATTGGGAATTAACCATGGCTGATATACTAAGTCAAGAAGAGATTGACGCACTTTTAGAAGTTGTTGAAGAGGATGGCGACACTCTCTCGACAGAAAATGAGAGTAGCGATACCAGGCAAGTCATCCTTTATGATTTTAAAAGTCCTAATCGTGTTTCTAAAGAGCAGTTACGTGCGGTTAAAGGTATTCACGATAAAATGGCGCGAAATCTTGCTTCTCAAATCTCTTCTATTATGCGAAGTATTGTTGAAATTCAGCTTCATTCTGTCGATCAAATGACCTATGGCGAATTTTTGATGTCTCTACCTAGTCCAACAAGCTTCAACGTTTTTTCGATTAAGCCACTCGATGGTAATTGTATTATTGAAATTAACCCGTCCATTGCCTTTCCGATGATCGATAGACTTTTAGGCGGTCTTGGTGAGTCGTATGAATCGACACGTGAACTTACAGACATTGAATTAAATCTATTGGACGCCATTTTGCGTATTATTATGCAACGCCTTAAAGAAGGATGGGCGCCAATTACAGATATGTATCCAACGGTTGAGACCAAAGAATCCAGTCCAAACGTTGTTCAAATTGTTTCACAAAATGAAATCGTCATTATGGTGGTCATGGAGATTATTATAGGAAATTCCAGTGGGATGATTAACCTGTGTTATCCTGTTATTTATTTGGAGCCAATTCTCTCTCGTTTAGCAAATCGTGATATTATGTTGGGTGAAACTAGCGCTAAAAAAAGTCGTAATAAAGAGCTTAATACGCTTATTTCGCGTGCCGAAGTTTTTAATGAAGCGATTATTGGGCAAGCAGAGTTGAGTGTGGGTGAACTTTTGGAACTTAAAAAAGGTGACATTGTCAGACTAGATCGCCCTGCTGATGATAAAGCTATTGTCATGATTGATAAAAAAGAGCTCTTTTTAGCGGAAATTGGTTTGCATCGTTTTCGTAAATCAATTAAAATAGAGAGTTTGGTTAAAACAGATAAAGATGAGGTTAAGAGTGCTTTAGAAGAATTAGAGCACATTCGAAAATCAAAAATTTCATCCTTTGATACAACGCAACAGGGGTAAGGTGTGAATACATTTGTACAATTATTACAGCAAGAGGTAGTCTCGACAATAGAGGGGTTAACGGGTATTGCACCTACCGTTGAACTTAACGCAGAAGAGAGTGGTGAGAGCAAACTCACACTCAGCCCTCCACTCGCCAAACTCGATATTACTGTGGGTGGTGAACTGCATGGTAAGATGCGTGTTACGATGGCAACATCTATTGCAACTGCCATTGGTGACATGATGCTAGGTGGTGAAGGTAATGAAAAGGAGGACATGGATGCTGAAGATCTTGATGCAACCAAAGAGATTATCTCTAACATCCTTAGCTCTTTTTCACGCTCACTTGGTAGCCAAAAAAATATGCCTAAACTTGAATTTGAAATTGAAAATGTTGAGTATATAGATCCGAACAGTACGATTGATTTTAAGGGCTTTGAGAAGCTTTTTATTTATAATTTAGCTGTTCACAATTCGCATGATACCATTGCATTTGCTATTACGCATGAACTGACTCCTCTTATTGGTGAAGAGGTTTCCGCCCCATCTGCTTCATCTGCGGCAGCACAAGAATTTATATTTGAAGAACCTAAAAAAGTTGTCACAAATATGAGTCCCGAAGAGCTTAGCAATATCGAACTTATTAAAGATGTTAGGCTTCCAATTCGTGTACGTATTGGCTCTAAAAAAATGCTTTTAAAAGATGTTTTGAGTATGGATATAGGTTCTGTGATTGAACTTGATCAATTAGCAAATGATCCATTAGAAATCCTTGTTGGCGATAAAGTTATTGCCATGGGTGAAGTGGTGATTGTAGATGGTAACTTTGGTGTACAAATAGGTGAAATTGGTACCAAACGTGAACGACTTGAAAAATTACGATAGTAGAGATTATGCAACAACAAAAACATATTAAAGATACGGAACGTAGTAATGAGTGGAGTGTTCTTCGGATTATGTCAGATTTTGTCAAAGGATTTGATGAACTTCAAGATTTAGGACCTTCTGTTACTTTTTTTGGTAGTGCTAGATTTCACGCCAATAATCGTTATTATCAAGATGCACATACACTTGCGTATAAGTTAGGGAAGAAAGGCTATTCCATTATTACCGGGGGCTCAAAAGGAATTATGGAAGCAGCCAATAAAGGTGGCTTTGATTCTGAAAAATGCCAATCTATAGGGCTGAATATTAATCTTCCACATGAACAATCAGGTAATCAATACACCACGAAACATCTTAATTTTGATTATTTTTTTGTACGTAAAGTAATGTTGGTTAAATACTCTCTTGCCTATGTTATCTTTCCAGGCGGTTTTGGAACACTTGACGAATTTTTTGAAGCGTTAACATTGACTCAAACAGGAAAAATTACTAAAATTAGTATTTTTTTGTATGGCAAAGATTATTGGGAAAAGCTACTTGATTTTATTAAAACAACCATGGTAGAACATCATACCATTCGCCCTGAAGATGTTGAGCTCATTATTCTTACCGATGATCTGGATGAGATTGTTACGAAAATAGATGAGCGTTTGGTGCTTTATATTAATGAGCTTAAAAATGAAGGTTTGGAGCATAGTCATTACTATCAAAAAGCTGTAGAATTTTTATCAAATCAAGAGTAAAAATGACAAAAAAATTATATTTCCAATACCTGCTAAAAAAACATTTGCCTCTTTTAGGAGCTCTTTTATTATTGAGCTTTGTACTTTATGAAATTAGTTTTTATATCTTTAAAACGTATCGTGCTTTTTTTAATTCTGATGCTGCCATTGCTAATATTTTAGCAGAAGAAATGGTTCTTGCGGGGAGCTTTTTCCCAAGCCATTGGTGGTATGTCAACAATGATCTTTGGGTCTTTTATAAGCAATTACTCGTCATTCCATGGGTCCTTGCGGGCAAAAATGGTTATTTTGCACACGCCTTTACAGTTTTTGAAGTCAGTGTGTTTATGATCGTATTTATTTATCTCTTCTTGCGTTCTTTAATGCTTTCTCGCGCTTCTGCCATTATGGGTGGTGTGGTTGTTTGTATTGCTTATTCACCAATGTATTTACGAGAACTTTTTGGTGAAGCTGCCTATACGTGGTATTTTCTTTTTATGATCGGATTTATGTTTATTTTTCGCAAGCTTAGCCCCCATGTCATTAGCAAGAGTACGCAAATTAAGGCTTTTATCTTTTTTATGATGTTGCTTTATTTACTGGTACTTGCGAATCCTATACGTTTTTTTGTTTATTATGTTGTGCCTTTTTTTGGAGCACTTGCCTTAAGTATTTACTTTGCTAGAGACAGTATTAAAACATTTCAACATGCAGTGTATCGCCTTTTATCCGTCAAAAAAATGGTTATTTTTGCTTTTGCATGTTTGGTAATGGGACTTGCGGGAATGGCGCATTACAATCTTTTGGAGAGTTTGCATTTAGCGGGTGGTGCCAATAATGCAGGACTTGTTTCACTTGAAATTCTCCCCGTACATGCGGCACATGCTTTTTTAGGATTGCTCAATTTTATAGGAGCTGAATGGAATGAAGGTGTTCGAGCATCGTCTATTGAAGGTGCCATTTCACTTTTAAAATTTGCACTTTACCCGTGTGTTTTAATTATTCCAGCGTTACATGTAAAAAAAGCTTTTTATCAGATGAGCGCAACGGAGCGCTTTTTTGTTCTTTTCTCCTATGTGGGGTTTGCCATTATTTATATTCTTTATTCGACAACGGCATTGCATGAAAGTGCATG
This sequence comes from Sulfurospirillum diekertiae, assembly GCF_011769985.2. Taxonomy (NCBI): domain Bacteria; kingdom Pseudomonadati; phylum Campylobacterota; class Epsilonproteobacteria; order Campylobacterales; family Sulfurospirillaceae; genus Sulfurospirillum; species Sulfurospirillum diekertiae. Next base: position 304,889 of record NZ_CP039734.2, read on the forward strand.
GGCAGCGCGTAACAATATTCGCTATATCTCCCCTTTTATTATGATGATTTTGGTTTGTAACGTTATTATGTGGCGCTTTTTTTCTTTGTTTTCCAAAGTTATTTTATCCGTCTGTTTAGCAATGGCATTGGGATTATCGTGGAACTATGTCTCCCCTAAAGAGTGGCGTGGAATTGTTGATGAGCGGATCGCTTTGGTAGAAGAGCTTAAAAGCAGAGGGTTACATTTTGGCTATGCGGAATATTGGGATTCACACCTTTATACGGTCTTTAGTGATGGCGACGTGGATATTCGTCCGATTGAGGTTGATGAAAAAGGTATTTCGCTTGTCAAATGGTTATCCAGTGATCGATGGTATCAGAAAGACTCAACCGATGGGAAGGTCTTCTTTATGCTTAAACATGAAGATATTGCTGATTTCAACGTAAGCCTTAAAAATCTTAATATGCCTGATCCCATTGATCAATTTGCAATGAATCAATACACTATATATGTTTTTGAAAAAAATCCGCTTTATGTGAAAAAAAGTAAAGCAGAAGCTAGGAAGAAAAAGCGTATAATGACAGCTCCGTAATTTACATGTAAAGGTGTCGCGTGGAGTCTGTCAAAATTAGTGTCGTTTCTCCCATTTATGGCTGTAAAGAGTGCTTGTTTGAACTGTATGACCGTTTGGTTAAAACACTCAGCCAAATCACAGATAATTTTGAAATTATTTTGGTGAATGATGCCTGTCCTCAAGCTTCTTGGGAGCGTATAGTGATGTTGTGTGCTAAAGATGCACGTGTTAAAGGCATCAATCTTTCACGTAATTTTGGTCAACATTATGCCATTACCGCGGGACTTGATCATGCCAAAGGCGATTGGGTTGTTGTGATGGATTGTGATTTGCAGGATAGACCTGAAGAGATCATCAAGCTTTACAACAAAGCATTGGATGGCTATGATATTGTCTTTGGCAAACGTGTTGAACGTCAAGATACTTTCCTTAAACGCCTTGGTTCCCAAGTGTTTAACAGAGTTTTAGAGTATTTTACTGAGACCAAACATGATAATAGCATTGCCAATTTTGGTATTTATGCTCAAAAGGTTGTGGAAACAATTAATCGTTACCGTGAACAAAGTAGGGACTTTTTGTTGTTTGCTCAAATGGTAGGATTTAAAAAGGCTGAGATTGAGATTGAGCATGCTGCACGTGCGTATGGATCATCTTCCTATAATCTTTCCAAATTGATCCGTTTAGCCATTGATTCCATTGTGTCACACTCTAACAAGCCATTAAGACTCTCTATTCAGTTAGGATTTTTTATTGCGTTAATTAGTCTTATCTATGCCTGTTGGCTCGTGATTCGTTACTTTTTCTATCATACGCCAGCGGAAGGTTGGACCAGCTTAATGGTATCCATGTTTTTCATGTTTGGACTGCTGTTTGCCATTATTGGCATTGCAGGGCTTTACATTGGGAAGATTTTTGATGAGGTTAAAAGACGACCTCTTTATATTATTCAAGAGACAATTAATTTATGAAAAAAATAGCAATTTTACAATCAAACTATATCCCATGGAAGGGATATTTTGACATTATTGGCAGTGTGGACGAATTTGTCCTCTATGATGATATGCAGTACACCAAAAATGATTGGCGTAACCGCAATAAAATTAAAACGCAAAATGGGCTTCAGTGGTTGAGCATTCCTGTGCGCCAAGAGAGTTTGCACCAAAAAATCAATGAAACCAAGATTATTGATCCAAAATGGAACGTCAATCATTGGCGTAGTATTTCCCAAAGCTATGCCAAGGCTCCACATTTTAAAGCGTACAAAGAGCAAATGGAAGCGTTGTATATGAGCGCAACCATGGAGACGATTAGCGAGATCAATCGTCATTTTATTGATGCCATCTGCGCAATGCTTGAGATCAAAACGGTCATTCGAGACTCACGCGAGTTTGTTTTAGCCGATGGTAAGAGTGAGCGACTCTTAGCACTCTGTCAAGATTTGGGTGCGACAACGTATCTGAGTGGTCCAGCGGCGCGTGATTATCTGGATGAATCTATTTTTAAAGAAGCGGGGATAGCAGTCGAGTGGATGGATTACAGTGGGTATGAAGAATACCACCAACTTTTCCCTCCCTTTGAACATGGCGTTAGTGTGATCGATCTGATCTTAAATGAAGGCGAAAATGCCAAAAACTTTTTAAAGAGTACACCAAAATGATACATTTTAATAAACCTCCTTTAACCGGAAATGAAGAGAAATATCTTTTAGAAACACTGCACAGCCTTAAAATGTCAGGCGATGGTGTTTTTGGAAAGCGTTGTCAAAAATGGTTTGAAGAACGCTATCACTGTTCTAAAACCTTGCTTACCCCGTCATGTACCCATGCGCTTGAAATGGCTGCTTTGTTACTCGAAATCAAAGAGGGTGATGAAGTCATTATGCCAAGTTACACGTTTGTGAGCACCGCTGATGCGTTTGCCTTGCGTGGTGCGAAGATCGTTTTTATTGATGTTCGACCTGAAACGATGAATATTGACGAACGACTCATTGAAGCAGCGATTACCCCTAAAACCAAAGTGATTGTTCCAGTGCATTATGCTGGTGTAGGATGTAATATGGATATTATTATGGATATTGCACGTCGCCATAATCTTTTTGTCGTGGAAGACGCTGCACAAGGGTTTGAGTCAACGTATAAAGGCAAGCCACTTGGAACGATTGGGCACTTGGGTGCGTTTAGTTTCCATGAAACAAAGAATGTGACCAGTGGTGGTGAAGGTGGATTATTACTGATTAATGATGAGCGTTTTTTACAACGTGCCGAAATTATCCGTGAAAAAGGAACCAATCGTAGCCAATTTTTTAGAGGAATGGTGGACAAATACAGTTGGGTAGATATTGGGAGTAGCTATTTGCCTTGTGAATTTCAATCTGCCTACTTGTGGGGGCAACTTGAAATGGTGGATACCATTCAAACACACCGACTCAACAGTTGGAAAGCGTACTATGAGAGACTTGAACCACTGGCAAAAAAAGGGTTGATCGAGCTTCCCTTTATTCCTGATGGATGCTCTCACAATGCACATATGTTTTATTTAAAAGTGAAAGATTTGGAAGAGAGAACCGCGCTTTTAGAAAAATTCAAAGAGCTTAATATTGGTGCTGTTTTTCATTATATCCCATTGCATAGTGCACCTGCTGGATTAAAATTTGGACATTTCTTTGGGAAAGATATTTATACTACAAAGGAGAGTGAGCGTTTGATTCGCCTTCCAATGTATTATGGCTTGACACTCGAAGAGATCGATTCTGTTTGTGAAGTTTTGATAAAATGGAGTGCACGTTAATGGCGCATTTATACATCTTTGGAACGATTTTTTTTACCGTCTATGGTCAGCTTGTGATCAAATGGCGTATCCCTTTTCATGGGCATTTACCCGATGCATCAGCTGAAAAACTCTTCTTTTTACTCAAACTTTTTTTAGACCCATTTATTTTGAGTGGTTTTGTTTCTGCATTTATCGCCTCTTTATGTTGGATGGCAGCTATGACAAAGTTTGAACTCAGCTACGCTTATCCGTTTATGGGACTTACCTTTGTGGTTGTTTTTGTCTCTTCGGTCTTTTTATTTAGTGAAAGCGTTACTCTTTATAAAATCCTTGGTCTTGCCTTGATCGTGCTGGGAATTTTTATCTCCAGTCGCGCCTAATTACTGCGATAATATCAGATAAAAACCATTGAAAGAGTGAAGAGAGAAAATTCTCTCTTCACATGAGTATTTTAGCGAGAGCGCATACGTCTGAGCTGTCCATCTTGCAGCTCTTCTTTAGTAATTTTACCGTCTTTGTTGGTATCAAAGTAGGCAAAATCAGGTGAATTGGCAGCATTTCTCATAGGCATCCCCGCTTCCGCCCTTGCGCTCATACGCTCAGCTTTCACTGCATCAAACTCTTCTTTGGTAATGACCCCATCTTTGTTTTTATCATACGCTTCAAATGCAAGAGGTCCACGCGTTGTATCTGCGGCAAAAAGATTTAAACCTACAAAACTTACCATGGTTAAAAGCATGAGTGCTTTTTTCATTTTGACTCCTTCGTTTGGATTGTTTTAAGTAATTCTAAGAGCTCGATAGGCTTTACATGTAAAGCTTCTGCACACTCTTTCAGTGTTGAATTCTCTGTTGCATTAAAGCCTTTTTCGTGGATAATTTGTAGTGCTTTTTCAAGCTCAAATGCTTGTTGTATGCTTGCTTCTTTAAGGGTTAATTTACCATATCCTCCACCAGAAGAAGAACTTTGAGGTTGAGGTTTGGTGTTAATGATATCAAAAATTTGTGCGGGAGATTTGCCGTTTTCTTTTGCAATTTGTGCAATAGATTTTGTAAGCGTGGCACCTTGAATTTGATGAGCGTTCAGTTGTGACATGATGGTAATAACATTGCTATTAGTACGCTGTGAAAACTCTTCTAAACTTGAGAGTTCAGCATGTCCATAAGGTGCTTGATCGGCTTTTTTTTCCCAAGAGGCTTTTATCTCATCTTGAAAATCCAAAAATTGTTCGAATGGTACCCAATAATAAAGGGTTCCAAAAAGAAAAAGAAGATTCAATCCAAGGGCTAAAAGAAACTCTTTAGTAAACAGTGAAAACTCTCGTGATTTGTTCATCAAATAGTTGATAAGTGCATTCCAATTAAGATAAATATGAAAAAGCATACCTACCAAAAAAAGCACCATAAAGGTTACATGTAAATGAGTATAGTGTGTTTTATCAAGCCCTAAAATCTCCCAGTTCGTCCAGTTGGCTACTCTGCCTTTGGGGGAAAGAAAAAGGATAATGCCTGTGTAACTCATTACAAGAAAAGAAAATCCGATACATAAAGAGATAAAGCGTCTGAGCGAGTACATGTGAGTCCTTTATTTTCTTATAATATAAATAAACTTTGCTGATAGTATGACACTTTAATGTTAAAAGAGTGTTAACGCTATCTTAAGTCCCTATTGGATAAAATAGAGAACTTTTTGATGTAAAGGATATTTCATATGAGAGGCTACAAAGTCTTTGCAGGAACAGCAAATCCAGAGTTTGCTAAAAGGGTTGCCAAACATCTTTCATTACCACTTTCAGCGGCTGAAATCAAACGCTTTAGCGATGGTGAGATCAGTGTTCAAGTGAGTGAGAGTGTACGTGGAAAAGATGTTTTTATTATTCAATCAACATGTGCCCCTGCGAATATTAATTTAATGGAATTGCTTATTCTAACCGATGCTCTACGCAGAAGTTCAGCGAACAGCATTACTGCGGTTATGCCTTATTTTGGCTATGCACGACAAGATAGAAAAGCGGCTCCTCGTGTTCCTATTACGGCAAAACTTGTTGCCAATATGATTCAAACAGCAGGTATTGATCGTGTTGTAACCATTGACCTTCATGCGGGTCAAATTCAAGGCTTCTTTGATATTCCTGTTGATAACCTTTACGGTTCTATCATATTTAACGATTACGTTAAAGCTAAAAATCTTAAAAATCCTATCATTGCAAGCCCCGATATTGGTGGTGTTGCACGTGCTCGAAGTTTTGCAAAACTTTTGGGCGTTGATATGGTTATTGTCGATAAGCGTCGCGAAAAAGCCAATGTATCAGAAGTCATGAACATCATTGGTGATGTTGCGGGTAAAGATGTTATTTTGGTTGATGATATGATTGACACAGCAGGTACCATTGTCAAAGCGGCTGAAGTGTTGAAGAAAAAAGGTGCAACCAGTGTTATGGCATGTTGCACACATGCGGTTTTAAGTGGTCCAGCGTATGAGCGTATTTCTAAAGGTGATTTGGATGAGCTTATCGTTACTGATACTATTCCCCTCAAAGAAGCCAATGATAAAATCAAAGTGCTTAGTGTTGCTCCTGTCTTTGCAGAAGTTATTCGTCGTGTCTATCACAATGAAAGTGTCAATGGATTGTTTGTTTAATGCAGAAACATATTCGTAATTTTTGTATTATTGCTCATATCGACCATGGTAAAAGTACCTTAGCCGATCGTCTTATTCAAGAGTGTGGTGCGGTCAGTGCGCGTGAAATGACGGCGCAGATGATGGATACTATGGACATCGAAAAAGAGCGTGGCATTACCATTAAAGCACAAAGTGTGCGACTGACGTATGTCAAAGATGGACAGCCGTATATTCTCAACCTTATCGACACTCCCGGTCACGTGGACTTTTCCTATGAAGTGAGCCGTTCTTTAGCCTCCAGTGATGGCGCACTTTTGGTAGTCGATGCTTCTCAGGGTGTGGAAGCGCAAACCATTGCCAATGTCTACATTGCCTTGGAAAATAACTTAGAAATTATTCCGGTTCTGAACAAAATAGACCTTCCTGCCGCGGATCCTGAGCGTGTGAAAGATGAAATCGAACATACCATCGGGCTTGATTGTTCGGAAGCTTTGAGTGTGAGTGCTAAAAGTGGTATTGGTATCAGAGAACTTCTCGATACATTGGTTGATAAAATCCCTCCTCCAAAAGGCGATGAAAACGCTCCGACGAAAGCGCTCATTTACGATAGCTGGTTTGACAACTATTTAGGTGCGCTTGCGTTGGTTCGCGTTTATGATGGCGCGATCAAAAAAGGGCAAGAAGTCTATGTCATGGGTACGGGTAAAAAGCATGAAGTCTTAAACCTTATGTATCCGCATCCCCTTGTGTTAGAAAAAACACCGATGATTAAAACGGGTGAAGTGGGCATTGTTGTACTGGGGCTTAAAAACGTGGGTGATGTTAAAGTCGGCGATACTATTACGGATTTTCGGAATAAAACGAAAGAGCCGATCGCTGGGTTTAAAGAGGTCAAACAGTTTGTTTTTGCGGGACTTTACCCGATTGAAACTGATAAATTTGAAGAGCTTCGAGACGCACTCGATAAGCTGAAACTCAATGACTCAAGTATCTCCTATGAGCCTGAAACGTCTGCCGCACTGGGCTTTGGCTTTCGGGTTGGCTTTTTGGGGCTTTTGCATATGGAAGTCATTAAAGAGCGTTTGGAGCGAGAGTTTGACCTTGATCTTATCGCAACCGCCCCAACGGTAACCTATAAGGTGAAAACGACCAAAGGGACAGTTTTAGACATTCAAAACCCAAGTCAACTGCCTCCGGTCAATGAATTTGAAGAGATTCAAGAACCGTATGTCAAAGCAACCGTGTTAACACCGACGGAGTTTTTGGGCAACATTATTATACTCATGAATAACAAACGTGGTATGCAAAAGAAAATGGACTACCTCAGTCCTGAGCGTGTGCTTTTGGAGTATGAAATTCCACTTAACGAAATCGTGATGGACTTTTACGACAAACTCAAATCAGTCTCTAAAGGGTACGCAAGCTTTGATTACGAACCGATTGGGTATCAAGTGGGTGATTTGGTCAAGCTTGATCTTTTGGTTGCAGGTGAGCCTGTGGATGCGCTTTCCATCATTGTGCCTCGTGTGAGCGCGCAAACTAGAGGACGTGATTTTGTTAAAGCGATGAAAGAGATCGTTCCACGACAGCTTTTTGAAGTAGCGATTCAAGCGAGTATTGGCACGAAAGTCATTGCGCGTGAAACGGTTAAATCTATGGGTAAAAACGTGACCGCGAAATGTTACGGTGGTGATATTACGAGGAAGCGAAAACTGCTTGATAAACAAAAAGAGGGTAAGAAACGCATGAAATCCATTGGTAAAGTGCAACTGCCGCAAGAAGCGTTTCTCACCATCCTCAAAATCGACTAATCTTTACATGTAAATGCGTTGCCATCTTTGTTTAAATCTTAGTTGGCAACCACTTTGTAAAACCTGCCTGCAAACCATTTTAGCCCCAACGCCTGCTTTTAGGGTGTTGGAAAGCGGACTGAAAGTCTACTCTTTTTATAACTACAACGACATAGCGCCACTGCTCCACACCAAACATACCTACATCGGCGCTAAAATCTTCGCACAACTTGGGCATCACACCTTCTTTGAATTTTTAAAAACCTTTGAACTCCCCAAGGGCATTTGTGCCATTCCCATCGACGATCATGTGAGACACGGCTATTCACACAGCGCCATTTTAGCCAAAGCCACCAAACCATTTTTAACACCACTGTATGGAAGTTTAAGAGCGCAAAATCATGAGAGTTATTCGGGCAAAAGCAGAGCCTTCAGACAAGCCAATAAACGCAATTTCATCGTTACATGTAAAGATGAAATGGATGTTATTTTGATTGATGATATTGTCACCACGGGAAGTACTTTGGAAGAGGCGCATGAGACACTTAAACAGCATGGGGTGAACGTATTGTTTGCACTTGTTTTGGCAGATGCGAAAGAGAACTAATCCAGTCTCTTTCAACATTTACATGTAAAATGTTTTAGATATCTTTTGCCAACTCTTTTTCTTTACGAATAATATACCAACCAAGAATAGCTCCCAATAAAAAGACAGCGATAACATAAAAACCTGCGGCGTATTTGCTGAAAAAGTTTGCTAGAATTGGGATGAGAAAAGCAGTTAATGCCCCTGTGATAGCGTAGGAAATATTGAACGAAAAAGCAACGCCACTGTACCTGACTTTTGCAGGAAAGGCTCTTACCATGTAGTAAGGGAATGCCCCAACGATACCAATACTAAAGCCAACAATGGGATACGTGATGTAGAGCATTTCTCTGCCTGCAGAAAGGGATGAGAGGAATACGATCGTTGCGATAACAACAAAAAGGCATCCTATCATAATGACTTGACCAATCGAAAATTTATCGGTAAGGTAGCCATAAAAGACACATCCAAGCGCTAAACCAGCGGTTGCAAGCAGTCTTGAAATAGAGACATCCATTTCGGAAAAACCAAATTGTCCTTGTAAATAGACATGCGACGTAACGATAATCACCATGATGCCCGCAGAGAGAACCCAGGTGAGTAAAATAGAAAGTGTCACTTGGGGTAAATAATTGGACAAAACGTCCCAAATAGGTAATTTTTTCGAAATTTCCTTCTCGCCACGTTGTTGCATTTCAAGAAAAATAGGCGTTTCTTTGAGCCATTGTCTTAGGTACATGGCAATAAAACCGAAAATACCACCCACGATAAAGGGAATTCTCCACGCCCAAGCATGCATTTCGCTTGCATTAAAATTGCTTTGCATTAAGATAGAAACGATAGAGCCAAGCAGAATGCCAAGTGTCAGGCCCGAAGTCAGTGTTCCACACGCAAGCCCAACTTTATCTTTTGGTACATGCTCCGCTACAAAGGTCCAAGCACCGGGTATTTCACCACCGACTGCAAGTCCTTGACAAACACGAAGAAGTAGAAGAAAAACAGGCGAAAAATAACCCACAACGGCATAGGTTGGTAGACAACCAATCAGAAGTGTAGGAATAGCCATCAGAAGAATACTGAGAGTAAACATACGTTTTCTGCCCAGTAAATCGCCAAAATGTGCCATGACAATGCCACCAAAAGGACGTGCTAAATAACCGGCTGCAAAAATACCAAATGTTTGTAATTGACTCAGCCACATAGGCATGTCTGCAGGGAAAAACAAGCTACCAATCACTTTGGAAAAAAAGACAAAAATAATAAAGTCATAAAACTCTAATGCTCCACCAAAAGCAGAAAGGGAAAGTGTTTTGTAATCTTGAGCGCAGAGCATTCTTTTATGCTTCATTGCCGTATGTTGCTGAGCCATTGTGCTGTCCTTTGGTTTTTAAAAGCTTAAATTATAACGAAAATTTATCGGACGCAATAGGTTTTACATGTAAAAAACTGTTTATAAAATAAGCATTGAAAATGGAAAGTGTGGTAGATTGAATTTTGTTGGTGAGCCAGTTTAGACTCTATCACATGAATTTATAAGAATAGGTGATGGGTTATTTTTCTCTACATGTAATTTCATCATCAGCAAAAGTATTTGGTACATATCTTTGTCATTGTGTTTAGCAATCGTTTTTAATGTATCTTCATCCTTTTCAACTGCAATATGGTTTTCCAAAAGTTTTTCTCTCATGAAATCAGCATCAAAATGAAACAGTACACACAGTGCGTGAAAAGATTGATGTTTAGTATTTTGAATCAGAAAGTCTATGTTGTCTTCATTGCGGATATGTTTGTTCAAAATAATGGCAATACTTTCTTGCAAAAGTTTTCGAATCGTGCATCTTCTCAACCAAGCATGTACGCCTAAAAGCCCGATAATTATAAGTGCAGCCAGCTTATGTAACAGGAGATTTGAGAATGTATAAGAACCTAATACAAAAGCGATCCCTGTGGTATAAAGAGTAATAAACATCACAATAATGGCTACAATTATTATGACTTTAAGAACTGTTTCATTAAAGCGTGTAAACATAAAATTCCTTTAAAAGGGGTCAGGGCTAAATTTTTAACTTTTTAATATTCCATGTTATAATTCTAGCAAAAAAAGATGGTAAGTATGTCACGAAGGTTACGCATTGAAAGTTTAGGCTATCATCATGTCTATAACAGAGGAGTTGCTAAAAGTGCAGTATTTATAGACGAGATAGATAAAGCAAAGTTTATAGAACTGATGGCCAGTATGGCGAGAGAGTATAAATTCAATATCCATGCTTTTTGCCTAATGGACAATCATTATCACATTTTAGTTCAAAATACACGGGAAAATCTCTCTTCAGGAATGCGTCAACTGGGCGCACAGTATGCAAGTTACTTCAATAAACGCCATTGCAGAGTAGGGCATTTATGGCAAGATCGCTTTAAGTCATGGTATGTTTTAGATGACAAATACCTCTTCACGCTTTTCAAATACATCGAATCCAATCCGCTTAAAGCTAAAATGACAAATATAATCGGCGAGTACATGTACTGCGCAACGTATAGCATGCTCAAAGATGCCGTGCCACCTTTCTTGCAAAATTCATTTGTATTGCGAGATTACAATACACAAGAGTTGTTTGATCTTTTAAGTATTCCTCTAAGTGCTTTGGAGCGTTTAACTATAGACGCATTTCACAAAACAAAGTATAAGCATGAAGATGGTCAGATAGCACTTTTACACAAAGAAGAACTATCAAATTACTTTTTACATGTAAAGAATAAAGAACAACGAAATGAAGCGATAAAAAATGCATATGAAGATGGATATAGCAAAACAGATATTGCAAAAAAACTTTCTCTAAGCGTTGCAGGAGTGAGTAAAATTCTCAAAAGTTAAAAGTTTAGCCCTGACCCCTATTGAAACCAAAGGAAAAGTAAAGTACAATGAAACAATTTTACATTGCAAGGCTAATGAATGGATAATATTTTTGATTCGAACCAAGACATCAAAACAGTAAGTATTGAAGAGTCGATAAAGACCAGTTATCTTGATTATTCGATGAGCGTTATCATTGGGCGTGCACTTCCGGATGCACGAGATGGACTAAAACCCGTACACAGAAGAATTTTATATGCGATGAATGATCTTGCGATCTCTTCGCGCAGCCCGTACAAGAAATCAGCCCGTATCGTCGGTGATGTTATCGGTAAATACCATCCACATGGTGATACAGCGGTTTATGACGCTCTTGTTCGTATGGCACAGCCGTTTTCAATGCGAATTCCGATTGTTGATGGACAAGGAAACTTCGGTTCAATAGACGGCGATAGTGCGGCAGCGATGCGTTATACGGAAGCGAGAATGACACCACTGGCAGAAGAGCTTCTTCGCGATCTTGATAAAGACACTGTTGATTTTGTTCCAAACTATGATGATAGTATGATCGAACCAGACGTATTGCCAAGTCGTGTTCCTAACTTACTTCTTAACGGCTCAAGCGGTATTGCAGTTGGTATGGCAACGAATATTCCACCACACTGCTTAGACGAGCTTTTAGACGCACTTCTTCTTTTGATTGAAAATCCAGAAGCAACCTTAGATGAGGTGATGGAGTTTATCAAAGGTCCTGATTTTCCAACTAGTGGTATTATCTTTGGTAAAAAAGGAATTCTTGAGGCGTATAAAACGGGACGCGGTCGTGTAAGAATACGTTCTAAAGTGCATATTGAGAAAAAAGGCAATAAAGATATCATTGTTATTGATGAGCTACCATATCAAGTCAATAAAGTTCGTTTGATTGAGCAAATTGTAGCGCTTGTTAAAGACAAGATGATTGAAGGTATCAGTGAAATCAGAGATGAAAGTGATAGAGATGGTATTCGTTTGGTCATTGAGCTTAAACGTGAAGCGATGAGCGATATCGTTCTCAATAACCTTTATAAATCCACCAATCTTGAAGTGACTTTTGGTGTTATTTTACTTGCAATTCATAACAAAGAGCCAAAAGTCTTTACGTTGATTGAGCTTTTACTCCTCTTTTTACGCCACCGTAAAACGGTTATTATTCGCCGTACTATTTTTGAGCTTGAAAAAGCCAAAGCCAAAGCCCATATTTTAGAGGGTTTAACAATTGCACTTGATAACATTGATGAGATCATCGCACTTATTAAAGGCAGTGCCGATACGAAGAGTGCAAAAGACGGCTTGATCGAACGATTTAATCTCAGCGAAGTTCAAGCGGGCGCTATTTTAGACATGAGACTCCAACGCCTTACAGGACTTGAGAGAGAAAAAATTGAAAATGAGCTTGCAGAATTGCTTAAAGAGATCCAATATCTTACAGACATTCTTAAAAGTGAAGTTGTGTTAAATGATCTTATCAAAAAAGAACTGATTGAAATTAAAGACAAATTCAAATCAAAACGTATTACAGAAATCGTTGATGATTATGATGATATTGACGTTGAAGATTTGATCGCCAATGAGTCTATGGTTGTAACCATTACACATCGTGGTTATATCAAACGTGTACCATTGAAACAGTATGAGAAACAAAAACGTGGTGGTAAAGGTAAAATTGCAGTAACCACATACGATGATGACTTTATCGAGAGCTTCTTTGTTTCCGATACCCATGACACGTTGATGTTTGTGACAGACCGTGGACAACTCTACTGGCTCAAAGTTTATCGAATTCCAGAAGGAAGTAGAACCGCTAAGGGTAAAGCAGTTGTTAACCTCATTCAGTTACAAGCGGATGAAAAAATTATGGCAATTATTCCAACAACCGATTTTGATGAAACCAAATCATTGGCATTCTTCACGAAAAACGGTGTCATCAAACGTACCAACCTTAGTGAATTTAAAAATATCCGCTCCGTGGGCGTTAGAGCGATTACATTGGATGATGACGATGAATTAGTCACCGCAAAAGTCGTAACGCAAGAAACGAAAAATCTTTTCATTGTCACTAAAAAAGGTATGTGTATACGATTTGAAGTAAGTGATGCAAGAGAGATCGGCAGAACTGCACGAGGGGTCACAGGCATTCGCTTTAAAGAAGAGAATGATCGAGTTGTAGGTGCCGCAGTAATTTATAACGATCAAGAAGAGCTTTTAACTGTCACTGAAAAAGGTATCGGAAAACGTACAACGGCGGAAGAGTATCGATTGCAAGGCCGTGGTGGTAAAGGTGTGATTGCTATGAAACTTACACCGAAAACTGCCGATCTAGTAGGTGTTGTTATTGTTGATGAAGACAAAGACCTTATGGCACTGACAAGCAATGGTAAAATGATTCGTGTTGATATGGAAACCATCCGAAAAGCAGGACGTAATACCAGTGGTGTTAAGGTTGTTTCAGTTGAAGGTACTGATATTGTTGCAAGTATTGCGCGATGCCCAAAAGAAGAGATCGATGAGCTTGAAGGTGAATTTGAAGAAGGAGACGAGGGTTCTAATGAAGGAAGCTTGATCTCTGATATAACTCCAAGCGAAGAGTAATTGGAATAGTAGTTGCTTAAAGATAAAAAAATATTTAAAGGTGTCCCTATGAATAGATGGTTTGTAACACTTTTGGCAAGTTTGGGTTTAATTTTATTGGTTGCAGGGTGCTCAGCAAAAAAGGATGAACCACCTAAAAATCCAAAAGACGCTATGTATGATTTTAGTAATGAAAAATCAATTGTCGTTTATGGTGAAGGTATTGCACCTCAAAATACAGTTTCTCCAGCACAAGCAATTGCATTAGCAAAACGTGCTGCAATTACCGATGGGTATCGCCAACTGGGAGAGAAACTTTATGGTGTCAAAATCAATTCTACTGAAACCGTTAGAGATGCAATGTTGAAAGATTCTCGTATTACTGCACAAGTGAATGCTTTGATTAAAGATGCTGCGATTACGGATGCAACCTTTAAAGATGGTTTGTACAGTATCCGTATGGAAGTTACTATGAGTGCACGTAGGTGGCAAGAACTTTTTGCTTATTAATAGGTCTGACACAAGCGCTTTTTTGCAGTGATCTTTTTTGGTTTTCATACAAAATTGTCACTGTAAATGGCCTTGTCGTTTATGAACAAAAAAACATTGCTCCTGTAATGATCCCTTATGAGGGCAAAGTACAGAAGTTATGCTCTATTGTGCTATCCAACACGCAAAACCTTCCTAAAGAGCAATTTTTGCGAAAACACTTTGATGATATTCTTCCCTGCTTCTATCAACTTTCCTCACATCTTCTTGCCTGGGATGATCAATATCTGAAACATGGAAATGATAGGATAGAGTTGGTCATCGAGCCGGTGCGCTTTACAGTAGATTTTAAAGATGAATTCGCTACCATAAATGCCATTAGGTAAAACTTTTTTTGGTAGGATTGATTCAAAATGCATGTTGCAATTGTAGAAGATGATATAAATATGAGAAAATCCCTTGAGATAGCACTTGGGGAGTATGAAGAATTTAAAATCTCTACGTACAAAAGCGCACTTGATGCACTTAAAAAGATTGATTCCAGTGTCGATTTGATTGTGACGGATATTAATATGCCTGGGATGGACGGTATTGAGTTCATTAAAAAACTAGATGGTGCTTATGACATCATCGTTATTACAGGCAATGCAACACTCAGTCGTGCCATTGAGTCTGTTCGTTTAGGTGTGAAAGATTTTTTGACCAAACCTTTTGAAATTGAAACGCTCGTTGAAGCCATTAAACGACACGATAAAATACGAACCAAAGTAAAAGAGAGTTTTGAAAAGATCGATAGTGCTAAAGAGGAAAATGGCGATTTTATAGCCACTTCACCCGAGCTTGAAAAAGCATTAACGATTGCAAGAAAAGCAGCAAAAACAGATGTGAGTGTGCTTCTTTTAGGAGAAAGTGGTGTGGGTAAAGAGCTTTTTGCCAACTACGTGCATAAAAACTCTCCGCGCGCTAAAAATCCTTTTGTAGCGATCAATATGGCGGCTATTCCAGAAAACCTTTTGGAAAGTGAGCTTTTTGGTTATGAAAAAGGCGCATTTACCGATGCTATCGCGGAGAAAAAAGGCTATTTTGAAGTTGCCAATGGCGGAACACTTTTTTTAGATGAAATTGGCGAAATGCCAATGACACTTCAAGCCAAGCTTTTAAGAGTCATTCAAGAACGCGTGATGGTGCGTGTGGGTGGAACAAAAGAGTTAACAATCGATGTTCGTATTGTTTCCGCAACAAATGCCGATATTAAAAGAAGCATCAAGGAAGGTCACTTTAGGGAAGACCTTTACTATAGGCTCAATACGATCCCTATTGAAATAGCACCGCTTCGACAACGTAAAGAGGAAATTTTACCGATTTGTGAGGTAATTTTAGAGCGTGTTACAAAGAAATATGGTTTGCAAAAACGCTATTTTTCAGAAGAAGCAATTGAGTCATTAATGACGTATCGATGGCCTGGTAATATTCGTGAGTTGATCTCTGTGGTAGAGCGTGCAGTGATCTTAAGTGATACGGAAGCGATTAGCAAAGAAGACCTTTTCTTAGAGAGTCGTAACTGGTTTAGTTCGTAGTAGACATAACAATAGACTTTTTTGATAACTTAATACCAGCACCATTGGGTTATTAAAAAAGTCTCACATAAAAATCAAGGTAAGAGAAATGAAAAAGTACAATGTAGCAATCGTTGGTGCTACGGGTGCCGTTGGCGAAGAGCTGTGTAGAGTTTTAGAAGAGGTTGACTTTCCTGTCAATAACCTGATCCCTTTAGCAAGTAGTAAAAGTGCAGGTCTTGAAGTTGAATTCAAAGGCAAAATCTATAAAGTCCTTGAACTCACTGAAAAAGCGTTTGAAGAGAATGATGTCGAGATCGCATTTTTTAGTGCTGGTGGCGATATTTCCGCACACTATGCTCCCTTTGCCGCAGAAGCAGGTGCTGTTGTGATTGATAATACAAGTCATTTTAGAATGGATCCAGATGTTCCTTTAGTTGTTCCTGAATGCAATCCTGATGACATTGATCAATGGCAAAATCGAGGGATTATTGCCAATCCAAACTGTTCGACGATTCAAATGGTGCAAGTGTTAAAACCACTCGATGATATCTTTAATATTACCCGTGTGGATGTTGCAACCTATCAAGCGGTGAGTGGCGCAGGAAAAAGTGGTATGGAAGAACTGGTCAATCAGATGCAAGACTTTTTTGCATTTAAACTCGATCAGTGTGAGCCAAAAACATTTTCACACCAAATTGCTCTCAATGTTATTCCTCATATTGATGTTTTCATGGATAATGACTATACCAAAGAAGAGATGAAAATGGTCAATGAGACTCAAAAAATCTTAGGTAAAAAAATGGAAATCAGCGCAACATGCGTTAGGGTTCCTGTTATGAGAAGTCACTCTGAAGCGATTACGATTCATTTTGAAAAAGATGTCAATTTAGAAAAAGCAGTTGAAGCACTTAAAAATGCAGAAAATGTTGTGGTTCTTGATAATCCAGCTAAAAAAGAGTACCCAATGCCGATTATCTCGACTGATACCAATGACACCTATGTGGGAAGAATTCGTAAAGATATCAACCGCGATAATATACTCCATCTTTGGTGTGTTGCTGATCAAATTCGTGTTGGTGCTGCGACCAATGCGGTGAGAATTGCACAAAAATGGATCAAAAGAGAAGAGGCTTAATGCTAGAAAAATTATTTGAGCGAGGGTTGTGGTCGACACGGCTGATGACCCTCTTAGCGGTCATCTTTAGTATTTTAGCCGCTTTTGCGCTTTTCTTTTTAGCCAGTGCCGATCTCTACCATGTTTTGGTATTGACCTATCAGTATTTTTTCACAAATTTTCATCCTGAAAATTTTCATGCAGATATTGTTGCAGATATTATTGGTGCAATTGATCTTTATCTGATCGCCGTTGTTCTGCTGATCTTTGGATTTGGTATTTATGAGCTTTTTATTTCTGAAATTGATGTGGCTAAAGGTACGGGTGGCGATAAAATTTTGTATGTGAGCTCTTTAGATGAGCTGAAAGATAAAATCGCAAAAGTTATTGTGATGGTATTGATTGTAAGCTTTTTTCAACGTGTACTTCATGCTGAATACAAGGGCGCTTTAGAGATGCTCTATCTTTCATTCTCTATTTTGGCTCTTTCTTTAGGGCTTTATTTTTTACATAAAAATGGGGGAAACCACGAATGATTTTTGTTGATGCATGTTTCGGTAAAAAAACGCCTTATACACCGGTATGGATGATGCGTCAAGCAGGGCGTTATTTGCCTGAGTATATGGAAGTCAGAGCCAAAGCAGGGGATTTTTTATCTCTCTGCAAAGACCCTGAAAAAGCATGTGCTGTAACATTGCAACCCGTAGATATCTTGGGTGTGGATGCTGCAATTTTATTTAGCGATATTTTAGTGGTTCCTTTAGAAATGGGCATGGAACTTCAGTTTTTAAAAGGCGAAGGTCCTGTCTTTTCGCATCCTATTAAAAATCAAGCGGATTTGGATAAGCTCAGTGTTGAAAAAGCGATTGATGGTTTGGAATATGTTTATGAAACAATCAAACTGATTCGCGGTAAACTCGCTGCGGATAAAGCGTTGATCGGTTTTTGTGGTGCGCCTTGGACACTTGCAACCTATATGATCGAAGGACAAGGCACGAAAACGTACGCACTTGTTAAAAAGTTGATTTACTCTAACCCGCAGTTTATGCACGCCCTTTTGAAAAAAGTGACGGAAGTGCTTAAAGGGTATATGGAACGTCAGATTCAAAGTGGTGCGAATGTCGTGATGATCTTTGATTCATGGGCAGCTGCTTTGGAAGAGAGCGCGTATTTTGAATTTAGCTGGTCGTATATGAAAGAGATTAGTGCGTATCTGAAATTAAAATACCCACATGTTCCCGTCATTTTATTCCCTAAAGGCATTAGTGGCTATCTTGATAAAATCGATGGTGAATTTGATGTTTTTGGTGTGGATTGGTCAACGCCGATTGAGCTTGCGAAAGCAAAACTAGGAGGCAAATATGTCCTTCAAGGCAATATGGAACCGACACGTCTTTACAATAAAGAGGCGATTGATGAAGGGATTGAGCATATTGTGAATGTGATGAAAAATGAGAGACATATCTTTAATTTAGGACACGGCATTTTGCCAGACATTCCTGTTGAGCACGCTCAATACTTCATTAAACAGGTACAAACTCGTACAAAGATCTAACCGTTTGCCCTTTATATAAGGGCAAACTTCTTTACATGTAAAGGATTTCCCATCAGCCAGATTATATTTGGACCCATTACGTCAAGGCGTTTTGGACAGTCACTTGGCATCGATCTTAGCCCCTCCATCAAACAATGTAATTTTGATTGCCTCTATTGTGAGCTTAAGGGAGCTAAAACAGTCGATAAGGCGAAAGATGCACCTTCCTTCCTCGAAGTGTTAGATGCACTTAAAACGGCACTCTCTAAGCATCAGAATCTTGATGTCATCACCCTCACTGCCAATGGTGAGCCCACCCTTTACCCTGAACTTGACGCACTGGTGAGTGCAATTCTTAAAATAGAAAATCGCCCAAAACTGCTGATTCTCTCCAATGGTTCTACGATTTATGATGAGGCGATTCAAACAACACTTTCTAAAATTGATATTGTCAAGCTCTCTTTGGATTGTGTCAGCCCGAAATGCTTTAAGAAGCTTGATCGTGCGCACAAAGGAATTGAAATTGAGCAGATTATTGAAGGCATGCAACAGTTTCGAGCACGCTATCAAGGTACTTTAGTCATTGAAATTTTGGTGGTAGAAGGGCTGAATGACACCGAAGAGGAATTTCGTGCTTTAAATGCGGTATTGCATGACATCAATCCGGATCGCATTGATGTAAGTACCATTGACCGACCGCCTGCTTATGAGGTCAAAGGTGTAAGCATCGAGCGTTTAGTCGAGCTTTCAAATCTTTTGGAAGATTTACATGTAAACATTGCGTATAAGAAAAATTATATCTCACAAAAACGTTATTTTAGTGAAGAAGAGATTTACGAACTTCTTAAACGTAGGCCTCAAAGCTTTGAAGATATAGCGCTCTGTTTTGATGAACAAAGCCTTCAAAATCTCAACTATTTAGTTGAAAAAAATGCTTTACATGTAAAAAATATTGCAGGGGTGAATTTTTATAAAGTAACATAGTGGGCAAAATGCCCACTATGCTATTAAGCAAGCGCTAATTGCTGTTTTTTGTATTTGACTCTTTGTCCAAAGTAGATTAAACCATAGAGTGTAAAACCGATTACATACGCAAAATAATAGCTCGGAAGTCCCAATTTTGCTGCCATAAGTTTTGGGAGCATTAAAAATGGAATGACGACAATCAATAAAATTCTCTCAATATTGTTAATCTTGGTTAAGATAAAACTTTGTGTTGCCGATGTAAAGGCAAACATACCAAAGATGGCTCCACCAAAAATAAGCGCTATTTCAAACGGATTGGTAATCCAAATCCATTTCGAAGGATCATTGGGATCATTCGCATCAACACCACCAATTAACAGTAGCTCATTATTAAAGAAGAACATAAACGGCAAGATACCAGTTCTAATGTCATAAATAAAGGCTTGAATTCCTGTAATAATAGGATCACTCTTCGCAACAGCTGCTGCGGCATACGCTGCCATACCAACCGGAGGTGTGTCATCCGCTAAAATACCAAAATAGAAAACGAACATATGTGCGGCAAGGGCAGGAATAAGATATCCATTGCTTCCTGCAAGATCCATGATAATCGGTGCGGTTAAAGCGGCCATAACAATATAGTTCGCGGTGGTTGGAAGTCCCATACCCAAAACCAAAGAGACAAACGCTGTTAAGAAAAGAACACCTAAAATATAGCCATTGGCTAAGTTATCAATTACTTCGGCAAGTACGAGTCCAATACCTGTTAGGGTAACGGAGCCTACAATGATACCCGCAACAGCAGTTGCAATCGCAACCGAAACCATATTTTTGCCACCATTGACCATACCATGTCCAATATCTGCCAGCCCTTCTACAAAGAGCGATAAGGTTACTTTCTCTTGATGGATCAAGGCTTTGAGTGGCTTTTGCACAAGCATGATGATCATCAAAAACATAATGGCGCTAAAAGCGGCACTTTGTGCAGATTGTCTCAGTACCACAAGGGTATAGATTAAGAAGAAAATAGGAATAAGGTAGTGAATTCCGTGAATAAAGATAGGCCAGACACGACCAAGTATATTGGGGTCTTCACCTTTAAGACCATTTTTCTTCGCTTCTAAGTGAACAATGTAAAAAAGAGCAATGTAACACGTAAAGGCAGGAATAAAAGCTGCAAAAACGATGTCAGTATAATCCAGACCCAAAAATTCTGCCATAATAAATGCGGCAGCACCCATAATTGGAGGCATCAGCTGACCATTGACTGAAGCAGCTGTCTCAACAGCGGCAGCTTTGTGAGAACTAAAGCCAAGGCGTTTCATCAATGGAATGGTAAAAGTACCCACGGTGACCGTATTTGCGATGGATGAACCTGAGATCATACCAAACATACCTGAAGCGGCAACGGCAGCTTTGGCAGGACCTCCATCGTAACGTCCCAAAATAGTGTAGGCAAGTTTGATGAAGTATTCACCCGCACCTGCTCGATCCAAAAGTGCGCCAAAAAGAACAAATAAAAAGACAAAACTTGCACTTACCCCCAGTGGTACACCAAAAATACCTTCGGTTGTGAGAACCATTTGTCCGACAATTTTATTAAGACTCGCCCCTTTATGGGCAATCATATCCGGTAAATAAGGGCCAAAGTAGTCATAGGCTAAAAAGACCATTGCCACAACCATCAATGGGAGTCCCATGACTCTTCGTGAGGCTTCAAGAACAACCAAAATGGTTGTAACACCAACGATAATATCGGTTTGTGTCCATGCACCTGAGCGCATAGCAAGGTCTTTATAGGCATACCATTGGTATAAAACAGCAGTAATACCTACAATCATAATACCAAAGTCATACCATGTAATGGTTAACTGAAGTTTAGGGCTTTTAGACATAGCATGCATTGAAAATGCGAGAGCAAGGCCAAAGGCTAAGTGAATAGCTCTCGCATGAGCGCTATTACCTGGTTCAATGACCATATAAAGTTGGAATAAAGACCATGAAAAAGCAATAGCAGCTATAAGCCAGTAATGCCAACTCCCTTTTTCAAAATCTCTATGTCCTTCAAATTCGCTGATGAGTTTTTCGTCATCCAGTCTTTCTTCGAGTGTTTTCACGCATAAACCTTTATGTCAATCTGTAAGACTTCTCTTTCAAAAAGCCTTACATGTAAGAAATTTATTTTATTTAAGTAGTCCAGCCTCTTTAAATGCTCTCATTGCACCTGGATGTTGTGGCACACTTAAGCCTTCGAGCAAGCTTTCTTTGGTAATTGTTTTGTAAGAAGGGTGAAGTTCTTTAAATTTATCGAAGTTGTCAAGAATCGTTTTTACTACTTGGTAAACTACTTCATCTTTAACTTTGCTACTGGTCACAAGAACCGCTTTAACACCAATACTTGGAACATCATTTGGCACACCTTTGTAGTATGTACCTGAGATAGTACCTTTAGCATAATAAGGATATTTTTTAACCAACGCATCAATCGCAGGACCTTCAATAGGAACAATGTTGATGTCCACAGAACTCGCTGCATCTTTAATGTTTGCTGTTGGATGACCTGCTACAAAGAAGTAACCATCAATATGATTGTCTTGGAGCATTGTTGGACCTTCTGTTGACTTGAGTTCATTGACAAGCGCTAAGTCTGAACGTTTAATACCAAGTGCTTCAAAAACAACATCAACCGTCATATTGGTTCCTGAACCTGGAGAGTCTAAATTCAGTCTTTTACCTTTAAGGTCTGCCATCGTCTTAATCCCCGATTTTTGGCTGACAACAAGGGCAAGAAGTTCTGGGTAAATCGCAATGGCACTGCGAAGTTCTGGCACAGCAGCAGCACCTTCAAATTTACCTTCGCCTTTATACGCTTGGTAAGCTGTATCGCTTTGAGCAATACCAAAATCAAGTTCGCCAGCTTTGATGGTATTAACATTATAAACGGAGCCACCGGTAGATTCTACTGAGCAGCGAATATTCGTCTCTTTTTTATTTTTATTGACCATCTGGCAAATAGCACCGCCTGTTGGATAGTATGTTCCAGTAACGCCACCTGTACCAATTGTAATAAACTCCGCTGCAAACAGAGAGATACTTAGCGTTCCCATAAGCGCTAATGTAGTGAGTATTCTATTCATCTTGACTCCTTGAATTGTAGTGTTTCATTTAATGCTACTACGTTTTTTCTTACTGTTACTTGAATAAATCTATAAAAGGGTGGTTTGATTATGTTTTTTTTAAGATTAGTACAACAAATTTTTCTTGAATAATTATTTTTAAATAAGTCTTGACAATAATTTTTTTTTTGACTATAATTTCGACCTCATTCAAAGTGTTCCGAATTAGCTCAGCGGTAGAGTAGGTGACTGTTAATCACTTGGTCGCTGGTTCGAATCCAGCATTCGGAGCCACTCTTTTATCTAACATCCTCCAAAATAGTCTAAAAATCCCTATAAAATCGGCATTCTTTCGCAGATATTCATCTAATACAATACAACACAATTTAACCCAAACTAAGAGTCAAAGTAGTAATATTGGTAGTAATTTTTGATAATTTCTACTTTTCTAAGGAGAATGACTACTATGGCATCAAAACTCCTGAAAGACTTGCAAGTACGTAATGCCAAGCCTTTAGCACAAGATTACAGACTGACAGATGGAGAAGGTTTATATCTTCTCGTGAAACCCAATGGTAGTAAACTTTGGCGTTACAACTACTCTTTTGAGAACAACAAGTATGTCTATTCGATTGGAAAATATCCTGAGATCAGCCTTGAAAGAGCAAGAATTTTACATCAAGATGCAATTAGACTTAAAGCTGATGGCATTAACCCTGTTGATCAAAAGCGAAAAGCGAAACTTGAGAAGAAACTAGCTACGGTTAATACCTTTAAAGCTATTGCAAAAGAATGGCTTGAAAAGAAAAAGAGGGAATTAGCAGAAAAGACTTTTGAGGGTGTTGAGCAGAGGGTTGAAAAGAATCTTTATCCGATTTTGGGTGATATGGATATTCGTGAAATCAAAAAGCAAGACGTTGCAAGTGCTTTAAAAATTGCAGATTTACGTAGTCCTGAAGTAGCTAGTCGTTGTTTAGGCTATGCTAAAAATATTTTTGAGTACGCAGAAGATTTAGGGGTTATTGAGTTTAGCGTTATATCTTCTATGACAGCTGGTAAATTTTTAACCAAATATGAGAATGAAAGATTTGCACACATTACAGACCCGAAAAGATTAAAAGAGCTTTTAATTGCAATTGATTCATATTCTGGTGAATATGTTGTTAGACAGCTTTTGAGATTATTGCCATTAGTTGCTTTACGTCCAACCGAAGCAAGAGCGGCAACATGGAATGAAATCGACTTTGAAAAAAAGATTTGGTCTATCGGAAAAGAGCGTATGAAAATGAGAAAGGATCATATCGTACCCCTTTCATCCCAAACATTAAGAATCTTAGAAGAACTATACCCTTACACAAAAAACAGTAAATATATTTTTCAAAGCCCTCGAAAATCGGATACTCCGTTATCGGATAATTCTATCAACAAGGCCTTGTCAATTTTAGGCTTTAAGGATGAACAAACCGGACACGGTTTTCGCCATATTTTCAGCACAACGTGCCACAGCAACTTAAGGGAGCATCAATTTGATTCTCTTGTTATTGAAGCATGTTTATCGCACAAAGATAAAAATAAAGAACGTGACGTATATAATGGTGCTAAATATATACCCGAGAGAATGCAATTGATGCAATGGTACGCAAATTATTTGGATGATTTGAAAAATAGCAAGAATTGATTGACTTATCCAGTCCATTTGGTGAATTGATGATTTCCCCAAAGTCCTAAAATAGGAATTATCTTATATATTTTGGTTATCTCATTAATCCGAAAAAATTTGTATAAAGAGATAATTTATGATATATCTTATAACTCTTATTTTGATTTGGATAAAATAAACATATAATTTTCTCACAAAGTATTAACACAAGGCATATGTTCAATGACTGTCGTAGAAATAGAAAATAATCTTCATAATCTAGTAGCGAATTTTGACAAAGAAAACTTCATCTTCGAGCTACTCTTAGCATACGGTATTCCAAAATCAACCATCAAACGACTGCAAGGAAGCGATCACGACAAGCTTACATCACATGGTGAACTTGTTATGAGAAAAAAGCTTTTTTTCAAAGTGACAGATAATGAACTACATGCCACGATAGATGAACTTAAATCTTCAAAAGAAGTTCTTAAACACTCATCAAGATTTGTTCTTGTAACAGACTATGAAACACTACTTGCCTATGATGTTAAGACAGAAGATAGCCTCGATATTGAACTCTTAAACATTATCAATCATTACGATTTTTTCTTGCCTCTCGCGGGGATGGAAAAGGCGACCTTTGCCGACGAAAATCCTGCCGATGTAAAAGCATCGCTCAAGATGGCAAAACTCTATGACGAGCTCCAAAAAAACAATGAATTTAAAACCAAAGAAGAGATACACGCACTGAATGTCTTTCTCACAAGGTTACTATTTTGCTACTTTGCTGAAGATACCAACATCTTTCCTGACAATCTCTTCACCTCTTCACTCTCATCGCACACGCAAATAGACGGGAGCGATTTGGATGCTTACTTGCAAAGACTTTTTACCATTTTCAACACGCCAAATACGAAAAGAGAGCCAAACACACCCGCATACCTAAACGCATTTCCTTATGTCAATGGCGGACTTTTTGCTTTACATGTAAAGCTTCCAACTTTCACAACTCGTTCACGCTCCCTCATGCTAGAAATCGGACAGTTAAAATGGTCACAGATAAACCCAGACATCTTCGGAAGTATGATACAAGCAGTCGTAACACCAGAGCATCGTGGTGGAATGGGCATGCACTACACCTCTGTACCCAACATCATGAAAGTCATCGAACCTCTATTTTTAGATGAACTCTATGTCGAATTTGAAAAAAGCTATGAAAGCAAAACTAAACTCAAAGCTTTACGTGTAAGGCTCTCAAAACTCAAAATCTTTGACCCAGCGTGTGGAAGTGGCAACTTTCTCATCATCGCCTATAAGAAACTAAGAGAACTTGAGATGAGTATCTTGCAACGCATAGATAGCCTTAGTCGTGAGCGGAGTTTTGTCTTTAGCGAGATAAAACTAACCCAATTTTACGGCATAGAACTAGACGACTTCGCCCATGAAGTTGCACTTCTTTCCCTTTGGCTAGCAGAGCATCAAATGAACTTAGAGTTTTACAAAGCATTTGGACGAACAAGTCCTAGCTTACCGCTTCAAGATGGAGGCAATATCGTTCACGGTAATGCCACGAGATTGAATTGGGAAGAAGTTTGCCCGAAAAATGGGGGAGATGAGATATATATTTTGGGAAATCCGCCGTATTTGGGTTTTAGAAATTGGGATAATAAACAAAAAGAAGAAATGGAATTGGTTTTTAGTGAACTTGGAAATGTTAAAAGACTGGATTATATAAGCTGTTGGTTTAAAAAAGCTACAGATTTTATTTATAAGATTAATTCAAAATATTCTTTTGTTTCAACAAATTCAATATCACAAGGAGAACAAGTATCTCTAATATGGCCATATATATTTGATAGCGAGCAAGAAATTTCGTTTGCACACCAATCTTTTAAATGGCAAAACAATGCAAAAGATAATGCTGGAGTAACCGTAGTTATCATTGGCATTAGAAATAAATCAGATAATAAAAAATATTTGTATCAAAATATGATAAAAAAGGTGGTATATAACATTAATCCATATTTATTAGAAGGCAGTAATATTTATATAAAACAACGAAATACACCTATCTCAAATTTTCCAGAAATGGCTTTGGGCAGCAGTAGTATAGATGGAGGTTTTTTGATATTAAGTCCAGAGGAAAGATGTGAATTTATTCAAGCGGATAGTAATTCAGAAAAATTTATAAAAAAATATATTGGTGGAAATGATTTCTTGAACGGATTAACAAGATATTGTCTATGGATCGAAGATAGTCAAGTTGAAGAAGCGAATAAAATAACAAAAATAAAAGAAAGAATAGAAAAATGTAAAGATTATAGATTAAGTGCAGGAAGAGATGCAAAAAAAGCAGCCGCAACTCCTCATAGATTTTTTTATAGAAAATATAAAGAAGAAATTTCTATGATTTTACCATTCACAAGTTCTGAAAATCGAGATTATTTGCCTGTCGGTTTTGAAAAAGAAGGTACGATCATTAGTAATGGACTTTTTGTTATTTATGATTCAAGTATATTTATATTTGGTGTACTTAGCTCTAAGCTTCATAATCTATGGACAAAAGTTGTTTCTGGTAAACTTGAGTCAAGAATAAGATACTCCGTAAACTTAGTTTATAACAATTTCCCATTCCCAAATATCTCACAAAAACAAAAAAATGAAATTACCGAGCTTGTATTTGGCGTACTCGATGAGCGAGAAAAACACAGCCAAAAAACCCTAGCCCAGCTCTACGACCCCGACAAAATGCCAGAAGGCTTACGAAAAGCCCACCACGCCTTAGATAAAGCCATAGAACAATGCTATCGCCCCAAACCATTTGAAAGCGATGAAGAAAGACTCGAATACCTCTTTAAAATGTATGAAGAGATGGTGAGCATAGAGAGGAAGAAAAAATGATTACTTCCATAAAATTAAAAAGTGTTGCTAGTTATACGCATGAAAGAACACTCAATACAGATAAAAAAATAAACCTTGTCTATGGACTGAACGGAACGGGAAAAACAACTTTTTCAAATTTTTTAAAAGATAAAAACAATAGTAAATTTAGTGATTGTTCAATCTCTGGTGGAGAAACAGCAAAAATACTTGTATATAATCAGGAGTTTATTGATGAAAATTTTTATGAAAAAGATGATTTAAAAGGTGTCTTTACAATATCAGAGCCAAATGTTATAGCTGAAGAAAATGTAAAAAATGCAAAAGCTGAAATTGAAAAATTAGAAACTCAAGAAAAAGCAAAAAAGACGGAATTGGATGAAATAAATGGAGCTAATGGCAAGAAAAAAAAGAAATTGTCAGAATCCACTGAAAAAATATGGAACATTAAAACAACTTTTAGTGGCGGGGATAGAATCTTAGATTACTGCCTAGAAGGTGTTAAGGGTAGTAAAGATGTACTATTTAATCATATTAAATCATTAGCAAAGCCCTTGATTAAACCTGCAAAAATAACAGATGATTTAAAAAAGGAGATTTCAAAAATTGAAGGTGATGATGCTATCAATTTAGATACTCTCCAGAAAATTGTTTTAAATGGTGTAATTGAAATTGAAAACAACAGTATTTTTGATGAAGTTATTGTAGGAAATAAAAATAGTACAGTTGCAAATTTAATAGGAACATTTCAAAATTCTGATTGGGTGAAACTGGGTCTAGGTTATTTACCGAATGAGATAAACGAAACTGTAAATTGCCCATTTTGTCAACAAAAAACAGTTACAAAGAATTTAGCTGATGAGATAAAAAATTATTTTGATAAAACTTACGAGGATAAGATTGATTTACTAAAAGGATTAAAATCTCAATATCAGACAATAAAAAATACTATGTCAGCTATAGATTCATTTTTAGTTAATGATTATGCAAATGCCGTAAAAATAGAACTTGAAAGCTTACACACAAAATTACTTACAGTTTTATCCAAAAACATAACTACTATCGAAAATAAAATAAAACTTCCAAGCAATAAAGTGACTCTTCAAAGTTCTAGCCAAGCATTGAAAGATTTTAATGAACTCGTAGAAAAAATCAATCAAGAAATTACAGAACACAATCAAAAAATAAAAAATAAAAAAACGGTAAAAGACAGCATTAAAAAAGAGTTTTGGGAAATAATGCGATGGGAATATGATGTATATATTTCAGCTTATGTAAATGATTTGAAAGATTTGGAAAAAGAAGAAGCAAAAATAAATATAGTACTTCAAAAAACCCAAGATGATATAAAAACCCAAAGAGATATTATCAAGGAAAATCAAGACAAAACAATCAATATTGAAAAAGCTATAGAATCAATTAATTATCAATTAGCGTTGCTAGGACTGCATGGTTTTGAGATAAAGCCTTTTGAAGATAAGTTTTACAGAATTGTAAGAGAGAATGAAAGTAAGCCAGAGTTTAAATCGTTAAGTGAAGGCGAAAAAATGATTATAAGTTTTCTTTACTTTGTGGAACTTTGCAAAGGTAAAGAGAATGAAACAGAAGAGATTCAAAATAAAATAATTGTAATAGATGACCCTATATCTAGCTTATCTCATAACTATATTTTTAATATTGCTCAACTAATCAAAAAAGAATTTTTTGAGAGTGCAAATTATTTGCAAACTTTTGTCTTAACACATAGCATGTATTTTTTTCATGAGCTTGTTCATTATTTTCAATACAAAAAAGCAAATGAAATTAAGTTATTTAGAATTATAAGAACAGCAGATAAATCATCGTTGATATTAGCAATGGATAAAAACGAGATACAAAATGATTATCAGGCTTATTGGCAGATTTTAAAAGATCATGAAAGCGGAAATGCTCATGACAATATTTTGGCAAATGCTATGCGAAATATACTTGAGAATTTTTTTGGATTTATTGATAATGAAAAGATGGATAAATCAGTAAGCAAACTTGATTCTATAAAATATGGTGCATTTTTAAGATACATTAATAGAGAGTCTCATTCAGATCAAATAAATATTTCTGATGTAAAAGAGATTGATGTGAGTTTGTTTAAAGAAGCATTTAAAACAATATTTGAAGAATCTGGCAATATTAAACATTATAATAAGATGATGGATGTTGAAAATGATTGATTATGACTTCTCAACATTAAATGATAAAGAGTTTGAAAATTTATCTGTAGATTTAATTTCAAAAGATAGAGATAAAAGATTTGAGCGATTTAAAGCTGGAAAAGATGGTGGAATTGATGGAAGGTTTTATCATGATAATGGTTTACAGGAAATAGTTCAATGTAAGCATTATTTAAAAACTGGTTTTAGTGGATTGATAACTTCATTAAACAAGAAAAATGATAAAGGCATCAATGAGATTGAAAAAGTTAAAAATCTAAATGCATCAAACTATATTTTTGTAACATCGTTACCATTATCTGCTGAAAACAAAAAAACAATCAAAGAGCTTTTTGACCCATACATAAAAAATGACAATGATATTTATGGGCGAGAAGATTTAAATCAAATACTTGGGAATCATCCAGATATTGAAAAAAAATACTATAAACTTTGGCTTAGTAGTACCGTTGTATTGGATAGAATCATTAATAATGCTATTGAAAGTAGAAGCGAGTTTTTACTTGAACATATAAAAGAAAAATCAAAATACTATGCTGTAACTGAAAATCATCAAAAAGCTATAGATAAACTTGAAGAGTCTCATATAATTATTATTGCAGGTGAACCAGGAATCGGTAAGACTACATTAGCGGAACATTTGGCTTTGTGGTACATCGAACAAAATTTTAAATTTTATGATATAGAAAACTCTATCAATGAAGCAGAAAGCATTTTTAAAAAGGATGAAAAGCAACTATTTTATTTTGATGATTTTTTAGGTGCAAACTATCTAAACGCAATAGAAGATAAAAAAGATTCTCATATCGTTAAATTTATGGATAGAATAAAAAAAGATAAAACAAAACGATTTATTCTTACTAGTCGAACAAATATTTTTAATCAAGGCTTGGCACTTAGTGATACTTTTAAAAGTAAAAATATAGAAAATGAAGAGTTCATCATAAAAATTGAATCTTTAAAAGATATTGATAAAGCACATATCCTTTACAATCATATTTGGAATAGTGATTTGAATGAAGAATTTATTGATGAGATTTATGTGAATAAAAGATACAAAGAAATCATCAAGCATAAAAATTTTAACCCTCGTTTGATAGATTTTATTACTGATATTAAAAAGATACAACTAGGGCAAATCGAAGCCAAAAATTATTGGGACTATGTAGTTGATAAGTTGAATAATCCACAAGATGTATGGCAGAAAGCTTTTGATAAAGATAGTGATGAATTTAATCGTATAATAGTCATACTAACTGTTTTTAATGGTAATAGAATAGAGGAAGATAAACTTAGAAATTCTTATAACAGATATGTTGAATTGGCAGGATTAACTAACAATTCTCACACATCAAAAGATTTTGACAGTGTCGTCAAAGAAGTTGTCAAATATTTTTTAAATAGAAATTTTAAATTTTATATTGAAGGACGAGAGTATATACCTTTCATTCATAATAAAGATGAAGCAATACAAATAATTGAATATAATCTTTTTAATCCTTCAATTGCTGATTATATCTTAAATAAATATAAGAATAATCAAAAAGTTTTGATTGATATTTTCAAGTCTCTTCAAACCTTTAAAGCACTAGCAACAATGGTTAGCCTATATTTCAAAGATTATATGAAACATGCATTATATAAAGAGATTTTAGGTTCTATCGACTATAGTGAAAATACAAATATAGACTTTTTAGTTAAATTAATTCATATGATTTATAATGAATTTGAAGAAGGAACATTAACAGAAAATGAAAAATTAAATTTTGAAAATAAGATACATAGTATTATGAAAATAATAAGTATGAAAAAAGAAAATATTGAAAGCAGTAATGTATTGTTATTGATACAAACGATTTCTTATCCTGATTATAAAAAAAATATTGAAATTTCTGTTGATTTGTTTTATAAAATTATTGAATCTATCGATGGCGAATACCAAAGTGATATGAGGGAGTTAATATATTTTATTGAAAACAATCAATCTTTATTAGATTTAAAATCTAAACATCTCCTTGAGATTTTACAAAATAAGTTAGAAAAGTACATAGTATCCAATATTGAATCAGTTTCTTTAAAAGAAAATAGTATCAAAAAAATAGAAAATATAATTAGAGATGATATAAAAAATCAAACTGATGATCTTTTCCAAGAGCTAGTTAGTAATCTTGGACTCAATCATGATAATTTATACTTTGACAAGAAAAGAACTAATGCTTTGAAGGAAAGTTTGCAGAATGCAAGTATTGAGAATATTGTAGATGAGCTTGGTTCTAAACTGTTTAAAGAAAAATTTGAAACTCAAAAATATTCAATGATTGAAGATGGAGAGAAGCGAGATTCTGCAATTGATGCGAATATAGAGAATGATACTAAAATTGATGATTTATTTCAGAGGTAAGATAAAAATGAAAAACACAACTATCGACATCCTTTCAAGTAAAATACACATTATCTGTAGGTTTCAAGTGATGTTATATAGAGGTTTGGCAGAGCTTTTTGGAAGAGATGTAAAAACTATAGGAAAGCATATCGGTAATGTTTTTGATGATGGTGAACTTGAAAAGGTTTCAGTTATTGCAAATTTTGCGACAACTTCGACTGAATTTAAAAGATTTTGGCAAAAAGTGGTTCGCTTTTTCAAAGTTGAGATAGAAGCTTTGGAAATTTTGGGGAGGTTAATATGAACATAAAAGATTTTAAATCAGGTACGCTGAGACAAGAGTATCAATATAAAAGTTTTTTGCCAGAATTTATCAATCATACTTTTACATGGGATGACCCTCAAATCAACACTATGCTTGAAAATGCAACTAGAGCACTTGGGGAACTTAACGCTTTTACGAGGATCGTACCCAATGTAGATATGTTTATACAGATGCATATCACAAAAGAAGCGAATACATCAAGTAAGATAGAGGGCACAAAAACAGAAATGGATGAAGTGCTTATTGCAAAAGAGCAGATCAATCCTGAAAAAAGAGATGACTGGCAAGAGGTACGAAACTATATTGATGCTATGAATAGTGCTATCAAAGAGCTTGAAACTTTACCTATCTCAAATCGTCTTATCAAAAACATTCATGCAATTTTGCTCAATAGCGTAAGAGGTGAAGCAAAACAACCGGGTGAATTTAGAAGATCTCAAAACTGGATAGGCGGTGCTAGTTTGGCAACAGCTTATTATATTCCCCCTCATCACAATGAAGTTGGGGAACTCATGAGTGATTTGGAGAAATTTTTGCACAACGAAGAGATATTTGTGCCACATCTTATAAAAATAGCAATTGCTCACTATCAGTTTGAGACGATCCACCCATTTTTGGATGGAAATGGGCGTATTGGCAGATTACTCATAACACTGTATTTAGTGAGTAAAGGATTACTTAGAAAACCATCTTTGTATCTCTCTGATTTTATCGAAAAAAATAAATCAGCTTACTATGAAGCACTGACAAAAGTAAGAACAGATAATGATTTGATTCATTGGATAAAGTTTTTTCTTGAAGCAGTGATTGTGACTGCCAATAATGGCGTACAAACGTTTCAAAATATTCTGACTCTCAAACAAGAGATGGATGCACTTATAGTAGGATTTGGTAAAAAGGCACACAACGCGAGCAAGTTAATAGAATTTTTATATCAAAGACCTATTATCTCAATTAGTGAAATCATAGAGCCTTTGGAGATTAGCAAACCTACGGCAAATACTTTAGTCAAAGAGTTTGAGGCCAAGGGTATTTTAAAAGAAATTACAGGGTATGAGAGAAACAAACTATTTGTATTTGATAGGTATTTGACAATATATAGTAAAAATTAAAGTCATAAATTTTACTAAGAGAATTTTATAGTTAAAGTTAGGATCCTAAATTTTACTAAGAGAATTTTATAGTTAAAGTTCAAGCCAATTTTTTGAATTAGAGAGGGATGAATGACAAATATCATAGATGTAACTTATGGGCAAACAGGTGAGAGCAAAAAAACAAATAATTTTGGCATGAGAGATATGCAAGCCAAAGCTTATGAAGCTCGAAACGAGCAGTACCTCCTCCTTAAAGCTCCCCCTGCATCTGGAAAATCAAGAGCTTTGATGTTCATCGCGTTAGACAAACTTTACCATCAAAATATTGCCAAAGTCATTGTTGCTGTACCTGAGCGATCTATCGGCGGTTCTTTTGAAAAGACTGATTTAAAATCAAACGGTTTTTTTGCTTCATGGGAACCAAACCCTCTGTATAATCTTTGTACTCCCGGAGGAGAAAAGAGTAAAGTAGAAGCATTTAAAAAGTTTATGAGTAGTGATGAAAAAATTCTGATTTGCACCCATGCAACACTTAGGTTTGCTTTTAAAGAGCTAGATGATGCAAAATTTGATAATTGTGTACTAGCGATTGATGAGTTTCACCATGTCTCAGCTGATGGAGAAAACCAGTTAGGAGAACTTATTCGCTCTGTTATGCAAAATTCTAAAGCACATATTGTTGCTATGACAGGTTCGTATTTCAGAGGCGATAGCGTACCGGTTCTGATGCCCGAAGATGAAAGCCAATTTTCAAAAGTGACTTATAACTACTATGAACAATTAAATGGTTATGAATATTTAAAATCATTGGGTATTGGGTATCACTTTTATCAAGGGCGTTATACAAGTGCTATACACGAAATTTTAGATACCAATAAAAAAACAATTTTACACATTCCAAATGTCAATTCTGGTGAATCTACAAAAGATAAACACAAAGAGGTAGATACTATTTTAGATACTATCGGAACAGTGGAGCAGATTACCGAGGAGGGGATTATCATCGTTAAACGAAAAGATGATGGTAAGCTTCTTAAGGTAGCTGATTTAGTCAATGATGAACCAAAAGCAAGAGAGAAAGTCGTAACATACCTACGCAACATCAAAAATGTTGATGATATGGATTTGATTATAGCCCTTGGTATGGCAAAAGAGGGTTTTGATTGGCCTTATTGCGAGCATGCTTTGACTGTTGGTTATAGAAGTTCTTTAACAGAGATCATTCAAATCATTGGAAGAGCAACAAGAGATAGCAATAATAAAGCTCATGCACAGTTTACAAATCTTATAGCCCAGCCTGATGCGCAGGACTCTGAAGTAAAACTTAGCGTCAATAATATGCTCAAAGCCATTACAGCATCATTATTGATGGAACAAGTTTTAGCACCAAATTTTAAATTTAAACCACGATTTGATGGCGATGATGAACCTAATCAGAAAGGTGAACTCAAAATTAGAGGTTTTAAAAAACCAACAAGCAAAAGAGTGGAAGACATCATCGAATCAGATTTGAATGATTTAAAAGCTGCTATCTTGCAAGATGAAGTGATGATAAAAGCCATTCCGGGAAATCTTGATGCAGAAGTGATCAATCGAGTTTTGATCCCCAAAATTATCAAGGTTAAATATCCTGATTTGAATGATAATGAAGTGGAAGAGCTAAGGCAGCATGTCGTTGTTGATAGTGTCGTTAAAAATGGGCATATCATAGAAAGCGGTGATAAAAAATTTATAAAAATGGCAGACAAATTTGTCAATATAGATGAACTTAATATTGATTTGATAGATCAGATCAATCCATTTCAAAGGGCTTTTGAAATCTTATCAAAATCAGTGACGACGCATGTGCTAAAATTGATTCAAGAGAGCATTGAGGCAACAAGAATAGAAATGACACCGGAAGAAGCTGTCATACTTTATAAAAAAATTCCTGTATTTAAAAGCGAGCATGGAAGAATGCCTGATTTGAACAGCAGAGATTTTACAGAAAAAAGAATGGCAGAAGCACTCATTTACCTCAATAAGCTTCGACGTGAGAAAGTCAATGGTTGAATTTTCATTAGATGATATTTTAGCCAATGACCCACTAGGGCTTTTGAATGAGCCGAAAGCCATAACAAAAGCTTTAAATGAGGATGATAGGCTGATATCAAGTTTTGAAGAGATTAGCACTTTTGTTGAACAAAATGGACATGAGCCTCAAAAATCGGCTAATATTCAGGAGCGTACTTTGTATTCGAGATTGCAAGGCATACGTGAAAACCCTGAAAAGATAAAGGCTCTTAAGCCTTATGACCGATTGAATATCCTGCAAGAGATTGAGATTAATTCCATTGATGATATTATAAATAACGATGCGTTTGGATTGCTTGGCGATGCAAATGAGAATGATATATTTACTTTGAAGCATATTCCAAAAGAACGTGAGCAGACAGATTTCGTTGCACAAAGAAAACCATGTAAAAAATTTGATAAATATGAGCCTCTTTTTAAAGAAGTACATCAAGATCTAAAAAAAGGCACAAGGAAATTATCTAAATTTAATGAAAAGTTTTTTGAAGAAGGTAGTTTTTTTATTTTAAAAGGGGTATTGGCTTATTTAGAAAAAATTGATGATCCCAAAAAAGATAAATTTAATAAGCTAGATTCCAGAACAAGAATTATCTTTGAAAATGGAACTGAGTCAAATATGCTTTTGAGATCTTTTGGAAAGGGTTTGTATGAGGATGGATATTTCGTAAGTCTACAAGATGATAGAGTGCTAGATAAATTATC
This sequence comes from Sulfurospirillum diekertiae, assembly GCF_011769985.2. Taxonomy (NCBI): domain Bacteria; kingdom Pseudomonadati; phylum Campylobacterota; class Epsilonproteobacteria; order Campylobacterales; family Sulfurospirillaceae; genus Sulfurospirillum; species Sulfurospirillum diekertiae. Next base: position 340,757 of record NZ_CP039734.2, read on the forward strand.
TCAAATTTCAGAAGAAGATAATAAAACGGGTTATATTTATATTTTGGAATCTTTAAGTTCAGATACCAAAATTGCATCTATCAAAAACTTATACAAAGTGGGTTATTCAACAACTGAAGTTACAGAAAGAATTAAAAATGCCGTTAATGAGCCGACATATTTGATGGCTCCCGTTAAAATTGTCAGTGTTTATGAGACCTATAACATGAACACGCAAAAATTTGAACAACTTATTCATAAATTTTTTGGCAAAGTATGTCTAAATATTGATATTTTTGGAGATGCTAGTAAACGATATACTCCAAGAGAGTGGTTTGTGGTGTCGCTCGATATTATTGAAAAAGCAATAGAACTTATTATTAGTGGTGAAATCATACACTACAGGTATGATGAAAAATCAGACAAACTAATTATGATTTAAAGACCATAATGTTTTAGAAAATTTAATATACTCAACAAATATTATTTTGTAGTTTTCTTCATTTGAGGTATCAAATCCCTAACTTCCAACCCAAACTCTTGAGCGATTTTGTAAAGGTGCTCAAGGTTATAACTGACATCATGTTTACGGGTTTCTATCTTTGCTGTCAAGCGAAGCGCAGAACTGGTCAGTTTATAGTGTAAAAAAGTTGCGAATTGAAACTTAAACCACCTCTTGATTTTGACCTTCTATGTTTGAAGATTTAGCTTCAAACTTATAGATTTCTGAGTGTAAAACTCCTGTTTGTTTCTTCTCTTTAAGTCGGTAGCTATCTCCTTGAATATTGATGATATGTGAGTGATGTAACACTCGATCTAATATAGCGGTTGTAACGATTTTATCTCCTGCAAAGACTTGAACCCATTTACTAAATACAAGATTTGAAGTAAAAATGGTAGAGCTTTTTTCATAGCGTTTAGAAATAATTTGAAAAAAGTGATTGGCTTCTTCTTTGCTCATATTGAAATATCCAATCTCATCAATGACAAGTACCGATGGAGAGGCGATAGATTTCAAGAAGCTATCATATTTTTTCTCTTTTTTGGCTCTATTTGCATTACTTAAAAGCTCACTTATGGTGGTAAATCTTACTTTATAGCGATGTTGCACCGCTTTGAGTGCTAGCGCAATAGCAAGATGTGTTTTACCCACACCACTTTCACCTAAGAGGATGATGTTCTCATACTTTTTAACAAATATTAGGCTTGAGAGTTCTTCAATCTGTTTACGGTTCACGCCAACGGAGAAAGTGTAATCAAACTGCTCTAATGTCTTAATAACTGGGAATCCTGCGAGTTTGGTCAACATATTTTTAGACCTAGTCTATTATCTACTTCCACTCGTAATACCTCCTCCAAGAACTGTGTATATTGCCAATTCTCTTTAGCTGCCATACTGGCAATATCATGATATTTTTCGCCTATGATAGAGAGCTTGAGTTCTTTACATAACTCATCGATAGAGGTATCTAACTCCATAATGCACCACCATAAAATCCAACAGGAAGGATGATGTTTGCAACCATGGGTATAAACTCATCGTAACATTGAATGTCTCTATTGGGGATATATAATTTTTCCAAGTCTTTGTGAGAATTGATTGGGGAATATTTTTAGCTACACTTTCAATCAAAGCTTTAGGGTGGATTCCTTGATAGGCTTTAGGCACAGGAAGTAGCTGTAACTGCTCCTGTGCTAACAACTCAAATGGCATCTGTAATGTCGTTTGGTGGATGCGTTTATTGGCGGTATTGTCCAACCATTTTAGAACTTCCGCATTTGCATTATCAAGCGTTAATGTGTAATGTTTCATAGAGAGTCTCACTCGTAATCCATTATGAAAGTTATACCGCAGATAATGGTTAAATCTCTCAACTTTTCCTTTGGTTTTAGCGCGATAGGGTTTGCATACTTTGATACTAAATCCACAGTGTTTGGCAAAGTCAGCAAACAAGGGATTGAATCTATGATCACCTTTACCATAGTCATTTCGTGACAATATGACAGTTTTCATATTGTCATATAAACACTCTTTTGGAACACCACCAAAGTAGGCAAAAGCGTTCATATGGCACCCTATCAAGGTCTCAATCTTCTCATTATTAACGTATTCCACATAAGATGCTCTAGAGTAACCCATCGTCGCTACAAAGGCGGATAAATTATCCTTGGGAAACTCTACCCAGTCAACTTGCATCTGCTGGGCTGGTTTGGTTTCAAAGCGTATAATAGGCTCATCTAATTTGGCTCGAGCTCTAAGCTCATATCTTAGTATGACTTGTTGAAGCCACCTTAGACTTCCATCATATCCAAGCTTCTTAATCTCTTCATAAATGACGGTTAAGGGTATTTCACTTTTCTGCTGCTCTGCCGTCTCTAACATCTTGGCGATATGTGGCAAATAAGGATCAACACTGTTAATCACAGGAGGTCTATTGATATGGGGAATATAATCATCTGGAAGATTGGCATAGCGCCTTACAGTTTCTCTTGAAATACCTAACTTTCTAGCAATGGCACTTTTACTAAACCCTTCAGCTAAAAACTTCTTTATCATTTTAATTTCACCTTTTTTTAACATTCAACTCCTTTCCAAAAAATTGAAAATGGAGTTTAACCAATTTAACTTGGTTCTTTAAGGTTTTAAATCAAAATGCAACTCTCAAATTACATTTTCTACTGACCAGTTTAGCAGTTCGTTTGACATTTACTCGACTTGGAGAAAAATAGCTCTGTTTTTCCTTGGAGATACGAACGTATTACCGGAGCTCAGAAGTACTGCACCTATCATGGCGGTGAACTCTTTGTTTCGAATGCCTTAACACAATTTAAACCTATTACGATGGATGAATATCTTTTTATGCGTTTAGAGACTATGAATCCAACAACGATCAATGTTTTTATGAATCAAGAGACCTTTACATGTAAAAACAAAACTACTCCAGCACAGAGCTTTATATTGATTCATACCGATAAACAACTGGAATACAAAAAAGGGGAATAAGACATTTCCCTTTGGTGATTTAGAACAATTTGTTCTATAATTTCTAAAGCATAAAACAAAAACATGGAAGGATTAACGATGACATGGTTTAATATCATATTTGGCACATTATCTCTTATTGTAGCTGCTCTAGCGATTGCTAAACTTCGTTATGAGTCTGGCTATTCCACATACAGCCCATATTATAAAGGCAATCAACACGCTACGAAATAACTCAAAAGAAGAAGTATGGTAAATCTCTGCTAAAGCTTCTTTTGAAAAAATTCCTCCTAAAATAAAAATATTTCAACGATTTGCTAGTCATCTTTAGTTTGTACCTTTGTTATCACTCCAAAGTGTTTGGTACATCACTATTCACTATCGTTCATATATAAGCCATTTTTGTAACAAAAAATAGAATTTTTCAGATTATTTTTTCTACCTCTATAAGAGGTATAGGCTATTTTCGTAACAAAACTTTTTTTATCATAACATACTATATATATGCCATTTTTGTAACAAAATATTCATAGAAGATTTCAAGCATTGCAGTTAATTTTTTCAGAGGGGATTTTAAAGCCTTTATACAGCACTATTCACTGTCGTTCATAATATAGGGGTTTTATTCCCAAAAATGATTTTAGATGCTACCTCTTTAGAGGATATGTGCATTTTATTCCCAAATAGTAAAACATCCCTACGTAACTATATATAATATAGGCATTTTATTCCCAAAAATAAAATTCTTTAACAAATAAAATATTTTACACCTATAATCATTTACTCAATACTAAAAATTTTTACTATATATTGTTCGTTTAGTTAGTTTATATATTTACGTTAAATAGTATATATAAAAAGTAAATATTTGAGATATTTTTTAGTATAATAACCAAAAGAGGTAAAAGGCTAAAAATGGCTCATGCAATAGGTTATATTCGTGTCAGTACAGACAAGCAAGATTTCCAGAATCAACACCATGCTATTCTTGCGTATGTTAATCAAAAAGGCTTAGGCACAGTTTCATTTGTTGAAGTAAAAATGAGCAGCAAAAAGAGTGAAGAAGATCGAAAGATCGATGAACTATTATCAACCCTACAACCACATGATCATTTAATCGTCTCAGAGTTAAGTAGGATTGGTCGTAGCGTGGTCAATGTCGTCACGATTGTGAATCAGCTTATTGCAAAGAAAGTCAATATTCATATCATCAAAGAACATCTTATGATCGAACCGGATACCCAAAACCCATTTACCGACTTTCAAATCAATATCTTCTCCTCTTTTGCCCAACTAGAGAGAGATTTGATTAGCCAACGTACCAAAGAGGCATTGCAAGCTCGAAAAGCCAAAGGAATCAAACTGGGTAAGCCAAAAGGTACGATTCAAGAGAGTATCTACGATAAAGATCAATCCAAAATCAAAGAGCTTTATGACTTAGGCGTCAGTCTCACGAATATTTCAAAAAAACATTTGGGATATGGCACTATCAAGAGCTTGAGCGAATATGTTAAAAATAAGCTAAATAAAAAGGAGAACCATGCGTAATGATAAAGTCTTAACGGTTATGTCCGATGAATTTAGAGCCTCTTATGATTTTTATGAAGAATATGATGATATGGTTATTCACAAAATATCCAGACAAATTTTCAAACTCAATTTTGTTCACGGTATGGCACAACTTGTTCCCGTATCCAATGATGCTGCTATCACCAAAATAGAGTCTAGTATGCAATCGTTTGTTGACATGCTCAAGAAGCAAGGATTTTAGAGCAGAAGAAAAAATCGTTAAAATATGATCATATACTATGACTGAAAAACTCCTCGATGAGCTTTAATAACCATCGGACTCATAGTCCTTTCAAGCAAAATTAGGACAGTATCTGTTTGTTCAATTAATAGTTGACATTCACTTTCTGTAAAATCACTATCAATAAGTTCTGTAATATCTTGTTTAATTTTTTCTGTAAATGCTGGTTGATTTTTCCAAGAAAATGTTTTGAAATTCTGGATAGTCTCAATAATAAATTGTTTTGCATTTTGGATAGTAGTGTTAGGTTGATTTTTGGCAACTGATATTATTTGAAAAACATAATATAAAAAAAGAAATGGTCGCTGCCTTACATGACTACCTAAGGAAAAAGCATCTAATAGTTTGACAAAAGTACCTTCTTTAATAATACCTTTTACTCTTTTGAGAAGGGCTTCTATTAGAATTTCACGTAATTTTTGTGCTAATTCATCTTGAGAAAACAATGAAGATAAATCATTTAAAAGATAACCAGTTTCAATGGAAACCTGAGGAGTGGCAGATAATAAGTGAGGTTCTTGACCAAAAAAAAGAAAAGTTGGATTTGCGTTAAGCGTTTCACAATACTTTTTAATTACTGATGAAGATGGGGAAATGGACTGAGATTCGTATTTTGCCAATGTCGCTTGTTGAATTTCTAATTTTTCAAAAGCTTCTTTTTGTGAAATTCCAAGTTTATCTCTAAATTCTTTAAAAAACATATGGTAATTCCTTTAAATATGTTTTATGCAACATAATAAGTTAATTGTAACATATTTTAAGCAATATATAAAATTCAAGTTGTATAATATGTCATATATAACATATTATGTATGATTATGGAGTGCAATCACTGTGATGATGAAAAAATACTTTTGGTTAAAATTAAAAAATGATTTTTTTGATCGAGAAGAAATCAAGCTTATTGAAGCCATGCCAAATGGAAAAGACTACATAATTTTTTATATGAAACTTCTTTTAAAAAGTATAGAAAATAATGGAGAACTCTTTTTTAGAAATACTATACCATATAGTGCAGAGATGCTTGCAAATGTGACAAATACAAATATCGATACTGTCAAAGTATCTGTTGACATATTTTTGAAATTTGAATTGATGGAAAAATGGGATGATGGCACACTATTCATGGTAGAAACTCAAAATATGATAGGCAGTGAATCAAAGTGGGCTAGTTATAAGAGGATAGAGCGACAGAAAAAAACAGAAATTGGACATTGTCAAAAAATGTCAAAAAAAAATCCAATAGAGCTAGATATAGAATTAGAGAAAAATATAGAATCCTCTCTCTCCTTCTTCCCTGCAAATGAAATAGAGAGGATAGATTTTAAATCTTTCAAAAAAAAGTTACTCAATTCTTTTCCTAGTTATGAATTTAAATTAAAACAATTAGATGGTGAAAATTTTCTTTGTACTCATCAGGGCTTTTGTTTAAAAAATGGTTATATCTATAATCTTCAAACAAAGAGGCTTTGTGATTCAACTGAGAGTTTTAAAATTTGGGAATATTTATATAGCGTTAGAAGTGCTGTTTTTGAACAAGCATTTATTCAAAATAATCAAAAGAGTGTTTTATGAAAAATCAAATGGAAAAAGAATTTTTTCGCCCAAAAGAAGCAGCACAGTTTCTTTGTATTGGATTGTCAACTCTATGGCTCCATATAAAAAATAATAAAATCAAAACCTTGAAACCATCTCCAAAAACCACTATAATTAGCCGAGAAGAGTTATTGTCTTTTCTAAACAGTCATGTTTTGTAGTAGTAATTATAGTAGTAATTTAGAAGGAAGTAGTTTTATCAAATCCCTTAAATAAAGGGTTCTTATAGTGTTGTTTAAATCCAGCATTCGGAGCCACTCTTTTTATAAATCCCTTCAAAAAAATCATCAAAAATAAATTTTCAAGTCCTTGGATACATTATAATCAATCTAACAATCTTTTGTACTTTTTGGTTAAATTGGTACATCAATAGCTTAACATACAGTATACTATTGCCATTATTTAAGTAGAAATTTTTTAACTAAAAATTAATCATTAGTAAAAATATTAAATTACTTGACATTAAATACCATTTGCGTTACACTTCCATAAATTAATAACCATTATACAGTTCAAGGAGAAAAAATGGCATTGAAACAATGGAAATCCAAATTATCCATTTTGGTTATAGTACTGTTCATTTTTACGGCAAATGCATTTGCAGAGAATAAACATTTAATTATTGGTATATCACCAGGCCCTTACGGTGATCTTTTTAAACAAGCGATTGCACCTAGTCTTGCACAAAAAGGGTATACCATAGAGATTAAAGAATTCAGTGATTATGTACAACCCAATCTTGCCCTTGCCAATAAATCAATTGATGCGAATCTCTTTCAACACCCCATGTATTTGAAAAAGTTTGCAGCGGACAAAGGTCTTAAACTCTCCGCACTGATCAGCGTTCCAACGGCAGGCGTTGGTATTTACTCTAAAAAATATAAATCGATTGCGGAAATTAAAGAGGGCTCTTCCCTTACCCTTGCCAATGACCCCACAAATCTAGCAAGAGCACTTCGTTATTTACAATCAGTAGGCCTTATTAAAATTAAACCAGAGATTGATGCAACGAAAGCTTCAGAGAAAGACATTGTGGAAAATCCAAAAAAACTTAAAATTCATCCGCTTGAGGCAGCTCAAATTCCTCGCACACTGGACAGTGTAGACATTGCTGTTGCTTCTGGAAATTATGCGATTTCTTCAGGTATTTATCCAACTGCGATTGATCGAGAAATTATTCCTGAAGACTATATCAACATCATTGCGGTCAGAACCGATGATTTAGATGCACAATATGTGAAAGATATCAAAGAAGTGGTTGAATCAGAGGCCTTTGCAAATATTATGAGTGATCCTGCTAAAATCTTCAAAGATTTTCAAAAACCTGCGTGGTTAAAAGCAAAAACAAAATAGAGTGTGAAGTACGGTATGTTTGTTGCATACCGTATGGATAGATTATTGGAGATTAGGTCATTATGGTAAATATCGAAAATGTAACGGTTACGTTTCAAACTAAAGAAGCCTCTTTTAAAGCCGTTGATGCTATTAATTTGCAGATTCAAGAGGGTGAAATATTTGGTATTGTGGGCACGAGTGGTGCTGGTAAAAGTACCCTTATTCGTACTATTAACCTTCTTCAAAAACCAACCTCAGGAAAGATATGGATTGCGGGAGAAGATATTACAGAATATACAGGATTAAAACTTAGAACCATCCGTCATACTATTGGGATGATTTTTCAGCATTTTAATCTCATTCATACAAAAACTGTTTTTGACAATGTCGCTTTTCCTATGGTTATTGCAGGAGCTTCTAAAGAGGCGATTTTACAAAGGGTTCCTGCACTTTTAGAGCTTGTCGGGTTATCGGACAAAATGCATGTTTATCCTTCCACCCTTTCAGGCGGGCAAAAACAACGTGTTGGTATTGCTCGGTCTCTTGCAAATAACCCTAGAATTCTTTTATGTGATGAACCTACCTCTGCGCTTGATCTTGAGACAACCAATGCAATTTTAGATCTTCTTAAAGAGATCAACAAAAAATTAGGCATTACGACCATTCTGATTACTCATGAGATGGATGTGATTAAAAAAATTTGTAACAAAGTTGCCGTGATGGATAAAGGTGTCGTGGTTGAAACAGGTAGTGTTTACGATATTTTCTCTCTTCCAAAACACCCTTTTACACAAAAATTAGTCGCACATACGCTTAATCTTGAGTTACCCTCTCGTATTTTGCAAGATGTGCAAGGGCGTCTCATTAAAGTTGTTTATAATGGAGATAGAGCAGAAGAACCCATATTAAGTGACGCGATTCGTACTTTTGGAGTAGACATTAATGTATTACATGGAAAAATTGAGTATATTGATGAAAAACCTCTGGGTGTACTTCTTTTAAATATTAATGCAAGTAGTGCTCAGATTGAACAAATTATAAGTTATCTTAAAGAACGCACTGCATCAGTGGAGGTATTTCATGGATAGTTTTATTGAACTTTTGCCCGATCTTTTAAAAGCATTTTGGGAAACATTACAAATGGTGGGTATCTCTTTTTTCTTCTCCATTATTTTAGGTATTCCTCTGGGGCTTTTTCTTTTCATAACTGACAAAGGGCTTTTTTGGGAAAATAAATTTCTCAATCTATTCAGTGGTTTGCTCATCAATGTTGTGCGTTCAACTCCCTATGTTATATTGTTGGTTTTACTTCTTCCTTTGACACAAATGCTCATTGGCTCAACCATAGGCCCCATTGCTGCTTCTTTTTCACTTTCCGTTGCAGCGATTGCTTTTTATGCGAGATTGGTGCAAGTATCATTGTGTGAAGTTGATAAAGGCGTTATTGAGGCGGCTACTGCTTATGGTGCAACACCGTTCCAAATTATTAAAAATGTTTTGCTCCCTGAAGCACTTCCTGGGCTTATTAGGGGACTCACAGTCACAGGCATCAGCCTTGTAGGATACTCTGCCATGGCAGGTATTGTGGGTGGTGGAGGCGTGGGCGATCTTGCAATTCGTTTTGGATATTATCGTTATGAAACGAACGTAATGATTATTACCGTTGTCATTCTTATTATTTTAGTGCAAATTCTCCAAGTATTTGGAGATAGCATTGCTACGAAAGTCGATAAAAAATAATTGTAGGCTCTAATTGTAGAGCCTTGGAGTAATTTTAGAATACTAAATTAACCCCGAAATAGTGCAGCACTTAAAGAATCATCTTTCTATTAAAGCAAAAAAACCATATTGATTTGGTAAAGTAACATTACTAAAAATTAGGATGATAATCTATGTCTGTACTTTGGGACGCTTTAACAAATGTTGATAATCTTACAATTGCTTTACTTCTTTTATCGCTAGGAATTGCTCTCTTTTATGAAATGATTAATGGTTTTCACGATACTGCCAATGCCGTTGCGATGATTATTTATACGCATTCTATGAAGGCACGTGACTCGGTTATTATGTCAGGTGTCATGAATTTTTTAGGTGTTTTAATGGGTGGAATTGGCGTTGCCTATGCTATTGTTCATCTGCTTCCTGTGGATATTATGGTTGCAACCAACAAAAATGCTTCCCTAGCAATGGTCTACGCACTTCTTATTTCTGCGGTCATATGGAATTTAGGGACATGGTATTTTGCCCTTCCAGTTTCAAGCTCGCATTCACTCATTGGCTCTATCATTGGCGTCAGTGCAACGTTTGGCGTTTTGAATGGGTTTGATATTTCCCAAAGTGTTAACTGGAAAGTCGTTTATGGTGTGCTTGCAGGCTTAGCCATTTCTCCTGTCATCGGCTTTGGTGTTGCATTTTTTATGATGCGGTTAGCTCGAAAATATATCGATAGTCCCAAATTATTTAAATCACCGACACAAGAAGAAAAACGTAAACACCCTAATTTTTGGGCACGTATGGGTATTATTGCCACAGGTGCAGGGGTTAGTTTTGCGCATGGCTCGAATGATGGTCAAAAGGGCATTGGTCTTATTATGATTATTCTCATTGGTATCTTACCTAATTATTATGCCCTCAATATGAACTCACATCAGTATAAAATAACTCAAACAAAAGACGCCGCCAACAATTTAGCGAGGTTTTATGCCGATAATAACGAAACATTGGTTCAAATGGTAAGTGAAAAAAGGCTTACGAGTGCCCTTAAAACAAAAAATACCATTGCAGAGTGTAACGTTGATCAAGTCGGTACATCGGCATCTTTGGTTGCTCAAAAGCTCGATAATTTAAAATCCTACGAAGACCTTATAGCAGAAGATATCTGGAGTGTTCGTACTACGATTTTATGTTCCGATAATTTCTTTGCTCAAGCGGAGAAGATATACCTTATTGGGGACAAAGACAAGTCAGACTACATTGCTACGCAGAGAAAAGCACTTGTTTCTCCCATAGAGTATGCCCCTACGTGGGTCATTATGGCTGTTGCTCTTGCGATTGGTATTGGTACGATGATAGGATATAAAAGAATTGTTGAAACTATTGGTGAAAAAATTGGTGCTAAACCGATTAATTATATGCAGGGAACGATTTCTCAATTGACAACAATGATCACCATTTTATTGGCAAACTTTGTACATGCTCCTGTGAGCACCACACATATTCTCTCCAGTGCCGTAACGGGTTCAATGGTCGCAGAACCTGATGGTGGTATCCAAAGAAGCACGGTGAAAATGATTGTTCTTTCATGGATTTTTACGTTACCCGTTACAGCAGTTCTTGGCTCAGCGATCTATATGCTTTTGAATTTTTTTATGAAATAAAGGAATTTTGATTGCCAAAAGCTTGGATACGTTGAAATGCTTATTTTTTAACATAGCCACTTTTGTAAAGGATGTTATAATTTCGCATTATTTCAAAGGAAATGTATGCGTGTAGGAATTATCGGAGCGGGTGGTGTTGGTGTTGAATTGGTCAGCTATCTTTTGACGTTGGGCAATATGAGTGAGATCGTTTTAGTGAATCGCAATAAAGACAAAGCATGGGCAGAAATAGAAGATTTTTCCTATGTTGCATCTTTTACCTACGCACGAAATACCCACTTGCATCATGGCGATTACACCGATTGTACGGGATGTGATGTGATCGTCATTACCGCTGGAGCAACCCTCAAAGGCAATCAAACCAGAGATGAACTTCTAGACGAAAATGCCACATTGATCAAAACCATCGTTCATGAATTACATACCTATGCCCCCAATGCCATTTTACTTATGGTGACCAATCCCGTAGATATTCTTACTCACATCGCCTTTAAAGAGGGACTTTATCCACGGGAACGTCTTATCAGTGCAGGCACTTTGGTGGATACCGCGCGTTTTATGAAAATTGTCAGCCAGAAAGTAGGCATTGATCCTAAGAATATTAATGGCTATGTTTTGGGTGAACATGGCAAAGGAAGTACGCTTCCATGGAGTATTTGCAATATTTGTGGTCTGGATGTTGACACCTTTTGTGAACTCAATGGCTTGCCGTTGTTAGATAAAGCACAGATCTATCAAGATGTCATTCATGCAGGATTTGAAATTTTTTACAAAAAGGGCAATACGAATCATAGTATTGCGGCCAGTGTTTTTCGCATCATCCGTGCCATTGCGAATGATGAGCACTCTGTCCTCCCTCTAGGGGTTTATCTTGATGGCGAATATGGATTGAGCGATGTTGTTCTTAATGTCCCCGTCGTCGTTACCCGCGAAGGGGCAACTAAAATTCTTCATTACAAACTGCTTCCAGAAGAGCTTGAAGCGTTACATGTAAGCGCACGCGTGATGCAAAAAATGGCGCGTGAAGTGCTTTAGCGCTCCCTCGCCCACTTCCAGTTTAAAATCTCTGGCATATCTTGCCCATACAGCTCAATGTAGGTTTTATGCTCACACAGTTTAGCACGCATTTTTGTTTTAATTACCTCGGCAAAAGGCTTCATTTTAGGCACGCGATCCATCACATCCATGACTAAATGAAATCGGTCCATATCGTTTAAAACGACCATATCAAAGGGTGTGGTAGTCGTTCCTTCTTCTTTATACCCTCTTACATGTAAATGATCATGATTGGCTCTTCGATATGCCAAACGGTGAATTAACCATGGGTAGCCATGATAGGCAAAAATAACCGGTGTATCTTTTGGGAAGAGACAATTAAAGGCTTCATGACTTAAACCATGTTGATGCTCTTCGTGAGGTTCAAGTGTCATTAAATCAACAACGTTGATAAAACGAATTTTAAGTTTTGGTACGACATCATTGAGAATACTCACTGCCGCTAAGGACTCTAGCGTGGGAACATCACCACAACATGCCATCACCACATCAGGCTCGCATCCTTCATCATTACTTGCCCATTCCCAAATACCAATTCCTTTTTCGCAATGTTCGATTGCTGCTTCCATACCAAGCCACTGAAGTTCAGGCTGTTTGCCTGCAACGATGACATTAATGGCATTGAGACTTTTAAGGCAGTGCGCTCCAACCCACAAAAGGGTGTTAGCATCAGGGGGAAAATAGACATTGACAATATGAGCCTTTTTATTGACAACAACATCAATAAATCCGGGGTCTTGGTGCGAAAAACCGTTGTGGTCTTGTCTCCAAACATGTGAGGTTAAAAGATAGTTGAGTGATGCAATGGGTTTACGCCATGGTATTTCACGACTGGTGACCTTCAGCCATTTGGCATGTTGATTAAACATGGAGTCGATGATGTGGATAAAGGCTTCATAACAGGAGAAAAAGCCATGTCTTCCCGTTAGGAGATATCCCTCAAGCCAGCCTTGGCAAGTATGTTCAGAGAGTATTTCCATCACTCTACCATCTTGAGTGAGATGGTCATCGGTTTCGTAGTGCTCTGCCATCCAGACGCGATTCGTCACTTCAAAAAGAGCTCCTAGACGATTGGACGCCGTTTCATCAGGGCCAAATACACGAAAGTTGTGCATGTTCTGGCGCATGACATCTCGTAAAAAATTGCCTAAAATACGGGTAGATTCGGCACTCGTTTTTCCATGATGCTGAACGTCTACTGCATAAGTTTTAAAATCAGGTAAATGCAAAGGTTGAAGGAGCGCTCCACCGTTGGTGTGAGGGTTTGCTCCCATACGTTTCGTGCCTTTGGGTGCGAGCGAAGCGAGTTTAGGGATAAGTTTGCCCTTTTTATCAAAAAGCTCTTCGGGTTGATAGCTTTTCATCCAGTTTTCAAGAATGGTGATGTGTTCAGGTTTTTGATCAAGTGCTGAGAGCGGCACTTGGTGTGAACGCCATGAGCCTTCTGTTTTGAGCCCATCGACCTCTTTAGGACCGCTCCAGCCTTTGGGACTTCGTAGAATAATCATTGGCCAAGAAGGACGCTCTGTACTTCCGTTGACTCTGGATTCATGCCAAATCGTTTTAATTTTGGAGATGATGCTATCCATCGTTTCAGCCATTTTTTGATGCATTGCCATTGGCTCATCGCCTTCAACAAAATAAGGCTCATAACCATATCCGATGAAGAGTTTTTCAAGTTCATCGTGTGAAATACGCGCCAATACCGTTGGATTGGCGATTTTGTAGCCATTAAGATGCAAGATAGGAAGCACTACCCCATCACGTTTGGGGTTTAAAAATTTATTGGAATGCCATGCGGTAGCCAGTGGGCCTGTTTCGGCCTCACCATCGCCTACTACGCAACACGCAATCAAATCAGGATTATCAAAGACTGCACCATACGCATGGGAGAGGGCATAACCCAGTTCACCTCCTTCATGAATAGAACCCGGTGTTTCAGGTGCGGCGTGGCTAGGAATGCCGCCTGGAAAAGAGAACTGTTTAAAGAGCTTTTGAAGTCCCTTCTCATCTTGTGAAATATCAGGATAAATTTCGCTGTATGTTCCTTCTAAATATGTATTGGCAACGACAGCGGGTCCTCCATGTCCAGGTCCTGCGATAAAGAACATATTGAGATCATCTTGAATGATAACACGGTTCATGTGCGCATAGATAAAATTAAGCCCTGGTGTTGTACCCCAATGTCCTAAAAGGCGAGGTTTAATATGCTTTAAACTCAAAGGTTCTTTCAAAAGGGGGTTATCAAGCAAATAAATCTGCCCAACGGAAAGATAATTAGCGGCACGCCAATAAGCATGAATTTTTTGAAGTTCTTGGTGTGAAAGTGGTTGATGTTTCATAACAACTCCTTTAGGATGAGTCATGATTATGCTACTTCAATTTTACTTAAAACATACGTATTATATTTTACATGTAAACGTAAAAAAGCGTTTTATGTTTTGCAAACTATGCTACAATTTGCGCTTAATTTACATATAAAAAGGCTGAATATGGGAATTAGCATTAAAAAGCTTGAAGCATTGGTAGATGATGTTGTTTTACCCTTTGAACAATTTATTATGGAAGATACAAGATTGGCTCGCTATTTATCCAATCCAGATGTTGCAAAAGTACATAACTTAGCCGTTGCAAAACTCACGGTTTACATTTATTCTAATCTTAAACATGCGTATGGCTTAATCCAAGAAGGGGCACAAAAACATAAGCTCAAGGAAATTCCCCTTGAAAATCTTAGAGAGTTTTATTCGCTCTATTTTGTACTTTGCCGTGAATGGAATCAACAGCATTTTGAAGCCGAAGATCGTTTTGGAAAAAACTTGGAGATCATAGAGCAGTTTGTGTATGACTCTTTTGCGAAAGAAAATGAGAGCAAAGAAGAATTTTTTATCTATGATTCACCTGAAATTTCGCAAGATATAGCCAAAATGCACTATAAAGACGATGCTAAAATCAGTGCCGTGAATTTTTGTGCAGAAGGGAGCATTGACGAGCTCGATATTCAAGATATTTTAGAAAGTTGTGATGAGCTGGCTGAAGTGGTACAAGACTATAACATCGCGTATGATGAAGCCTATTTTTTAGGTGTTAAAGAGCGTCTAGATTCGTATGCAACCGTTTTGGAAAAGAATTTAGAATTTCGCGATTTAGGTTATAGCATCGCAAAGCTCTCTTTATCGCTGGAAGAACATCTTGATTTTTTACCCAATCATGCCAATAAAAAGAAAATTCTAGTCATTTTAAATGCTATTGTTGAAGATTTAATTGGTTGGACAAATGCTATTTTAAAAGAAAAAACAGCGATCGATATCCACTATTTAGATGCGTCACTTTTCTCAAGCATTATTCAGTTTGAAATGATGCTCGCACCCGTCGTTGAAGAGGAAGATTCATTAGAATTTTTCTAATTTTGTGTGTTGTATCATAAGGATTGAATATGCTTTTAGCCATTACCCATCTGCCTTCACCTAAACTTCAAAACTGTGAGCTTACCTTTTTGCAAAGCGAGCCCATTTCGATTGAAAAAGCCAACGAACAACATCAACAGTATTGCACCATGTTAGAGCGCTGTGGTGCGAAAGTGATTGTTTTAGAGAATAATGTCGCGTATCCCGATAGTGTTTTTGTGGAAGATCCGATCATTGTTTTTGATGAGGTAGCTGTGCTGACATCTATGGGCGTGGAATCACGCAGGGCTGAGAGTGCGTACATGGAAAAAATCTTTTTGAAGTACCGTAAAATTGAGCGCATAGCTTTACCTGCTAAAATTGAAGGCGGTGATGTTTTAAAAGTAGGCAAAAAAATATTTGTGGGTGAATCTGCTCGTACCAATATGGAGGGTATTCAAGCCCTTGAAGCCATCATAAAACCTTTTGGCTATGCGGTAATCTCAGTCAAAGTTACTGGATGTCTACATCTTAAAACGGGAGTGACTGCATTGGATGATCAGACAATTTTGATTAACGCAAACTGGGTCGATGCTGATGCCTTTGAGGGCTTTAGTAAAGTCGAAGTTCCCGATGATGAGCCGTTTGGTGCGAACGTTCTTCAAATTGGCGACATTGTGTGTATGAATGAAGCATTCCCTAAAACCATGATGCTTGTAAAATCTTTAGGTTATAAAGTGGATTCAGCAAATATCAGTGAGTTTGTCAAAGCCGAAGCAGGACTTACCTGCATGAGTGTGCCGTTTACATGTAAAGAGTAGATGCGGAAGAAAGAGGCAAATTTATCTCTTTACATGTAAAGTTAGAATGCGTTATTTTAAAGCCTTCACATAAACTAAAGGATCGTTTAAAAGAGGCAGATATTCGCCATCATACAACGCGTCTTTTTCATCGATTAATGTCTCAGTAATACCTGCACCTTCGGTTAAAATGGCCTCTTTTTCCACAGGGCGATCGGTGATGATTTCGCCTATCTGATAGGGTCTGCCATCAAGATGCGTGTAGGCTTCTTTGGCATTTCTAAAATAACGAAAGGTAAAAGGCGTTTTGGCAAACACATCTTTTCCTAAAGTAAAGCGTTGGGTCGCAACCACTTTTCGATACCCTATTGCGCCATTCAATGCCTCTCTTTCGGTGGGATAGAGCAAGCTTGGTTGAATAAATCCCTCTGGCGTGAGATACGCTTTGCGGTCCACACATTCGCCCATGAGCTTTACATGTAAACGTTGTTGTGACACTAAAGTCTCAGGGTGCTGTAAATCCAAAGCACGCCAATCATCGCTAAAACCGTGTGCTTTCGTGATCGTTTCCATCAAAAAGGCTTCCATGCTTGCAGGCATCACTCCGTACAAATTCGCCCCCACAACATGCTTTAAAAAATACCCAAATTCGCCTTGCTGTGTTTTGCGGTTGAGCGGATCGCCTCTGTTTGAAGTCGCTTTCCCCTCTTTAAGCGTGTAAGCGAGATAATCCATCTCCGCCCAGCCAAGCTTTTCAGGGAATTTACGTGGAAATGCCCACGTCGAATCAATCGTATTGCTACTGCCCGAAGTAAAGGCGGAAGGTTCAAAGCCGTAATTGTCGCTGTGGCAACCGATGCATTGCATCAACTCTTCGGCTTTTTGAGGGCGTAGATTTCCTTTGGCATCTTCGATAAATCCTGCCAAAAGCCAACCTGCACCGTTGTTGATCCAGCCTTGTTTTTCGTTGAGATAGATAGGCGCATCTTCATCTTTTTCGACCGCTTCTCCTGGGTAAAACATCTTGGTTTTCACCATGTAGCGTATCTCTTTCACGCGAGTTGCACGTGTTCCTTTCGCGCGCAAATCGACATAATGCAATGGGTGAGCAAACTCCGTGTAAAGCGGATAAATCCCACGATGCACTTCTACATCATGTGCTTTGCCATAGTACGTTTGAGGATCGTTCGCTTCAAGCCTGTCGGTAATCACACGCTCTAAAAGATCAAGATTTTGGGCATAAATGGCTTCACTCCATGCTCCTTTTTCATCTTGCATAAACGTTTTAGGCAAACGAATATAAATACCCGAAACACTGCCACTCATCGGTGTGAAAATACCATACGGCATAAAATTAATCGCACGCCAGCCTGTCATGTCACCAAAAATGGCACGTTCTTTACTTTGGGTACGCACAAAACCATCTTCTTTTGCAGGAAGATCGGAAGGCGAAAGGTCGGGGAAAAGCCTCCAAGGAGAGCTGTCTTGTCCATTGTCCCAACCCATTTTTCCACCACGCTTGGCATAAGCATCGCTCCAATTATCGTGTTTAAGATACTCAAGCATTGTGCTTTCATCAAAGCGGTTGGCACTTTTTTGATACGCTGCTTCGAGTCGCTCAGGATAGAGGGTATTTTCCCAAGGGTTGATTGTCGCCGCAATGGTTTGTTGGGTGACAGGAGCAAAGCTATAGGTGGTTTGAAGATTGCCCGTGACAGTAGAAAGTCCCGCTTGGGGGTTGTTGTTTCCCAAATGCGCTCGTGCAGGGGCGTTGGTATGGCAAAACATGCAGGCATTTTGAGTCCCGCCACCGGTTTCGATGTAACATTGTGCGGGAATATTGGCATAAGGATTGTGAAGTGTCGTACGGCTGATAAATTCACCCATCAATGTGCCGCCAAAGCCCACAATGGGGCTAAGGCAGAGCAGAGAGATGAGGCGATTAAAGCCCAGGGATGCCATAGATGTATCCAACTGGCGCTTGAAATTTATCGATCAGTGGTGTCAGTTTTTGTTGAAGCTCTTTACTCGTGGTTTTAGTAAAATCACCAAGATGTTGCGCGTTACTCATGATGTACGCGTAGCCGTTGAGGTTTTCAACGACTTGAAGCCCTGTGGACTCAGCTCCCGCAGGAATGGAGAGGATACGAGAAAGTTTTTTCGTGTCGATGTTATACGCCCATAGGTAGTTGTTGACGTGTGCGCCACTGTCTTCACCAATGAAAAGTGTGCGAGCGCGTGAAGAGTAAAAGAGGTTGTCGGTATTGGCGATTTTATCAACCACGCAGGTATTGCCATCTTTGTCCATTGCCATTTCTTCTCCTAAAAGCATGCTTGGTACATGCATGGAGATGGGAACAAAGTCGCTTGCGATCGGCTCATTGTTACTGTCTTTAATATTGCCTGAAAGGGCTAGCTCATACGTACCACCACAGCGATTTTTGGCGACTTTAATGTCATCGTTGGCAAAGGTACTGTCTTTAGCCATCCCTTTTTCGATGTAGGACATGGCGATGTAGAGTTTTTTATCTTCTGGGTTAAAGGCAACCCCTTCCATTTTGTTAAACTCGGTCGTCGCTCCAAGATACGCGGCGTAACGTCTCGTTTCTAAGAAAGCCGCCACTTTTTCCATGCCCGGTTTGAGTTTGAGGTATTCGATGTCTGAATGGCCTGCTTTGATCGCTTTAAACCCTTCGTGTTTGCTTGCATCAAAGCTTGCAGGTGCATACGCTTCAAAAATATCATTAAACGTATATTTCTCTTTCCACTCCATCACTTCTTTGGTAGAGGCATGCCCTAATTTGATCCATGAAAGCGTTGCTTGACCGCCATCTTTGGCACCGTCTTCACTGGTTTGATGCCATTTTGCCGCGTACATCGACCCATTGTCTAAATCACCTTTGGCGTCGCCTATGTACATGAACAGACCGACATTGGTGCCATCATCGCCGAAAAAAGCGGTTTTACCATCGCTCATAATTTTCGCCATCTCCCATGTGCCTCGACCCATCGCAAAATGTTTGGTGACATTGGTTTTGCCATTTTTATCGACAGCCACTTCGGTGATGTGACCGTAATCGTAAGGATTGGCCTCTTTTTTGCCCTCAAAGTAGAGCTCGCTCATCGCTTTTAAGCCTTTTTGCGCTTTTTTGAACTCTTTGCCACTGGAAGCGGTGAAGAAAAGATCATAATCTTCTTCGGTTCCTAGGTGGGTATTCCAAGGCGTTTGCGAGCCTGCACAGGGAATCCAAATGCCACCCACTTTGGAGAAGTCAATCGGGTATTGATCAACGGCTTTGAGTTTGCCATTTTTAGCATCTTGCTTGATGGAAGTCAGTGTCATACTCATCGGTGCTCGCTCGTGCCACACATCGGTTTTCTCTGCCGAAGAGCCATCGCTTAAAATCCAGTCGTACTCATAGTGTGTGACAAGATAGAGTGAACCGTCCACATTTAAAAGTGAGTTGCTATCAGGAGTTTCAGCAATGAGTGGTTTGCCAAAAGGGTCAAGCAAAGGCTTCATGGAAGCGGTGTAAAGTTGTCCTGCGGGGTTTTTATTGGTTCCGACTTTGTCTTTGACGCCAAAGAGTGTTTGGTACGAGAGATTGCGCTCAATCATTCCGCCACTTGCAGTGTGAATAATTACTTTGGCTTCCGAGTAAGCTTTTGCCATCTGCTCAGGAGTTTTGGGTGCATCCATTCCTATAAATTCGACTGAGCCTGCTGCACATAAGCTTGAAGCAACAAAAGAGAGCGATACACAGAGTGTTGTAAACGATTTCACGAAAGCCTCCAGATAAAAATTTTGATAGTATAATCGTAGGCAAGAAGAGTTACAAAGATGTTACAATCTTAAAAATAAGTGCTAATTTAGACAGCTATGTAGGAGTTGAAGTAAGCTGATTTAGAATAAAATGTCTTAAATTTATAAGGAGGAAAAATGAAAACATTTGTAGCATTTTTTATGCTTTTCATGTGTGCAACCCTCTCGTTCGCCAAAGAGGGATTTGTCACGTATGTTGTTGATGGTAAAACGTATGAAGGGTACTATACTACGCCTTCGGATGAAGCACCGTTAGTTTTTATCGTACACGATTGGGATGGACTGAATGAATACGAAATGACACGTGCGAAGATGCTTAATGCTCTTGGCTATGGTGCTTTTGCCATAGATCTTTTTGGACAGGGCGTGAAACCTGTTACGATTGAAGAAAAAAAAGCTTTAACCAATGCACTTTATAATGACCGTGCAAAAATGCGTAAACTTCTTGATGCAGGTTATCAAGCGGCTAAAAAAGAGGGTGCAAACGTCTCTAATGCCATAGGTATTGGTTACTGTTTTGGTGGTGCGGCGCTTTTGGAGATGGCACGTATGGGAACACCCCTTAAAGGTTTTGCGATTTTTCACGGTGGCTTAGCAACACCAGCAGGTGAAGACTATACACAAACAAAAGGGTTTATTTTGGTTTTACACGGTTCAGCCGATGAGAGTGTGAGTCTGGATGAATTTACAGGCCTTGCGAAAGAGCTTGAAAAAACAGGCATTAAGCATGAAATGATCACGTACAGTGGCGCTCCGCATGCGTTTAGCGTGTTTGGAACTGATCGTTACAGAGAAGATGCAGATAAAAAATCATGGCGAAGATTGGTCGAATTTTTAGGAGAGATGCTTTCAAAATAGAGGTATATTTTTTGCTTGTATCTTTACATGTAAAAGGAGTTAGCCATGGATAGCAGACTATTTCAAATTGATCCGTATGCAGGTATCAGTTATGGGCTTTACAATTCAATTAAAGGTGATAAAGGAAGCTTTGAAGATTTTTTGTTGCACTATGATTCTACAGGTGCTAACAATGAAGACAGTTCGTGGTTAACCAAACTTGTCAAAGACGATAACAACAAAGCACTAAGCTCTCCTGCTGTATGGGAAGCAATGAATACCCTTGGCGTTAATGGACTTGATCTTATGAGCTCAGTAAGTTCATCTGATTTTTTTGATACACAAGCAAGTGCACTCAAACTTCAACTGATGCAAGCGTTTAGCAAACGAGAAGATTATGCTCAGATGAAGCCGTTACTTGAACAACTGATGAGTTAACGGCACACATAGGAAACAATATCTGACTCAATGGTGCCAATTGCTGGTTGGTACCATTCTGTGAGATTATTCGCTGGAATATTCCGTGCAGACTTTGCGTTATAACCAATTTGTCTGAAGTATCGTGAAGGACAATTAATTTCTGCTTTAATATATAAAATCGTGTCAAAGCTTTGACGTCTCAAGACAACATAATTCACCGTTGCTTGTTTACCTACTTCCAGTAGATAGTATTTGTAGATGTCTTTATAGGCAGTCCGTGGAATTTCGATGTCTTGAGATTTTTGCGCACTATAGGCACTAAGAGCCATAATAAGGCTCAAAAATATTCGTATCATCATGTGTTCCTCCATTGTAAATCTTTCAATTTATTGTATCAAAAGCAGCCTCAAACAGATATGAGTAAGAACTTTTTAGATAGAAAAACTATAAAGCAATTTCATAATTTTGTCATCTTTTAGGTACAATAACTTTATAGCACTAGCACAAGTTTGACAAAAGGGCTTTGTATGAGAAATAGTGTGAACAACAATCAAGAACAACAAGATAAGATCAAATTTCTTACACAAGAACTCCTTCGCGTGCAGAAAAATCTTGTTGAACAGTTTTACACAGACTCTCTGACACGCCTTCCCAATCTCTATCAGCTCCGACACGACCTTGAAGAAGGGAGTGACTTTACGCTTATTATTGCAAACATCGACAATTTTAAATTACTGAATGATTTTTATGGCTTTGTTGTGGGTGATTTTATTTTAGAGTCCTTCGCAAAGAGTTTGAAAACAGAACTTGATGAAGTCTCTGTTTACCGCATTGCGGGTGATGAATTTGCTATATTAGTAGGTAAAAGGATGAGTTTTTATCTGCTCAAAAATTATCTGACGCATCTTTCCAAACAACTCACCCATCTCAAATATGCTTATGCGCAGACCGAAATTTATGTAGACTGCACGCTCTCTTCCAGTGCAAGTTTTACCAGTGATGACATCTTTTCTAAAGTCAATATGGCACTCAAATACGCCAAAAAAGAGCAGTTGAAATTTTGGATATACGAAGACACGATGAATTTTTCGCAAGAGTACGAGAGCAATCTCAAATATGCTACAAAAGTGCGTAAAGCCATTGTGGATTTTTCAGGTATTGTGCCTTATTTTCAACCTATTATTGACAACAAGACCAATGAAATTATTAAGTTTGAAGCACTTTCACGCCTGGTGGATGAGGACGGTGCAATTCATTCACCGCACAACTTCATTCCCGTTGCAAAGATGATTAAAGTGTATGATAAAATCACGATGGCTATCATCGATAAGAGCTTTCAGGTTTTTAAATCCCATGCGTTCGATTTTAGCATCAACCTCTCATTTGAGGATATCATTAACCAAGATATTTACGATTTCATTATCTCTAAATTACGTGATTCTAACATGGGACATAGAGTCACATTTGAGCTTTTAGAGTCAGAGAAAGTCAATGACTTTAACAAGGTGATCCATTTTTTTAATGAGATCAAACGCTATGGAGCCAAAGTGGCGATTGACGATTTTGGAAGCGGTTTTTCCAACTTCTCTTACATCACCAAACTTAGTCCTGATTTTATTAAAATAGATGGTAGTCTCATCAAAGACATCGACCAAGACAAAAATGCTCAGATTATTGTAGAGACGATCGTGGACTTTTCCAAAAAACTGGGCATAAAAACCGTTGCAGAGTTTGTTCACTCTAGCACGGTTCTCTCCACCGTTAAACAGCTGGGTATCGACTATTCTCAGGGCTATTTTCGATATGCCTTCTCCTCACATTCTCAAATAAACACTTTACATGTAAAGCTTACGCGACCTCGGTATCCCATAAAATTACTCACCCCGTATTCGGGATCGGGAATGACATATTTGAAATATTCACTCGTTCCTTTTCGCCCATGCAACCGCACCGCAATTTGCCCCTCTTTTAAAAGCTGTTTCATTTCATATTCGCTGAGGCTTCGCTTATTCCAGCGCAAAAAAGTATTCGAGTAAACCCGAAACCGACACGTTGCATCACTGCTAAACACATAATCATCGTTGATGTCCCGCTCTTTTTTCGCATGCTCGCAACTGTAAAGATTGACCTTTTGACCTTGAATGGTAAGCTTTTGCGAGATTACCGCACCTCCACAATACGGGCATTTGCCAAGAACCATCATGCACCTCAGTTTTGATTTATAAAGTTATGATAGCAAAGTGAGAGAAGAGGGGTTTAAAATATTTCAGAATGAAAGATTTTACTCTTTGAGCAAAATGCCACTTTCGACAAAATTACTGATTTTATTCACAACTTCTATATCGTTTTGTGAAAAGTATTTTTTGTGAAAGAAATATTTGTAAATTATAAATAGCATATTTTTGTTTTGTTCAATATATGCAAAATGATAATTTAAAGCTTCCGTTGGGATAGTTTTACTTTCACTGGAAGAGTATCTTTGTTCAACTCGCTTTTTTAGTTCATGTAAAAAAACTTCTATTATTGGTGGATTTTTAGTATCAATGACTTCCAAAGAGTATGAAACTTTTTCAGGAATATTTATATAGAAATCAGGGGATATTTCTTTTTTTGAATCAGAAGAATTTAGTCTTCTTGGAATGTTTACAGATAATCGGATAATGAGATTATATTTTGAAAAAATTACTGTTATTAGTGTCAAAAGATAAATAGCTCTTTCATTAGTATCTTTTATTTTTTCGACATATTCTAAACAATTATTGAGCACTTGAATATAAATACGCGCATTTTTTTCTTCACTGAGTTTAATAGCGTCTAAAATAGTTGTTTTATAAGATTGAAGAGGCGCGTATTTCTCATCTTGATAGATGACCTCGAAAAGCTCTTCAATCGTTGGATTATAGAGTATAAATTTATTTACACTTTTTTCTTTAACGGTATTGAAAACATTTGTATCATGGTCTTGAAAAAACTCTTGATTTAAAATGATGATGGTTTTGGTTTGGAAGTTTTCGGTGAGGTTTGTGATAAAACCAAAAAGATCGTTAAGGTCGATTTTGGAAGATTTTCGCTCAAAATCGTCAAAACAAATAACGCCTCCATTCAAAAGTGCATCGGTACCTTTTTTAAGTTTTTCATTGTTGTTTAATTCTTCGATTTGTTTGCTTGTATTGCTTGCATCAATTCCTACGCCAAATACAGTTATTTTAGGCATAAGACTTGTCATTTTTGTAAAAACAGAATAGGTTTGGCTAATGATATCCGTCTCTCTAGATTGGACGAAACTATATGATTTTTGCAAAATTTCATTTTGAAGTTCTTCGATAGAATCCTTGCCATAAAGACTCACGAAAATATAACTTTTCTTTTTGTCTTTTATTTTTGGAATTAAATCTGTTTCAATGATATTTTTCCAAAAGTGGGTTTTTCCTGAACCCCATACACCTGAGAGCATCAAAATAGTGCCATTATTATCATCGTTATCTAAATACGATTTATTACCTTCAATAAGGTATTTTTTGATGCTCTCAGAATTTGCCATAAATTACAAAAACCTCTCCACAAAACGATCCAAATCTTCATCGCTCAAAGCCCCTGAAACACGCTCTACTTCTTTCCCATTTTTGAAAACGATCAGCGTAGGAATAGAACGAATCTTAAAGCGTGAGGCTAAAAACTGCTCGGCTTCGGTGTCGACTTTGGCGAACAAAACACGCAAAGGGTACGCTCGCGCTGCTTGTTGGAAGGTGGGGGCGAAGCCTTTGCACGGACCACACCACGGCGCCCAAAAGTCTACAATGACGGGAACATCGGTACTCTCAATGACTGCTTCAAGGGTGTCGCTAGTGAGTGCGATGGGGTGTGGGTCGAGTAAGGAAGCTTTACATTTACCACAGTTGACTTTTTTGTAAACTTCCTGTTTAGGGACATTATTGGTTGCAAGGCAAGAGGGACAAATAACTTTCATGGGTTATCCTTTCGTTGCGTAGTCTTTAAGTGCTTGGAGAATCTCGGGCTCTATGGCCCACTCTTTACCATCAACGGACATGACGGACTCTCGTTTGATGCCATCCACTGAGCCTTTGGAAACGATAAAAGCAAGGTACTGCTCTAGCTCTTCAAAACTCGGTAGAACATTTACATGTAAAACTCTTTCAAGTTCGGCGATGAAGCCATACCCACCCCAATTTGAGACCGAAGCGATCATTGGGTAGTCGCAGGGGATGACACAGTAATCGTAAAAAAGTTCTTTATTTTTCAGCACAGCAGCGAAGCTTCCCATGCCGACTTCATTACCACCATCGCCGATACCAAAACTAGGAGCGGTTTGACTGCCCAGTTTGAAAAGCTCGTCCACAGGTGCGGTAAACTCTTTGATATCAACGCCACGTGAGTTGAGGTAAAGTCCTTCGTGATTTTGACCGCAACGCTCGATGGAAAGATGCGCTACGGGTTTGTACGTGTCTAAAAGTATCTTGTACCCTTGATTTTCTAATCCCTCAATCGGAATGTAGAGGGTTTTAATATCAAAAAAATAATCCTCGCAAAAACTATCGGTGATGATAACAGGAGTATAGCCAAGTTTTTCAAAAGCTTTTGCAAGAAAGTAAGCGCCCAAAGGGCCATCAGTCTCAGCGTAACCAGCGACGTAAAAACCTGTATAGATAAAAACAACACCTTTGTCGAGTTTTAAAAAAGCTTGAACGGCATTTTTAGTGTGTTCATTAGGAAAGTGGGCTTGAATTTTGTCCATATTGCGGGTGGAGTGTTGAAGAACGATCTCTTCAATTGTATGAAAATTGCGCATGAAAGCCTTTACATGTAAAAAATTTACTGAAAAAATTGTATCTAAAATTTGATACAATTTAACCAAAAAAAGGGATTAAAATGTATCCAAAAGAATTACGATCTAAAATAGCCAAAGGCGAATTTACTAGACCAACAGCAGGTGAATGTCCTGGGTATATTCAAATGAATATGGTAGCCCTTCCAAGAGAGTACGCCAAACGTTTTGAAGCGTTTGCAAAAGAAAATTCCAAAGCAATTCCTGTATTGGAAATTATTCAGGAAGGACATTTCTCCAAGGTTTTGGCTCCGGGAGCTGACATTTTAAACGAAATTCCAAAGTATAATATTTTAAAAGACGGTGTTGTCGTTGAAACCGTGACGGACATAACACCGTATTACAATCTTGATTTGGTCTTTTTCTTGATTGGGTGTAGTTTTTCGTTTGAAACGGCACTGATTGAAAATGGTATGCCACTGCGCCATGTCGATCAGCAAAAAAATGTTGCAATGTACCGCACGAACATTGCCCTCAAACCTGTTGAAGGTTTTGCGGGTGAGATGGTCGTCAGCATGCGCCCGATTAAAAAAGAGAAAGTGGCAGATGCGTGTGTTGTCACGAGTCATTTTCCACGTATGCACGGCTCACCGATACAAGTGGGTTACCCTGAAATGATCGGTATTCGTGATGTTTCAAAGCCTGATTATGGTGATGCGATTGAGATCAAAGCGGACGAAATTCCACTCTTTTGGCCATGTGGCGTAACACCTCAAAATGTCATAACCGCCATGAAACTTCCCTTTGCAATCACGCATGCGCCGGGGCATATGTTTGTAACCGATAAAAAAGACAGCGAATACTACGAATAAAAGTTACGGCACAAATGCTTCTTGAAGACTGTGGAACTGGTAAGTTTTAACCACTTCAGGAAGCTTCTTCTCTAACATCGTTATCCCTAGAGGCTCATTTTTATTGCCATGAATGAGAATGAAACTTCCTGTTTTAATGGGCTCATTTTTTGCAATCCATGCGTTAGCCGACAAAGGAATTAAAAAATAGGTTTCACGAAGCTCACGCATTAATTTTTCATCAGAGATGAGACCCGGAAATCGAAAAAAGACCGAGGGCGTAATGCCTTCTTCTAGGAGTTTTTTCTCAACACCAAGTATTTCTGTTTTGACATCGGTGTTTACATGTAACATAAAATTTTCACGCTCAGGAAGATGGGAATCGTAAAAATGGGTATGCGTATGGTTTACCCACGTTATCTGTAAAAGAGGATTGTTCACAAGGGCAGTAAACTCTTTTTCGTGGTGGTCTTTCCATGCGGAGCTTATGGCAATAGCAATCGGTGTTTTACCATTTTGCTTGGTTAACTGCTCAATAAAATCACTTTCATACCCTTTTTTAGTGGAAGGACAAAGATCCATCGTTAGATAGATAGCTTTATCCTTTTGCGTGGTCGCATGGGTTGCTCCCCCTTTTGCCGCTAAAGCAGTTGCGTTATTGAGTTGTTGTGCAAAGGGAGTTTTTGAAAAATTTTCATCTAACGGCGTTAATTTTGAAGTATCGAGTGGGAGGACTTTAGTTTGCAGGGTTTGCGTATTGGTAGTGAGGTAAAATGTCACGCCACTCAGTTCAAAACGCCGTGAAACAAGCAAGAGAGTGTCGTTTTCTTGGTATTGTTTGACAAATATTTCATAGTGCTTAATATACTCAATAGCAGACAATGGAAGCCAACACAGCATTAAAAATAAAATGAGTCGCATCATATACATTCCTTTTACGAGAATTTTAGCTCTTTTTTGAA
This sequence comes from Sulfurospirillum diekertiae, assembly GCF_011769985.2. Classification (NCBI taxonomy): domain Bacteria; kingdom Pseudomonadati; phylum Campylobacterota; class Epsilonproteobacteria; order Campylobacterales; family Sulfurospirillaceae; genus Sulfurospirillum; species Sulfurospirillum diekertiae. The sequence continues at coordinate 368,755 of NZ_CP039734.2, forward strand.
AAAATATGATTATAATTTTGCTAATTATTGTCTAGGCGGTGTTTGAGTTTTCAAACGGATTATTGAGGGCTGTAAAGCCTAAGCGAAATAATGAGAATGAGAGAATGACGGTCAACGAAGCAGTTTTAGAGATGCGTTACAGTGGAATCCCTGAAGAAGATATTGAGGCGATTCTCGAGATTTGCAAGAAGAAGGGTTTAACCCCTCAAAATATCGATAAAGAGCTTGAAGCTAAAGGGTTAGATAAAGTTTTTGAGCTTGAATACGATGCAAGCGAGAGTTGGTTTGAGCGTGGAGCAACCAGTAGTGCTCCTTCCCATAAAGCGCCAGCAAAGCAGGGATTAGAAAAGGAAAAAAAGTAGATGTCAAAACAGATAAAACAGATCATTGAAGAGTATTACGATGTCCTGTGGAATGAGAAAAAGCTCGACCAAGCCAATCGTTTTTTAGACCCTTCCCTCAATTTTAGAGGTTCTTTGGGTATGAGAGTTGATAGCATCAATGGTTTTTGTGACTATGCAAAGATGCTTTTTAGTGCGTTTCCCAATCTTTACCATGTGATTGAAGATATTGTCATTGAAGGCGATAAAGCTGCCGTAAGACTTGTTTATACGGCAACACACTCTGGAAAACTCTTTGGATTTGAACCTACGGGAAATCGAATCCGTTACTCTGGAGCGTGTTTTTTTAAATTTGAAAATGAAAAAATTGTCGATGCATGGGTTTTGGGAGACTTAAACGCATTGTATGGGCAGCTTAATGCCATTGAACATCGTTAATTTTTGCCTCTTTATGGGCCATCATTGAGTGAACGATTAATGTCGTCACGATGATGGCCCCTCCCATCAATGTATTGATATGCGGTTTTTCATCCATTAAAATCCACACCCAAAAAGGTGCAAGAACGGGTTCAATAATCGTCAAAAGTGCCACTTCCACAGAGGGTAAAAATTTTGTTCCTATCCCAATAAATGCACGTGAAAGTGGTGTGAGCAACGCTCCCATAAAGACAATAATCCAAAGTGAATAACTATCAGGAACACTAATCGGTGCTGTAACAGCGGCTAAAAGTGAAGCAATGAGCGCTCCTGTTCCAAAACAGGCAAGTCGGTTAGCCTCTTTGTCTCGCTCTAAAACGGACAACATCGATACAAAGGCAAATACGCATCCAAAAGCGTAAAGATTTCCTTCCATATTTCCAAGTTCTAAGTCATTGAACAAAATAATAGAAAGCCCTATAAAAACAAAGAAGATTGCTCCAAAGGTACGGCGTGGTGTTTTTTGTTTAAACAAGATAAACGCAATCATCGCACTTACCAATGGTCCGGTACTTAAAATAAACACGGCACTGGCAACGCTAGTATGTTTGATGGCGAGAATAAATAAAAGATTGCTCAGTCCTATACAAAATCCACTCCATAAAATAGTAGAGAGATGATTTATATAGATGGAAACGATGTTGTTTTGATGCTTTGAGTACAAGGTGATATTCATCGTTAAAAACATACACAGACCAAAGTAAAAGGTAAAATTTTGAGCAGGCACATGCGTCATTTTAATCAGGGGTGATTCAAAGCTCATAAGAAGCATGCCAAGGGAAGTAATCCCAAAGGCTTTCGTGTAAGTCATAGGATTACTTCGTTTGATTTTTACGGAAATTGATGTAGAGTTTTTCGATTTTTTCGCGTGCCCAAGGGGTTTTGCGGAAAAATTTGAGACATGAGTTAATGCTTGGCTTTTCATGAAAACAGTTCATACGTAGCATTTCATCGAGTTTTTCCCAGCCATAATGTGCTTGGAGTTCCGTGACGAGCTTTTCGAGCGTGACACCATGAAGGGGATTGTTGTTGTGTTCGTTGTTATTCATGTATTCCTCAAAATTAAAAGCACCAAAGGTGCGCGGGCTTTGTGTCGAGCAAAACCCAGTGTTAACTACGTCCTTAGAGCTTTACTTTAAAGACGTAGTAAGAGTTTTGAAAAAACTCTATTTGCTTTTACATGTAAAAAGGTTTAGTTACGCTCTACACTAAGACCTGCATAGCTTTGAACGGTTGGCATAATCTCAATGCGATTGACGTTAATATGCGCTGGAAGTTCTGCCAGTGAGAAGATGGCATTGGCAATATCTTCTTTTGAAAGCGGTGTTGTATTTTGATACACAGAGTCTGCTTTGGCTTTATCTCCTTTAAAACGAACATCGGAAAATTCGGTCAGTGAAAAACCAGGTTCAATATTGGTCACACGAACGTGTGTGCCTTTAAGGTCGGTTCTAAGGTTAAGCGAGAACTGTTTGACAAAGGCTTTGGTCGCACCATACACATTGCCACCCTCATATGGCCAACTGCCTGCGGTTGAACCAATGTTGAAGATATAGCCCGTTTTGCGCTCAACCATAACAGGCAGAACGGCTTTCGTCATGTACAGCAGTCCTTTGATATTCGTGTCGATCATCTTCTCCCAATCATCCAAACTCGCTTCATTGGCATGTTCAAGTCCAAGAGCAAGACCCGCATTATTAACTAAAATATCAATAGATTTATACGCTTCAGGAAGGGAAGCAATCGCACCAAAGACCTCGTCTTTTTTGGTAATATCAAAACAAAGTGTTACTATATCACAGTGTGCTAGACGAGCTTTGAGTGCATCTAAACGCTCTTTTCGACGACCTGTTGCAATCACTTTATAGCCAGCATTTGCAAATTTTTCAGCGGTTGCTTCTCCAAAACCAGAAGTTGCACCTGTAATCAAGACAATTTTTGACATGACACATCCTTTGCATTTTTTGATTTAGAGTTCGATAAGAACTCTGAATACGCTTTTAAAGCAAAGCTTTAAAAACTACGTTAACACTGAGTTTACTTCGGCAGTAAGCCCGCGCACCTTTGGTGCTTTGACTACTTTGAACTTTTGTTATGAAAAAAGTCTATTATACAAGATGGAGGTATAATCATACCTTTTGTTGAAAATTGCATCATATTTTTTTCAACAATGTTGTCAAAATATATTAAGATACCTTGATGTACAAAAGTGTTTTTTTTAGTAATTTTAAATTTTAATAAGGCACAATGTGACACATAAAAAATTAAACAAAGGAGAAAGAGTGAAGAAAATGTTTTCAAAGTTAACGGTTTCTTTGGCAGCCTGCTCAATGCTAGTCAGTGCGAGTGTCGCGGCAACGAATGTGATTAAGATTGGTGTGCAAGCGCCTATTACAGGGCAATATGCTAATGAAGGCCAAAGCATCGATAACGGTGTGAAGCTGATTGTGGATCAGTACAATGCTAAAGGTGGCGTTTTAGGCAAAAAAATCGAAGTCGTCACCTGTGATGACCAAGGTACAGCACAACAAGCAGCCATTTGTGCTAAAAAACTGGTCAATGAAGGTGTCAAAGCGGTTATTGGCTCTTACACATCTGGTGCAACGGAAGCAGCCCAAACCACTTATAACAGAGCAGGGGTACTTCAAACCAGCGATGGCACAAGTGACTCATTGATCGCACATAAATATTGGACATTTTTCAGAAACTCTTTCCCCAACAGTGCTGAGGCAGATTACACAGCTAAATACTTTGTGGATGGCAAACAGTACAAAAAAATCGTTATTCTCTCAGACTACTCCAGCTACTCAACAGACCTAGCCGATGCGACGATCAAAGCACTCAAAGCTAAAAATGCCAATATCATTTATGAAGGCAAAATCAAATCAGGCTCTCAGAACTTCACAGCTACTTTGACAAAAATCAAAGCCATGGAACCCGATGTGATTTATTTTAGTGGCTACTATACCGATGGAGGACTTTTACGCGCACAACAAATGCAGTTAGGCATTAAAGCAGACTTTGTTGGAGGCGACTCTAATGACAATCCTGATTATATGAAACTAGCAGGGGAGAGCGCTCAAGGGACACTTTTGATTAATGTACCGACCCCAGATATTTTACCGTATGATATTGCTAAAACGTTTTTAGTGGATTATAAAGCAAAATTCAATGCGATGCCAGCATCTATTTGGTCATTGATGAACGTAGATGGTCTTCGTGTTATTTTACATGTAATGGAGCAAACCAAATCTGAAGACACCAAAGTGATTGCTGAAGAGATGCATAAACTCAAAGATTTCCCCGGTATTACAGGCCCTGTGACCTTTAGAGAAGATGGTGAACGAACCGGTGGTGGCTATATGACGTATGAAGTTCAAGCGGATAAAAGCTACAAAATCGTTTATCAATAAGCATTTTACTGGTACACTTTCAGCGCACATTGCCAAAGAGAGCTCTCTTTGGCAATCTCACTCTATTAGAATAAGGTTCTCTATGGATATTTTTTTACAACAAATGGTCAACGGCCTTACTATTGGAAGCCTTTATGCACTGGTTGCTTTAGGGTATACAATGGTGTATGGCGTTATGCGGCTTATCAATTTTGCGCATGGTGACCTCGTTGCTTTTTCTGCTTTTATAGGACTCAGTGTTTACGCACAAATTTTTGGGGAGAGTGCAACCTCTTTGGGTGTCATTATCACGGTGTTTGCATTGACAGCTCTGAGTGTTGCTTGTGTGGGTGTACTTCTTGAGCGCCTAGCGTATAGACCTTTACGAACTGCACCACGCCTCAGTGCCGTGGTATCTGCCCTTGGAGCAGGACTTGTCATTCAAAATTCTGTCATGCTGATTTGGGGACCCAATATGAAAATATTTCCCTCTAATCTTTTTCCTTCTACGATTTGGGCTGTTGGTGGCATTGTGATTACCTTTACGCAAGTGATGATCTTGGGCGTTTCATCGGTTTTGATGGTTGGTCTTTATTTTTTCATTCACCAGACCAAAATTGGTACAGCCATTCGCGCCGTTGCGATTGACCAAGATGCTGCAAAACTGATGGGCATTAATGTCAATCGTATTATTATGATTATCTTCATTATCGGCTCCGCACTGGGTGCTGTTGCAGGGCTTTTTATAGGCTCTTACTACCGTGGAATCACCTTTGATATGGGATGGATGTATGGGCTTAATGCCTTTGTCGCCGCCATCATGGGAGGCATCGGCAATATCCCCGGTGCAATGCTTGGAGGGCTTCTTTTAGGGCTTTTCAATGCAATGATTACAGGGTATATTTCAACGCAATGGGCAGAAACTTTTACCTTTGTGCTTTTAATTGCGATTTTAGTCTTGAGACCAACGGGAATTCTTGGCGAAACAGTGGCGGAGAAAGTATGATGAATAAAAGCACACTTATAACCCTTTGTTTACTCGTTTTCATGGGCTTTTTCCCTTTGTTTGTGGATTCGGCATGGTTGGCGATTGGAACAACCTTTTTGGTTTTCTCTGTGGTGGCACTCTCTCAAGACATTATCTTAGGACGAGCAGGTGTTTTTCACATGGGTCATGCGATGTTCTTTGGATTGGGTGCATACACCACTGCTATTCTCAATGTGAATTTTGGGCTTCCCATTCTTGCAACGCTTTTGCCAGCGGTGTTGATTCCAATGTTTTTTGCCTTTTTGTTGGTTGCACCTATTATTCATTTACGAGGGGATTATCTGTTGGTTGCAACGATTGGCTTTAATATCATTTTTATTCAAGTCCTTGAAAATGATGTTTTTGGCTTAACGGGAGGGCCTAATGGCCTTTTTGGCATTGATGTGGTGAAACTCTTTGGTTATGAACTCTCTTCTCAAACCCATATGTACTATATGGCGTTTCTATTATTAGGCATAACCCTTTTGATTATTCGCAATCTTGATCGCAGTAAATTTGGACGTGCGATGTTTTACATCCATAAAGATGAAATTGCCGCACAAAGTATGGGTATTAATATACGCTACTTTAAACTGTATGCTTTTATTTTAGGGGCAGGTATTGCAGGGGCTGCAGGAAGTATGTTTTCCATTCAATATTCTGCGGTGAGCCCAGAGGCGTTTAACGTAACACAGTCCATTATGTTTTTTACGATTGTTTTGGTGGGTGGTTCTGCTTCTTTGCCGGGTATTTTAATTGGAACATTCATTATGTTTGTGCTTCCTGAAATGTTTAGAGAGTTTGAAACGGCGCGTTATTTGGTTTTTGGAATTGCAATGATTTTGACGATGATTTTAAGACCGCGCGGTATTTGGCCTGTTCGTTTTGGTAACATTCCAAGCTTCCTTAAAAAGGAGGTCAAATGAGCGAATATATTTTAGAAATAAGCCATGTCAGCAAGTATTTTCAAGGACTTATTGCTATTAATGACCTCTCTATGAAAGTCAAAAAAGGACAAATCTACGGCATCATTGGACCCAATGGCGCAGGGAAAACAACCTTGTTTAACTGCATTACGGGGATTTATCGACCCGAAATCGGAAAGATTCTTTGGAAAGGTCGCGATATTAAAGGTGCAAGTCCCGATAAAATTGCGGCATTTGGTATTCTTCGAACCTTTCAGACCATTCGCCTCTTTTCAGAGATGAGTGTGGCGGAAAACATTATGTCAGGTCGCCACATTAAGTCTCAACAGCGTTGGTACAATGGCGTTATTCCAACACCTGCGTATTATAAAGATGAGCGAGCTAATTGGGAAAAAGTAGGTGAACTAATGTCGTTTTTCAACCTTTCAGAGTATTCGACAACACCAGCGGGCGATCTCTCTTACGGTATTCAAAGACGTATTGAGATGGCTCGTGCACTTGCCGCTGAGCCAGAGCTTCTCATTTTGGATGAGCCTGCTGCGGGATTAAATGAAAATGAGACGTTGGAATTAACACAAACTATTCGCAAAATTCAAGCGATGGGTGTTACGATTATGATGATTGAGCACGATATGGATATGGTGATGAGTCTTTGTGAATACATTACAGTGATTAATTTTGGGGCGAAAATTAGCGAAGGCATTCCGTCCTTTGTTCAAGATGATCCTATGGTTGTTGAGGCGTATATTGGAAGTGATGAGGATGATGACGATGAATGAGAAATTATTGGACATCAAAAATTTACATGTAAACTATGGCGCCGTTGAAGCGATCAAAGGGATTGATTTACATGTCAACCGAGGCGAAGTCGTTACCATCTTAGGTGCCAATGGCGCTGGTAAAACGACAACCCTTCAAACCATTAGTGGCCTTTTAAAATCCAATGCGGGAAGTATCATATTTGATAATAAGGATATTACTCAAACACCTGCCCATGAGATTGTGAGCCTTGGCATGAGTCATGCTCCTGAAGGGCGTCGTGTTTTTGGAACACTGAGTGTTGAGGAAAATTTGATGATGGGTGCTTACACTTTAAAAAAATACGATGCTTTGACATTGGATTGGATTTATGAGATATTGCCCCGTTTGTATGAGCGTAAACAACAACTTGCAGGTACATTGAGTGGTGGCGAACAGCAGATGCTAGCTATTGGACGAGCCATCATGAGTAAACCAAAATTACTTATTTTAGATGAGCCGAGCCTTGGACTTGCACCTGTTTTAGTCAAAGTGATTTTTAAAGCCATCAAAGAGATTAGCAAAAGTGGCGTTACAGTTCTTTTAGTTGAGCAAAATGCAAAAGCAGCCCTTAAACTAGCCAATCGTGGATATGTTTTAGAACTTGGTAAAATTACGTACTGTGGAAGTAGTGAGGAGTTATTAACTTCTGAAGTGATACAAGAGGCATATTTAGGTAGAAAAAAAGAGGTTTTATAAGAAGTAGCTAGAGGGCATTTAATGCCCCCTAGAATTATTTTAGTTTTTCAATAATCGTTTGATTAAGCTCAAGTTTTTCTTTATTCTTTGCTACACCTTCACTCGCTTTAGCAATTTTTTCACTATTTTTCGCGATGTCTTGTTTGTTCTTATCGATTTCATCACGATTAAGCTCAATAAGCCTTGTGAGTTCATCAACTTTTCGTTCATATTTATTGATAATATAATAGATTGTGTAAACAAGTACGCCAATGACGATCCATTGTAAAATACCCATAAGCTTTTCCTTGACATAAATTTTGATAACATTGTACCTTTTTACAGCAAATCAATCAATAATATCAAAGATGTATTCGCGTTTAAGTTTTTGCTCTTTGATTTCACGAATACGAAGTCCTTCAAAACAAATTTTTCCAAATTCTTTTTCATTAAAGGGTTGATGAATAGCAATTTCACGTAAAGCTTGTCCACGATAAGCTTTTGCAAAATGACTTACTACTTTATCGTTTTTCAAAAATTTCATAGTGATAAAAGGTCGTTTTAGCGTATAAAATTTTTCATAATATCCTGCACGGAGATCCAAAATAGTTTCATCGCCAATCCATGCATCCATTGCATCATTAAAATACTCTTTATAGAAAATTTCGGTTTTAAAACCATTCAGGCTTTCCCCTTGTTGAAGTTTATATTCTGGAATCAGATCTCCTGCTAGAAGAGGGCCAAAAAGATTCGAGAAAATCATGACATGGTTTTCAATATAGGTTTGCGCATTTTTATCTAACGTTTCAAATAGAAGATGATCGTAAGCAATACCACTGTAACGAAGAATGGCTTTACATGTAAATGAGTCAAAAATATTTTTGCTCGATAGAGCTAAAATTTTTTGAGTATCTTTAATACCAAAGAGATTTTGCAAGAGTGTGGTATCATGTGTTTCTAAAAGTGCTTGATACTGCTTTAAAACTTGATGACGTTTTTCATATAAAGAAGGAAAGACTAAACTCTCTTTTTTGAGCAAGCCATGAGTGGTTAATGCGCTTTTTGTCTCGCTGGGTGAGAATAAAATTTTCATCGTATACCTTTAATAGCAAACATAAGAGACTATTTTAGCTAAGAATCACGTAAAATATCTAAAAAGTATTGACTTTGAAAATCTTTTGAGATATAATTTCACCTCACAATCAAGGGTGCTGGTGTAGCTCAGTTGGTAGAGCAACTGCCTTGTAAGCAGTAGGTCGGCGGTTCGATTCCGTTCACCAGCTCCATTTTTGTTTGTGAAAGACAGTGTTTGACCAGCAATAAATATGGTAAAAATACGGTGAGATACTCAAGTGGCCAACGAGGGCAGACTGTAAATCTGCTGACTATGTCTTCGAAGGTTCGAATCCTTCTCTCACCACCATTGCGGGAGTAGCTCAGTTGGCTAGAGCATTAGCCTTCCAAGCTGGGGGTCGCGGGTTCGAGTCCCGTCTCCCGCTCCAAGATTTTATAAGCAAACTGGGAGCTGTTGAATTTCTTCTGCTTTAGGGCACTACAGAACAAGTTCAGTAGTCTTTCCTTTCTTTCCTTAATAAAATCTAATCATTATTGTTGTTGCGATACAATTTGGTCCACCCTTTTGTAGTCGGCTCATATGGCTCAGGGGTAGAGCACTTCCTTGGTAAGGAAGAGGTCGAGGGTTCAAGTCCCTCTATGAGCTCCATCACTCAAAAAGTTTTTAAAACTTTGAAAAATTGAAATGTACTAAAAATAAAACTCATTACGGAGGAAAAAATGGCAAAAGAAAAGTTCTCTAGAACAAAGCCACACGTTAACATTGGAACCATCGGTCACGTTGATCATGGTAAAACTACGCTTACAGCTGCTATCTCTGCAGTTCTAGCGACAAAAGGTCTTTGTGAATTTAAAGATTACGATGGTATTGATAACGCTCCTGAAGAGAGAGAGCGTGGTATTACTATTGCAACTTCTCACATTGAATATGAAACAGAAAATCGCCACTATGCACACGTAGACTGCCCAGGTCACGCGGATTACGTTAAAAACATGATCACAGGTGCTGCTCAAATGGATGGCGCTATTCTTGTTGTTTCTGCAGCAGATGGTCCTATGCCTCAAACGCGTGAACACATCCTTCTTTCTCGCCAAGTTGGTGTTCCTTATATCGTTGTTTTCATGAACAAAGCTGATATGGTTGATGATGAAGAACTTCTTGAACTTGTTGAAATGGAAATTAGAGAACTTCTTAGTTCATATGACTTCCCAGGTGATGATACTCCAATCGTTGCTGGTTCTGCACTTAAAGCACTTGAAGAAGCAAAAGCTGGTACTGTTGGCGCATGGGGTGAAAAAATCCTTGCTCTTATGGCTGCAGTTGACGCTTATATTCCAAATCCAGTTCGTGAAACTGACAAAGACTTCTTGATGCCAATCGAAGACGTCTTCTCAATTTCAGGTCGTGGTACTGTTGTTACAGGTAAAATCGATAGAGGCGCTGTTAAAATTGGTGAGACTATTGAAATCGTAGGTATCAAAGATACAAAAACTACAACGGTAACAGGCGTTGAAATGTTCCGTAAAGAGATGGAACGTGGTGAGGCTGGTGATAACTGTGGTATCTTGCTACGCGGTATTAAAAAAGAAGAAGTTGAGCGTGGTATGGTTCTTTGTAAACCAAAATCAATCACTCCACATACTGACTTTGAAGCTGAAATCTATGTTCTTTCAAAAGAAGAGGGTGGTCGTCATACTCCATTCTTTAACAACTATAGACCACAATTCTATGTTCGTACAACAGACGTAACAGGTTCTATCACATTACCAGAAGGTACTGAGATGGTTATGCCTGGTGATAACGTAAAAATCAAAGTTGCACTTATCGCACCTATCGCCCTTGAAGAGGGTACTCGTTTTGCAATCCGTGAGGGTGGTAGAACAGTTGGTGCGGGTGTTGTTGCTACAATCATCAAGTAATTTTAGCATGTAAGGGGAAACCCTTACATGTAATTAAGTCAAGGAAATCTAATGACCGTTAAAATCGGACTAAAGTGTTCTGAATGTGGTGACATTAATTACACAACAACCAAAAACAGCAAGACAGTTACTGAAAAAGTTGAACTTAGCAAGTATTGTCCAAGACTGAAAAAACACACTGTTCACAAAGAAGTGAAATTAAAAAGTTAAGTCCCTTAAAAGACTTAACTTACATGCAGGGTAGTAGCTCCAACGGTAGAGCGTCGGTCTCCAAAACCGCAGGTTGTGGGTTCGAGTCCCTCCTACCCTGCCACTAGTCGAGGTAATACAATGGAAAAATTAAGAGCTTATTATCATCATTCTAAAGCTGAATTGTCAAAAGTTATATTTCCAACAAAAGAACAGATACGAAATGCTTTCATTTCTGTTTTCGTTGTTGTAACTGTAATTTCGCTCTTCTTAGCGCTGATTGATGCTATTATGTCTTTTTCTTTATCTTCTTTAATTTAAGGAGAAAGAATGGCACATAGATGGTATGCAATTCAAACCTATGCAGGTAGTGAGCAAGCAGTTAAGAAAGGAATTATTACACTTGTCAATGATCATGGTATCGCTGATAAAGTGGAGCAAATTCTTGTTCCAACTGAAGATGTAATTGAAGTTAAGAATGGTAAAAAAAAGATTAGTGAGCGAAGTCTTTATCCTGGTTATGCATTTGCAAAACTGGATTTAGATACAGCACTCTGGCATCTTATCCAGTCATTGCCAAAAGTCGGAAGATTCATCGGTGAAGCAAAAAAACCTACACCTTTGAGTGAAAAAGATATTGCATTGATTTTGGAGAAAGCTGAGAAAAAAGGTGCGCCGAAACCAAAAATCTTCTTTGAAAATGGTGAGAGTGTTAGGATTACAGAAGGTCCTTTCGCAAACTTTACAGGTTCAGTTGAAGAGTATGATATGGTTCATGGCAAACTCACACTCAATGTTTCAATCTTTGGTAGAAGTACTCCAGTTGAGATTCTCTATTCTCAAGTTGAAAAAATAGTCTAAGCTTAAAGGAAAAGAAATGGCAAAAAAGGTCATTGGCGAAATTAAATTGCAAATTGAAGCTGCTAAAGCAAATCCATCACCTCCAGTAGGACCAGCTCTTGGTCAACGTGGTGTAAATATTATGGAATTTTGTAAAGCATTTAATGAAAGAACAAAAGAGTTGGCAGGTTTTAGAATTCCTGTTGTTATCACTGTTTATGCTGATAAAAGTTTTACATTTATCACCAAACAACCACCTGCAACTGATCTTATCAAAAAAGCAGTTGGTCTTAAAAGTGGTTCAAGCAACCCTTTGAAAAATAAAGTTGGTACCCTTAGCAAAGCTCAAATTCTTGAGATTGTTGAGAAAAAAATTGCTGATCTTAATACAACGGATCGTGAAGCAGCTGTGAAAATTATTTCAGGTTCTGCTAGAAGTATCGGTATTAACGTCGTCGATTAATCCTTACCCCTTTACCGTCAGGGTCATAAAGGCGGAAGCAAAATTATGCGGAGATAAAGAATGGCAAAGAAAGTAAATAAACGTTTTCAAGAACTTTTGAAAAAAGTTGATAAAGAAAAAAAGTATTCAGTAGCTGATGCACTTGGCAATATTAAAAACCTAGCGTCTGCAAAATTTGACGAAACAATCGAAATTGCACTTAAACTTAACGTTGACCCAAGACATGCTGACCAAATGGTTAGAGGTTCTGTTGTTCTTCCAGCGGGTACTGGTAAAACAGTTCGTGTTGCGGTTATTGCGAAAGACGAAAAAGCAGATGAAGCAAGAGCAGCGGGTGCTGATATTGTTGGTAGCGATGATTTAATTGAAGAGATTCAAGCAGGTCGCATTAACTTTGACGTTTTGATTGCAACACCAAATATGATGGGTTTAGTAGGTAAAGTTGGACGTATCCTTGGACCAAAAGGTATTATGCCAAACCCAAAAACGGGTACTGTAACAATGGATGTTGCAAAAGCAGTTGAGAATAACAAAGGTGGACAAGTAAACTTCCGTGTTGATAAACAAGGAAATATCCATGCGGGTATTGGTAAAATTAGCTTCTCATCTGAGCAAATTAGAGAGAATTTTGAAGCATTTATCAAAGCAATCAACAAGCATAAACCTGCTTCTTCTAAAGGTAAATATATTAAATGTGCTGCATTGTCACTTACTATGAGCCCATCTATGAATCTTGAAAATCAAGAATTAATCGACCTTAGATAAAATACTCATCTAAAGCTTTTGTCCATTAAATTTGGCTAGAAAGCTTTAGTGCCTTAGAAATTTTTGCCATAGAGAGTTACTTTATGGTGTACTGTATATTTATACTTAATCTTATGATTGGAGAGAGTAGAGGCGAAAGCTTAATTTGAGGTAACTCATCTCTACTTGAAATCACCAGTTGGAAAGGAGAAAAATTGACAAGAACAGAGAAAGCTGAATTTATTAGTTCTCTAACTGAAGAGTTTAAATCTTCCGACGGTTTAATTGTTTGTGACTACAAAGGTCTTAATGTTAAAGCGATCGAAGCATTAAGAAATGCTTCAAGACCAGAAGCTGTTAGTGTTAAAGTTATTAAAAATACTTTAGCATCAATTGCTATGACAAACGCTGGTATCGAAGGACTTGAACTAAAAGACACCAACATTTTTGTTTGGGGTGCTGATCAGTTAGCTGTTACTAAAGTTGTCGCTACATTCGCCAAAACAAACCCAAATTTTGTAATTAAATCTGGTTTTGCTGGTGGTATTGTTGTTGATGCTGCTAAAGTTGAAGCACTTTCTAAAATGCCATCACGTAATGAGCTTATTGGAATGCTTCTATCAACTTGGATGGCACCCATTACAAACTTTACCATTGGTCTTGATGCACTTCGTGCTAAAAAACAAGAGTCTGAATAGAGCGTATTTGTAAAGTTTTGCCTTTACATGTAAAGTCCAAGAGCAAGACTCTTGTAAAATCATTATAACTATAAAATAATCAGGAGATTTGAAATGGCAATTTCAAAACAAGACGTATTAGAGTATATTTCAGGTCTTAGTGTACTTGAATTGAGTGAACTTGTAAAAGATTTCGAAGAGAAATTTGGTGTATCTGCAGCTCCAGTTATGGTAGCAGGTGCTGGCGCAGCTGTTGCAACAGAGGCGGCTGAAGAGAAAACTGAGTTTGATGTTATTCTTAAAGATGGCGGCGAGAAAAAAATCAACGCAATTAAAGTTGTTAGAGAAATCACAGGTCTTGGTCTTAAAGAAGCAAAAGATGCTGTTGAAGGTGCTCCTACAACTGTTAAAGAGGGTGTCTCTAAACAAGTTGCTGAAGAAATCAAAAAGAAACTTGAAGAAGCTGGCGCTGTCGCTGAAATCAAGTAATTTTATTACTTTAAGAGAAGCTTTGCGCTTCTCTTTTAAAACTATATTCTTGGATATTAATTAGTCGTTACAACTTCTATCAAGCGATAGATGAACCTACTGCCCTTTTCAAACAACTACACGAGGTAGACTCATGTTAAATAGCCTAAAATCTGGAAATCGCTTACGAGTCGATTTTTCCAAAGTCCCAAAAAAAATTGATGTACCAAATCTACTCCAACTTCAACAAAAGAGTTACGAACAGTTTTTAGATGTTGAAAATTTCAAAGAAGAGAGTGGCGTAGAGAAGGTTTTTAAATCTATTTTTCCTATTCATGATCCCCAAAATAGACTTACTTTAGAATATGCTGGATCTGAGGTTGGAAAACCTAGATATACTGTCCGCGAATGTATGGAGCGTGGCCTTACTTATTCTGTTAGCTTAAAAATGAATATTCGTCTTATCCTCTGGGATAAAGATGAAAAATCCGGTGAAAAGACTGGTGTAAAAGATATTAAAGAACAAGCAATTTTTATTCGTGAAATTCCATTAATGACCGATAGAACTTCATTTGTTATCAATGGTGTTGAAAGAGTTGTTGTTAATCAGCTTCACAGAAGCCCTGGTGTTATCTTTAAAGAAGAAGAGAGCCCAACGGTTGCTAATAAGCTTATTTATAATGCTCAAATTATTCCAGATCGTGGTTCTTGGCTCTATTTTGAATACGATGCTAAAGATACCCTATTTGTTAGAATTAATAAACGCAGAAAAGTTCCTATTACGATTCTATTTCGTGCACTTGGATACAGCAAACAAGATATTTTAAAACTTTTTTACCCTGTGCTCAATATTATGATTCGTGAAAATAAATTCTTAATTGAGTTCTCAGCTGATAACTTCTTAGGTCGTGTTGATTTCGATCTTAAAGATGAACATGGAAACCTTCTTTTGGCTGCAGGAAAGCGTCTTGCACGTAAAAAAGCTGAAAAATTTATTGAAGATGGTATTAAGTTTATTGAATATCCTGTTGAAATTTTGGTTAATCGTTTTCTCTCTTCTCCAATTATTGATAAAGAGAGTGGTGAAGTCCTTTATGATACATTGGCACAACTTGACGAAGGTAAATTGGCTAAGATTATTGAACAAAAATGTGAAACGATTGAAATTGCCAATGATCTTGCAAGTGGTGTCGATGATGCTATTATTAACTCGTTTATTGCTGATAACGAAACACTGAAATTACTTCGTCAAACAGAGAGCATTGAAGATGAAAATGACTTAGCAGCGATTCGTATTTATAAAGTAATGAGACCAGGCGAGCCTGTTACCAAAGAAGCTGCAAAGACATTTGTCAAAGATCTTTTCTTTAACTCTGAAAGATACGATTTAACCAAAGTTGGTCGTATGAAAATGAATCATAAACTTGGACTTACAGTACCAGAGTATGTGACGATTATGACGAGCGAAGATATTATCAAAACAGCAAAATACTTGATTAAAGTTAAAAATGGTCAAGGGCATATCGACGATCGTGATCACTTGGGCAATAGAAGAATTAGAGCTATCGGTGAATTACTAGCGAACGAGCTTCATGCAGGTTTGATCAAAATGCAAAAAGCAATTCGTGATAAATTCACAGCACTTAGCGGTAGTGTTGAAAAGTTAATGCCTCATGATTTGATTAACTCTAAAATGATTACTTCTGCGATTGCAGAATTTTTCTCAAGTGGACAATTGTCACAATTTATGGATCAAACCAATCCGCTCAGTGAAATTACACATAAAAGAAGATTATCGGCTCTTGGTGAGGGTGGTTTAGTAAAAGAGCGTGCAGGCTTTGAAGTCCGTGACGTTCACCCAACACACTATGGTCGTATTTGTCCAGTAGAAACACCAGAGGGTCAAAATATTGGTTTGATCAATACCCTTTCAATGTATGCAAAAGTTAATGACCTTGGTTTTGTTGAAGCACCTTACCGTAAAGTTGAGAATGCAACCATTACAGATGAGATTATTTACATCACAGCAACACAAGAAGAGGGTTTAGTTATTGCTCCTGCAAGTACCAAGATTAATGAAAACAACGAGATTGTTGAAGATTTAATTGAGGTTAGAGTTGATGGTGAGACTGTACTAATTGAGAAAGAGAAAGTTGATTTGATCGATCTTTCGTCCATGATGATAGCCGGTGTTGCAGCTTCACTTATTCCATTCTTGGAACATGATGATTCGAACCGTGCATTGATGGGTTCAAACATGCAACGTCAAGCTGTACCTTTGGTCAAATCAGACGCACCTATTGTTGGAACAGGCGTTGAAAAAATTGCAGCTCGAGACTCTTGGGAAGCGATTAAAGTCAAACGTGCGGGTATGGTTGAAAAAGTTGATAATAAAAATGTTTATATTTTAGGTGAAGATGAAGGTGGCGCATTTATTGACCATTATGCGCTTCAAAAAAATCTTAGAACCAACCAAAATACAACTTTCACTCAAAAAGTCATTGTAAGAAAAGGTGATATGGTTGAAGCGGGTGGTGTTATCGCTGATGGTCCAAGTATGGATCAAGGTGAACTTGCTATCGGTAAAAACGCAATGGTTGCTTTTATGCCATGGAATGGTTATAACTACGAAGATGCGATTGTTATCTCTGAGCGTATGATTCGTGAAGATGCTTTTACCAGCGTTCATATCTATGAAAAAGAGGTTGAAGCACGTGAGCTTAAAGACGGCGTAGAAGAGATTACTAAAGACATTCCAAATGTCAAAGAAGAAGAGTTAGCCCATCTTGATGATAGTGGTATTGTCAAAGTTGGTACCTATGTCACTCCTGGCATGATTCTTGTTGGTAAAGTATCACCAAAAGGTGAAGTAAAACCAACGCCTGAAGAGCGACTTTTACGTGCTATTTTTGGTGAGAAAGCAGGACATGTTGTCAACAAATCACTTTATGCAACGCCATCATTAGAGGGTATTGTTGTTGATGTTAAAATCTTTACAAAAAAAGGTTATGACAAAGATCCACGTGCTGTCCAAGCATATGAGCAAGAAAAAGAGATTTTAGACCGTGAGCATCATGATAAACTCTTGATGTTAGATCGTGAAGAGATGTTGCGTATTAATGCATTGCTTTTGAAAAACCCACTACAAGAAGATCAAGAGATTAGCAAAACAAGCTATAAAAAAGGTGGCTTTATTAAAGCAGAAGATCTTCATAATGTTAACCGTTTTTCAATTAATTCGATTGTAAAAGCATTCTCAAATGAAGTTCAAGATGACTATAAAGATCTTAAAATGTACTTCCAAAATGAGAAGAAAAAGCTCAAAGAAGAACATGATGAAAAACTAAATATCATTGAAAAAGATGATATTTTACCAAGCGGGGTTGTTAAGCTTGTTAAAGTTTATGTGGCAACCAAACGTAAGCTTAAAGTCGGTGACAAAATGGCGGGACGTCACGGAAATAAAGGTATCGTTTCTAATATCGTTCGTGAAGTCGATATGCCTTACCTTAAAAATGGTGAAATTGTCGACATCGTTTTAAATCCACTGGGCGTTCCAAGTCGTATGAATATTGGACAAATTCTTGAGGTTCATTTAGGTCTTGTTGGTAAACGTTTAGGCGATCAAATTGAAGAGATATTTAAAGAGAAACAAGGTGATTGGATTAAAGCACTTCGTGAAAAAATGATTAGTATTGCTGATGTTGCCAAACTGATGGATGCTAGGAATTTTATTGATAAAGTAAATGATGAACAATTGTTGATTTTTGCTAGAGATTGGAGCAAGGGTGTTAAATTTGCAACTCCAATTTTTGAAGGTGTTAACGTTGAAGAGTTTGAAAAACTCTTTGAAATGGCAAAAATTGATACCGACGGTAAGACTGACTTATACGATGGTATGACAGGTCAAAAGATGCACGAAAGAGTCAATGTGGGTTACATGTACATGTTAAAACTTCACCACTTGGTTGACGAAAAAGTGCATGCAAGAAGTACAGGACCATACTCACTGGTTACGCAACAACCTGTTGGTGGTAAAGCCCTCTTTGGTGGTCAAAGATTCGGTGAGATGGAGGTATGGGCGCTTGAAGCATACGGTGCTGCTCATACACTAAGAGAAATGTTAACAGTCAAATCAGACGACGTTGAAGGACGTATTTTAGCTTATAAAGCACTTACTAGAGGTGAAAATGTCCCTCAAACAGGAATTCCTGAAACATTCTATGTTTTAACGAATGAGTTGAAGTCTTTGGCTTTAGATGTTGAGATTTATGACGAGGTGGAAGAAGATGAAACGACTAGAACCAATTGAGATTCACGAAGAGAGCCGTCCTAGGGACTTTAAAGCATTTCAATTAAGACTTGCAAGTCCTGAAAAGATTCGCTCATGGAGTTATGGAGAGGTTAAAAAACCAGAAACCATTAACTATCGTACGCTCAAACCAGAGCGTGATGGACTTTTCTGCGCGAAAATCTTTGGACCCGTCAGAGATTATGAATGTCTGTGCGGAAAATATAAAAAGATGCGTTACAAAGGCATCAAATGCGAGAAGTGTGGCGTTGAAGTAACGAGCACAAAAGTGAGACGTTCACGTATGGGGCACATTGAGTTAGTAACTCCTGTGGCTCATATATGGTATGTTAACTCACTTCCAAGTCGTGTGGGAACGCTACTTGGTGTTAAGATGAAAGATCTTGAGCGCGTACTTTACTATGAAGCTTACATTGTTGAGCAAGCAGGTGAAGCGTTTTACGATGCTGAAAATAAAAATAAAGTTGCAGTTTATGATGTTCTTAATGAAGAACAATATCAATCATTGCAACAACGTTTTGAAGATACTGGTTTTGTAGCAAAAATGGGTGGCGAGGTTATTCGTGATTTATTAGCGAATATTGATCTTGTCGAAGTTCTTGGTCAACTTAAAGAAGATATTAACCAAACCAGTTCTGAAGCAAAGAAAAAAACCATTGTTAAACGTCTCAAAGTTGTTGAAGCATTCCTCAACAGTGGCAATCGCCCTGAATGGATGATGATTACTATGTTGCCAGTTCTTCCGCCAGATCTTAGACCACTTGTAGCACTTGATGGTGGAAAGTTTGCGGTCAGTGACGTCAATGACTTGTATCGTCGTGTTATCAACAGAAATGCTCGTTTGAAGCGTTTGATGGAACTTGATGCACCAGAAATTATTATTCGTAACGAAAAACGAATGTTACAAGAAGCGGTTGATGCACTTTTTGATAATGGTCGTCGTGCCAATGCCGTAAAAGGCGCTAATAAGCGTCCTTTAAAATCGCTTTCAGAGATCATTAAAGGTAAACAAGGACGTTTCCGTCAAAACCTACTTGGTAAAAGGGTTGACTTTTCAGGTCGTTCTGTTATCGTTGTTGGACCAAACTTGAAAATGGATCAGTGCGGTCTTCCAAAACAGATGGCGTTGGAGCTTTTTAAACCACATTTGTTAGCACGCCTTGAAGAAAAAGGGTATGCAACAACGGTTAAGCAAGCGAAAAAAATGATCGATATGAAAACCAATGAAGTATGGGAATGTTTAGCGGAAGTGGTTAAAGGTCATCCGGTTATGCTTAACCGTGCACCAACACTTCACAAACTCTCAATTCAGGCATTTCATCCTGTTTTGATTGATGGAAAAGCGATTCGTTTGCACCCTCTTGTATGTTCTGCCTTCAACGCGGACTTCGATGGCGATCAAATGGCCGTTCACGTTCCATTATCACAAGAGGCCATTGCTGAATGTAAGATCTTGATGCTGAGTTCAATGAACATCTTGCTTCCAGCTTCAGGTAAAGCGGTAACCGTCCCAACACAAGATATGGTCTTGGGTCTTTACTACTTAACACTCGAAAAACCGCATGCAAAAGGTTCTAATAAGATTTTTGCAAATGTGGATGAAGTCCATATTGCCATTGATGCAGGATTTTTAGATATTCATGCAAAAATTAAAACACGTATCAATGATAGAGTTCTCTTTACAACAGCAGGTCGTTTGATTTTAAAATCAATCTTACCAGATTTTGTGCCTGAAGCACACTGGAACAGAGTATTGAAAAAGAAAAATATCGGTGCTTTAGTTGATTTTGTCTTTAAAGAAGGTGGTATTGGTATTACTGCAGGATTTTTGGATAATATTAAAAGACTCGGCTTTAAATACGCAACTGAATCAGGTATTTCGGTTTCAATTGATGATATCCGTGTTCCTGAAGCAAAAGTGAAAAAAATCAAAGAAGCGAAGAAAAAAGTACGTGAGATCCAAAAACAATTTAGTTCTGGTTTATTAACTGAGCAAGAACGTTACAACAAAATTATTGATATTTGGACGGATACGAACAATGAAGTGGCTTCTGAAATGATGAAGCTTACGGAGAGTCATAAAGGCGGCTTTAACTCTATTTATATGATGGCAGATTCTGGTGCGCGTGGTTCTGCTGCGCAAATTAGGCAGTTAGCAGGTATGAGGGGTCTTATGGCGAAACCAGATGGAAGTATTATTGAAACGCCAATTATTTCAAACTTTCGTGAAGGTCTAAACGTTCTTGAATACTTTATTTCAACGCATGGTGCTCGTAAAGGTCTTGCGGATACTGCTCTTAAAACAGCGAATGCAGGTTACTTGACCAGAAAACTGATCGACGTTGCTCAAAACGTTAAAGTTACGATGGATGATTGTGGTACACATGAAGGTGTTGAGATTACCGAAATCAGTGAGAGCGGTGAGCTTGTAGAGTCATTGTATGAGAGAGCAACAGGTCGTGTTCTTGCAGAAGATGTTATTGACACAATTACCAACGAAGTTCTCTTCACAGAGGGAACATTGATTGATGAGAAGAGCGCTCAAGCCCTTAAAGAGGCAAGCATTAAGTCGGTTGTTATTCGTACACCAATTACATGTAAAGCTAAAAAAGGCGTTTGTGCAAAATGTTATGGTACTAACCTTGCTGAAGGTACATTGGTTCGCCCAGGTGAAGCAGTTGGTATTATTTCAGCACAATCGATTGGTGAACCAGGTACGCAACTAACACTTCGTACATTCCACATCGGTGGTACAGCATCAACGGAATCTCAAGATCGCCAAGTTATTGCACAGAAAGAGGGTTTTATTCGTTATTACAATGTAAAAACGTATGTGACTAAAGAAGGCAAGAATATTGTTGCTAACCGCAGAAATGCAGCTGTTCTTCTTGTCGAGCCAAAAATAAAAGCACCATTTAAAGGTACGATTGAGATTGATACAGCACATGAAGAGACAGCGATTACAATTACCAGTGCTAGTGGTGAAAATATTCGTTATACCCTTCGTAAAAGTGACTTTGCTAAGCCAAATGAGCTAGCGGGTGTTAGTGGTAAAATTGAGGGTAAATTCTATATCCCATATCTTAGTGGCGATATGGTTGAAATCAACGAGAGTATCGTAGAGGTCATTAAAGAGGGTTGGAACGTTCCAAGTCGTATTCCTTATGCGAGTGAGCTTAAAGTAAAAAATGGTGATCCAATTATCCAAAAGATTCATGCTGATGCCAAAGGTGTTGTAAAATACTATAAGCTTCATGGAGACTATTTGGATCGTATCCATGATATTGAAAAAGGTCATGTGGTTAAAGAAAAAGGTATTTTTGCAGTGGTTGCAGACAATGATGATAGAGAAGCAATTCGTCACTATATTCCACGTGATTCCATCATTGATATTAATGATAATAGCATTGTAGAGGGGAAAACGCTCCTTGCATATCCTTCAACCAGTGAGCAAATTACCATTGCTGAGTGGGATCCATACTCTACGCCAATTATCGCAGAAGATGCAGGTATTGTTACATTTGAAGATATTGAACCAGGTATTAGTGCAACAGAGCAATTTGATGATATGACTGGTCAAAGCAGACTGGTCATCAATGAGTATCTACCAAGCGGCATGAAACCAACCATTATTATTGCAAATAAAAATGGTGAGATTGTTAAGTATCAATTAGAGCCAAAAACAGCAATCTTTGTTCAAAATGGTGTAACGGTTGGTCTAGCGGATTTGATTGGTAGAACGCCAAAAGCGATTGCAAAATCGAAAGATATTACCGGGGGTCTTCCACGTATTAGTGAGCTTTTTGAAGCACGTCGTCCTAAAAATGCCACTGTTATTGCGGAGATTGATGGAACGATTCGTTTTGGTAAACCACTACGTTCAAAAGAGCGTATTATCATTGAAGCAGCTGATGGTACAAGTGTCGAGTATTTAGTGGATCGTAATACACAAATTCACGTTCAACCAGGTGAATTTGTCCACGCAGGTGAGCGACTCACCGATGGTGTAATTTCAAGCCATGATATTTTACGTATTATGGGTGAAAAAGCACTTCACTATTATTTGATCAGTGAAATTCAACAAGTCTATCGTGGACAAGGTGTTGCGATTAACGATAAACACATTGAGGTTATCGTTTCTCAAATGCTTCGCCAAGTACGTATTGTTGACAGTGGCGATACAAAGTTTATCATGGGTGATTTGATTAGCCGTAGACGTTTCCGTGAAGAGAATGAAGCGGTTATGAAAATGGGTGGAGAGCCAGCGATTGCTGAGCCAACACTTTTAGGTGTTACCCGTGCAGCGATCGGTAGTGATAGTGTTATATCAGCGGCTTCATTCCAAGAGACAACCAAAGTTCTAACGGAAGCGAGTATCGCAGGTAAGATGGATATGCTCGAGGATCTTAAAGAAAATGTTATCTTAGGACGTATGATTCCAGTAGGAACCGGTCTTTATCAAAACAAACAATTTAATATTGAGTTGAACCCAAGTAGAGGTTAAGTTAAGGTTCCCTTAACTTAACCTTTTTTTAAGCTATTTTTAAATAAAATTAGCACCTATTTTTTACAAAATAAAGGAAATAATGTGCCAACCATTAACCAACTCGTCAGAAATGAGAGAAAAAAGGTGATTAAAAAATCAAAATCACCTGCACTTGATAAGTGCCCTCAAAGAAGAGGCGTTTGTACAAGAGTTTATACGACAACTCCTAAAAAACCAAACTCTGCTTTGAGAAAAGTTGCCAAAGTCAAATTGACCAGCGGTTTTGAAGTCATTAGCTACATCGGTGGCGAGGGACATAACCTACAAGAACACTCCATTGTATTGGTACGTGGCGGTAGGGTAAAAGATTTACCAGGTGTTAAGTACCATATTGTACGTGGTGCGCTTGATACTTCAGGTGTTGCAAAAAGAACGGTGTCTAGAAGTAAATACGGTACAAAAAGACCAAAAGCTAAATAAATTTAACAGCAGGTGATGTCCTTTGTTTTGACATCATTTGAGTAAAATTTTTAAAAAATTTGAAGGAAATAGTATGAGAAGAAGAAAAGCTCCTGTAAGAGAAGTATTACCAGATCCAATCTACAATAGCAAAATTATCACAAAGTTTATCAATGCGTTGATGCTCGATGGAAAAAAGAGTGTTGCTACTAAAGTATTTTATGGTTCATTAGAACTCGCTGAAAAAAGAAGCGGAACACTCAAAGGGATTGAAATTTTCAATACAGCTATCGATAACGTTAAGCCTGTTATGGAAGTAAAAAGCAGACGTGTCGGTGGAGCAACATATCAAGTTCCAGTCGAAGTTAGAACAACTCGTCAACAAGCATTGGCTCTTAGATGGTTAGTCTCTTACGCTCGTAAAAGAAGTGAGAGAACAATGGTCGAGAGGTTGGCCAATGAACTTTTAGATGCGGCTAATAGTAGAGGCGCTACCTTTAAGAAAAAAGAAGATACTTATAAAATGGCAGAAGCAAACAAAGCGTTTGCTCACTATCGCTGGTAAGATGACGCTGGGGATGTTTACATGTAAACATCCCTTTCTTCAGAACTACACTCCTAATATAACAAGGAAATTATAATGGCAAGAAATACCCCTATTGCAATGGTTAGAAACATCGGTATTGCTGCGCACATTGATGCAGGTAAAACCACAACAACTGAAAGAATCCTTTTTTACACCGGTATCTCTCATAAAATTGGTGAGGTACACGATGGTGCTGCGACAATGGACTGGATGGAGCAAGAGAAAGAGCGAGGTATTACCATTACTTCAGCGGCTACTACATGTACATGGAAAGATCATCAAATTAATATCATCGACACTCCAGGCCACGTTGACTTCACGATTGAAGTTGAACGTTCCATGCGTGTTCTCGATGGCGCTGTCGCTGTATTTTGTGCCGTTGGTGGTGTTCAACCACAATCTGAGACGGTTTGGAGACAAGCCAATCGTTATCAAGTTCCAAGAATGGTATTTGTTAACAAAATGGACCGTGTTGGTGCTGACTTTTATAATGTTGAAGCACAAATTAAAAATCGTTTAAAAGCAAACCCAGTACCTATTCAAATTCCTATTGGTGCAGAAGAAAACTTTAAAGGTGTTGTTGATCTCGTTGAGATGAAAGCACTGATTTGGGATGATGATGCTGCAATGGGTTCAAACTACCAAGTAGTTGAAATTCCAGCGGAACTTGCGGATAAAGCTAAAGAATACCATGAGAGAATGGTTGAAGCTGTTTCTGAGACCAGTGATGAGTTGATGGAAAAATACCTTGGTGGTGAAGTGCTTACAAAAGCTGAAATTAAAGCAGGTATCAAAGCAGGATGTCTTGCAATGACATTTATTCCTATGATTTGTGGAACAGCGTTTAAAAACAAAGGTATTCAACCGATGTTAGATGCTGTTATTGATTATATGCCAGCTCCTACTGAAGTACATGCGATTAAAGGTGAATACGAAGATGGACACGAGTGTGTCGTTGATTCAACTGATGATGGCGAATTTGCAGCACTTGCGTTTAAAATTATGACCGATCCATTTGTTGGTCAATTAACCTTCGTGCGTGTTTACCGTGGTTCATTGGAAAGCGGAAGTTATGCTTACAATACAACCAAAGATAAAAAAGAGAGAATTGGTCGACTTCTTAAAATGCATGCGAACAAAAGAGAAGAGATTAAAGTTCTTCATTCTGGTGAAATCGGCGCGGTTGTAGGTCTTAAAGATACACTAACAGGTGATACGCTTGCAAGTGAAAAAGATCCTGTAATTTTAGAGAGAATGGTATTCCCAGATCCTGTTATCTCTGTTGCTGTTGAGCCTAAAACGAAAGCAGATCAAGAGAAAATGGGTATTGCGCTTCAAAAATTGGCGCAAGAAGATCCAAGCTTTAGAGTTGAAACCGATGAAGAAAGTGGTCAAACGATCATTTCTGGTATGGGTGAGCTTCACTTAGAGATTCTTGTTGATCGTATGCTTAGAGAGTTTAAAGTAAGTGCTGAAGTTGGTCAACCTCAAGTTGCTTATCGTGAAACGATCCGTGCATCAGTTAATCAAGAGTACAAATACGCAAAACAATCGGGTGGTCGTGGTCAATACGGTCACGTATTCCTCAAAATCGAACCTCAAGATGCTGGGCAAGGTTATGAGTTTATCAACGACATCAAAGGTGGAGCAATTCCAAAAGAATTTATCCCTGCTGTTGATAAAGGTATTAAAGAAGCTTTGGGTGCTGGTGTACTTGCAGGTTATAAAGTGGAAGACGTTAAAGTTACCCTTTATGATGGAAGTTACCATGATGTTGACTCTTCTGAGATGGCGTTTAAATTGGCTGCTTCTATGGGCTTTAAAGAGGGTTGTAGAAAAGCAAAACCCGTTATTCTTGAGCCAATCATGAAAGTAGAAGTTGAAACTCCAGAAGACTTTATGGGTGATGTTATCGGCGATCTTAACCGTCGTCGTGGACAAATTAACTCTATGGATGATCGAAGTGGTAACAAAATTGTTAACGCATTCTGCCCATTGGCTGAAATGTTCGGTTACTCAACGGATCTTCGTTCTCAAACACAAGGTCGTGCTTCTTACTCAATGGAATTTGACCACTATGATGAAGTTCCTAGAAACGTTGCAGAAGAGATTATCAAAAAACGTAACGGTTAATACGCCATTTTTAGAAGCCGAATGTGTGAAAACGCATTCGGCTTTTTTTTTACTTCAATTTTTCCCTTGCGTCCCCATAGCTCAGCAGGATAGAGCATCAAATTCCTAATTTGAAGGCCGTGCGTTCGAATCGCGCTGGGGACACCATTCATCCTTTTATTTTCAAAAACTAAAAATTATTTTAATGAATCACCTCTATCAAATCTAAGGAAAAGAGAATGAATTTTTTACATGTAAAAGCAAATCTATCTGAAAAATCCAAAAGAACGATTGCCATTGTTATAGCCCTTTTGTCTGTTTATATTATATGGGGAAGCACTTACTTGGGCATTAAAATTGCCATTGAAACGTTTCCTCCTTTGCTTATGGCGGGAATACGTTTTATTCTAGCGGGAGCACTGCTATATAGTTTTGTAGCCTATAAAGAACGAAAGCATCCCAAGCTCATTGAGTGGAGAGACACTACCATCATTGGTACATTACTACTTTTGGGTGGTAATGGATTTGTAGTCATTGCAGAACAACATATTCCTTCTTCGATTGCTGCCATTATTATTTCAACAGTTCCTTTATGGATGATTGTGATTGGTTGGATGATGAAAATTCAAACGAAACCCAATAAAAGTACTCTGATTGGAACAGTGCTTGGTTTTGTAGGTGTTGCAATTTTGATGTACCCTTCTCATCAAGAGAATCTGCATTTTGATACGGGTGGGCTACTCTTTACGCTTTTAGCCGCTATATTATGGTCATTGGGGTCTATTTATTCTCAAAAAGCAATCTTACCTTCTTCCACAATGCTCTCAACTGCAATGCAAATGCTAACAGGAGGCGCTGTTTTAGTCATTGTGGGAACACTGACAGGAGAGTGGAATCACCTTAATCCAGCAGCATTCTCTTCTCGCTCTCTTATGGCGCTGTTGTATTTAATTTTTGTTGGTTCATTATTAGGCTTTAGTGCTTATGTGTGGCTTTTAAAAAATGTATCACCTTATTTAGCCTCAACGTATGCTTTTGTTAATCCTATTGTGGCGCTCTTTTTAGGTTACTTTTTTGCAGATGAAGTGATGAGTATTAAATCATTGATTGCAACCGTACTGATTATTAGCGCAGTGATTATGATCACACTCTTTAAGGCCAAAGGAAGATCAAAAAGATAATTATTGGAGGGTCTTTTAAGTTATTTTTAGCGATTACTGTATTGATATGGGAGTATAATTTCACTTATAAAATCTTTATAAGGAGAAAATGATGGCATGCAAAAAACCAGCAGCTAAAACAGTCAGTGATGATACGAAAGCCGAAAAACCTGCAACGACTAAAACGTGCGGTACAAAAAAACCATGCGCTAAAAAATAGCGTTTAAACCCTTCTTGATAGACGCTTAGAGTAAAGCGTCTATTCTCTCAACATCCTTTTCATCTAATGAGAATTCAAAAATACTTAAATCTTCTTTCATATGCAAAGCTGACGTTGTTCCATTGAGGGGGACGATTCCTTTTTGAATCACGTAACGGTAAAAAATTTGTTCAGCGCTTTTCCCGTAAATATTCACTATCTCCCGCATTGGTGGTGAATGTAAAATATGAGGATTGGCACTCAAAGTCCAAAAACTCTGATAGATAATGCCCTTTTCATTAGCCCATGAACGAAGTGTTTTATCGTAGTGAACATCTGCATAAAAACGATTTTGTACAAGAGATGGTTTAATACGAATATGCTCATAGAACGTTTGTAAAAGTGAGAGATCATAACAGTTACTAATACCTATTTGGCGTACTTCACCTTCTTCAAAGAGTGATTCAAACACATTCCATGCTTTAAGTAAGTTATTATAAGGGAAGAGTGGCGAATGGAGCAAGAGTGAGTCAAGATAGCTTGTTTGTAGATTTTGTTTGGACATTTCGCACGACGTGATGATTTGCTCTTCTAAAGAAGCGTGTGGATCATAAGGTATTTTGAGTGGGTCTTGTCCGTCGTATGGGGTGAATTTAGTTTGGAGATAAAGCTCTTCTCGTGTACCGCCTTTGGCGTAAAAACGTTCACACCCTTCGCCGACCAATGCCTCTTCATAGTGTTTGGGCTGACATGCGGTGTCAATTCCTCTGAAACCACTTTGAAGGGCTAACGCAACTAAGTCTGCTGTGCGTTCTTTTTTCCATGCAGTGCCATACAGCATGCAGGGTATGGAGACGTTTTGATTGCTAGTAACATAGTTCATCGTGACTCCTTTTAAACATTATAGAAAAACAAATTTTTAAAGGTGCTGTTTTTGCATAATTAAACTTTACATGTAAAGCATTCTATATGAATGAGAGTGTAGCATACTGTAAAGGAGAAACCATGTTAGCCTATCATGCTCAAACGGTGCACTCGTACCGCTCTGTACGTACCAAATCTCACAGCATCGACTGGGATCATCCTCCTCAACAGTTTAAAATCTATCCTGAAACATTTACTCGTATTCCTCTTGATAAAAAAAACCCAGACCATCGTTTTTTTTATCTCATTGGAGGTATTACAGCACAGAAAAGTTACCCAGGGGTTACTTATGCTTTGCGTACCAATCCGAGTGCTGGAGCATTGTATCCTACAGAAGTTTATGTTCAAATACGAGACGTGGAGGGCTTTAAGGATGGAATTTACCATCTTTCACCTCGTGAGACGTCACTGGTGTTATTGTATCCTTTATCAGAGCATGAAGGGGTAGAAAGTTTTTTACATGTAAAGAAAATAAAGGGGTTTGTATTCCTCTTTTCAGCGCTGTATTATCGTTCTTCATGGAAATACAAAGATCGTGCATTTCGCTACTGTTTGCACGATACAGGGCATATGATAGGCACGTTAGAAGCTTCGTGTACGCTTAGTGCTGCGGCGTATCATCTTTTATACGGGATTGACAAAAAGGCATTGAATAAACTTTTTGGATTTGGCAAAGAAGAATTTTTTCTCAGTGCCGCCATTGTAGGTGAAGAAGATGAAAGCTTTACATATAAAGAGGTATCAATGCGCCTTCCTTATGTGAATGGTACGGGAACTTTTGAAGTTAATGAATGTGTGGAAAAAGCCTATGATGAAACCTGTGAGCTTATTTTACATGCGCAAACTACACTACCACTGTTTGACCTAGATAAAGAGCGCTTCACTCAAGCCATTTGGAAACGACGTTCCATTCGTGATTTTATGCAAAAACCAATCGCTAAAGATGAGTTTTTAGAGGTCATGGAGTTCATCACCCAACCGATTCCGAGTGACTGCGATGTTGGAATAGAAATCTATGCGATTATCAACCGTGTCGAAGGGATGTGGCAAGGTGTTTGGAAGGAGGGAGTTTATCTGCAAAGTGGTGATTTTACGCGAAAAGCTGGCTATCTCTGTTTGGAGCAAGCATTAGGCGCAGAGAGTGGGGTTACCTTCTTTTTGGTGGGGCATGATGAGCAAAATTATCAAGCGATGGTACAAAAAGCTGGTATTATTGGGCATCGTCTTTATCTGATTAGCACCTATCTTGGCTTTGGATGCAGTGGTATTGGGGCGTATTATGATGAAGAGGTCATGACATTTTTGCAAAGCGACGGTATGGTTCTTTACTCCCTAGCTATTGGTCACTAAAGGAGTCAATTTTATAAAGTACCAACGTATTTGCTACCATATGGATGCACTTTTAAGACCTTAAATAGATAGGGCATACAAGCCACTATTTTCTTTTGAAATCCTATGTTATAATGGTTGAAACTCTGCTAATTCTGTATGCTAAAGGAGCATTTCTCATGGCAAGTATCGCAACCTATCGATGGACAGCATTTCTCCCTATCGTTGTCACACTACTCATTGCACTTTTCCCTACTCCCTCAGGTCTTGAACAACATGCTTGGTACTTTTTTGCTATCTTTGCAGGAACCATCGCAGCATTGGTGATGGAATCGTTTCCTTTTGCCGCTACAGGACTTATGGGTGCTACGATTGTCACTGTTCTTGCTCCTTGGGTGCTGTTTGGAACACAAGAACTCGCAAATCCAAAATTTAAGGCTCCAGAACAAGCTATTAAATGGATGCTAACGGGCTGGAGTAGTACAACCGTATGGCTCGTATTTTCCGCTTTTACCTTTGCCTTAGGCTATGAGAAATCAGGGCTAGGGCGACGTATTGCACTCATACTTGTCAAACTGATGGGACGAAGAACGCTTCTGTTGGGTTATGCCGTGATGCTCTCTGATGCCCTCGTCGCACCTTTTACCTCTTCCAATACCGCACGTAGCGGTGGAATTGTTTTCCCCATTGTTCGCAATTTGCCACCTCTGTATGATTCCAAACCCAATGACCCTTCAGCTCGCAAAATTGGTGGCTATGTTATGTGGGTTGCTTTTGCAACAACAG
The DNA here is from genome assembly GCF_011769985.2 of Sulfurospirillum diekertiae. Classification (NCBI taxonomy): domain Bacteria; kingdom Pseudomonadati; phylum Campylobacterota; class Epsilonproteobacteria; order Campylobacterales; family Sulfurospirillaceae; genus Sulfurospirillum; species Sulfurospirillum diekertiae. The sequence goes on from NZ_CP039734.2 coordinate 399,122, forward strand.
GGGTTACCAGTTCAATGTTTTTAACGGCATTGGCTCCAAACTTGCTTTGTGTAGAGATCATCAAGAAAATCGCAAAGGTTGACATTTCATGGACAGACTGGTTTTTTGCAGCAGCTCCTTTTGGTATTGTCATGCTCCTTCTGCTACCGCTCCTGATTTATTGGATTTATCCACCTGAAATTAAAGAAGGGGATGCTGTACCAAGGTGGGCAGAGAGTGAGTTGGTAAAGATGGGAAAAATTACTCTGAATGAAATTCTTCTTGCGATTATTGTTTTTACAGCCATTTTATTTTGGATATTGGGTGCAAAAATTATCAATGCGACTACGGTAGCACTTGTTGCAGTTTCATTCATGATGCTCTTCAAAATTGTGAAGTGGGATGACATCGCAGGCAATAAAACAGCGTGGAATACGATTGTATTGCTTGCATTTCTTGTTTCAATGGCGGAAGGTCTTTCACGCACAGGGTTTATCCATTGGTTTGACAACGGTATTGCTGCTTATATGCAAGGATTTTCGCCTATTGTTGCAATGTATGTTCTTGTCGCAACTTACTTCTTTTCTCATTATATGTTCGCCAGTACAACGCCGCATGCGACAGCAATGATGCCAGTGATGCTTGCCGTTGGGATGAGTGTTCCTGGAATGCCAATTAAAGAGTTTGCCTTGCTTCTAGCGATGACGCACGGAATTATGGGCGTTATCACACCGTATGCGACAGGACCAGCTCCTTTGTATTATGGGGCTGGATATATCACAGGTAAAGATTTTTGGAAACTTGGGTTTATCTTCGGTGTGATTTTTATTACAGCACTTTTAGGATTGAGTGCTCCAGTTATGCTCGCTATGCGTTAAAAAAAAGAGTGTGTCTCATGCGGGATACACTCTTTTTTCTTTTACATGTAAAGGTTAGAGTGTTTTGACTTTCAAATAAGTGTAGTATAAAAGAGCGAGTGCAGAGCTGTAAACAATACACCCAAGCCCTATCCACATCCAGATAAATGAAAGTTCAAAATAGCTGACAATGAGCGTGTAGACAATGCTCGGTGCTAAGATTTGGCGAAAGAAGCCAACGTAGAAGATCATTGTTGGTTTTTTGATGCCTTGCAAGGTTGCGACACATGCAAAATGCGTTACATAACCGCAAAAAAGAAAGAGCATGACATAAATGTACGTTGTACCATACGCAATCACATCCGCGCTTGGATCAAATTGTGCTACAAGCCATTTTCCACTAATCCATAAAATTCCCATCCCTATAATACTAAGTGTATAGCCATACGTAAGGGCATAAAAAAGTGTTTGACGTACACGCTCAAATTTACCCGCACCCATATTGTTAGAAACTAGGCTTAGCACGGCGCTACTAATACCAAGTGTAGGCAATAACATCAACTGTTCCACACGGTATCCAATGCCATATCCCGCTACAGCTTGATACCCATAAAGGGTGACAAAATGAAGGGCGATGAGCGAACCAAAGGACATCATCAGCATATTTAAACCAGGCGGTGTCGCTTGGCTTATTAAGTCTTTGTAAATACGCATATCGGGGTAAAAATGCTCTTTACATGTAAAACTAATTAACCCCGTTTGTAAACTTTTGTACAGCAAGTAGCTTGCACCAAATGCTTGTACTAAAACGGTTGAAAGGGCAATACCTCCAATTCCCATAGCCGGTATAAATCCCCAACCATAGATAAAAAGAGGATTGAGCACTATATTGGCAAAAAAGCCAAAGATGAGGGTATTACGGTAACTTTTTGTATCGCCAGTTGCCACAAGAACACTGTTGAGTGCAAAGTTAGCAAAGAAGAGAGCAGCGCCTAGCAAAATAACCTCAATAAAACTCAGCGCTAACGCATGGTAACGCTCTTCCGTCCCTATCCATGTGAGTAATTCTGAAGCAAAATAAAATCCTAAAAGCCCGAAAAACATTCCTACGCCAATAATCAGTGCTACCCCTTTTTTGGCAATGATACCTGCGAGGAAAAAATGCTGCTTTCCATAAGCGTGACCGATGAGCGCGGTTAATGCACTTGTTCCACCATATGCCATGCCGATGACAAAAAAGAAAAGAAAGGAAGAAGCAGAGAGAGCGGCGAGTGCTTCGGTGGAAATAAGTCCTGCATAGTAAGTATCAACGATATTGTAGAGCGTGTTAAAAAGCATGCCAAGACTTGCAGGAATGGAGAGTTGGCGCAAAAGTAATGGAATAGGGTTGTGGGTGAGTGATGTCGAATCCATGCCAGCTCTTTTTGATTTTATCATAACTTCTTCACGCTTTAAAAGAGATCATTTTTAATAACGACTTTTGAAGCAAAGCTTTAAAAGCCTACATTAGCCACTATGGCGCTGAAGCTTGCCTCTTTTGAGGCAGAATTTTAATTATATTTACACGAAATACACTCATTAATTACTCATTTTTTTTCGTTATGCTTCATGCATAAAAATAAAAATTATACATTAAATATAATTTTTATTTAAGATTTGTACGTTTCTCATCTCAAAATTGTTCAATCTAAGGAGAACACAATGACAAAGAAAATGGATAGAAGATCGTTTTTAAAAGTAGGGGGAGGTGTTGCTGCTGTAGCAACAATGAACGCAAATGCAATTCCTTTAGTAGGGGATGGTCTTTTAAATGATTCAGAGGATGGCTTTAGTGCTTCTCACTTTGGTGCAGTCATCACGCATTCACGCAATTCGCGTTTTGAAAGCGCGACCCCATTTGAAGGTGATGCCCACCCTGTGACGCTCATTGAAGGTTTGTACATACGCAACGGATCGCATTATGTATCCCTGTGTACGTGAGAGTTATTTGAAAAATGGATATAAAAGTGATAAAACAAAGCGTGGAAGTGACAAATTTGTGCGTGTTTCATGGGAAAAAGCCTACGATTTGATTGCCAATGAGCTTAAACGTGTTTATAAAGATCACGGCTCAGACGCTGTCTTTGGTGGCAGTTACGGTTGGTTTTGTGTAGGTAGCTTAAACAATCCACAAGCTTTGGTTGGCAGAATGCTAGGTATCGCCGGTGGCTACACTTCACGAACTTGCACCTATTCAACGCATGCTATTCGTCAAATAACGCCGTATATTACAGGCACTGATGAATCAACTGCTCCTGTTACTGTTTACCCTGTTATTATTGAAAATTCAGAATGTATCGTTTTTTGGGGAGCTGATCCAATCAACACGAACCAAATTGCATGGGGTGTTCCTGATCATCAATCTTATATGTATATGAAAGAGCTTAAAGAAGCTGCTAAAAAGCGCAATATCAAGTTTTATATTATTGATCCTGTATACAACAACACAGGGTTGTATTTTGGTGCAGAGCATATTCAAATTCGTCCAACAACCGATGTTGCACTGATGCTTGGTATTGCAAATTATCTTTATACCGAAAATCTTTATGATAAAGATTTTGTCCATAAATATACCATAGGGTTTGATGAATTTGAAAAATACCTTGTAGGTGAAAGCGAAGATATGGTCGCTAAAACACCTGAGTGGGCAGCTAAAATTTGTGGCGTCAATGCCAGTGTGATTAAAATGCTTGCCAAAGAGTTTGTGAGCAAACGTACCATGCTGATGGGTGGATGGGGAACACAAAGGGCACATCATGGAGAACAACCTAATTGGATGATGATTACCTTAGCCAGTATGATTGGACAAGTGGGACTTCCTGGTGGAGGATATGGCATGAGTTATCACTATTCAGATGGGGGTGTTCCAATGCCTGCGGCCGCTTCTGGTAATGCCCTCAGCGAAAAACCTATTAATGGCTCTGTAGGTGCCGTAGCAGATACTGAGAATGTTGCTGCTTCTCCTGGACTTTCTGGTATCAGTATCAACTCCAAAATGGATGGACCATGGAAACAACGAAAAATCAATGTCATCCCTGTATCACGTATTGTTGAATGCTTGGAAAATCCGGGGAAAGAGTACAATTTTGATGGTAAAGCGTATAAATACCCCGAAATTAAAATGGCATACTGGGCAGGTGGCAATCCTTTCCATCATCACCAAGATCGTAACCGTATGGTTAAAGCATGGCAAAAACTCGATACATTTGTCGTCAATGAATGCTTTTGGACAGCAACAGCACGTATGGCAGACATCGTTCTTCCCGCAACAACTGAGCAAGAGCGCAATGACATCTCCAAATCACATTCAAACAGTTACATTTTTGCAATGAAACAAGCCGTTAAACCCGCTGGTGAAGCAATGGATGATTTCGATATTTTTGTTAATATCCTAAGACGCTTTGGTGCGAATGAAGTGCTCGCTTTTACTGAAGGAAAAACAAAGATGGAGTGGGTTGAGGCTTTCTACGCAGAATCCTACGATAAAGCCATCAAATCAGGTGTTAAAATGTTGCCATTTAAAGAGTTTTGGGAAAAAGGTTTTGTCAAATTTGAAACACCTGAGAGTGCTAAAAAATTTGTTAAACATGCTAAATTTAGGCAAAATCCTGTTATCAATCGTCTTGGAACACCTTCAGGTAAAATCGAGATTTTCTCTAAGAAAATTGCAGGTTATAACTATAAAGAGTGCAAAGGTCATCCAATGTGGTTTGAACCAATGGAGTGGTTGGGAAGTAAAGTCGCTAAAGAGTTTCCACTAAACTTGGTTTCTCCTCATCCAAAATATCGCCTTCACTCACAACTCAATAATACATGGTTACGTGATCTTGAAGAGGTTGAAGGAAGAGAGCCGATTTGGATGCACCCTAAAGATGCTGCCAAACGTGGTATTCAAAATGGCGATATTGTGAGAGTATTTAACAAACGTGGTCAAGTTCTTGCAGGAGCAGTCGTGACTGAAGCGGTCATGCAAGGGGTTGTGAGAATGCAAGAAGGTGCGTGGTATGATCCAGCAGAACCAGGAAAAGTGGGCACATTGTGTCGTCATGGGGATGTTAATGTCCTGATACCTGATGTGGGAACCTCAGAACTTGCTCAAGGTAACCAAGCAACAGCATTGGTCGAAATCGAGAAGTTTAAAGGAGAAGTTCCAGACATTGGAATTTTCAAAGCTCCAAAAATTAAAGGTGTATGATGCGTATAATGAAATTTTTAGCACCATTATGTGCTGCAACAATGATGTTTGCGGCGGGGAATTCATTTTTAAGTAAAAATGCACAACTTTTTTCAGATGCAAAAGAGGGATCAGCTCTTGGAGAGCTGGTCGTCTCCTCGGCAGTCAAAGAACTTTCAAAAAGCGGTGATTTTACCGAAGTAGAGTTTGTTGGTTTTATGCCTGAAGGGAGTACGATTGCGTATGAAAAAACAGGTGTCCTTATGATAGGTTTTGAAGCGACGAAAGCCTCTGTTTATAAAGTGATTGGTCAAACTAAAGATGAGTACGATACGGTATGGTTAAACGTTTCGGTAAAATGCTTTGTTAAAAGCGACGCACTTGGAAATGATAAATCAAAAATATTAGGCGAAGGAAAAACACTGTTTCAAGCTAAGTGTAGTACCTGCCATGCCTTGCATGCTGAAGATGAGTTTGAGCCCAATGTTTGGCCGAGCATCTTAGAAGCAATGGGTCAGCAAGCAGGTCTTTCTAAGGCTGAGAAATTTAGCATTGAAAAGTACCTTCAAAATTTTACGAAATAGTTCTTCTGACGCTTCGTTAGTCTTTTCTAGCGAAGCGTTTTTAATGGTAATCCACTCATCATGCCAAAAGACAAAATTGGCTAAAATCTTTACATGTAAAGTCATTTAAAAGGAGCGTGAATGGAACTTTGGTTGGAAAAACTCAAATCTTTACGATTGCTTTATGCGGAAGATGAAGAGGGAATTCGCAAACCTATGGCCAATACACTCTCATATTATCTAAAAGAGGTACTTGAAGCACGCAATGGTGAAGAGGGGTTGGATATTTACTATGAACAGCGCCCCGATATCATTTTAACCGATCTTAGAATGCCCAAAAAAGATGGGCTTTATATGGTCAAAGAGATCAGAAAGAGTGATAAAAAAACCCCTATTTTAATGATTACCGCACATACTGATAAAGAGTATCTCCTTAGTGCCATTGAACTCAAGATCGAAAAATATCTGATTAAACCGATTGCACTGGATGAACTTTTGGGGGCGTTGAAACTCTGCATCAGCGAGATAGAACTAGGGCGATCTCTTTTTCTTGAGTGTAAAAATTGTCAGTTTGATTTTAATAATAAGCGCATTGTTCACAGCGATGGAAGTGAAGTTGAACTGACACATAAAGAGTCTGATTTTTTAGAGCTACTGTTGCGTAAAAAAGGGATGATCGTTAGCTACGAAGAGATAGAAATGAATGTTTGGAAAGAGGAGTATATGAGTATTGCTGCCCTTCGAACATTGGTCAAGTCTCTACGTAAAAAGCTTCCCAATAGTTTTATTAGAAACCATTCTCAAACAGGGTACAGTTTTGAGGTTTAAACAGTTTTTTGCTCTCTTAATCGTACTTGGAACACTGTGTGTGTATGCCGTCGAAACGGAGTATCATGAAGATTCAAGTGCTCAAAGAGCTTTACATGTAAAAGACCCAAGATCGCACATCAAGATATTTTTACCTGCAATGCCTTACGTCAGCGTAGCACGTTTAATCAACGAAGGTTTAGTTAGGCTTGCTGATAATGAGCAAGGATGGGAGTACTCTTTAGCCACACAATGTTTAAAAAAAACGCCTCTTCTTTATGAATGTGATTTACGCCAAGGTGTGAAATTTCAAGATGGAACAGCTTTCAATGCTGATGCCGTCATCAATAACTTTCACTATTTTATGGCACAACCTATCAATTATACGGATATCAACCATCGCCTCAAAGGCGTTGAAAAACTCTCTGATTATAAGATAAAAATAGAGTTGTATAAGCCTTATGGGATGCTGTTTCGAGACCTTGCGCGTATTAATTTTTATACGGAAGCGTATTTGAAAAAATTTGCATGGAGAGGTGCAGCAACAGGTCCAAATATTGAAGAGGCAGGACCTTATGGCTTAGGACCTTATGTCTTGGTTGAAGGCGTCATCACAGGACGAAAACAAACACCCAAAGTCATTTTAAAAGCAAATCCGTACTATTGGGAAAAAGGGTTTCCTAAAATTGAAACGATTACGTTATATACACAGCTTGAAACCGATAAAGCACTTAAAATGATGACAGAGCATGAAGGGGAGCTTGATTTTATGCCCATTCCCTTTAATAAAAAAATAGAGACTATGCTTTCGGCGTATTCTAAATTGGTTATTTTGCCTTCAACCAATAATTTTGCACTTTATTTTAATTTAATTAAAAAAGATTCACCCGTATACGATAAAAAAGTACGTCAAGCCCTTAATTGTGCTTTAAATCAATATAACCTTTTAACTTTTACCTATAAACAAGAAGGTTCCTTAAATCGTGAAGCATTGCGTGTCAACGAGTGTCCTTTAAATCATGAAGAGATATCAGAAGCCCTTAATAATAAACACTTCAAGATCGTTACACAAGATTCACTTCTGTTTTTATGGAAAGGCATTGAGTACCAACTCTCTCAGTACAATGTTACATTACACTATACGATTACCTCTGATGAAAAGATGGTTTATGACTTTTTGCTTTCTAACAATGAGACTGTTCAAGATTGGGATATTTTGAGTCAAAATACCATAGATTGGTATGGTCGTCATCCTTGGTTAATATTTTTTAATTACCAAGAGGGAAACCCCTGGAGTTTTGTACGAGGAGATAAGATCATGCAATCGTATATATCCGATTTTTTTGGACTTGAGCAAAATACACCTGAATTTAATGTGTTATGTGAAAAGATACGCCAACGCGCTAAAGAAGAGGCTTATATGTTGTTTGTTCCTACACCTAACAATGTATTTGCTATGAATAAAGAGTTGGTTTTTGAGCCGTTAGGCATTGGTATGCAACCTTTTTGGAAAGCCAATATTACCGATCAACACTGGTCCATTCGTGGAGATAAGCCTTATCCCAAAGAGCTTCAAGTCCCTATCTTTCCAAAGCGACTACCATGAAAAAGATCCAGATAAAATATAAACTGTTTTTATTGTTTAGCGTTTCATTCATTGGAATGTTGATCCTTGCAGAGCGTTCGTTTAAACTTTCACAAGAGAACATCAGCAATGCTACGACCATTTTTGAAAACTCACAAAGTACACAGCATTTGCAAGAGAATTACATTGAGCCTATTAATGCTTTGCGTGAAATGAGTCTTTCCTTAGTCATGTCACCGAATGAGGATTATCGCAAAACGATTGAAGTTGATATTATGAAACAGAAAGAGCGCCTTGAAGAGAATTTTCTCAAACTTGATTCAAAAACATATGATTTTTGGAAAGTATATGCTAGCAGTGTGGAAAAAACGTGTGGTTATCTTGCCGCACATTTTGAGGAGGGTGCATTTGTCTATGTTAATTCCATTGAACGTGACCACTACTATGCACTTTTAAATCGTCTCAAGGCGCTCCAGCATGATGCTGTAAATCAAGCAGAACACAATTTTGCGGACATTCAAACCAGTGCACAGGCTTTGAAATATGAATTGGCCATCTTGATTCTTGCTCTTTCCAGTCTAGTCTTTACTGTAGGATATTTGCTCTCCAACCATATCGTCTCTTCGATTTTGAAGTTGCAAGAAGGGCTTAAAGATTTTTTTGGTTACTTGGAAACAAAAAGTGTATCACCAAAGCCGATTGAACTGACTAGTCGAGATGAGTTAGAGGATATGTCACAACTGCTCAATCGTAGTATTGCTAAAGCTTCTGCCAACATTGAACAAGACATTGTTTTTGTCGAAGATGCTATTAGTGTGGTCAATGATCTTAAAATGGGAAAACTCTCCTCACGTCTGCATGCGACAGCACAGGCTCAAGAATTGCGACTGCTCAAAGATGTCGTCAATGCCATGATCGATAATTTGGAATCTAAGATTAATGAAGAGATTTTCAAACGCAGTGAACAAGAAAAACTGCTCATTCAACAAAGTAAGCTTGCCAGTATGGGTGAGATGATTGGCAATATTGCGCATCAATGGAGGCAACCCCTTGGAGAGTTGAGTGCCCTTTTGATTAACCTTCAAGTGAAGCATGAATTCAATGATCTGGATGATGCCTATATGCTGACATCCATTCAGCAGTGTGTTAAAATCAATGCGTTCATGTCAGGAACTATTAGTGATTTTCAAAACTTTTTCAAGCCTTCTAAAGAGAAAGAGGTTTTTGAAATCAGTGAAGCATGTGAGCGAGCTATTTCTATTTTACAAGCCTCACTGAAGTACCACGGTATTGAATTTTCATTTGATATCTCCGAAAAAATGGAAGTGCTTGGTTATCCCAATGAGTTTGCTCAAGCATTGCTCAATATTCTCTCCAATTCCAAAGATGTTCTCAGTGAACGTGAGATCAGCAACCCCTTTATTCGGTTGTATCTCAAAAAAGGGTACAAATACATTTTGATTGTGATTGAAGATAATGGCGGAGGAATTGCCAGCGAACATATGGACCGCATTTTTGAGCCTTACTTTACCACCAAATATGCAAAACAAGGTACCGGTATAGGGCTTTATATGACAAAGATGATTATTGAAAATAATATGGGTGGCGTTATCAATGTTAAAAATACAGAATCAGGGGCTCTTTTTACCATTAAATTACCGAGTGTTATGGACGCGGACACTGTTGACTTAGCCTAAAACAAAGTTTACATGTAAGGAAAATCCTTACATGTAAAAAGAGTTACGCCTTAGTATTTTTTTCTGCAATCATGGCATCGAGGGTGACAAAAAGTGTTTTACTCTCATTTTCAATCTCTTTAAAGTAGTTGATAATTTGTACTTTTTCATCTAAGAGATTAGAAGAGGTAGCATGAATCAATTTAGCGACTTCGAGAACATGATTGTGGAAGTTCTGATGCGGTTTATAAAGCTCTTTAAAGCTTTTAGTTTCTCCAAAAATCTTCTCACCATCATGGTGATACCACTCGCCAAGACTGCACGTCTCATGGTTCTGGAATACCACATCTTTATCATTGACATAAACGGCACTGTAAGCATTAGATTTAAAGATAGCATGGTTCATCTTCGCCAAGGTAATGAAGATCGTTTGCTGAATGGTATTGATATTGATCGAAGTGGTATTGGAGTGGGATATAAGGCTATTGAAAGTCGTACTTAATTTATCAAGTGTTTTCGTGGAAGCATCGGCATCGCTTTTCATGGCTTCAGCATTGGTTTCAAGACCCGATGTCTCTTGTTGGAGCATCTTAATGGATACTGCAATTTCAGCCGTTGCCTTTTGTGTTGTTTCAGCCAGTTTGCGAACTTCATCCGCAACTACGGCAAAACCACGACCATGTTCTCCCGCTCGTGCTGCTTCAATGGCGGCATTGAGCGCCAATAAATTGGTTTTATCAGCAATATCGTTGATCATATCAACCACATTACTAATGTCGCGGGTACGTTGCGCAAGGACTCCAATACTCTGTTCATTTTGATTTACAAATTCAACCAATGAGGTGATTTTAGCAATCGTATCACGTAGATTTTGGTAACTGCCCTTGGTCTCATCTGCATAGATTTCACCGTCGTGTGCAATCTCTTTAAGACGCTCTACAATGGTGGATAAGTTGGATTGTACGGTCGAAAAGTCATGCGATCCACTGCTGATTTGCGCAAGTTCAGCGTTGAGGGTATTTCGTGCAATAAATTCGTGCGTTTGCTGCATAGCACGAACGGATTGATTGACCATATTGGTCTGCTCCCTAAATTCACCATGCATTCCCTTTTGTAAAATTTTACGGCTAAAATCTTCTTTGGATGCTGCTAAAATGGTAGATTTTATCTCTTTGGTAACCAGTTCAAAATTATCTAAAAGGGAGTTCATATTGGAGCAGAGAAGTTTGAGTTCGCCTCCATCATTGACATTCACAATACGACCATGCAAATTACCGTGTTCGCTCTCTTTGACAATATCGGCTAACGCATGAATGGTCTTTTGCACTTTACGAATATTGATAAACATGAACCAACCCAATCCAAAATTACAGAGATTGATAATTTGAATCCAGTGGAAGCCATTAACCGTAACCTCTAAACAGAATGCAATAAAAAAAATAACCAGCGAAATAAGGTTGGCATCTTGAATTTTGGCTAGAGAAGATCTATTCATAAGAGAGGATGAAGGCATCATAACTGACCTTTAACTGAGATAGGGTAGTGTCTAAAAGTGCGCGAGAAGCTTGTACACCACCTGTTTGTTCTGCATCAAGCATTCTTTTATATAGAGGAATAATCACTTCAAGCCCTTTTGGACTTGGTGCACGGCGTACAGAGTGATAACCAATGATTTGATTTGTTTTGGTATCGGTAACGGGAGTAATATACGCATGAACCCAATAGTAATAATTGTTTTTCGTACGATTTTTGACGTATGCAAAAACTTCATTTCCCGCTTGCACACGGTCCCATAAAAGTTTGAAAATAGCTTTAGGCATATCAGGATGGCGCAAGATATTGTGTGGCATGCCGATAAGTTCTTGTTCTTTATAACCAGAAATCTCAATAAAAAGATCGTTGGCATAAGTAATTCTACCTTTTAGGTCAGTTTTGGAGACAATAAAAAGGTTTTCGTCAAAGTAAAGTTCTTCACCTTTTTGAGTAATAGACACGGCAGTAACTCCTCTAAATCCAATTAAAATTAAAAAAACTAGTATAACCAAAAAAGGGATAACTCATCACCATCTAAATGATGAATATCTATTCACTTTTCAAAAGATTACCTTTAGTAACAAATGTAATTTTGGTATTTTATTTGTCGGTTTTAAATGAAAAAACGGCTCCCAAACTGTGCCTATTTTGATTGAGAATCACATTGGCTTGCCAGATCATATTTCCCATAATACATGTAGGAAGCATTCCCTCTCCCTCAAAGATGCCTGTAGCAGTTTTCGTGAGATTAATGGTATGCAATCCCATATTCATATTGGTTGCAAAAAGTTTTATTTCAATCGTCGGAAGATCACTTGGTGTGGTTACTTTAAAGTGCAATGGCTTCATTAAAGGGATGCTTTTAGGTTCTATATCCAAACGAAGGAGTGATCCATCGCTCAGCGTTACTTCACAGGCATTCTGATGTAGATCGCATGCTGGATCGGCACTGACAAAATTCGTTTCTCCCACCCACCATTGGTAGACATCTTTGGCATCAATCAGAACATATGCTGCAATGAGTACAACCGCTAAAATTTCTACGGCGAGAAATTTAAAAAAACGAGGGGATGGCATGTATCTATCCTTCAAAAAAAGTGAGAAGAGTTTAACATCTCTTGAGTAAATTTTGAGTAAATCTTTTTTAGGTGTGCGAGAAGTTTTGTGCCAGTATGAGAGAAAATTAAGGGCTCATTTTCTTTTCACGCGGTTGTTCTGAAATAAGTTCCGCAAGAACGCTAGTAAACTCGCTTCGACAGCTATTTTAAAGTATATGCTCGCTAGAATTGAGGCATAACGTCCAAATGAGGATAGCAATTTTATGGCGCATATTACGGTAGATGGAACGGTATTAGAGGTTAAAGAGGGTACTTTGTTGATTGAAGAACTGCTCGCAAACAAGATTAATATTCCCCATTTTTGTTACCATCCAGCTCTTGGAAAAGATGGTAATTGCCGTATGTGTATGGTCGAAATTGAAGGACAAAAACGTCCGCAAATCGCATGTGATACTCCTATTAAAGATGGCATGATTATTCGCACAAAAGGTGCTTCTATTGATCGCGTTAAACGCTCTATTTTAGAGCTTGAGCTTATCAATCATCCCATTGACTGCCCTATCTGCGACCAAGCAGGTGAATGCTCTTTACAAAATTACTATATGGACGTGGGGCTTTATGAGAGTCGTTTAAGCACCCCTAAAACGAGGGGAGAAAAGCATGTTGATTTAGGCGCTAATGTTGTGCTTGATCAAGAGCGCTGTGTGCTCTGTACACGGTGTGTTCGTTTCACTAAAAATATTACGAAAACCAATGAATTAGGTGTCCTTTCGCGTGCCGACCACTCCGTTATCACCACGTTTCCAGGCTCTAAACTTTCCAATCCGTATGCAATGAATGTGGTCGATCTCTGCCCTGTGGGTGCACTTACGAGCAAAGACTTTCGTTTCCATAAACGAGTTTGGTTTTTACACAGTGAAGAGGCGATTTGCAACCACTGTGCCAGAGGGTGTTCCATTTTTGTGGATCATCACAAAGAGAAGTACAAAGACGAGATGGTTTACCGCTATCGCCCCCGCCTAAATGAGAAGATCAATGGCTATTTTATCTGTGATGAGGGGAGACTGAGCTATACCAAAGAAAATGAAAACGCTGACTTTAATCCTTTGATTCGTGGTATGGTAAGTGAATATGAATATGCAGAAGGGAAACTGTTACGTCTGCTCAAACGTTATCTTGGTAAGATGGTTTTTGTGATCTCTTCCAATCTTTCTTTAGAAGAGATGGTCAGGGTACAGAAGCTTTCCAAGCTTTATGATGGTACGCTTTGTGCCTATGAAGAGACCCGTTTTGATACTCACTTTGGCGATGATTTCTTAAAATGCAATGACCGCTCCGCGAATGCCAGAGCATTGCCTCTTCTTGGAATTAATGATTCCAAAGGAGCACTGCAAAATGCGTTGGTTGCAGCAGAGCTTGTTGTGATGGTAGGACGTAGCGATGCACAACTCCTCAAATCCATGGAATATACCAAGAGTGTTGTTGTTCTGTGCTCTGCATGTGAGTTTACATGTAAAGAGGTTGAGCTTGTTTTACCGATTGCTTCGCATACCAAAAGAGAGGGTAGTTTCATCAATGTGGATGGCTATGTTCAGTACAGCGCTTCAGCTATTAAAAATGAGCATGGGCATAAGTCCCTGCTTGCTATTTTAGCACCTATTCTGGGGGATACACTCTTTACATGTAAAGAGGTTTGGGAAGCAGAATTGTTCTTTTATGAGGTGCTTCGTGAACTCTCTTTTGACTCCTTAAAACATACGCCAAAGATAACGTTATGAGTAATCTTAGCATCTCTATCGTCATCATCAATATTATCTTAGCACTGCTTTTCTCTTTGGGGGCTGCTCCTATTTTGGTTTGGATCGAGCGTCGTGTTGCGGGGTTGATCCAAGATAGGTTGGGACCTAACCGCTGTCATATCAATGGTATTCGCTTGGGCGGGCTTATACAGTCGTTTGCCGACATGCTCAAACTTGTTTTTAAAGAAGATTTTCAAGCTAAAGCCATCAAGGAGCGTTTTTTCTTTTCACTCGCTCCTGTGATCGTTTTTTCCTCCGCCTTTCTAAGCTTTATGGTCATGCCATTTGCAGATGACCTCGTCATTAACGGTGAGCGTTTCATTATGCAGGGTTTACCGATAGACTTGGGCATACTGTGGTTTTTAGCGTTTGCGGGGCTGAGTGTTTATGGCATTATGCTTGGCGGTTGGTCTAGTCGCAATAAATATTCCCTGTTGGGCGCGATGCGCGCAGGTGCACAGGTCATCAGCTATGAAGCAGCGATGGGACTTTCCGTGGTTTCACTGCTTATTACCTATGGGTCGGTTCATTTAGGTGACATCGTTGCATACCAAGGTGAGCTTCTTTTTGGATTTATCCCTGCATGGGGCATCCTTGTTCAGCCTCTTGCAGCGCTTATTTTTATTGTCACCGCGTTTGCGGAAGCCAATCGTACACCCTTTGATCTTGCAGAAGGTGAGAGTGAGATTGTCGGAGGGTATCACACCGAATACAGCGCGATGCGATTTGGACTCTTTTTTGTGGGTGAATATGTCGCAATGAGCGCCTCTTCTGCGTTGATCGTGACACTCTTTTTAGGCGGTTATCATCTGCCGTATCTCAATACGCAAACACTTCAATCGTTTATGCCTTGGATTTTAATGTTCGTCATCCTTGCACTTCCTGTAGCAAGTTTTTATACAATGCGTTGGATTCAGAAACACAACCGTTGGCATAAAGCGGGGGATGTGCGAAACCGCGAGAGTGCTTTTCTACAAAAAGGGCTTATAGGAGTTAATGTGCTCTTCATCGCAGGGCTTGGAGCATTGCTTTTGTTAGGACTCACTCAAACCTCGACCAATGTTGCAACAGCGGTCATCCAAATTGCCACATTTGCTCTGAAACTTCTTTTGATGAACTTTGTTTTTGTCTGGGTACGTTGGACGCTTCCTCGTTTTCGTTACGATCAGTTGCAAACACTCGGATGGAAAGTGCTGATGCCTTTGGCGATTTTTAATATCATTGTAACAGCAACTATTGTTGTGATAAAGGGGCTGTAAGATGGGCATCAAAATCGTTACACGCCACGGCAATACGTTTAAAGAGAAGCTGTATATCCCTGCCATTTTTGGTGGTATGAAAACAACCCTTTCACATTTTATTACCAATTTAAGTGATCATCCAAAGATTCAAACCATCAATTACCCTGAAGAGCTACCGCATGACATTAGCGAGCGCTATCGTGGGGTGCATCGCCTGACCAAACGAGACGATGGCAGTGTGCGCTGTGTTGCCTGTTTTATGTGTGCAACAGCGTGCCCTGCAGAGTGTATTTTTATTGAAGCGGAAGAGCGAACAGATGGTGTCGATGAGAAGATGCCCAAACGCTTTGACATTGACCTTTTAGAGTGTGTCTTTTGCGGCGCATGTGTGGAAGCGTGCCCGTGTGATGCGATTCGTATGGACAGTGGTATTTTTAGTTTTATTGGCAAAAAACGCGAAGAGTTTGTACTGACCAAAGAGCAACTTTTAGCCAATGAGGAGAAAAAGCAATGATGGATATTCTCTTTTTACTCCTAAGTTCTTTCACGATTTTAGGCGCCGTGGGCATGGTGAGTTTTCATCAACCGGTGCACAGTGCGCTCAGTCTTATCTTAACTATTATGGCGTTAGCAGGACTCTTTGCGCTTCTGAGTGCTTCATTCCTTTTTATGGTACAAATTATCATCTATGCAGGAGCGATTCTCACACTTTTTATTTTTATCATTATGTTTTTAAATGTCAAAGAAGCCAATTTACCGAAAGAGCCCAATAAGGCTATGACACTTTTTCTAGGCTCGCTTGCACTTTTACCGCTGAATTTTTTGATTTTGCGTGCTTTTTATAAAATGCCTTTACATGTAAACCCTGTTGCAAGTGATTTTGGTAAAATAAAACCCCTTGGTATGGAGCTTTTTACCCACTGGCTCTTGCCGTTTGAACTGATCTCAATTTTGCTCCTCGTCGCTCTTATTGGTGCCGTTGTCTTGGGTCGAAAGGACGAAGCATGATCGCTCATACGCTTTTTGCATATATTTTTGTTGCCATGATCCTTTTTTCCATCGGTCTTTTAGGGGTCATTAGCCGCAAAAATATCTTTGTGATATACATGTCAATCGAACTGATGCTTAATGCAATTAACCTGATGTTTGTCGCACTGAGCCATTATCATCACGATATGGGTGGGCAAGTGATGGCAATGATGGTGATCGCCATTGCCGCCGCCGAAGCGGGAGTCTTTTTATCGCTGATAGTGGTACTGTATCGTCGTAAAAAATCTCTGGATTCCGATCTGTTTAGAACCTTGTCGCAAAAGGAGGTCGCATGAGCCTTTTACTGGCCCTGATTGTTCTCATCCCTTTGCTCTCTTCCGTGCTGATTGGGTTTTTGTACCTCTATTCCATTACGCAAAAGAGACTTGCTACCCTTTGGTTTACCATCCCCGCTCTGTTAGCGCCGTGTGCAAGTTTTGTTTTGGGCGTAGTTTCCTTTGTCTATGTTGCTAAGGGCGATATCCCACTTCATTTTCAGCCCTATTTGTGGCTAGGCGTGGGCGGACATAATATCTATATGGGATTTTTAGGCGATAAGCTTTCCCTTTTTATGGTGCTTTTTATCACGTTTGTCGGGTGGTTGATTCATCTTTATGCTACATCGTATATGCGTGAAGATGAGGGCTATGGTAAATTTTTCTTTTACTTCAATCTTTTTCTAAGCTCGATGCTTCTGCTTGTCCTTGCTGATGGTCCTCTCATTATGTTTATTGGGTGGGAAGGGGTAGGACTTTGTTCGTATTTGTTGATTAGTTTTTACTTTCTGGATAACTCCAATGTCGTTGCGGGTAATAAAGCCTTTATCGTCAACCGAATAGGGGATCTTGGCTTCTTAATCGGTTTGGCGATTCTCTTTTTTTACTGTGGAGAGGCAGGATTTGATTATGCAAGCATTGCGGACAAAGTAGCCACCATGCCGGTGTGGTTGCTTCAAGTCGTGGGTATTGCACTTTTTATCGGTGCCATGGGTAAGTCCGCACAAATTCCACTCTACGTCTGGTTGCCTGATGCGATGGCAGGTCCAACCCCTGTTTCGGCACTCATTCATGCCGCAACAATGGTGACAGCGGGTGTTTACATGGTAGCACGCTTCTCCTTTTTATATGAATTAATCCCGCATGTCGGACTTTTTATTGCGTATATTGGTGCCTTTAGTGCCCTGTTTGCGGCAGTCATTGCGACCAAACAGAGCGATATTAAAAAAATACTGGCATATTCAACGATGTCGCAACTCGGCTATATGTTTATTGCCGTTGGGCTGGGTGCGTATAGCAGTGCACTTTTCCATGTATTCACTCATGCTTTTTTCAAAGCACTTCTCTTTATGGGGGCTGGCGCTGTCATTATTGCACTACATCATGAACAAAATATCTTTAAAATGGGTGGGATGAAGCGAGTCACACCAGTGGTTTATATCACGATGTTGATGGCAACATTAGCGATCAGTGGTATTCCGCCTTTTGCTGGATTTTTTAGTAAAGATGAGATTTTATTGACAGCTTTTGCGAGTGGGGAATATCTTATTTGGGGCATTGCCGTGTGTAGCGCCGTTTTGACTGCTTACTACATGTTCCGACTCTTTTTTGTTGTTTTTGAGGGTAAAAATGCTTTACATGTAAACCATCCCCATGATGTCTCTTGGGTGATGAAAGCCCCTTTAGTTGTGTTAGCGTTTGGCTCACTTTTCGCCGGTTTTATGGGCTTACCTTCCCTTTTAGGTGGAAGCCATCTTATCGGGACGTGGTTGGGCGAATGGGGAAGTAGAGCTTTACATGTAAGCCATGAAACGGAGTGGATGCTGCTAGGCCTGAACATCGCTGTTTCCCTTTTGGGTATAGGTATCGCCTATAAGAAGTTTCGTTTTTATGATCTTTCAAAACACAAAGAGTCGACGCAAGGGATTGTGTACAATAAATTTTATGTGGATGAACTTTACCATCTGCTCTTTGTTCGCTCCATTCAAAAATTGAGTGAATTTATTGCTGTTAACTTAGATGTCAATCTGGTTGATCGTTTCATCATGGGACTCAGTCATGGATTTATTAAATTGGGAAATGTGGTTGGTGTTGTTCAAAATGCGAATGTGCGTTTTTACGCACTGATCATGATGCTCGGCATTAGTGCGGCATCGTGCTATTTGATCTTTACATTAGGGTAGATGATGAGCATAGGAATTCTTTCAATTATTATTTTTTTACCAATGCTAACCGCTTTACTGTTGATGGTAGTGCCTTTGCATTCTCGCGCTACACGCAATGTTGCTTTTGGCGTATCGCTCTGCATTTTTGCATTGGCACTCTATGTGTATACTCATTTTGACCTGACCGGAGCACTTCAGTTTAAAGAGAGTTATGTCTGGATTAAAAGTTATGGTATTACGTACAGTGTAGGTATAGATGGTTTTTCACTGATTATTTTGATGCTGATTGCAACACTGATTCCCAGTGCGTATCTTCTTTTGTGGAATAATTCTCGCTCCAAAAGTTACTGGATCAATATGCTATTCATCCAAGCGGGTGTGAGTGGAACACTCTTCTCGCTCGATCTATTTTTATTCTACTTTTTTTGGGAAGCGATGTTATTGCCAGTGTTTATGATTATCGGACTGTTTGGCTCAGGCAATCGTGTCTTTTCAACGCTGAAAATCACGATTTACACCATCATGGGTTCACTTTTTATGTTTGTCAGTATTCTCTATTTGGGTGTGGCGCATTACTATGAATTTGGAGTATGGAGTTTCGCTCTCTCTGATTTAGTCAATATCAGCACCCTCGCACGTGAGCAAAAAATACTTCTCTTTTTTGGCTTTATGCTTGCTTTTGCGATTAAAATTCCGCTTTTTCCTTTTCATTCATGGTTATTGCAAACCTATTCAAATTCGCCAACGGGTGGTGTTTTTTTGCTCTCTTCCATCATGGCAAAACTGGGAGTGTAT
Source organism: Sulfurospirillum diekertiae (assembly GCF_011769985.2). Classification (NCBI taxonomy): domain Bacteria; kingdom Pseudomonadati; phylum Campylobacterota; class Epsilonproteobacteria; order Campylobacterales; family Sulfurospirillaceae; genus Sulfurospirillum; species Sulfurospirillum diekertiae. Next base: position 418,418 of record NZ_CP039734.2, read on the forward strand.
GCGCTGGTGCGCTTTATGATGCCACTTTTCCCTGATTTATTTGTTGAATTTTCCATCTATTTTGTAGCCCTTGGTATTTTTGGATTGGTCTATTTTGGTATCGCCGCAATCAGTCAACTCAACATCAAAAAGATGTTTGCTTACTCGTCAGCTTCGCACTTAGGGTTTATTACCGCGGGAGTGTTTGCGCTCAATATTCAAGGTATGATGGGAAGTGCCTTTTTGATCGTAGCACACGCCATTGCAACCGGTGGACTTTTCTTGCTTGTCGGTGTAATGGAGCGACATCTGGGCATTCGCTCCTTAAATGGGTTGGGTGGCATTGCGACCAAAGCCCCTTGGTTTACACTCTTTTTTGCGATTATGCTCTTTTGTACAGTGGGAATTCCAGGAACAAACGGCTTTGTCGCCGAGCTTTTGATCGTGCTGGGTATTTTTCATTACAATCCTTATTTAGGTATGCTTTCGGCTCTTACCGTTTTAGTTGCAGCAAGTTATATGTTTTGGGTGTTTCAAAAGGCCGTTTTGGTTAAAAGTGATAACGATGTCTCCAATATGAAAGATTTAAGACTTCATGAGATTCTAGGACTGGCGCCTTTAGCGGTACTGATTCTTGCGATGGGTGTTTACCCCGATCTCTTTTTATATAAAATTGAGCCAACGTTGCAGCACTATCTCATCGATATTTTACATGTAGGAGTAAAGTGATGCATTGGATAGAACTGAGTTATCTTTTGCCCTTGATTATCATTGCAAGTGGAGCCGTTGTGTTGATGCTTCTCTCTCCGCTTGAACGATTTTCGATGGAGCGTTTTTCACTCTTTACTTTTCTCATTTTGCTTGTGGCATTGAGTACTGATTTATACTATTTTGGAGATCTCTTTACCGCTTTTCCACTACAAGATATTTTTTCTAAAATGCTGATTGTCGATAGCTATTCAGTCTATTTTGATGCACTTATCCTCAGTGGTGCTCTGGTGACTTCTTTGATTGGAACACACTATTTCCAAGCGAAGCGTTATTTTAAAAAAGAGTTCTTTTCCCTTTTTCTTTTTTCTGTTTTTGGCATGATGCTATTGGTACACGCCAATGAGCTTATAACGGCGTTTATCGCCCTTGAGATTGCGTCACTTTCTCTTTATGTCATGATAGGTTTTCAAAAAATACATGACAAACGTGTGGAAGCCAGTTACCAATACTTAGTGCTTGGCTCTATCTCTGGCGCATTTTTCCTCTTAGGTTCTGTATTGATTTATGCAGGGCTTGGTACAACCATTTTAGGTGATCTTGGAAAAGCCTTGGATATCCTGATGGGTAAAGATGTTTCCCTTATTGTCATTGGGGGCACATTTATTCTCGTGACATTTTTGTTTAAAATTTCCGCATTTCCCTTTCAAAACTGGACGATTGATGTCTATGATGGCTCACCACTACCTGTTACAGCGTTTATGGCGGCAACGTTTAAAGTGGCTATTTTTGGCTTTGTACTTCGCTTAATGCTCATTGACCTTGACCCGATTCGTGACATGTGGGATACACTCTTTGTCGTGGTTATTTTAGCGACGTTGCTTTACGGAACATTTTTAGCGATCATTCAAGAGAGCTTGAAGCGAATGCTTGCCGCTTCGAGCATTGTGCATACAGGCTATTTGCTCATCGCTTTTGTCTCCATTGGCTACGCGGGCGAGAGCGCTTCTTCATCTATCATCTTCTATCTCGTAGCTTATTTTCTCTCCGCAATGGGTGCGTTTGGACTCATTTCGTACATTGCCGCTGATGAGCATGTCCGTGTTACGTATGAGGATTTTCGTGGCTTTGCGCATGTGCATCCTTATATGGCGGCAATGCTCAGTATTTTTATGCTCTCTTTAGCAGGAATTCCCAGTACCATTGGCTTTGTGGGTAAGTTTTACATCTTTACCGGGGCGATTGAAGCTGGGTATACCTTTCTTGCTGTGTGCGGTATCATCGCCACATTCATTTCCATCTACTACTATTTTAAGCTCATTGCGCTCATGTACTTTTACCCCGCATGTGAAAAAGAGGGAGCTCAGATTCCAACGCTTAGCGGCATTACGCCTATTACCATTGGAGTGATTGCCATAGCCGTTATTTGGGGCGGTATCGGTAACACCTTCATCGCTTATTTCCCAGGCGTGGACTTCTTAATCGATACGGCGAGACTTTCATATATGTCGTTGTTTATCAAGTGATTTATTATGTGTTCTCATTGTAAAAACAGCTTTTATGACGTCCGGTTTGTTTTGCTTCATATAAGGCACTATCCGCATTTTTGAGAATAATCTTAGCATCTTGAGTCCCTGTAAAGAGTATGCCACCTAAAGAGATACTCAGTGAATAACTTTTTTCATTATAGATAAAAGGATCGATAAAGGCATCTTGAACTTTTTGTGCCAAAGCTTTCATATACTGAGTTGCAAACGTTTTCGTGTCTCCAAGATCTTCGAGCAGGATAACAAACTCATCCCCACCGAGCCTTGCGATACTATCGCCTTGTCGTAAAGAGTTTTGAAGCCTTCTTGCCATATCTTGTAGCAGTAAATCTCCCACATCGTGCCCTAATTCGTCATTAATACGTTTGAAATAATCTAAATCTAAAAAGAAAATGGCACCAAAGGTTTGATAGCGTTTAGCACTAACGATAGCCCGTTCAATTCTATCCATAAGGAGTCTTCTGTTGGGAAGGTCGGTTAATGGGTCATAAAAGGCAAGATGTTCCATCTCTTCTTCGGCACGTTTACGATCACTAATGTCTTCCTTAATCGCAATGAAATGTGTAATATTTCCATGATCATCGCTAACAGGGGTAATCTGTAATGATTCATAGTACAGTTGCCCATTTTTTCGTTTATTGATTACTTCTCCATGCCATGGTTGATTGGAAAGAATCGTTTCCCACATATGGGTATAAAATATTTTTTCTTGCTTTCCTGAGCCAACAAGTTCATGGGGCGTGTGACCAAGCGCTTCCCCTAAATGATAACCTGTAATTTCCTCAAAACCTTTACTGACCCATTCTATAATGGCATCTTTATTGGTGATAACCACCGCATTGGTTGTCGCCTCTAAGGCAGTTGATAAGAGTTTCATCTTCTCTTCCAATGCTTTTCTCTCTCCAATATCTCTAAAGGCAAAAACCATGCCGAGTGCTTGATTCTCATAAACAATGCTATTGCCAAAAATTTCCACTGGAATCATTCGAGAATCTTTACATGTAAAATATTCCGTATCATTTTTCCAGGCACTTTTGGTTACAAGCGCTTTATACATAGGGCACTCTTCTAGAGGGATAATAGCTCCATTAAGAGTGTGTGAATGGAAAAGCCTATGCGCTTGTTTTCCTATCATCTCTTCTTCGGTATAACCAAGAATAGAGCATGCCTTAGCGTTGACTAGTAAAATAATTCCCTCTAAATCAACAGCATAAACACCTTCATCTAAAGAGTTGATGATCGTCTCAATCCAGTGTTTCCTTTGTTTCATTTCATCTGATGTGTCTTGCAACTCTTTTTGTGTTGTTTTGACTTTTTCGATCATGAGATTAAAAGCATTCACAACTTTTGCTGTTTCCCTGAGCCCACCTTGAAGTTGGATAGGTGCAAAATAGCCATTACCAAGGTCTATCGTTGATTGCTCTAGAGCACTTAATTGTTCTAAACTACGGTAGAGTGTTAGCCAAAGCCCTAAAAAATCCAAAAGAATAATGGCAAACATAACACCAAAATGGACTCTAAAATCATTCCATATGCGATTGCTAAAGCTTTGGATACTGAGTCTCACCGCAATGGAACCATAGTCAATCCCGCCTATTGAAATGTGGGTTTGTCCATAACTATCACAAAGTCCAAACAGAGTTTCAAACCATTGTGGGGTATCTTTTGGCTCATCAGCATCACTGCTTTGAAGTGATTTCCCCTTTGCATCATAAAATACAATATTTTGCACATAAGGAGAAGTGACGTAACCATTGAGTTGTTGTTGGATAGTTTCATAATCGCCAATAACGATTGATTCAGATAAGAAAATAGGAAGCATTTTTAACGTTTGTTCTTTTTGCATCTCTAAATCATGAAGAGCATCTTTTGCATCTTGCTTGGTTAACATAATTAAGATAAGTCCACCTGCAAAAAGAAGCGAAAAACTGATTGCAATAAAGATACGATGGGCAAAAGATAAATGAGCCCATATAGATATGAAAATTCTTTTCATGGCTTCTTCTTTATGAAGGAATGAGCATAAAAATCACGGTAACTTTGGTATTCATTAGTAGAAGAATATGTAAAGCCAAAAGGTGAATCTTGTGTAATGAGCCTAGCAGACGCTTCAAGAATTTTGATTCCTTCTGGGTCGCTATTCATTTGCTCGAAAGCATTTTGAATCGCCTGAATGACATCCTGAGGTATGCGAGGATGTGCTGAAATTGGGATATTGAGAAATTTTTGGGATTCCCATAAAACGCGATACGATATATTTTCACGACGGGCATAAGCACTCATCACTTGACTGTTAACAGCCGCAACCATTACTTTTCCTACTTTAAGTTGTGCCATAATGCCCTCTTGATTGCCTCCGAAAAGGGGATGACATTAATCCCTTGATGTCTTAAATAGTCCGTAGGAACGGCATATCCGACAAAAGCAGTTAAGGAAGGGAATCCTACTTCTTTGCCTTCAAGATCCTGAAGTGCAGATAAAGAAGAGTTGGTTAACGTGACAATTTGCCCTGTGATTGCTTGGTCTCTTGGGCGTAAAATGACTTGATAATTTGCCTCTGCCATTTTAGGGCTAAAGATGGTATTGGAGTAAACAAAGTCATAGGTACCTTTTTGGATTGCCAAATTTGACTCAGGGGCTGTGCGTGCAACTTTGAGAACAAGGAGTACACCACTTTTAGATGAGACGTAGGTCAAAATAGGGTTCCAATATTGTGCTGTTAACAGAGCATTCCGTTGAGCAAGAACCCCAAAGGTATAAGGAGTATTTTCAGCAGCGACTAAGAAGAAGAAACTGAAACAATATAAAATCATTGTTATGCGTTTTAAAAACATCTGTATGTCCCCTCTCCAAGAGGCTCAGATTCATCTTTTACAAATGAATGAACCATTTACATGAATACAAGCGTAACAATAATTAGCTTAATATTGTCAAAATCAAGGGGTGTTTCAATGGAGCAGCGCCTCAAACTCCTCACGAAATTTTTTAAGATAACTCTGCGCGATAAAAGCTACCGATGGGGCAAAAACACAGATGGTTTTACCATTGAGCATATCGCACGCATCAAGAATGGTATCGAAGTCTTCTTTAGTTCCTTTGCCAGCCAAAATTTTGGCTAAAATACGATCCACCCAGCCTGTACCTTCACGACAAGGAGTGCATTGACCACAAGATTCATGGTGGTAAAACTCAAAAAGATTTTTCATCACTTCAGGGATGCTGACATCTTCATCCATCACTATGATTCCGCCTGTACCTAAAGCTGAGCCGTGGGCTTTAAGGTTTTCGTAATCAAGCGTTATATCGTCGATCTCATCAGCTTTTAAAATTTGTACCGACGAGCCACCAGGAATAATAGCTTTGAGTTTCTTGCCATTTTTAATACCACCACACAGATCGTAAATGACCTCTTTCATTGAAGTGCCATACGGCAGTTCATAAACTCCCGGGTGCTCTACATGCCCACTGACGCCAAAGAGCATCGTGCCGGGGGATTCTTTGGTGCCATACATTTGGTACGCACCATAGCCTTCATTGATGATGTACGGCACACTCGCAATGGTTTCAACATTGTTCACGACCGTTGGATTGCCAAAAAACCACTCAGGCTCTTTACCTTTGGGCTTAAGCCTAGGATGTCCGCGTTTGCCCTCAAGAGATTCTAAAAGGGCTGTTTTTTCACCACAGATGTACGCACCTGCCCCTTTGTGAATCGTTACATGTAAAGCATAATTGTTCCCGAGAATGGTCTCACCCAAAATGCCTGCCTCATATGCTTCGTTAATCGCTTCTTGCAGACGATTCATCCAAAAGACGTATTCACCACGAATATAAACATACGCATGATGCGCGCCAATGGCATAGCTTGAGCAGATGATGCCCTCAATGAGAAGATGCGGGTCAAACTCTAAAATCTGACGGTCTTTAAATGTACCAGGTTCTCCTTCATCGGCATTGATCACCAAATAAACAGGTTTATCACCGTTTTTAGGAATCAGCCGCCATTTATCACCGGTATGCGCTCCACCACCGCCTTTGCCACGGAGTCCACTTTTTTCGACTTCTGTCGTGACTTCATCGGGGCTCATTTTAAAAAGTTTTTCTAAAGAGGCGTATCTTCCATTTTCTCTAGCAACGCAGAGTGTGTATGCTTCAGGAATATCAAAATTTTTACTGACCAATTTCACCATCATTTTGAGAGTTCCTCCAAAAGCGCATCGAGCTTTTCAATCGTGAGGTTTTCAATGTAATCATCATTGAGGCGCATGCAAGGGCTCGTACCACATGAGCCTAGACACTCGACTAAAGAGAGGGTAAATTTGCCATCTTTACTTGTTTCACCAGCTCGTATACCAAGACGTTCTTGCAAATGTTCTTGCAATGTTTTAGAGCCTGCAAGCATACAAGAGAGTGTTTTGCACAGTTGCAAATGGTATGTTCCGATAGGTTGGAGGTTGAACATCGTGTAAAAAGAGGCAACGGAGTAAACATCCATCGCGGAACATTCCAGTTTTTTAGCAATATATTGCATGGCATCCAAACTGATCCACCCTTCTTGGTACTGAACCATCCATAAAGAGGGAAGCATAAGGGAGTTTTTATCGGGGTAACGCTCTAAGAGGTCACTGAATTTTTCCTCATTTGCGTGATTGAATGAAAACGTATTCATCGATCTAACTCCCCTGCAATGATATTAAGACTTCCTAAGGTTAAAACGGCATCTGCAATCATAGATCCTTCGATAATGCGAGGATACGCAGCCATCGCGTAAAAACAAGGAGGTCTGACTTTGACTTTATAAGGTGTGCCACTGCCATCACTGACAATAAAAAAGCCAAGCTCTCCGTTTGCTCCTTCTATCGCTCGATAATACTCGGAAGCAGGTACTTTAACACCTTCATAAATGAGCTTAAACTGGTTCATTAAGCCTTCAATGTTGGTGTAAACCTCTTTTTTAGGCGGTAAAGAGATCGCATGGTCTTGCACGCAAATAGCACCCTCTGGCAATCTTTGCATCGCTTGATGAATGATGCGTGTACTCTGTTTGATCTCTTCAAAACGTACCATCATGCGGTCATACACATCTCCAACACTACCCAGTGCGATGTCAAAATCAAACGTCTCATAATGATAATAAGGAGCTGTGACACGAAGATCGTAAGCAACACCACTGGCTCTAAGATTGGGCCCGCTAAGTCCTCGATTGATGGCATCCTCTTTACTGATAATGCCTACATTTTGTGTGCGATCATGAAAAATACGGTTGTGTTCAATAAGTTTTAGCGTTTCACCCACACCTTGTTCGATCTCTTTAAGGCAGACGTTTAAGTCATTTTCAAAACCGTCATACAAGTCATGACTCATTCCTCCAATGCGCATATAAGAGTTCGTAAGGCGCGCTCCTGTCAGTTTTGAGAGAAGATCATACACTTTTTCACGGGGATTATAGAGGTACCAGTAATTGGTAAGTGCTCCCATATCGACTAAGATAGCCGCCAAACAGACCAAATGGTCGATGATGCGAGAAAGCTCTCCAATGATAACGCGAATAAATTTAGCACGCTCTGGTAAATCTACCCCTAAAATGCCCTCAACCGCGTGTGCATAAGCGATGTTGTTCAAAATGGCGGAACAGTAATTGAGCCTATCGGTATAGGGAATGATTTGGTTGTAGGTATGGTTTTCGCATGATTTCTCAAAGCCTCGATGCAAGTAACCGATCTCACTCACCGCACAGGTGATGTTTTCGCCATCCAGTGCCACAAAGGTACGAATGGTTCCATGACTCGCAGGGTGCGCAGGACCTAGGTTCAGAAACATCAACTCATCTTGTGGAGTGAAGCCTTTGGTTTTCAAACAAGGGGTCATTTCATCCATAAGATCATCGCTTTGATGACAGAGTTGCCCTTGTGTAATAGGATAGTCTTTACGTAATGGATGTCCCTTAAATTCTTTGTGATTTAAAATGCGTTTGAGATTCGGATGGTTTTTAAAATGAATGCCGTATTGATCCCAAATCTCTCGCTCTGCCCAGTTGGCACTTTTAAATAAAGAGGTAATACTCTGCGTGGCAAGCGAACTATCGATATACGTTTTAAGGGTAATGAGGTTGTTAAAATTTTGATCGCGCAAAATATAAACAATGGCAAAACGCTCCGATTGATTCTTTACATGTAAATAATCAATGGCGGTCATATCAACTAAAAAGGTGTATTTATCTTCCTCAAATAGCGTTTGCAATGCTTTTAAAATAAGCTCTTTATCTAAGACAAATGCGCCATGTCTATCTATTGTATAAGCGTCCGCAAACGTTTCTTTAAAAGTTTTAGGCATCCAGTGCTCCTTTAAAGACGCGTTTGGCACGATCTTCTAAAAGACTTTGTGAGGCTTGTATTTTTTGAATTTCCAAGAGAGCATCTAAAAACGCCTCTGGTCGAGGAGGGCAGCCTGCGACATAGACATCCACAGGAATGATGCTATCAATACCTTGAAGAGTGGTATAGTTGTCATAAAAGCCTCCACTGCACGCACAAGCTCCCGCACTGATAACCCATTTAGGTTCGCTCATTTGGTCGTAAATCTTTTTTAGAATAGGTGCTTGTTTGTAGCTAATTGTTCCCGCAATAATAAGCAGGTCAGCTTGACGAGGGGAAAACCGTACCACTTCTGCCCCAAAACGTGAAATGTCATATTTGCTACTGGCAACACTCATAAATTCAATGGCACAACACGCCGTTCCAAAAATGTAAGGCCACATAGAGGATTCTCGCGCCCAAGAAATAGCACTATCAAGTTTGGTGGTAATGAGGCTTTCGCCAAAAATTGCTTCTGCGCCTACTGCCATGAGAGTGCCTTTATACGATAAATGTAAATAAGTCCAAACAGAAGAAGCCCTATAAAGGTAAACATCTCAAAAAGTCCGAAAAGACTGAGTTCTCGAACATTGACGGCCCACGGAAACATAAAGATAATTTCGACATCAAAGAGAACAAACAAAATAGCGACTAAATAAAATTTGGCGCTAAAGCGACTTTCACTGGAACCAATCGGTGAACTGATGCCGCTTTCATACAGACTATTTTTGGCTTTATCGCCTGTGTTGAAGGGACCCAATTTTTGACTGAGTAAAAAAAGTGTGGGAAGAAGAATGACCAGTAGAGCGACGAGTGAAGAAGCTAAAATAAGTTCTAATGACATAGGCGCATCTTTTGTTGAAGTTAGATAATTTCATGATAGCCAAAGATTTTTAAAACTTACGTAAAAAAAGAAAATCAATTTATATTTGTCAAAAGAGGAGCTCTTAAGTCATTTTTTTATAGAATAGCCTCCAAAAATTGTATTAGGCTAATACTCGTTTGTGGTCACAGTCTATTTGAGAGGGGATGTATGCGCTATCTGGTCTTTTTATCTCTTTTTGCACTTGCTTTATATGCAGCAACGGCTGAAGATATTTATAAAATTTACAAAACGAAAGGCATTAACGCTGTTGAGGATTTTCTTAAAAAAGAGTTTGAATCCAAAGAGGTTAAAGAAGTACCGGTAAAAGAGGCTAAGAAAGAGCTTGTTAAAGATAAAGAGGTTATTAAAGAACCAACGGTTAAATTGGGACAAAGACTTTTTGTCAAACCTAAAACACCGACTGAAAAAGAGTCAGTTTCTCGTGACTATTGGTTACGACATCTTAAAAATATGGATGTAAGTTACGGCTATTATGAAGATGTTGAATCGCTCATTGTATGTGAAAAAGAGAAAAAACGTTGTGAGATTTTCCATATCGAAGAGGACGGTTTAAAACTTGTTCGTGGCCATGATGATGTTATTATGGGTAAAAGTGGCGATAAAGTGAAACGAGGTGATCTTAAGACACCAGTGGGTGTGTATGAAATCACGAAACGCTTTAAACCAACCAATCAATTTTACGGACCACTGGCATTTGCACTTTCATACCCAAATCTTTTTGATGTCTTAAGAAATAAAAGTGGCGATGGTATTTGGATACATGGTATGCCAATCGATGGTAAAGATAGAGATGATTTAAGTAAAGGGTGTGTGGTAATGGAAAATAACGCCATTTTAAACCTTGACACTGAAATTAATGCACAAAGTGCCGTTGTTATTATTGGAGAATCTAAAGTTCCTAAAATGACACGTGAACAAATCGCAACGATTTTAAGTGAAGTCTACAAATGGCAACGTGCTTGGAAAGTCAATGATATTAATGCGTATTTAAATTTTTACTCCAATGATTTTAAAAAATCAGATGGATCAGGCAAGGTACAATTTTCAAATATGAAAAAACAGATTTTTTCACGTAAAGAGAACAAAATGATTCTTTTTGAAAATATGAGTGTTGTACCTTATCCAACCATTGATGATCGAAAACTTTATAAAATTTCATTTTTACAAACCTATAAAAGCCCTTCATTTGCCTCTAAAGGTGATAAAGAGCTTTACATAGAACTTGTTGGTGATAAAATGCAGGTTCTGGCTGAAAAATAAGGATAGAACATGAATGAAAATGAAATAGATATTACTAAAGAGCTTGCTAAACTTATCGAGGCAAGGGATGCCTTTATGACGTATATCGATGCGAATGTTCCTAAAGACAGTAAAGGAATTGCCTTTGATTTTTCCAACCATCCAACCTTGGATGCACAAGCCGTGTATGAGCATTTTTATAAACTGGATTATCAAGCTCGCAAAATCCGTGGGTTTGTCATCCGTAATTTTGAGGTGAAAGCGTAACTAAAATGGCATTTATTACAATTAACAAAGCGCACTTTTTTCATAATCTTGATATTTTGTGTGCTAAGGCTGGGGGCAAAGCAAAGCTCATGGCGGTTTTAAAAGATAACGCCTATGGGCATGATTTACGACTTATGGCTGAACTGGCTTCTGAGTATGGTCTTATTCGCGCTGCCGTAAAAAATATTGAAGAGGCAGAGTCTATTGCTGATCTTTTTGAAGAAGTTTTGGTATTAGTTGATCATCCTACCTCTCGTAAACTCTCTTCTTTTATTTCACTTGCAGCACACTCTTTGGAAGCACTTCAAGCTCTTCCTACGGGAACTTCGATTCATTTAAGCCTTGATACAGGCATGCACCGTAATGGTATTAAAGAAGAGCAAATTGAAGAGGCATTAGCGCTTATTCATGCCAAAAAATTGCAACTAAAAGGTGTTTTTACGCATTTTAGAGGTGCAGATGAACTCAGTAGTGAATTTTTCTGGCAGAGAGCTAATTTTGAGCGAGGTAAAAAACGCATTAAAGCCTTAGAGGCTCACTATGGTTTGCCTCATGTTGCTTTTCATTGCTGTAACTCTGCAGGACTACTTCGTACGCACTCTTTGGGCGATGATGACTATGCGCGCCCAGGTATTGCCATGTATGGCTATACAACGCTCAATCCTTTCATTGCAACCTATAATCTAAAACCGGTTCTCTCTCTTTGGGCTGAAAAACTCAGTACCCGCGTGCTTAAAAAAGGTGAGCGTGTTGGCTATGGTAGTGTTTATGAAGCACATGAAGATGAAATTATTTCAACGTATGATATTGGCTATGGCGATGGTTTTTTCCGTTTCGATGGTTTTAAGCCTGTAAAAATGGCGGATGGAAGTTTTACAAAAGGTCGCATGTCTATGGATAGTTTTTGTTTAGGCGGTGACGCCCAAAACGTCTGCATGTTTGATGATGCAAATCCTTTGGCAGAACAGTTCAATACGATTAGCTATGAGATTATAACAAAGCTCTATCCTGCATTAAAGCATGTCATTATTTAAAGATCAGGTGTCATTTGAAGTTTGACTTCGATGGCATTTCCTTCTTTGAGAGAGGCTGCTACAAGTGCCCCTTCTACTCTTGCCTTAAAGCTACCCATGGTATCTTTAGGCGCAAGTGATGTAATGCCATAACTGCAACTTATTTTCCCAACACGTGCAAACTTTGTCTCTTCAAAAATGGCTTGAAGTTTTTGGGCTACTTTTTGACCGGCTCGAAAATCAACATCGGGTAGCAACAGCGCAAATTGATCGTTTGTCCATTTTCCCAAAATATCGACTTCACGCGTATTTGTTTTGACCAGTTGAATAAAATCTTTTTTGAATGCGGTAATGACCTCGGCAGGGAAAATTTTAGTGAGATTTTTAAGCATTGTAATATCGATTAAAACCAGTGTCAATTCGGTATGGTAACGTTTGTGACGTTTAAACTCATGTTCAATATATTCTTGTACTTTTGTAAAATTAATAATATTTAATACTTTGTCAAAATGACTAATTGTATCACTTGAATATTGGGTATTGATACTTTGTAAGAGCTCTTTTTTGGCCGCTAAAGAGAGTGCGAAGGTGAGCATTTGCACATATTTTTGAATCATTGGGATAGCGTGTTCAATAAAATGAGCATCATGAGAGGCGAGCATCAAATTACCCAAAGGAAATTCACTGCGATCTTCTTTAAGCATAAAATTAAAGAGTGTAAACGGTTTCGTATCAACTTTCACAGGGTCCTGTGAAAAAGCCCGTTTTTCTATAAAGCATCTAATGGCAACCTCTTCAACGGCACTTCTTGAAGCATTCGTACGAAATGGAAGAATCTCTTTTGAACGAAACGTTGCTTTAATAAACTCATTTTCGTTGTAAAGCGTTAGTGACTCTTTGTTGTAAATAAAAAGCAGGCTTGATTCAAGGTGTAAAATCTCTTGTAGAATTTCAAGCGATTTGATCACATTTATTTTGGTAGAAAGTGAAGAAAAAAGAATATCAGCGACACGTTGGAGTTCACCAAATTCATTGATAGCCTCTTTTGGGGTTTTTTGAAAAGTATTTGGTTTAAAAAAGAGAGGTGTGAGGCTTACAATGAACAAAAGTCCTGCGGTAAGAAGCTTAACAGAAACAAGGCTATGGGGCGTCGTAAGAAGCAGTTCATCGCTCAATGCTAAGTTGTACAATGAGGCATTGGCATAGGCATCAAGAATCCAGTAGAGTATTGTAATCGTAAAAGCTAAGAAGATAAAGTGTTTTTTTTGCATTTAATTAACTCAATGAAGACGTAATAGCCGATTCGAAAAGAATTCCATCAATCGTATGAGATGCCGCAAATTCAATATCATTGTCATCGTTACTGAGCAGGAGCACTTTGCCTTCAAAGAGGTAGTCATCTGCAACTTTTTGTGCATGAAGTGCCAATGTTTTATCGACAACAAAGTAGGAAGCACCTAAAGCATTGGCTAAAACAAGCTCTTTAATCTGCTTTACATGTAAAGCAAACGAGAGCTTTTGTGTAGAGCAATACGCAATTAATGTAGGATCAAAATTGAACAGTATGGTTGCATTGGAGGGTGTTTTAGCAATCTGTTCCACCGAGTCAACACGATAAAAAGGCGCACTCGAGATAAGTTCATGTCCAATCAGTAACATTAGGGTAACCTCGCACACTCTTTTGAGCAGTAGAAAAGGCCATCTTTAATGATTGCCTCTTTGTGGCTAATAAAAGTTGAACACGCTTGGCACTCGACCATCGTTTCTCCCTCTAAAACTTTTTTAGAAGATTTTTTTTGAATATCTTCTTTACGGCTATTTTTAAAGAAAAAGAGATAAATTAAAAAAATAACAGCAATAAACAGAGCAATTTTAAGCAACATCAACATCCTTCATCACTAAGTAGTGGCGTTTGTCACGTTGGTAAACCTGACAATTTCGTAGCCCTTTGATTTCCTCTTCAACCAATTCCCCTTTGTAAAAAAGCAATGTGGTATCTGGAGTAATAAAATTTTTACACAACTTGATCAACATTTTAGTATTCGTCACAGCGCGAGAGCTGATGAGATCGACGTTAAAAGGAACAACCTTTTCAACTCTGTTGGTAGATATATCGACATTTTTGAGTTCAAGCGTTGTTTTGGCTAAATGCAAAAAGGCACTTTTTTTCGCGATAGGCTCAAAAAGTGTAAAATGCACCTGTGGCAGCGCAAGGGCAAGTAATAATCCTGGAAAACCAGCCCCTGTCCCAATATCAATCGCATGCTTCAACTCGTTTACATGTAAAAATTGTAATGGATAAATACTATCGTCAATATTTTTAAGAACAGCTTCTTTTGTTTTTGCCCCCGATATATTATGTGTTAGGTTGTATTTTAAAAGAAGTTCAATGAGTATTTCAACGTTGCTCCAAAAAGATTGAGGAAGATCATAATGGGTATTCATCATAATAAAGTAACCTTTTTGTCATGACTTTGGTCAAGGTGAACGTTATAGTTTCTTAATATAATACTGTATATGTCATTAAGAGCCTATTAATAAAGAAAAATAGATACACTTTTAAATGGTAAATACAACCGAAGAAGGGGGCATTATGAGTATTAAGAAAAAACTTCTTTTTGTTTTAGCGATAGTGATGGCTTATCTTTTCTTGAATATTTTTCAAGTGATGAATGAATCATTGAATCAAAAAAAGAAATTGTCTGAAGCAGCAACCCTCAATACGCTTTCTTCAAAACTCAGTCTTTTTATTCATGAGACACAAAAAGAAAGAGGCATGAGCGCAGGTTTTATAGGATCTGAAGGCAAAAAATTTGGTGATGTTTTACCAAAACAGAGAGTTCTAACAGATGAGAGTTTGGTCAAACTCAAAGAATATGTAGTACAAATAGATCTTTCGAAATTTCCAGAAGAGTTACAAAAAGAACTCTCCTCCCTTCAAGAAGATGCCGGCAAAATCTCTTCCATACGAGCGCAAGTGGATGGTCTTAAAATCAGTATGCAAGATAGCGTCGCTTTTTATACCAAGATGAACACAAAAATTTTACATGTAACGGACAGTGTGGCAAAAGTTTCTGAAGTGGCTGACCTTGTCAAAGTGCTTTCTTCTTATTCACATTTCTTGAAACTTAAAGAGCTTGTAGGTATCGAGCGTGCGGTGATGAGTGGAACGTTTGCGAGTAATGCATTTGCACCGGGTATTTTTGCGAAATGGAATGGACTTATGTCATCACAAGTAGCCTACACAGAAGCTTTTTTAGCCTTTGCTACGGATGATATTAAGCAACTTTATGCTCAAAAAATGAACGATAACTCCATCAATGAAGTCGAAAAATTTCGTTCTATTGCCTTAGCAAAAGTGAACGAGGGCAACTTTGGTGTAGATCCACAGGTATGGTTTAATACCATAACCCAAAAGATAGAAATCTTGAAAACAATTGATGATGGTATTTCTAAAAGCAGTAGTGAATTGATTCAAAAACTTGATCATGATGCTACGAATGAGATGATAATATCAATTCTTATCAGCGGTGTATTTGGAATCGTATTGCTTGCGATTCTTTTTTTTACACAAAAGGGTATTATTGAAAGTGTGTATAGTAGCCATGTTCAAATAAGCACTATGGCGAAAGAGAAAGATTTAACACAGCGTATTGTTCTTAAAAATACAACGGATGAGCTGGCACAAATATCGGATGATATTAATGACATGGTGACCTCTTTTGCCACAACCTTAACCCATACGCTTCAAACGTTAGATGTGACCAATGTACAAAGCCAAAAGCTTGATCACGTCATTGTCTCTTTAGGCGAAAGTATCGAACATCAGGAAAAAAATATTGTTGATATGAATCTTTTGGTCTCAGATGTGGGGATGGAATTAGATGGAATCGAAAAAGCCTCAAATGCCACGACCGATGATTTACATATTACGGCAAATACCTTGGATGAATTTATTCAAAGCCTGAATCAGTCAGTGCAAAGTATCGAAAATGGTTCGGAACGCCAAAATGATTTAGCACAAAAAGTGCATACACTGAGCGATCAAGCGCGAAGTATTCGCGAAATTCTGAGTATTATTGGCGATATTGCCGATCAAACTAATCTTCTTGCCCTCAATGCTGCCATAGAAGCTGCTAGGGCAGGTGAACATGGGCGTGGTTTTGCCGTCGTTGCGGATGAAGTACGAAAACTAGCTGAACGAACACAAAAGAGTCTTTTGGAAATCAGTGCCAATGTTAATGTCATTACTCAAAGTGTCAATGATATAGCAGAAGATACAAAACAAACAACCGAAGAGATGCTTGAATCATCACAATTAGCCAAAGAGCTTATCTTACATGTTGAAGGAACAAAAGAGAAACTTTCCAGTACGTATATCAAGTCAACGGATGTTCGCAATAAAACGACATACGTTGCTACCCGTACTAAAAACCTCGTCGGTTTGATGGCCAGTATTGTAAACGGTACAACACTCAATAAAAAATTAAGCCATGAGGTAGGAGAAGTTTCTGTATCTCTCTCTAATGGAGCAAATGAATTAGAAAAAACACTCAAGCAGTTTAAAGTATAAAAGAAAAGAGCCTTTTGGCTCTTTTCTTAAAGTTTTATTGAAGCGCTGTACTCACCGTGAAGGTTACAATAAGCTATGGCAGAAAGCATTTTGACATCTTTGGTGTTAATACGTGCTGCAAGAAAACCTCTTGATGTTGTTGGCTCAAGTGAGACATCTGCCACTTTTTTACCATCGGCTAAAAGTTCGATTTCGTAAATCCAATGGTTATCAACGCTTGGGTGAATGACTCCTTTTTGTCCGATATTGACTTCAACCAACGAAAATCCTTGTGCATCTGCTGCACCTACTTTAATTTCAGGTGAGTGTTTGAGTTCAAGCTCTGTCATATTCGCAGGGTCTTTGATTTCCATTTTCTTTTTGTTGACAATCAATTTCTCATCATAAGCCGAAGCATAGGTGGTAGCAAGTGCTGCTACGGCAGCTAGTTTAAGGGCATCTCTTCGTAACATATAGAACTCCTTTTAAATTAAGTTTGGTGTTGAAAATTACTTCAAATTAGCGTTTGCAAAATCCCAATTAATCAGATGATTAAAGAAAATATCTAAGTAATCTGCACGTTTGTTTTGATAATCCAGATAATAAGCGTGTTCCCACACATCAACGGTCAGGATTGGCTTAATGCCATGTGCAATGGGGGTATCAGCATTGGCGGTTTTCATGATCTCTAAAGTACCATTTTTAATTACGAGCCATGCCCATCCACTACCAAATTGTGTTAATCCTGCATTTTTAAATGCTTGAATAAACGCATCGTAACTTCCAAAGGCAGCATTAATTTTAGCAGCAATGTCTCCACTAGGGGCTCCACCACCTTTTGGTTTCATAGAGTTCCAGTAGAAGGTGTGATTCCACACTTGCGCGGCATTGTTAAAGATACCGACACGATCAGGATTGTTGACTGATTTTAAAATGAGACCCTCAAGAGGCTCATTGGCTAAGTCGGTTCCTTCAATCAATTTAAGGAGGTTGGTCACATAGGTTTGATGATGTTTGCCATGATGGATTTCTAATGTTTTTGCACCAATATAAGGCTCAAGTGCCTCATGAGCATAAGGAAGATTGGGTAATACAATTGCCATACTAAATCCTTTCAAATAAGCTTTAGCCTTAAGAGATATTTAAGCTATTCTTAAGGCTTGTTCTCATTCTATATTAAAACGACTTTAGAGTCAAGAGTATTTTTTTTAAGTTAAAAATCTTTACATGTAAACGTGTTCTTATGCTTGTAGTGTTGCGCAATAAGGACATTTTTTAGCGGCAACGGGAATAGCCATCGCACACTCTGGACATGCTTTTGTAATTGCCTCAGGAGCTTTTTTAGGCGCGATTTTTCCATAACCCTTGATCATCATAAACATGACAAAGCCCAAAATAACAAAGGAAGTTAAGTCATTGAAAAAGACACCTAGTTTTATGGCAGGTGCTCCTGCTTTTTCCAAATCAGCTAATGAAGCATACGTTTTACCATCAAGTGCGATAAACAGTGAGGAAAAATCAACATTGCCTAAGAGTAGACCAATAGGAGGCATAATGACATTGGTAACAAGCGATTTGACAATGGTCGCAAAGGCTGCACCAAAGATAAAACCAACGGCCATATCAACAACATTGCCTTTAAGCAAAAAATCGCGAAACTCTTTTAACATGAAAACTCCTTTAATAGGTGATTTGTTTGATAAAATATTTAGGGGATTCAACATAGCCATGTCGTTCGTAAAAACGATGCGCCTCTTTGCGCCTTTCATGACAATGTACTTCAATGCGATCGCATCCTCTCTCTTTGGCAATGTATGTGGCGTAAGCTTCGAGTTCTGATCCAATGTGATGAGAGCGCATTGTTTCATCCACGATAAAATAACTGATACGTAAAAACGAGCCTAAAAGGGCAATTTGAGGAATTACATGTAAAGAGAGAAGGGCGATTACACTGCCTTCTATTTCATAGCAAAAGAGCATTGCATCAGGGTTGGCTAAAAGCTCTTGAATGCGTTCTTTACAGAAAGAGTGTGTATTGGCATAGCCCAGCTGAGCCAGAAGTTCAACAATACGATCACTGTCTTCCGCCGTGGCATTACGTATCATACTCTCTCCTAAAGAAGATGTCCCATCTGTTCTTTTTTGGTTTTCAAATAACCTGCATTGAACTTATTGGAAGGAATAATCACAGGAATTCGCTCTACAATGTCGATATGTTTCAAGCTCTCAATTTTCTTAGGATTGTTGGTTAAAAGCTTAATTTTTGTGATCTTAAAATAGTCCAAAATAAATTCGACCATCTCATAAGTGCGTTCATCATCTAAGAAACCTAGTTGATGATTAGCTTCGATGGTGTTCAAGCCTTTATCTTGCAAAGCGTACGCATTGACTTTATTGAGCAGTCCAATATTTCTACCTTCCTGACGTAAATAAATAACCATTCCGCCGTTTTGTTCGACTGTTTTCAGCGCGAATTCAAGCTGATCTCGACAGTCACATTTAAGACTTCCTATGCTGTCTCCTGTTAAACATTCACTGTGAACGCGTACCAACGGAATCTCACCCAAAGGCTCTTTAAAAATGACTAAATGCTCTTTAATGCCTTCTTTAAATGATTGGATTTTGAATGTCCCAAAGCGTGATGGGAGGTTCGCAACCTCGGAAATTTCTATTTTCATTTTCTTTTATATCCAGTTATGCTAAAATCACTACTTTTTATAACGAGGTCTAATTTTAACCAAGATAAGGCAAAAAAATGTTTAAAAGATTTAGAAGACTTAGAATGAATGCAACACTTCGCTCACTCGTGCGCGAAACAACCTTGAGTATGGACGATTTTATTTATCCGTTGTTTGCTAAAAGTGGCGAAGGATTTAAAAAAGAGATCAGTTCGATGCCAGGTGTGTATCAGATGAGCATTGATGAAATCGTCAAAGAGTGTGGCAGTTTGCAAGAACTGGGTATCAACTCTATTATTTTATTTGGTATTCCTGAGGTAAAAGACAGCGTAGGAAGTGACGCACTCTGTGAACATGGCATTATTGCCAGTGCGATTAAAGCGGTTAAAAAAGCGTATCCCTCTATGTTTGTGGTCACCGATCTTTGTTTTTGCGAATTTACCGATCACGGACATTGTGGTATCTTAGATATGGAACACGAGAGTGTTGACAACGATGCAACTTTGGAGATTTTAGCTAAACAAGCACTTGTGCATGCGCATGCGGGAGCGGATATGATCGCCCCTTCAGGTATGATGGATGGTATGATCGAAGCATTGCGTGAAGCATTGGATGGCGAAGGGTTTATCAACCTTCCGATTATGAGTTATTCGACTAAATTTGCAAGTGCTTATTATGGACCATTCCGTGATGTAGCAGAATCTGCTCCTTCTTTTGGAGATCGCAAAACCTACCAAATGGATCCAGCAAACAGAAGAGAAGCGATCGCCGAATCTGTTGAAGATGAGATGCAAGGAGCAGACATTTTAATGGTCAAACCAGCCCTCGCGTACCTTGACATCGTTCGTGATGTACGCAATGCCACGAGTACGCCATTGTGTGTTTACAACGTGAGTGGCGAGTATGCACTTTTAAAAGCGGCTGCAAAAGCAGGTGTGATTGATTACGAGCGTGTCATGATGGAAACCATGATTGCGTTTAAACGTGCTGGAGCTGACATTATCATCAGTTACCACGCGAAAGAAGTCGCTGAGATTTTAAGGAGAAAGTAAATTCTACGCAAAGCGTAAGCTTGAGTGCGGGGAATTTTATGTGGGCTTTGCCCAAATAAAAGGAGACATTGAATATGAGACATTTTTTAACACTGAAAGATTATAGCAAGGCAGAGATTTTAGAGATCATTGACTTGGCGATTAAAATTAAAAAACAAGCCAAAAAAGGCAAATATAAGCCTTACCTTGAAAATCAAACCTTAGGGATGATTTTTGAAAAAAGCAGTACACGTACACGCGTCAGTTTTGAAGTAGGCATTCATCAGCTCGGAGGCGTGGGTCTGTTCCTCTCTTCCAATGACTTGCAACTAGGACGTGGTGAGCCGATGAAAGACACGGCACGTGTGATTAGCCGTATGGTTGACATGGTGATGATCCGAACCTTTGCGCAAAGTACACTCGAAGAGTTTGCGGCGTATTCACGAGTTCCTGTCATTAGTGGGCTGAGTGATTCGTACCATCCTGTACAACTGATGGCAGATTACCTCACGATGGTGGAGTATAAAAAAGATCAAAACCCTATCGTCGCTTACGTAGGAGATGGCAACAATATGACCCATTCCTGGCTTATGCTCGCTTCCAAACTGGGTTTTGAGCTTCGTATCGCTACCCCTAAAGGGTATGAAGTGGATGCTAAAATTTTAGAAGATGCGCTTGCTTTTGCACAAGAGAGTGGGGCGGTCATTCACATTGGCAACGACCCGAAAGAGGCGATCAAAGGTGCTACGGTTGTCACCACAGACACATGGGTTTCCATGGGGCAAGAGAGTGAAAAAGCAGCACGTGTATCAGCATTCCAAGGCTACATGGTGGATGATGCGATGATGAGCTTAGCGCAGGACGATGCGATGTTTTTACACTGTTTGCCAGCGTACCGTGATTATGAAGTGAGTGAGAGTGTCTTTGAAGCGCACGCGGATGAGATTTTTGATGAGGCAGAAAACAGACTTCATGCCCAAAAAGCCGTCATGGTATGGCTTGATAGGCACAGAAACAGCTAATGGAATTTAAACGAAAAAAAGAGTTCAAGATGATAGAAAAAATTTCTAAAGGTTTGAGCGTCAGCAAACAAAAAGAACAGACAGTTTTAGAGATCGTGCCAAGTGAGGCAGAAGAAACAAAGCTTTTACGCCTTAAAAATGGCTCGTGGGACAATGCGAAAGAACCATGGTTAGTGTATGATGAAAATCAAAAACTTCATGCACTGCTTTCGATTGATACCCTCAGTAAAATGATAGAGCATTTTAAAAAAGCGGAGCAAGAAGCTCTTTTTCTCAAATTGGAAAAAAGTATTTTGCAACAATTGCCACTGGACTTTCAAGACGTTTGGGCGGTAGCAACCGAAGAGATCAAAAAGAGTAAAAAAAGTGAAATTGATTTTGATAAATTGGTCAAAAAGATCAAGAAAGATCACCCCAATCTCTTTTTAGACCTGAAAGACCTCTATTTGCCTGAAGGGGCGAGTATTATCAACGCGACAACGCGTTAGGATGAAGTATGATTGATTTTGATAAATTTGCTAAATATTCTAAACCAGGGCCAAGGTATACCAGTTACCCAACAGCACCTGAATTTCATGAGGGATTTACGCACCAAAGTTATGAGAGCATTTTAGCTACGCAAGATAAAAGTCGTAAACTCTCGCTCTATTTTCATCTTCCATTTTGCCGAAGTGCCTGTTACTTCTGTGGATGTAATGTTGTTTATACGAGCAAGGAAGATAAAAAAGAGCGTTACATTAGCTATCTTGAACGAGAGCTTGAATTGCTCTCTAAACATCTCGATACTTCGCGTGAAGTGATTCAGATGCACTTTGGTGGTGGTACACCAACATTTTTTAGCGCACCGCAATTGAAGCGCATTATTAGTGCTATCAGAAGCCACTTCAAAAACTTTGCCAAAGATGCTGAGATCAGCTGTGAGATCGACCCTCGCTATCTCACTAAAGAGCAGTTGGATGTGCTTACATGTAACGGATTTAACCGTGTCAGTTATGGCGTGCAAGACTTCAACGATGAGGTTCAAAAAGCGATCCACCGCATCCAACCTTATGAGGTAACCAACAATGTCGTTAAAATGGCAAAAAGCTCAGGTATTAAGTCGATCAATATGGACTTAATCTATGGGCTTCCGTATCAAACGTTTGAGACATTTCAAGAGACTCTTCGTTTAGCGGTATCGCTTGATCCGAGTCGTTTGGCAGTGTTTAATTATGCCCATGTGCCGTGGATGAAAAAATCCATGCGTAAAATTGATGAGACAACACTACCTCATCCAAGCGTCAAGCTTGCTATTATGCGCTATACGATTGATTATTTAGAGTCAAATGGCTATAAAATGATCGGCATGGATCACTTTGCAAAGCCTGATGATGAGCTTTTCTTGGCGATTGAAAAAGGGGAGCTACACCGCAACTTCCAAGGATATACCACTAAAGGCGGCGCGGACTTAATCGGTATTGGTTTAACAAGTATTGGTGAGGGTTTGAAACACTATGTTCAAAACTTCAAAGAGATGGACGCTTATGAAAAAGCGATTGATGCGGGTGTATTGCCGGTGCATCGTGGTCTGACTCTCAATGATGATGATGTGCTTAGGAAAAGCTGTCATTATGGAGATGATGAGCAACTTCAAACTCTGAATATCGCTGGTATTGAAGCTCAGTTTGGCATCGACTTTTTTGATTATTTTGCCGATGCAGTAGCTGCCCTTGCACCGTTTGAGCAAGAAGAGTTGGTAATCGTTGATAGAGTTGCTAAAAAGATTTTAGTCAACACGACAGGCACACTGCTTATTCGCAATATTGTGATGCCTTTTGATGCATATCTCCAAAAAATCCCTGAAGATAAACGACGCTTCAGTAAAACGGTGTAACAGATGTTTAAATTTGATGTAACAAGCGATGCCTGTGTCAAGTGTGGTAAGTGTATACCTGTTTGTACAATTCACGAAGTCAACCGTGATGAAGTTACCAGTCCCAGAGGTTTTCTTGACCTTCTAGGTGCCTATCAACGAGGTGAACTTGAACTGGACAAAAATGCTAAAAGTATTTTTGAAAGCTGTTTTTTGTGCACCAACTGCGTAAGTGTCTGTCCGAACGATTTGCCAGTCGATATGTTGATAGAACAAGCGCGTAACGACATTCGCAAAAAATTTGGGCTTGCATGGTACAAAAAACTCGCCTTTTTCTTGCTTCGCAATCGTAACATCATGGATGTTCTTGCACGCTTTGGCTTTATGTTCCAAACCTGTGGTTTTAAAATAGTGGAGAAAAAAAGCTCCATGTATCTGCGAAACTTTCCCATTATCAAGATGGACAGACTTTTCCCAAGTCTCGCAAAAAAAACCTTCTTAAACTCCCATCCCGATGTCATCCATAATGGTGGCAAAGGCAAAGTGGGCATTTTCATCGGCTGTTTAGCCAATTACATGTATACCGACATCGGCAAGTCACTTTTAGAGATTTTGAAAGAGTTGCAGATAGACGCGTATCTCATAAAACAACAAAAATGCTGTGGTGCACCTCAATACTTTACAGGCGATTTTGATAGCGTGGATTATTTGGCAAAATTTAACATTGAGTACATCGAAGGCTTTGTAAATGAACTTGATGCCATCATTATTCCTGAAGCAACGTGTAGTGCGATGATCAAAGAGGACTACGCGCATTTTTTCCATGACCAACCTGAATGGAAAGCACGTGCCATTGCCATCAAACCTCACATTTTTATGGCAACCGAATACCTAGAGAAAAAGACAAATTTGGCTGAAATCTTGGCTACCAAAGCTCGTAAAAGTGAAGTAGTCACCTACCATGACCCATGCCATGCGCGCAAAATGCAAGGCGTTTGGAAAGAGCCACGTAACCTCATTTCTCAAAACTACGTCATTAAAGAGATGAGCGACCCGAACCGCTGTTGTGGTTTTGGAGGCGTTACGATGCAAACAGGAAATTACCGCTTTGCCAAAGCCGCAGGACTTCCAAAAGCCGCGATGATCAAAGAGACGGGCGCAGAGTATGTGAGTGCCGAGTGTAGTGCGTGTCGCATGCAACTAGGCGATGCCATGCATGGGCAAAAAGTGGACACTATCTTTAAAAATCCAATCGAATTGATTGCTAAAGCACTTCGAGAGGGTTAAGTTAAACGTTTACATGTAAAGCTTTTCAACTTTACATGTAAACAGAATACTTCTTAAAACAGAAAACTTTTGAGTCAATACTTCAGAGCAATCTAGAATAATTTGAGTATACTAAATCGCAGAACACTTTCTTTAGATGAGGTACATCATGAAAGCGGTAATTTCTCTTCTTTTTATACTGATATCTTTTATGAGTTATTCACAGGCATCCAGTATTGATATTACGCCAAGTGAGCAAGCGTGGCTGGATAAAACTAAAATACTCAAAGTGCGCATCACCAAAGACCTTCCTCCGTATCAATTTATCCAAGATGGCGAATATGTTGGCATTAGTGTTGAATATATCAAATTTTTTGCAGCTATGTTTAATCTCAAAATAGAATATGTTACCGATGGTAGCTGGACGGAAGCACTAAGACGTGTCCAAACACATGATGGTATCGATGTCATTTTGAGAGTCACTCCTAATTCGGAGCTAAAACAAACGATGCTTTTTAGCAAATCTTATTGTTCCTTTCCATTTGCTCTCCTCACCCCAAGTACACTTAAAGCAGAAAATTTTTTCGATTCAAACCCCAAAAAAATAGCCATAGTGCCAAGTTATGTCATTAACGAGAACTTAAAACAGGATTATCCTCATTTCCTTTACATGACGTATCCCAATTCACTCGAAGCAATGAGGGCAGTCAATGCACACAGTGTAGATGGGTTTATTGGCGATATTGCTATTATGAGTATGTTTGTTCAGGCTTATCATTTAGATAATGTTCGAATTTCTAATATTCCCCGTTACACGACAGAGGAGCAATCGGTTGCAACTGCAAAAGATTGGCCAGAATTTATCTCTTTATTTAACAAAATGCTCGATTCTATGCCTACGGATTTACATGTAAAAATCAAACGAAAATATTTACCTTTCGCAACATCGGAACGACCTTCTCCCATTGTTCCCGAAATCGAATTAACCGAGAGTGAAAAAGCGTATCTTCAAAAGCACCCTGTTATTAGCGTGACTAATGAGCTTAGTTGGTATCCGTATGATTTTAATGAAGATGGAGAAGCTAAAGGGTATTCTGTTGATTATATGAGACTTCTAGCCGATAAAATTGGTATCCGTTTAAATTTTATCAGTGGCACATGGCCTAATGTGTATGAAAAATTTAAAAACAGAGAGATTAGCGTAGCGCAACCACTCATTCCCTCAGATGAGCGACATCAGAAATTTCTGTATAGCACTAAATTTATTACCATGGATCTGGCACTTGTTAGCCAAACAAAGCGTCACGATATTAACACTATTGATGATTTAAAGGGTAAAACCGTTGGTGCAGGGAGAGCGTGGCCCACAACAAAGTATCTTAAAGAGGAGTACCCTGAGCTTACAGTTGTAGAGTATGAGACAACGAAAGAGATGTTAGAAGCGGTTGCATTTGGGCTGATTGATGCAGGAGTAGATGATGCTTTATCGGTACAATACGTCATCAGTAAAGAGATGCTTTCCAATCTTCATATTGTCTCCAAACTTGATTTACAAAATTTAAGAGATAAAAATCTTTACATTATGATGCATCCAGAAGATGAACCCTTACAGAGTATTATTAACAAAGCTCTCAATAACGTAACGCAAGAAGAGCTTTCTACCCTTAAATCCAAATGGTCTAAAAGTATTCTTCCTAAAGAGACGAGACTTGCTTTTTCACTGGATGAGCAAATTTATTTGGCACAAAAAAAGCGTATTACGATGTGTATTGACCCTGATTGGATGCCTTTAGAGATGAACCAAAAGGGTAAGCATGTAGGAATGGCTGCAGATTATATGCATGAGATGGAACAATTTATTGGTTTGCCTATCGAGCTTGTTAATACTCAAACATGGTTAGAATCTTTAGAATATGCCAAAGAACGTAAGTGTGATATTTTTTCTCTTGCCATGCCTACACCCGAACGCAGACTGTATATGAATTTTACCCATCCTTATATGCAAATACCCATCGTACTTATTTCCAATATTGATAAAGTTTTTTACACGGACATTGATATGCTGACTGGAAAATCCATTGGCATTGCAAAAGGGTATGCGTATGGTGAAATTTTAAAAGTACGATACCCCAATATGCACTTTGTGGAAGTTGCAAGTGATGCAGATGGTCTAAAGCACGTGGAGCAGAAAAAGCTTTTTGGCTATATCGGAACACTGGCTACGGTGGCATATCAAATTCAAAAAGATTACTATGGATCACTGAAAATTGTGGGTAAATTTGATGATAAATGGGAGCTTGGTGTTGCAACGCGCAATGACGAACCTCTTTTGCTCTCTATTTTCGAAAAAGCGATTGAATCGATTGATCCAACCAAAAATCAATCGATCTTAAATAAATGGATATCGGTTAATTATGAAGAGCGTATGAATTACACCTACATCTATTTGTTAGCCGTGATCACGGTGGTGATTATTTTAATTGTTTTGATACGACAGTATCAACTCAAAAAGTATAATGCACAACTTGAAATTCTCTCCAATACGGATAAATTAACAGGCATTCATAACCGTTTAAAATTGGATGATATTTTAGAGTATGAAAAAAAGATATTTGATCGCGATCAGTCACCTCTTTCGATTATTATATTTGATTTGGATTATTTTAAAAATGTGAATGATAACTATGGACACAAACGAGGCGATGAGGTTCTCCAAAGTATTGCCAAAATTGTGACAAACGTTAAACGCGAAACGGATATATTTGGGCGCTGGGGTGGCGAAGAGTTTTTGCTTATCTGCCGTGATACCAACATTAAAGGTGCAAGACATTTAGCTGAAAAAATAAGAGCAGCTATTGAGGCATATGAATTTCCTGAAATTATCTCGGTAACCGCTAGTTTTGGAACAGCACAATTTGAAAAGTATGACAGTATTATCAAAATTTTTGACAAAGCAGATAAAGCACTTTACGAAGCCAAAGAACATGGGCGTAACCGAGTCGTTTAATCTTTACATGTAAAGTGCTAGGAACGTTTTAAAAGATAGGTTTTCCAAATCCAAATAGCTAATAAAAGTGCCGTACATCCAAACAATGCACCTATGATTCCGACATAAGCCATTGAACTGTGCAAGATAACAAGACTACCAACAAAAGCACCTCCACCGATACCAATATTATAAATACCGGAGTAAAGTGACATCGCAACATCAGTTGCATCAGGCGTGAGCTCTAAAACCGTCACCTGAAGAATGAGGCTAATGAGACAAATTGCAATACCCCACCCCAGACATACACAACTTAATAAAAATTGATACGGTGCAAGAGGGCGCATTAAAAGCAGCGCTACAATGAGCAATCCTAGTGAACATACAATGATCGTGAAAGGGTATTTATGTTTGAAATAAGCAAAAATAGCACTTCCTATAAATCCTGCTATACCAAAAATAAAGAGAGTTAGTGTTGCAAAATGAGCACTTAAATGTGCGATTTGTTGCACAAAAGGTTCAATGTAAGAGTAGGCTGTAAAATGTGCCGTGATCGCTAAAGCGGTTAAAAGATAAACCCCCATAAGGGCAGGGCGTTTTACTAAAAGGGGTAAGCTTTTGAGTGAGCCTGCATTGACGCTAGGAAGCAGTGGCA
Organism: Sulfurospirillum diekertiae; assembly: GCF_011769985.2. NCBI lineage: Bacteria > Pseudomonadati > Campylobacterota > Epsilonproteobacteria > Campylobacterales > Sulfurospirillaceae > Sulfurospirillum > Sulfurospirillum diekertiae. The sequence goes on from NZ_CP039734.2 coordinate 446,452, forward strand.
AGACTTTCATCAAGACAAAAAGCATTAAAAATGCCAAAATGGCGATGCAGCCAAAGGTGGCTCTCCACCCTAAACTTTGCCCTATGATACGACCCAGTGGTAAGCCCAAAACGATGGCAAGTGATGTGCCTGTCGCTAGGATACCAAGGGCGCGTGTCTTTTTCCCTTCAGGGGCTAAACGATAGGTCAGTGAGGCAGTAATCGACCAAAAAACGGCGTGTGAGAAAGCAATGCCAATGCGAGAGATCATTAAAATCCAAAAGCTCCATGCGATAGCGGAGAGAAGATGGCTCGCAATAAACAGAGCAAATAACAGCAAAAGCAAGCGACGTCGCTCCATATCTTTGGTGAGGAGCATCAATGGTAAGGAGAGGCTTGCAACCACCCACGCATAAACGGTCATCATGAGTCCTGCATGTGCTTCACTAATGTTAAAATCGTTTGCAATATCCGTCAGTAGGCTAATAGGCGCAAATTCGGTGGTGTTAAAAATAAACGCAGAAATGGTTAATCCAACTACAGGAAACCAGGGTTTCCATGACAAGAAAATCGAAGAATACATTACAAAAAGCCTTATGATAATTAGGCGATTATTGTAACTAAAGAAGTAATAGAAGCAGTTGAATTCACCTGTTGTGGAAGAGGAGATTTAATGAAATGCGTGTATAATAATTGACTCAATATGATTCAAAGAGGAAGAATGAAAGAAGCAAATCTCTGTCCATGCGGTAGTGGTAAAATGTATGCACAGTGTTGCGAGCTATACCACAAAAACTATAACGCTCCTACATGTGAAACACTGATGCGTTCACGCTACAGCGCATTTGTCTTTGGATTGATCGATTACCTCTATGAAACGACGCATCCAAGCCATCGTACAAAGAAATTGAAAGAAGAAATTACCTTTACATGTAAAGGTTTGGCGTGGACAAAACTCGAAGTTTTGGAGACATGGCAAGGCGGTGAAAATGACAAAGTGGGCAAAGTCTCTTTTCGAGCTTCGTATGTGCAAGATGGGCATGAAGGTTTACATGGTGAACATTCACGTTTTAAACGCTATGGTAAGGCGTGGATGTATGTTGATGGAGAAGTAAAGGGCGAATAATGTACGCATTGGACGTGATACAGCAAGAACTTAAAGAAGATATTGCACGTTTTGGGCGTGTTGTTTATGTTAACAAAGGTAAAATCCTGATGCGCCCTGAAGAGTGCATGGAGCACTTTTTTGTCATCTTGGAAGGGCGTGTCAAAATTTCGCAAATCAACTTTGAAACAGGAAAAGAGCAAATTCTTTATCTCCTTTCCAACGGCGATATGTATGACATCATTACGCTTTTAGATGCCAAAGTACATGAAAATGTAGCAATGGCGCTGGATAATGTAAAACTCTTGGTCTTTCCCATTGAGCTTTTTCGCGAGTGGATTGAAACAAAACCTTCTTTCAATAAGCTTTTTTTACCTTATGTGGCTAAACAACTTCGAGAGGTTGAAACGTTAGCAAGTGATCTCTCACTTTACGATACTACAACGCGTTTAGTCAAATTAATTGCTAAAAACATTGAAACTCAAGGGGATAAACAAACCCTAAAACTCATTAATAACCTCTCCCATGAAGAGCTTGCAAGTCTTGTCGGTACGGTACGAAAAGTGCTCAATCGCAACCTTCAGTCGCTTAAAAAACAAGGACTTATTGATATCAAACGCAAAGAGATTTTCATCAAAGACTCTCAAAATCTGCTTGAACATCTTCCTGAAGAATAAACATCATACAACCCCCCCCCATTCTGCCTCGTGTGAGGCAAGCTTTAGCACCACAGCAGCTTAGCATAGGCTTTTGTGTGTTGCCTAAAAGCCATGAAAAAATGATTTTTTGTGCTACTTAAGTGGCAGACAAAACGCTTTATATGTACTAAACTTCTTCCAAAAAATAAAGGAGTTTTACCATGTTAGTCACACGATTTAATCCATACAAAGAGCTTAAAGCGTTGGAGAGTCGGTTGTTTAACTACTATCCAATCGAAACTGAAGAGAGTGACATCTCTGCTTTTAAACCCACAGTCAGTACAAGGGAAGGTGAGTTTGCTTACCATGTCGAAATTGATCTTCCAGGGGTTAAAAAAGAAGACATTCACATTGACCTCAAAGACAATCAAATCGTCATCTCCGGAGAGCGAAGCTTCAAAGAAGAGCGCCAAGAAAAAGACTACTACAAAGTCGAAAGTAGTTACGGCAAGTTCCAACGAAGTTTTGCATTGCCTGAAAACGTCGATGTGGAAAATATTGAAGCAAGTAGTGAAAACGGTGTCCTCGAAGTTGTGCTTCCAAAACTCAAAGTTGAAAAAGCCGAAGTGAAAAAAATTCAAGTCAAATAGTGACTTTAGGCAAGAGTTTTTCTCTTGCCTAAAGCACGATTATGACTATTGTACTGTAACTTTCTTACATTATTATTTCCAAGTCCTTCTAAATATTCTATCCTCTTTAAATCTTATAACAAATATAATTCATAAAGCATCTCTTTATTTATGCTACAATTGCTGTACTCATGATGAGAGGAAAATGCATGGCGCGATTGAAATTGTTATCTAAGTCATTTCTTTTTGCATTATTAATTTTAGTATGTGGAGTAAGTTTTTCTGGCTATTTAGCATGGAAAAGTGCAACATGGATCCAAACATTAGAAAATGAACGATTTACAACAGCTACAAAACAAACTGCTCTTTTAATCCGCAATAAGCTTAATGAAAATATCCAACTGCTTCATAGTGCTGTAGCATTTATCACGGCTTCTGATAATGTTACTAGAGAAGAGTGGTATTTTTTTACAAAAGAGCATACCCTTGAAACAAGTTTTATAGGACAAGAAGGGTTAGTGTATGCGCCACGTATAAAAATCAATGAGCGTACTCAACATGAAGAACTTATGCACGCAGAGGGATTAACACATTATCAGATTCATCCTAAAACATCTAATGCAGATGCGTATCCTATTGTTTTGATTGAACCGTTTAATGAACGCAATAAAAAGGCACTTGGGTTTGATCTATTTTCTGAGACAACACGCCAAAATGCTATAAAAGAAGCAATACAAAAAAGAGATATCGCTATCTCTTCCAAAATACAATTGATTCAAAGAGCAGATTCTGAACTAAATGCAGGTTTTATTATTGTTCATCCCATTTACACTAAAGATATATTGATTAAAACACCTGAAAAGCAAGATGATGCATTCATAGGAATAGTCAGTATTGCCATCAATGCTCAAAAATTGTTTATGGATGTTTTAGGCGCTAGGTATATTACTTTGGATTTTGAAATCTATGATGGGGATACTCTGCTTGAAACAGAAAAATTGTATGATTCCAACCCTTCAATGAAAACAGCACGTTTAGAGCATAATTTACTGATAGATATTTATGGGAAACACTGGACGCTTCATTTTAAAACAAATGAAGCACTGGATCTTGGCATAAGTCAGTATTTACCATGGATTGAACTTTTTTTTGGGATAGCATTTTCATTTATACTCGCTGGATGGATTTATGCGCTTCAACAAACACAAAAAAAAGCATACGCTATAGCTGCTGATAAGACAAAACTCCTTGCTAAGTCCGAATCAAAGATACGCACTATTTTTCAAACAATGCAAGAAGGTATTATTGTTTTGGATAAAGAACGGATTATTATAGAGTGTAATTTAGCCGCGCAAGGGATGTTAGGGTTTTCCAAAAGTGAGATTGTTGGTAAATCGAGTAATGATTTGAATTGGAATTTCATCCATGAAGATGGCTCTGCATTTCATATGGAAGATCGTCCATATTATAAAGTCTTTATGACAGGTGTACCACAAAGCAATATTATGATTGGCATGAAACGACAAGATAGTTTGGTTTTATGGCTAAAAATGAATGCACAGCCTCTTTACTCTGATGATTTTAAAGATGTTAATTCAGTGCTTATTACGTTTAGTGATATTACGGAGTATCAAAAATCCAAACGCGAGCTTGAAAAATATCTTCAAATTATTGATGCACATGTGATTATTTCAAGTACCGATTTACATGGGATTATCACCGAAGTGAGTGAGGCATTTTGTAAAATTTCGGGGTATAGCCAAGAAGAACTTATTGGCAGAAGTCATAATATCGTGAGACATCCCGATATGCCTACGACACTGTATAAAGAGATGTGGAGTGCTTTAAAAAAAGGTATTTCATGGTCTGGTGAGATTAAAAATAGACGCAAAGATGGATCTGATTATTGGATAGAGACGATTATTGAACCTCGGTATGATGAGGAGTATTCCCTAGTGGGGTTCACTGCAATTCGTCATGATATTACGGATAAAAAAAGAGTTGAAGAGCTCTCCATTACCGATCGTTTGACGGGGCTGTATAATCGCCTTAAACTTGATGAACTTTTTGCATCGTATCTTAGTATTACCAAACGGCATCAAACGCCTTTTTCAATCGTTCTTCTAGATATTGATAAATTCAAATCGGTGAATGATACGTATGGGCATCAAGTAGGAGATAGCTTGCTGCAAGAGATAGCAAAACTTTTAAAAACCAATGTTCGTTTTGAAGATGCTGTAGGAAGATGGGGAGGGGAAGAATTTTTGATTCTTCTCCCCAATAGTAATAGTGAAGATGCACGGCTATTGGCAGAAAAGCTTCGTGGTGTCATTGAAGCAGAAGATTTTGCGTACGTAGGAAGTCGTACAGCCAGTTTTGGCGTGGCAACATATCATCAAAATGATGATGAAAAAAGTATGACTGCACGAGCCGATGAGGCGCTCTACCTTGCAAAAGAGAATGGTCGTAACCGTGTTGAAGTGGAAATACATACGTGTAATTTGCCATCTTCCTCAACTCCCTCTTAATCTAAATACAGTAAAATATTTTTTTACATGTAAGGATTTAAATGCATTTTTGGAACAACATTTACAGCCAGTTTGACCCTGTCGCTTTCAAGCTAGGACCCATTGCTGTGCATTGGTATGGCATTATGTATATATGTGCTCTTTTGGGTGCCCTTTATGCCGCTAAATGGTTTGTCAAAAAAGATAATTTAGGCTTCAGCAACCAAACGTTAGAGAGCTATTTTATTTGGATTGAGATTGGCATTATTTTAGGTGCGCGTATTGGTTATATTCTCTTTTACGATCCGCATGTGGATTATTATCTTGCGCATCCATGGCAAATGTTCAATCCTTTCATCGATGGTACATTTGTTGGAATTAGAGGCATGAGTTATCATGGAGCTATCGTTGGATTTTTTATTGGCACTTGGTTCTTTTATCTCAAACATAAAATCAATGTATGGAGGCTTTTGGATGTAGTAGCCTTGAGTGTTCCCGTGGGGTATATTTTTGGACGTATTGGCAATTTTCTCAACCAAGAACTCTTTGGTCGTCCTACGGATGTTCCATGGGGCATTTATGTCGATGGTGTTCTTCGTCACCCTTCTCAACTCTATGAAGCGTTCCTTGAGGGTTTTATGGTTTTTGTGGTGCTTTACGTGTATCGAAATTTCAAAAAATACGATGGTGAGCTCATCGCCCTTTATGGATTTTTGTACTCTCTTGGACGATTTATTGCAGAGTTTTGGAGAGAGCCAGATTTCCAAATTGGTTTTGTCTATGGCGACTGGATGAGTAAGGGACAAGCCCTTTCAATTTTGATGATAATTGCTTCTTTATTATTATATGGTGTAATAATCAAACGAGGAAAAAGGGGATAAAAAAATCCCTTTTAAATCCCCTTTCGTGTATTATAATTTCAACTAGTATGTACAAAATGACATAATCATTGATTGTTCAAACTTGTTGCAATTTCCCTAAATAGGGTATTTTGTAAGAGATTGACATTCATAAGTGTGTTGTTCTGCACATTTATGAGCGTTTATCAAACTTCACAAAAAGGATGAGATGTGAGTGACCTACTTGAAGGGTTTTTAGGTACGAGCGTTGAGGGGAAAAAGAGTAGAGTTCCAGCCAAACTTGATTATATTCAAAGTGCGACTGGTCTATTCTTAGGTTTGTTTATGTGGGGACATATGTTCTTTGTATCAACGATTTTGATCAGCAAAGACTTTATGTACACCATAACCAAAATGTTTGAAGGCAGTATGTTCCTAAGCGAACCACAGCCTATAATCGTTTCTGGGATTGTCTTGTTTGTATTTGCAGTCTTTATTGTACATGCGATGCTTGGTATGAGAAAATTGCCTATCAATTTTAGACAATATCAAGCATATAAAACACATATGGGTATGATGAAACACGATGATACAACGATGTGGTTTACACAAGCATTCACCGGTTTTGCAATGTTCTTCTTAGGTTCTGCGCACCTCTTTACCATGGCAACCCAAGCAGATAAAATTGGACCATTTGGTTCATCAGATAGAATGTACAGCGAATTTATGTGGCCATTTTATCTTCTTCTTCTTCTTGCTGTTGAGTTCCACGGTGGTATTGGTCTTTATCGCCTCTGTGTTAAATGGGGTTGGTTTGAAGGAGCAGATGCAAAATCTTCTCGTAAAAATCTCAAAAAAGCTAAATGGGCTATTACAACATTTTTCTTAGCACTTGGTCTTTTAACACTTGCAGCATACGTAAAAATCGGTTATGAACACAGAAATAACGTAGGTGAGAAATACAAACCAACGGCACAACTAGAAGTAAGATATGATGTGAAGGTTAGGGCGTAAAAATGAACGTAAAATATTGTGATGCACTGGTTATCGGTGGTGGTTTAGCAGGTCTTAGAGCGGCGATTGCAACGCAATCTAAAGGTCTTAGTACAACAGTTTTAAGTCTTTGTCCAGTTAAGAGATCTCACTCTGCTGCGGCACAAGGTGGTATGCAAGCAAGTCTTGGTAACTCAAAAATGAGTCGTGGTGACAACGAAGATGTTCACTTTGCCGATACTGTAAAAGGTAGTGACTGGGGTTGTGACCAAGAAGTTGCACGTATGTTCGTTACCGTTGCTCCTAAAGCGATTCGTGAATTAGCGGGCTGGGGCGTACCTTGGACTAGAATTGCTAAAGGTGGTAGAGAAGCTATCATCAATGCTGAGAGAACAACGATCGTGGAAGACGATGAAGTACATGGTTATATCCACTCTCGTGACTTTGGTGGTACTAAAAAATGGAGAACCTGTTATACAGCAGATGCTACAGGTCATACCATGCTTTTTGGTGTTGCGAATGAAGCTCTTAAACATAATGTCAATATTGAAGATAGAAAAGAAGCGATTGCTTTAATTCATGAAAATAACCGTTGTTACGGTGCGATTGTAAGAGACCTTGTAACGGGTGAGCTTTGGGCTTATGTTGCTAAAGGTACTTTGATCGCAACGGGGGGTTACGGAAGACTTTACAAACAAACAACTAATGCGGTTATTTGTGATGGTATTGGTGCTGCTATTGCTCTAGAAACGGGTGTTGCAACACTGGGTAACATGGAAGCAGTACAATTCCACCCAACCCCAATCGTTCCTTCAGGTATTCTTTTAACAGAAGGCTGTAGAGGTGATGGTGGTTTACTCCGAGACGTTGATGGTCATAGATTTATGCCTGACTACGAGCCAGAGAAAAAAGAATTGGCTAGCCGTGACGTTGTAAGTCGTCGTATGATGGAACACATCCGTAAAGGTAAAGGTGTTAAATCTCCATATGGCGAGCACTTGTGGTTAGATATTTCTATCCTTGGTCGTGCGCACATTGAGAGAAACCTAAGAGATGTACAAGAAATTTGTCAAATCTTTAACGGTATCGATCCTGCGGATGAAGGTCCAAAAGGCTGGGCACCCGTTCTTCCAATGCAACATTACTCAATGGGTGGTATTAGAACCAAACCAACCGGTGAGTCTCCAACACTTTCAGGTCTTTTTTCTGCGGGTGAAGCTGCTTGTTGGGATATGCACGGATTTAACCGCCTTGGTGGTAACTCAGTCAGTGAAACCGTTGTTGCAGGTATGATTGTTGGTGATTATTTTGCGGATTATTGTTTATCAAATGAAGTCAATGTTAATACAGCAACGATTGAAAAAGCATTGAAAAAACAATCTGATTTCATCAACCACTTGTTAACCAACAAAGGTAAATTTAATATCTTTGAAATCAAAAACAGAATGAGAGATATTATGTGGGAAAAAGTTGCGATTTTCCGTGATGGCAAAGGTCTTGCTGAAGCAGTTAACGAGCTTGAAGAACTTCTCAAAAAATCTCATGATGTTACGATTAAATCTAAAACAACTTCTGCTAACCCAGAGCTTGAAGAGGCATACCGTGTTCCAATGATGCTTAAACTTGCTCTTTGTGTTGCTGCAGGTGCACGTGATAGAACAGAGAGTCGTGGTGCGCATTACCGTGAAGACTTCTTGAAACGTGATGATGCGAACTGGTTGAAACGTACCCTTACTTCATGGAAAGAGGGCGCTACCCTTCCAACGGTAAGTTACGAAGACCTCGATATTATGAAAATGGAAATTCCACCAGCGTTCCGCGGATACGGTGCAAAGGGCATGATTATTGAAAATGAGTTAAGCCTTAAACGCCAAGAAGAAGTGGATAAACTCCGTGAAGAGATGGAAGCCGCAGGCAAAGACAGATATATGATTCAAGATGCGCTTATGCCATTTGAGCTTCAACCATACTATAAAGCTAAAAATGAGAGATTTGGAGATGCAAAATGAGTAGAACTATTACCATAAGGGCTATGAAATATAACCCACAATCAAAACTTTCAAAAGCACATTTTGCAGAGTACAAACTTGAAGAAACTGATGGTATGACACTGTTTATTGCGCTTACGAAAATTCGCGAAACAATGGATGCTGACCTTTCTTTTGACTTTGTATGCCGTGCAGGTATCTGTGGAAGTTGCGGTATGATGGTTAATGGTAAACCTGCCCTTGCATGTAGAACATTGACAAAAAATTTCCCAGGCGGCGTGATTCAATTGATGCCAATGCCAGCATTTAAACTCATTAAAGACCTTTCAGTTGATACAGGTAACTGGATGAACGGTATGAGTAAACGTGTTGAGAGTTGGATTCATACGAACCATAAACCAGATATTTCTAAACTTGAAGCACCGATGGATCCAAAACTCGCAGATGAGACGTTTGAGCTTGATCGTTGTATTGAGTGCGGTATCTGTGTTGCGGCATGTGGTACAAAATTGATGAGACCAAACTTTATTGGTGCCGTTGGTTTGAACCGTGTTGCACGTTTTGCAATGGATCCACACGATGAAAGAACCGATGAAGACTTCTATGAGCTTGTTGGCGATGATGATGGAATCTTTGGATGTATGAGTCTCGTTGCGTGCGAAGACAACTGTCCAAAACACTTACCACTTCAATCAAAAATTGCTTATATGAGACGAAAACTCGTCGCTCTCAAATAAAAAATTGCCTTCTTTTAAGGGATAAGATACTTTGTCTTATCCCTTGCCTTAATCTTGACATTTAGTCTCACAATTTTGTTTCTCTTATAAGAAATACTGATATAATCAAAAAAACTTTAAAGATAGTATCTCATGCATATCATCAATGATTTTTTCTTACTCATCTGGGGTGAGAGGTTAAACCAAGAAGTTGTTTTCGATGAAAAACATACTACAGAGTTCGATCAATACAGATTAACTTCTTTCGATAATTTTTGCGACAGTGTCGCTATCTTATTGATCATGAGTCCTCAGAATTTTACCAATATGGCAATCTTAGAAGAACCCAAAACAGTTTTAAATACACTTTTTCAACATGCAACATTTAGCAAAGAAAACATCCAATATGCGCAATCTCAACTGCTGGGTTATCTGGTTACTTTGGGTAATTTGCAAGTCAACCATGCTATCACAAAGCGCTTAGAGCTTTTAAAAAAAGAGGGGATTATCTCTTATGATGCTGTGCGTTCTTTAGGCAGTATCATCTCTCTTATCGAAGAGAAAAAAATCGAAGTAACCTCTTTACATGTAAAGCGTGCAACAAGCCAAGAAAACTACTATAAAACCAAACTCAATCTTCTGCTTACTGCCATTGAAAATCTGAAACAAGCGGTTGAAACACCTCGTTTGCATGATCGTTTGAGTGCCATACCCGAACGTCTTGAAAATCAGCGTTTTTCCATTGGAATTACAGGTGTTATGAATGCGGGTAAATCGACGATGCTCAATGCACTTTTAGGTCAAGAGGTGCTAGGAACATCTGTTGTCCCTGAAACGGCGAACCTAACCCTCATTAAATACGCCAAAAACCCTTACGCCATTGTCAATTTTTGGAATACCAAAGAGTGGAGCAAGATCGAAGAGGGTGCCAAAAGTCTTAAAAGTTTAGAAGCATTTGTTAAAGAGAGCAAAGCGCATTTTGGTGACACCTTTAATGCACTCGTAACGCCAAAAGGGCAGAGTGAGTCTATCTCTGTCGAAGATTTGGCCCTTTACACTTCGGCAAAACACTCTGATAAAAAATGCAATCTTGTTAAAAGTGTTGAACTTTATACTGATTTGAAGTTTGTCCAAGATGGTGTTCAAATCGTTGATACTCCGGGTCTTGATGATCCTGTCGTGCAACGTGAAGAGATTACGTTGGAATACCTCAGTGAATGTGATTTGATGATTCATCTTATGAATGCAGCGCAAGCAGCGACCCAAAAAGATATCGATTTTATCATTGACGCACTTTTGTATCGTAATGTGGCACAGTTGCTGATTGTGATTACACGTATTGATGCGATTGCCGAGAAAGAGCTTCAAGAAGTAATTGCCTATACCAAACGCAGCATCGAAGCAAGGCTTAACGAGCAAAACAAAGGCGCAAAACTCGATGAAGTGATCGCTAAAATCGTCTTTATCCCCATTGCTGGGAAACTTGCCTTAATGCATAAATTAGGGCAAGAAAAAGATGCCCTCGCACTTGGATATGATATGGAACGTACTGGCTTACCTCTGGTGGAAGCCTATTTGGAAGATGTTCTTTTTGGAAGTAATAGCCAAAAAGCCAATCTTATTATCTCCGCCAATCGAAAAGAGATTGAGTCTGTCATTACTGAGTCGATGAATACCTTCGAGCAAGAGCTCCACTACTTAAGTATCTCGAATGAAGAGATTGAACACGCCTACGCGAAACACCAAGAAGAAAAAGCGGTCATGGCAGACTTTTTGGAGCAGATCAAAACCAGCGTGGCGCAGAGCAAAGAGGAGATGGAACACTACTTTGGCACCCTTTCCAAATTTGCAAGCAACCAACTCAATAAACTTCAAGATATTGTTAAGCGCCGTATTACAGACGATGTAAGTTATGAGTTTAGCAAAAACAAAAAAGCGCCCAAAGAGGAGCGCATTGGCTCGATCATAGAAACGGCGATCAAAGATGGTATGGTCGATTTGGTGCGCGATTATCGCTATGAGTTTCAAAAAAAGATGCAAAGTTCCTTAGAGTACATGGATGCAAAATACGGTGAATTTAAGACAGAGGGCACAGCCCCAATGTTTGATGCCAAAGCCTTTTGTGAAGAGCATTTAGGTTCACTCCTGATTTTCAAAAACAGTACCATTGTGATAGCGGCAACCAATGATGCGATCGCAAAGTATGGCAAGAATGATCCTAGTGCACTTTCTATGAGCTTTGAGACGATTTTTGGAACGGAATTCTCCCACATCAAAGAGATGCTTGAGGAGAAACTCCACAACGTTAATCAAGAACTTTTAGGTTCATTTGTCAATCTCTGTGAAGCACCTGCACGTGTCATTGAAGAGCGTTTTAGCACAGAAGGTGTATTGATCGAACATGCGATGCGCCAGATGAAAGATCAATCGCTCAACCGTGAAGCACGCATTTTAGAGATTAAAGAAAAAGAGCGTGTAATGGGCATCGTCTTAAATGACTTAAACGTACAAAAGGAGTCAAAATGAGTCTGCTCGAGAGTTTTGTCACTTCTTATAAAGAACATTTTCTAAAAGTTGTTCCAACCTTTGATGCTACGCTTTTGGGAGCTCTCAAAAAAGTGCAATATGTACTTCTTGAAGAGCAGCAACTCCCTTCTATCCAACTCAAAAAAGCGTTAGATCGTCTTCAAATGCGCTCCGAAGAGCCGATGAAAGTTGCTATAACAGGGCAGTTTTCCAGTGGAAAATCAACGTTTCTCAATGCACTTTTAGCCAAAAATATTCTTCCCACAGGCATCACGCCCGTGACGTCCAAAGTCAATTATATTCGTTATGGTGAAGAGTTTAAAATCCGTGTGCGCTATAAAGACGGGCGTGATGAATACCATGACATCAACACGATTGCGCATTTTACAGACCAACGTGAGCATGTTGAAGACATCGCTTATCTTGTGCTTTATGCGCCACTCAACATCCTCAAAGATGTTGTATTTGTAGATACTCCAGGTCTTAACTCTCAAGCGGCGAGTGATACGCAAACGACTGAGAAAGTGCTCAAAGAAGTCGATGGCATTATCTGGTTGACACTCATCGATAATGCGGGAAAAATGAGTGAACTTCAAGTTTTGGAAGAGTACCTTGGCAAGTACCAAAACAAATCTCTTTGTGTTCTAAACCAAAAAGACAAATTTACGCCACAACAGATCGAAGAGACAACGAATTACGTGAAGACGGCTTTTAAAGAGTTTTTTAGTGATGTCATTCCTATCTCGGCACGTCAAGCGTTAGAGTCACGTAGTCACGACAAAAAAGTGATGATGGAAGAGACGCTTGAAACGTTTATGCATGATTTACATGTAAAGCTTGAAAACGGTGGTGAGAAGCTTGACTTTGCACAAGTTGAGCATGATTTTAAAGCGTATCAAACGACACTGGATTCGATCTTACAAAGTGATTTGGGTGCTAATCTTAAACTTTTGGAAGAGTCCAATATCGATAAAGTCTTGGATTTTATTCGCAACGAAATTCAACCCAAATCGACCCAATCCAAAGAGTTTGCTATTACCAAAGAGATTAAAGATATTACAGCCAAATTGATTGCGCAACACCAACTCTTTCTCTCTATTTACGATGAACTTTTAGGCGAAATTATCCGTTTTGAAGCTGAGGCAAAAGGTTTATTTACTGAACTAAAAGGTAAATTCTCACATGATCTGAAAAGTGCGTTTATGCGCATTGAGCAGATCATTGAGACCATTGCTGATGCCATTTACAATCAAATCACCACGGTAACACAAATACGTTATGAAGCGCAAAAAACAGGGCTTTTCAGTAAACACCAATCGTATCTGCCTTTTGAGTACCAAGCGCCGAAAATTAACTCTGATCTCATCTATAAAAGTCTTTTTTACGAAGAGAATTTGATTGGCAAAATGTTCAAACAGTACGTAAAAAATCTAGGCGCTATTCAAAATGAAGTCAACGATAAAAACCGTTTGGTGTACCGTTCATTAGAGCAGGGTATTTTGAAATGGCAAGCACCGTATGAGGTGATTCGTAAAAGTGAAGAGCTTCACTCCGACATCGAATTTGCCAATATGCGCCGTTTTGCTTCCAAGGCGTATGAGAGCATCTTAAAACCGTTTAACGATGAAATCGCTAGTTCCTACGCGAAGATCAGTTCCGAGTTTAACCATCTTAGTAGCGCGGTCAGTTTCAACTACCAAAATGCCACTGAAGTATGTGTAGCGTTTTTGGAGAACAAAATCGAAAAATCCGCTAAGCTCTACGAGGAAAATCCCACAAAATTTTCACTCTATACCCCCAAACTCGATGAGATTAAAGAGCGCCTTAGAACCTCATTTCATCTCTATGAGCTTGAAAATATGATGAACACACGAAACACATTCCTCAATAAAGATTATGACCGTTTAATCAGTCAATTTACGGCGATTAAAGAGGAAAAAGTAGCCTTTTTGGAAGAGCGAAAAGCACGTCATCATAAGATTATAGAGCAAATAGAAACGTTGGTGAAAGAGATAGTCTAGTCTATCTCTTTCGCAGGTTCTTGTTATTTTTATCTTTACATGTAAAGATAATCTTGATATCTCCTTCAAAAAAGTTAAATACTTAATTCTGACTCTTTATTTCATAACTCCGATCATTGCATCTCCAAAAGTAGGAGATTCTAAAAAAGAAATATTGATGTATAGTGGAGTGATCTGTAATGCTACACCATTTCAGCTCTTTTAAACAAAAGGGCTGAAGATACAAAAAATTCTTGAGAGCATCAGTAAAATCGAAAGGATACACAATGAAAAAGAGTTTAACATTTCTAATGCTTCTGTTCATAGTTATCATGGCAAGTGGTTGTGAAACATGGCATGGTGTCAAAAAAGATACCGCAAACGGTGCTGAATGGAGCAAAGATAAGGTCAATGATGGCGCTAAATACATAGAGAAAAAAACGGAATAGTTCCATAGAATCATTTTATATTCCGAAAAAAAAGAGGTTAGGGCTAAACGTTTAACGTTTAGCCCTAACCTCTTTTTACATGTAATGCTTCTCTTTGAGCAGTTTGTAGAGTTTTAAAAGTGATAAAAAGAGTGTCGTAATCGCAGGGCCTAATATCATTCCCCAAAAACCAAAGGTTGTAAGTCCTGCAAAAATAGCAAAGAAAATCAAGAGTTCATTAACGGCAGTAGGCGTTTTAACCATTTTGTCATTGATGTACTTGATAATAAGTGGTTTAATAAATGTATCGGCGATGATAGAAATCACTACAATCGAATAGGTTGCAATGATAATCGCGGTTGTCGTATTGCCATGCGCCACTTCGATGGCACAGAGTGGAATCCACATGAGTGCTCCACCCACAATGGGGATAAGAGATGCAAACCCATAAAAAATTCCTAACAATAATCCATCATAACCAAAGTACATACCAATGAACGAAAAGAGTGCCCCTTGAAAGATTGCACTAAATAAAATAGAATAGAAAACAACACTCATGACATTGGTAACCTCAGAAAAGACAAAATTAACCTCTTTTTCCTCAATAGGCATCACGCTTTTAAAATAATCAATGAGGTCTTTGCCATTGAGCAGTGCAAAGAAGAAAAAGACAACGATGAGGAGCATGTCTTTTAAAAAGCCAGCACTATTTTTACCGATTGATCCAAGATAGGAAAGGGCAGTCGTAGAGATTTGAGCGATATTAAGATTGCTGATAAAATCATCCAAGGTTGATTGCATAAATGCCAGTGGCGCAGGAAGGTGATAATCAAGTGTTCGCAGATATGTTTGTACTCTTTCGATCATCGAAAAATCAAAATTGTTGACTATTCCACCAATCGAAGTGATAGTATAAACAATAGGTCCAAACAGTAAAATGGATAAAAAAACCGTTGACAAAAGAGCCGATAGATGTTTACTTTTTGTCAATTTATATAACTGCAGGTTAATCGTATACGTTGCCATAGCGAGAAGTGAAGCAATGGTAATAATCATCAAAAAAGGTTCATACAGCTTGATAATAGAAAATAAAACGGCTAAGAAAATGGCTGTTAAAAAAAAGCGATGTTCATTCATACATTATCCTCAAAAAGTGCACTTTGTAACGTTGGGGGAGTAAGACGAAAAAGTTCATACGTTTTAGCCGTGGCAATTCTTCCACGCGCTGTTCGTTCAATATAACTGTTAGCAAGCAAATAAGGTTCAATCACATCTTCAATGGTTCCCTCATCTTCACTCAAAGCAGCTGCCATCGTGCTGAGCCCTAAAGGACGACCTTTACTTTGTAGCAAGAGTTCAAGGTATTTAATATCCAGTTCATCAAAACCAAGATCATTGACCCCTAGTTCATTGAGTCCATATTGCGCTCGTTCGATGCTAATTGTCTCTTCATCTACCACGTCGGCATAATCACGGATACGTTTTAAAAGGCGTAAGGCAATCCTAGGCGTACCTCGTGAGCGTCTTGCCATCTCATGTGCTGCATCGTGTTGACAGATTTTTTCAAGTTTATGCGATGCTTTGGTAATGATGAGTGAAAGCTCCTCTTTCGTGTAAAATTGTAAACGAAAGTGCATTCCAAAACGATCGCGCAAAGGTGAGCTAATCATACCAGCCCTTGTGGTTGCCCCTATGAGTGTAAAATGAGGCAAATCAATTTTGATCGTTTGTGCCGCAGGGCCAGAGCCTATGATAATGTCAAGGCGAAAATCTTCCATTGCGGGATAGAGTATCTCTTCAATGGCAGGAGAAAGCCTGTGAATTTCGTCAATAAAGAGGATGTCCCCTTCTTGAAGATTAGTCAAAATCGCGGCTAAATCACCACTTTTTTCGATCATCGGCGCGGCGGTTATTTTCATATTAGCACGCATCTCGTTGGAGATGATATGTGCTAGTGTCGTTTTTCCAAGACCTGGAGGGCCAAAAAAGAGAATGTGGTCTAAGCACTCGGAGCGTTTTTGTGCGGCTTGAATGAAAACTTGTAAATTCTTTTTGATCTTCTCTTGCCCGATGTAATCTTCAAATGAAGAGGGACGTAAACTTTTTTCGTACTCATTTTCAAAAGAGATTTTTTCGATTTCCACAATGCGTTCCATCTCGCTCACTTTGTGTAAGTGTAAGGTATTTCAGGGAAGCTTCGTTCTTGCACCTCTTTAACATAAGCATCAACAGCGTTTTGCACCAAGGTAGCACCTTCTAAATAGCGTTTAACAAATTTGGGTTGAAACGCTTGAAAGAAACCTAACATATCGCTCCAGACTAAGACTTGACCATCGGTATATTTACCCGCTCCTATCCCAATCGTTGGAATAGAAATCGCTTCAGAAATACGACGTGCGGCTTCTTCGACAACCCCTTCGATGACCACGCTAAAAGCACCTGCCTCTTCGATAGCCTTAGCATCTTCAATCAAGGAAAGAATATCTGCTTCACTGCGCCCACGGACTTTATAGCCGCCTTCACTTCTTACATACTGAGGCATTAAGCCAATGTGTGCCATGACGGCAATAGAGTTTTGTGTCAGTGCTTTGATAATAGGTGCACGACTGATTCCGCCTTCAATTTTAACGGCATGCGCATTGGTTTGACTATAGACGAGTGAAGCGTTATGCAGTGCCATTTTTTCATCAGTGTAAGTACCAAAAGGCATATCACAAATAATAAAAGTTTCTTTGGCTCCAGCACATACTGCTTTAGTGTGGTATAACATTACTTCCATGCTAGCAGAGAGCGTATCTGGTTTAGCATTGAAACTCATATTGAGGCTATCGCCCACAAGAATCATGTCGACCTTTTGGTCAAACAGTGATGCAAAGAGTGCATCATATGCCGTAATCACAGTAAGGGGAGTTTGCCCTTTATGTTGTTTAATGGATGTAATTGTTTTCATGGGGAGATTATACCCTATTTTAGGACAAGAAAAATTTATAAAAAACATGATACAATGAGCTACTTCGGAGGGTAAAAACATGGGTCTTTTGGCACAATTGGAAGTTGATTTTGACATCGAAATTGTAGGAGATTTTATCTCTCACTATGCCATTATGTGTGAAAATATGGAGCCTCTGATTATTGGGCTCAGCAAAAAAGAGCGTTATGTTGACAATATTGGGGATCTTTTTCGTATTTTCCACAATATGAAATCAGCTGCGGGCTTTTTAAAACTCGATCCCATTATTAAATTGGCAGTCTTGTGTGAAGATATTGCTGAAGAAGCACGTACATTGCAAGGCCCTGCAAGTGAAGAATTTATTGATTGGTTACTTCTTGTAAGTGACCAGTTTGAACGATATCGCAAAGATGTGGAAAATGATGCTGCATTTTTTACGGTTTTAAATCCCTTAATTATAAAAGTACCTCATACGTTGGAGAGAGAGTGAAGCAATTAGTTGCCTATATTACTGCGGGATTTCCCGATCAAAATTTTTCATTAGATTTAGTTTCTGCCCTAAAAGAAGCAGGTGTAGATAAATTAGAGTTAGGAATTCCTTTTTCTGATCCTGTAGCGGATGGTCCTATCATCGAAGTTGCAAATTTACATGCCTTGCAAAATGGTTTTAAAATGGAGACACTTTTTGAGATTTCTTCTGTGGTTGCTCCAAAAATTGAGACGTATTGGATGGGATACTTTAACCCTTTTTATCATAAAGGTGTTGAAGTGTTTGCTCAAAAAGCGGCTGAGTTTGGTGTGAAAGGATTTATTATTCCTGATCTCCCTCATGAAGAAGCGTTGCCTTATGTCTCTTTAATGGAGCAATATAAGCTTTCACTCATTAGTTTTGTAGCACCAACGGATAGTAAAGAACGGATTGCTAAAGTGGTCAAAGATGCAAAAGGGTTTATTTATCTTGTAGCTTATGCGGGCATCACTGGAGCTCACTCAAGTGAAGATCTTACCAAAACCATTCAAATGATTAAAGAACAGAGTAGTACACCTCTGTTTGTAGGCTTTGGTGTGAATGAAAAGACAGCAAAAGAACGGGCTCGTGGTGTTGATGGAGTTATTGTCGGAAGTGCTTTCGTGGAGGTTCTGCTTAATGAGGGTCTAAGTGGCTCAGAAAAAATTGCGATGATTGCTCAAAAAGCAAAAATCATTAAAGAGAAAATTAACGCATAATATCAAAGAAACAGTGGTGTTGCCAAAAATTACTGTTTCTTTGGTGTCAGCTCATCAGGTTTTTTGAGCCTTTCAAGTAAATTCTCAAAAGGCTCTTTCGCTAAAATATCTGCAAACTGTGTACGATACGTTTGAATGATACTGACTCCCAAAATATCAACATCATAAATCATCCAACTACCATTTTTGTCTTTATAGAATTTATAAATAATCTCATATACTTCACTGTTTTTCATCAAATGCGTTGTTAAATGGATACGGGTGTCTTTAATTTTTTCTAGATTCTTAATAACAATTTTTTCATCAGTGTAGAGATCAAGTTTTTCCATATATGAATTTTTAAGCTTCATCTCAAAGAGTTTAGTAAATTCCACTTGTTTTTCTGGCGCAAGTGATGACCATTGCTTACCACCGATGGCAAGTTGTGCCATTAAATTATAGTCAAAAATTAAATCAAAAATAGCAAAAAGTTTTTCTGATCTCTCAGTTTTTTGAATTTTTTTGTCACGTAGAATTGTGGTTGCTAGATCAATATTGGTTTGCATAAAAGAAGAAATATTTTGCTCTTCAAGTGCCATAGCTGGTGAAGTGCATAAAAGGGATAATAGTAATAGCGTAAAAATTCGTTTCATTGCTTTATTCACTTATGAGTTTATTTCTTCGTGATTCGTAGGCATTACGTAAAAAAGGATAGAGTTCAATAGCATCTTTTTTAAAACTGTCATACTCTTTTACATGTAAAGAAGTTTTATTGACGATATAGAATGCTGTAACAGCTAAAGATTCTCCTGAGCTATTAAATAAATCAGGATCATTGTCATTAATGTAATTGATAGGATTGAGCCATGCGTCACCCACAAGACCAACAATATCGCGGACATTGGATGGTCCCAATAGCGGAAGGACAACATGAAAGCCACTACCCACGCCATAATACCCAAGTGTTTGTCCTAAATCTTCATCGTGTGCTTTAATGCCGAGCTCTTCACCTGCAACGTCACGAAAGCCTAAAATACCCATCGTTGAATTAAGTACAAAACGTTCAGTTTCTTCCCAACTATTGTGCAATTTAAGCTGTAAAAGATTGTTAACAAAACGGATAGGAAAGAAAAGGTTCTCAAAAAAGTTTGAGACACCATGCCGAGCCATTTCAGGAACAATATACGCATAGCCTTGTGCAGTTGGTCGCAAAAGGTATTCATAAAAATGATCGTTAATGGATGTCATGATTTCATTGTAACCGCTCAGTGGATCAAAAAGATTTTCACTATTTTGTGTATTAAATTCAGCTTCTAAATCTCCATTGCTCTGCAAATCGCTACCAAGGTACTTTATATTTGAGGCACTTAGTAAGGATACGCTCAATAAACAGGCTAAAATAAAACGCAAAATAGTACCTCTTTCTTTTAAAATTGCGCAATTATAGGATTTTTTTGATTTAAAGTAAATTAAAGTAAGTAAATTTTCTTATAAAATGATTAAAGCAAGCAAAAATTAATCTTTTTTTGACTATAATCACCGTCCAAATCTCACACACACCAATCCTTTACGGTTGCAGTTTATACTGTTGATGGGTGTGGAGGCTAAACCAAAAAACAAAACAAAGGAGCACTTCATGGTAACCATGAAAGACTTATTAGAGTGTGGTGTACACTTCGGACACCAAACACGTCGTTGGAATCCAAAGATGAAAAAATTCATCTTCGGCGAGAGAAAAAACATCTATATCGTAGATTTACAAAAAACACTACGTTATTTTAGATATACATACAATGTTGTTAAAGATGCAGCAGCAGAGGGCAAAACAATGCTTTTTGTTGGTACAAAAAAACAAGCAAGCCAAGCGATTAAAGAGTACGCAGAAAAATGTGGAATGCCATACGTTAACCACAGATGGTTAGGCGGAATGCTTACTAACTATCAAACCATCAGACAATCAATCCGTAAACTTGACATCATCGAGAAAATGGAAGAAGATGGACAAATTGACCTTCTAACGAAAAAAGAAGCGTTAATGCTTAGAAGAAAAAAAGAGAAACTTCTTGATTACCTTGGTGGTATCAGAAACATGAAAAACTTACCAGATATGATCTTTGTTATTGACACCGTAAAAGAGAAAATCGCCGTTCAAGAAGCAAGAAGACTTGGAATTACTGTTGTAGCTCCACTAGATACTAACTGTGATCCAGACGTTGTAGATCTTCCAATCCCAGGAAATGATGATGCGATCCGTTCAATTCAACTTTTCTGTAAAGAGATGTGTGAAGCGATGACTGAAGGCTATGAAATCCGTTCAAAAGACGCTCCAGCAACTGAAGAAGTGGCTGACATTAGCGAAGACGAGAAAAAAGAGTTGATCGAAGAAGTGGTCAGCGAAGAAGAATTTGCAGTAGAGGCAGGCGAATAATGGCTGAGATTACTGCTGCTTTAGTTAAAGAGTTACGTGAGTCCACTGGGGCTGGTATGATGGACTGCAAAAAAGCACTTGTCGATACTGACGGTGACTTTGAAGCAGCAAAAGACCTTTTAAGAGAAAAAGGTCTTGGTAAAGCAGCTAAAAAAGCTGACAGACTTGCAAGCGAAGGTTTGGTCAATGTTTTTGTTGATCCAAGTCTTAAAATTGCAACCGTCAGTGAAATTAATGCTGAAACTGACTTTGTTGCCAAAAACGAAGGCTTTATTAATTTAACGAAAGACACTACCGCACATATCCAAGCAACTAATGTTGAAACAACTGAAGAGTTGATGAAAACAACCATTAATGGTACTGTGTTTGAAGAGTATTTTGCAACGAAAGTTGCAACCATTGGTGAAAATCTTGTTGTTAGGCGTTTTGCAACGCTTAAAGCGGGTGCAAATGGCGTTGTAAATGGCTACGTTCACTCAAATGGTCGTGTAGGTGTTCTTATCGCTGCAAATTGTGACAGTGAAAAAACAGCAGCAGCAGTGGGTGAATTCATCCGTAACCTCTGTATGCATGCAGCAGCAATGAAACCATCTTTCTTAAGCTATACAGAACTTGATCCTGAGTTTGTAGAAAAAGAGACGATTGGTATTAAAGCAGACATTGAAAAAGAGAATGAAGAGTTAAGTCGTCTTAAAAAGCCTCTTAAACGTATGCCATTGTTTGTCTCTCGTGTACAGTTAAATGATGCTGTTTTGGAAAATGCTAAAAAAGAGATGGAAGCAGAGCTTAAAGCACAGGGTAAACCTGAAAAAATCTGGGATAAAATTATTCCTGGTCAACTTGAGCGTTTTATTGCTGACAATACTCAGCTTGATCAACAATATACACTTTTAAGCCAATTCTATGTAATGGATGATAAAAAAACCATTGCACACGTTGTTGAAGAAAAAGCGAAAGAACTCGGTGGTAAAATTGAGCTTGTTGGCTATGTTCGTTTCGAACTTGGAGAAGGCTTAGAGAAAAAAGCATGTGACTTTGCTAGCGAAGTTGCAGAGCAACTTAAATAAGTATTAAATTATTTGTGGTGAAGAGGAAACTCTTCACCCTCTTTCTTGAAGGACATTGATGTCTTTACTACAGGTACAAAATATCTCTCATGCTTTTGATTATCTTTTATTTGAAAATGTTAATTTTACACTAGAACCCAAAGAGTCGATGGCGATTTTAGGGGTAAGTGGTAGTGGCAAGTCAACCTTACTTCATATCTGTTCAACACTGCTTCATCCCAATCACGGTGAAGTGATTTTATGTGATCATAACATTTACAACGATAATGATGACGCAAGATTAAAACTAAGACGTTATGACGTGGGTATCATATTTCAATCACACTATTTATTCAAAGGTTTTTTTGCGAATGAAAATATTGAATTAGCTTCATTTATTAGTGACAAAAAAATTGATAATGGTATTTTAGAGCGTTTAGGAATTGCTGATTTTATGCATTACCGTGTTGGAGATCTCTCGGGTGGACAGCAACAGCGTGTTTCAATTGCTCGTGTATTAGCCAAAAAACCGAGAATTATTTTTGCAGATGAGCCAACAGGAAACTTGGACGATAAAACAGCTCAAGAAGTTATGAATGTTTTGTTTGAGTACATTGAAAAAGAAAATGCTGCATTGCTTCTAGTGACGCATAATCAGCAGTTAGCAAAACAGTGTACATATATGAAACATCTCCATCTGGATGGATTAAAAGAGGACGCATAAGCTATGGAATCGCTTGTCAAACTGTTTGGTGAAAATCAAGTGATTCTTTGTTTTCTTCTCTTTGCCCGCTTGAGTGGTCTTTTTGCTTTTTTCCCTTTTTTTTCCCATGCCAATATTCCTCTTACGATTAAAACTTCGATGACTTTTTTTATGGTTATTTTTTTATATCCACTCTTAACGCCTTTACATGTAACGCCAACGTTGCTCAATCTTTCACTGGCCATTGTGGGCGAGCTACTCATAGGTTTTGTAGCAGGACTTTTTTTATCCATAACGCTTTCAATTTTGCAAATGGTTGGCATGCAAATCTCTTTTATTATGGGATTTACAATGGCAAGTGTCGTTGATCCTCAAACAAGTACATCTATTCCTCTTTTATCGCAATTACTCTCTTTTATAGGGTTAATGGTCATTTTAGCGTTTAATGGTCACCACCAAATGCTTTTATTTATTGCTGATTCGCTCAATCTTTTACCGCTTGGAAGTTTCTATCCTCAGACGAATATGCTCGCATATCTTGCTAAGGCTGTAACAGGCATGTTTATCTACGGGTTCACACTCTCTTTCCCTGTTGTCGCTTTTTCTATGCTCTTAGATGCTGTCTTTGGAATGTTGATGAAAACAATGCCACAATTCAACCTTCTTGTTATCGGCTTTCCTATTAAAATTGCTGTTTCGTTTGTTGTGTTGATTGCAACACTTACCTCTATGATGTTGATATTTAAAAAAGAGTTTTTGGAAGCTCTCAATCATTTAACCATTCTTTTTGTCCGTTAAAGCAATCATAAATTTTTTTATACTACAATGAGAGTTAATTAATTCTCATTCAGGAGTGAGCATGCGCCTGTTACTACTCAATAATAATCCAGCTGTTTCAAGATTGATCAAACTTAGTGCCGAAAAAGCAGGGTATGAGTTAGATGAGTTTGAAGACTATGGCTTGGTGCCACTAACAACTTATGATGTCATTTTAGTCGATAATGAACTTTATGATGAAGCTTCGATTGTAGGAGCATGTGAAAACACAGGCTGCGACTATATTATTTATATTTGTCAGCGAGGTGCGAAAAAACCCGATATTGCCCATGTTGCTTTAGAAAAACCATTTTTACCCACAGATTTTTTAGTGCTTTTAGAAAAAGTCAAAAATGTCATTATTAGTCATAAGGCTGAAGCTACAGAAGAAGCAACTAAAGTATTGCAATCCTTAGACGAGAGTGAAAAGTCCGCTGCTTTTGATATTGACCAGATAGATACTTTAGAAGATGAGGATGAAGACAATACTTTGCCTATCAATCTTTTAGAAGAGCCTGATGATCTTGAAAAAGAAGAGGATGAAAAAGAACTTACTTTTGATGAGATTGAAGCAGAAGATTTGGGGTTAGAGCAAGAACTTTCCTTAGATGATATAGTAGATAAAAATGATGAGGATAAAGAGTTGAAAATTGATGATGAATTTTCATTTGATGAGTTAGATTCATTAGAAAAAGAAGAAGTATCATCATTGGAAGATTTTGATTTTGATGAGGGAAATACCACTTCTCTAACTCCGGCTGAAACAGAAGATGAGCGTGAAGAAGAATTTGCAAATCCATCTATTCTCGATAAAGATGATATCAATGAAGTGAAACAACTATTGGATGAAAGCGAAGAAGAGGCTGAGGAAGAAGAAATTTCTGAATTATCTCTTGATGCATTTGACTTGGACAAAGAGAACGAAGAAGCAGGAAAATTCTTTTTTGATGATGTTGAAAAGGAAGATGAATCCTTAGAAAAAGACGATATGGAAAAATCATTAAATCTTGAATTAGACGATGTCTCTTCTTTGGATTTTGAAGAAGTAGCTCCTGTTGGAGAAGAAGAGAAAGAAGATCAGAGCATAGAAATACCCGAAGAGCAAGAAGAAATTATTGACGATTTTGCTGAAGGTATTGAAGAAAAGATTGAAGAAGAAGAAAAAGAGCTTGCACAGGAAGAAGATATATTAATTCCGCAGGTTGATGTTGCTTTTGATGCTTTAGCACAAAATGGTGACATTGACTCTCTTGATGATCTCAATGAAAATTTACTCAAAAAAGCCTTTGGTGAAGAGGTCAATGAAGAAGAATCTACACCGATAAGTGTTCCTGAGGAAAAAGGTGAAAAGATTGAAGTGATTCGAGGCGAAATTGAAAGTAGTATTGCAAGAAGTATCTCAGGTTTAGCGCAAAGTGATATCTTACGCGAAGCGCTTAAAGGGATGCGTATTAATATTTCTATTACGTTTGATGAGAAAGAGTAATGGTAAAAGGCAACCTTCTGGTCATTTCAGGTCCAAGTGGTTCTGGGAAAAGCTCATTGATGAAAGAAGTCATCAATGAAATATCAGATTCATATTTCTCAATTTCAAGTACGACACGGGCTATTCGAGAAGGAGAAATTGATGGAATTAACTATCACTTTATCTCAAAAGAAGATTTTGAAAAAGATATAGACGCAGGATTTTTTTTAGAGTGGGCAAAAGTACATGATAATTACTATGGTACGTCACTCAAACCCATCTTAAAAGAGCTCCACGAAGGTAAGTTGGTGATCTGTGATATTGATGTGCAAGGACATAAAATTGCACGGGAAAAATTTGGTAATTTAATTACGTCTGTTTTTATCACGACTCCCGATCAAAAAAGTCTAAAAGAGCGACTGATTCATCGTGGAACAGACAGTCAGGAAATTATTGAAAAACGTTTAGCCAATGCTGTTTCAGAGATGACGCGGATCAGAGAGTACGATTATGTTTTAATTAATGATGACTTTAAAATAGCGTTACATGACATGTTGGCAATTGCCTATGCTTCACGTAAAAAAATGGAATTGATGGATTTAGGTGAGTTTATCAGTTCATGGGCAAATATTGATTAAAAAGAGTGCTTCATTTTTTGTTTATAAAAAAATGATACAATAAATATAAAGTTTATAAGGACAAAGGAGAGAATATGGGTTCATTTAGTATTTCACATTGGTTAGTGATTTTAGCAGTCGTTGTTTTATTGTTTGGTGCTAAGAAAATACCAGAGCTAGCTAAAGGCGTAGGTCAAGGTATCAAGGATTTTAAAAAAGCCATTAAAGAAGATGAAGAAGCTAAAACGACCGTTGATAAAGTGGAAGTAAAACCAGAAGCTGGTGCTACTCCAACAGCTACAACAACAGCCGCACCAGCAGATGAAAAAAAGTCTGTATAAGGTTATCTATTGAAAAAATCGGTTATTCGTGCTATTAAAGAGACATTGCAAAGAGAGTTTGTTTTAGAAAAACCTACCAATCTTTCTTTTGGTCATTATGCAACTCCTATCGCTTTTTCTCTTGCTAAAGAGTTAAAAAAATCGCCTATTGCTATTGCTGAAGAGATTTGTCAAAAGTTTACTATTGGAGAAATTTTTCAAGAAGTTACTCCAATTAAAGGTTATATCAATTTTAAACTCAGTGAGAGTTTTTTAGATCAATATGCGACATGGGCCATTCAAAATGAGGCACTTTTTGGATCTGATGAGCAAAATGAATCTATTTTATTAGAATATGTGAGTGCAAATCCTACGGGACCTTTACATATTGGTCATGCAAGAGGTGCTGTGATTGGTGATGCATTGGCTCGTATTGGAAAGCATTTAGGGTACAAGATTACCACAGAATACTATGTCAATGATGCAGGTAATCAGGTTGATCTTTTAGGTCTTTCTCTTTATCTCTCCGGACGTGAGCATATTCTAGGTTTTCCAGTAGAGTGGCCAGAAGAGTTTTATCGAGGTGAATATATTATTGACCTCGCCCACGTTGCTTCTGCAGAATTGGGAAAAGCTATTTTTGAAGATGAAGCCAATATTCCATTGCTCTCTGTTTGGGGTAAAGATAAGATGTTGGAGCTCATTAAGTCGAATCTTGCCGATGTTGGTATTGAGTTTGAGCAGTTTGTCAGTGAAAAATCGCTTTATAACAAGTGGGATGAAAGCTTCGCCAAACTTCAAAAAAGTGATAAAACCTATACTGAAGGTGGTAAAGTTTGGATTCGCTCTACTGAACTCGGAGATGAAAAAGATCGCGTTGTTGTTAGAGAAGATGGTAGACCAACTTATTTAGCGGGTGATATTATCTACCATGACAATAAATTTCAACGAGGGTATGATAGCTATATCAATATCTGGGGTGCTGATCACCATGGGTATATTACGCGTGTCAAAGCGGCTATTCATTTTTTAGGCTATGATGAGCAAAAACTTGAAGTGATTTTGGCACAAATGGTTTCACTTTTAAAAGGTGGTGAACCGTATAAAATGAGCAAACGTGCCGGTAATTTTATTTTGATGAGTGATGTGGTGAATGAAGTGGGAAGTGATGCTTTACGTTTTGTATTCCTCAGCAAAAAGTCCGATACTCATCTTGAATTTGATGTGGATGTTTTTAAACAAGAGGACAGTAACAATCCAATTTTTTATATCAACTATGCACATGCGCGAATCAATCAAATTTTTGCTAAAGCAGAAAAGACACTTGCCGACGTACAAAATGTTAAGCTCGAAAATTTAAGTGAAGAGGCTCAAAACCTTCTCTTTAGTGCACTGTTATTGCCAGAAGTTCTTGAAGATACCTTTAGTTCTCGTCAAGTACAAAAACTGACAGAATATCTTAAATCACTTGCTGCCGCTTTACATAAATTTTACAATGAAAATCGCGTTGTAGGTAGTGAGGATGAAGAAAAATTTCTCAAACTCTTTGCTGTTGTAGGACTATCACTGCGTGTTGGGCTCAAACTTATAGGTATTAATGCAAAAGATAAAATGTAAAGTGTGATCGTGAATAGATCACACTTTATTGCTTCTTTTCTTTCTTTTTTAATTAAAAATCCCAAAGCTTTTCTTTTAGCGCTTCTTTTAGGAGGGCTATCATACTCGTATGAGTTTTTTATTGCACGTGATACAATGGTATTTCAAGGCATACCAAAAGCAATAGAAAACTCTTTGCACACATACACGCGAATCTTTCGTAATCGAGCTTATATGGTAGGTTATTCTGATCTAAAAGGAAACCCTTTATGGGTTGTTTATAAGCTCACACCTCCTTTTCAAAATGTATCACCTCTCAAACGACCGGATAGTTTTAATGCGGATTGGCGTAATATGGGATTGATTACATCAAGCGATTATGTCAATAGTGGTTATGATAGAGGTCACATGGCTCCGAATCATGCAATTGCTCTTTTATACGGCAAAGAAGCGCAAGAAGAGACCTTTTTGATGACGAATATTACACCTCAAAAACCAATGCTAAATCAAAAACTCTGGCAACATCTTGAAGTGATTGAGCTAGAATCCTTTGCTCCAAAATTTAAAGAGCTTTGGGTTTATACGGGTCCTCTTTTTGATTTTAAAACCACACACTTAAAAAGTTCTCGTTTTATTGAAATCCCCGATGCCTTTTATAAAATCTATGTGGGGATAGAACACAGTGGAGAGATCAAAACACTTTCGTTTATCATTCCTCAAAATGCAAAGGGAAATGATCGTTTGGAAAAGTATTTGGTGAGTATTGATGAAGTGGAACGCCGTAGTGGATTCGATTTTTTATATGAGTTGGATGATAAAATCGAAAATGTATTGGAAAAAAAGATTGATCAAAGTAGCTGGTTTTAATCTTTACATGTAAAGATATTAGGAGGCTATTGAAGGGGTTGGTTCAGCGAAAAAGAGACCTTGTGAATACTCAATTCCTAAAGATTTTATTTTGTCATAAATCATCTCATTGCTAACATACTCCGCAATAACTTTTATATGCGCTTCTTTGGCAAAAGAGACAATGTTTTTAACCAGTAAAAATGAGATTTTATCATCCAAAATCTTTTGAATGATAGTGCCATCAATTTTAATGAAGTCAGTTTTAATTTCTGTAAGATAGATAAAATTGGAGTAGCCACTGCCAAAATCATCAATCAAAATTCGATATCCCAATTTTTTGAGCATCAAAAGATTGTTTTTTGCATCATCTCGATGGGTTATCTCTTCGCTCTCTATGATTTCTAATCCCATTCTATGAGCGATATTTTTTTGCTTTGCATAACTCTTTAAAAGAGTAAGGATTGCTTCATCAATAATATCATGAGGATTTAGATTGATATTAATAGCAATAGATGGTTTTTCGACTAACTGTTCATAACAAATTCGTAATACTTCTTTCGTAATGTTTCGTAGAACAAAAGTTCCTCTGATCGTTGGGAGAATTTTTTCAGGTAAGATAATGGAGCCATTTTTATCAATAATGCGAAGTAAAGCTTCATAGTGCGATAACTTTTGTGTTTGTGTGTCAACAATGGCTTGATAGTAGCAAAGGATTCTATTTTCTTCAATGGCTGCTTTTATTTCATTGAGTGATAGGCATAGATTTTGGGTATATTCATTTTCATCGTAAATATCGATCGTATTTCTACCTTTATTTTTAGCATTGTAGAGTGCTATATCGGCTAGCTTAAAGGCTTCAGAGAAGGTTCTTGATTTGTATGGTACTAAATTAACCCCAATAGAGACAGTGACTTTGATCGATTCATTGGAAGAAATATGAAATCTCGTTTCTTGAATTGTATGAGAAATCCTTTCAATAACATTCAGTGCGCCTAAGTGATCATCTCTACGCGTTTTGGCCAAAATTAAAAATTCTTCGCCCCCATAACGTATGACGATATCATCTTTATGGCGAATAGCGAGTAAGATTGTGTCGGCAACTTGTTTTAAAACTTTATCACCGGCATCATGCCCGTAAGTATCATTGACTTTTTTAAAGTAGTCAATATCCAAGGTTGCTAAAATATAGTCATTGAGATTAATGAAATCTTCATATTTTTGAAGATAATTTCGGTTGTATACATTGGTGAGTTTATCAATAAAAGCAGTTTTTTTAACGGCTCGAAATCGTACTGCTTGAATAATGACAAAGAACAAGATAATAAATATAACTGCCATAACTGCGAAAATACCATTTTGTATCATATGAATGATTTGGTTAATTTCTTCAACTTTTTGGATGGAAAAATCAATGGCTAAAATAAGTTCGACATTGTTTTGATACATAATGGGAACAAGGTAGCTCATTGAGAGTTGTTGGAGCATTGAATGCCGTATAATCAAAGCTTTTTTCTGGGCATAAATATCAAGCCATTCGGGGCTATCAGCATCAAATTTTTGGTCGATAAATGCCTTATCCTCATGCTTAGAAGCATCTCCTAGAAATCTAAATACACCTCGGCTGTCTCTGTACAAAAGATAGGCATATTTTATATTGGGGGTGATTAAGGTTTTTAAGCTCTCCTCAATTTTATGTTGAAGCGCACTATTAAGTTTGATATCAGAAGTATAATCGGTACTCTCTTTTAAGAGAGATTGGATTGATGAAGCACTGTTATTGGTAATCGAAAATACGTCAGAAATTGAAATTTCAAATAGCTTTTTTTCAATGCTTTGTTCCAGATTGGCTGTTGAAAAAAGCACGAGTCCTAAAATGGTCGCAATAATAAACGTTGGAAAAATGAAATAGAATGGATATTTAAAAAAGAGCTTGTCGCTATCCATATTAGATTCCTTCTATAAATTGATTGAAGGTGGAAGGCAAGACAATAGCCTTCTTGTCAAGTCTATTTTTAATAAAAACAATATTAGGCCTACTCTTGTTCCAAAAAAGTGCTCCATAGTATTTGTCATCTGATAATAATTTACGATAGTTATTTGTAAAAAAGAGTCTTTTAGTATTGTCGCATAACGTCTCACGATCAACCGTTTTATTGACAAAAACAAAGTTTGATGTTTCACATTTTTGAGTGAGCGTAAAATATTGAGAATAGACTTTCTTCTCCATCTCTGACATATTGGGAATAAAAAGTTTGATCTCTTCATGAAGAGAGGATGTTGCAATTTCAGAGATGATTTTCGCCTCAAGTTCTATCTCTTTGCTGTAAGGTTGAACCAAAAAAGTATAGTTTTCTGCCGATAAAAGGCCAAAAAAAGTTAAAAGAAGGATGAGTCTTTTCATTAGAAAACCCACCTAAAGGAGAGAGTGACACTTCGATCATTGTCATCTAATGCAAAATTGGTTTTTCCAAAATTTTCTAAATACAGTGACTTTGTCGATTTATCTAAAATGTTGCTTGCTTTAATACTATAACTCAAATCTTTTGTGACATGATAGGTCGCACCAAGGCTCATATCAAAGCTATTGGGAATATCAAGATTAAGGTATTCATAGCCATTTCGATAGATCACTGAAGTGAAGTAATCAAACTTTTGATACCCACCCATAAATTTGATAAAACCGCCTTTGGTTGAGTTATTGACGGTCTCACTCAAATTGGAAGTATAGTAATTGAGTTTGATTTTGTCCCTATTGGAAAAGCTATACTCGTAGTCAAAGATGAGCCCATTTGTGGTGATAGTACGGTCAATATTGATAAATCCAACAGGAGTAAGATAGAGAAAATTATCCATATCAACATGATTGTAGTTAATGCCAAATTTGGAATCTCCTTTAGTATAAACTGCTTCGAGGGTATAGATATAATACTGCTGAGATTTGAGATTGGGTTTAGTTCTATCGGCATAATCGACATTGTAAAAAGATGGAGGAAGGGCTGTTTGGGTATAAAAACTTTTAAATCCCCAATTTTCGGTTGGGGTATAGATAGCGCCAACTCTTAAAAGCGTCTCTGTACTGTCTTGTAGGTAGGCATTACGATCATAGGAATCAAGTTTTGCATTAGCCACTAAAATAAGTGTATCGTTTAGTTTATAATTGTCTTGAAAGAGTATCGATGAAGTGGTCTCTTCATCAAAAGCGTTATAGTTTCCTACATTGCGTGTTTGATTCATGAAATTGGTGGTTTCACGGTTTTGCACATCATAGGTTTTGTTTTTAACATTGAGTGCTGCGATGAATGAATTGTCTTCAACATCAAATGATTTAGAAAGATATGTCAAACGAACTGCTAAACTGGTCAGTAGAAAATGTAATTTGAGAGTTGCATTTTGATTTAAAACCTTAAAGAACCAAGTTAAATTGGTTAAACTCCATTTTCAATTTTTTGGAAAGGAGTTGAATGTTAAAAAAAGGTGAAATTAAAATGATAAAGAAGTTTTTAGCTGAAGGGTTTAGTAAAAGTGCCATTGCTAGAAAGTTAGGTATTTCAA
This sequence comes from Sulfurospirillum diekertiae, assembly GCF_011769985.2. NCBI lineage: Bacteria > Pseudomonadati > Campylobacterota > Epsilonproteobacteria > Campylobacterales > Sulfurospirillaceae > Sulfurospirillum > Sulfurospirillum diekertiae. The sequence continues at coordinate 478,348 of NZ_CP039734.2, forward strand.
GAGAAACTGTAAGGCGCTATGCCAATCTTCCAGATGATTATATTCCCCATATCAATAGACCTCCTGTGATTAACAGTGTTGATCCTTATTTGCCACATATCGCCAAGATGTTAGAGACGGCAGAGCAGCAGAAAAGTGAAATACCCTTAACCGTCATTTATGAAGAGATTAAGAAGCTTGGATATGATGGAAGTCTAAGGTGGCTTCAACAAGTCATACTAAGATATGAGCTTAGAGCTCGAGCCAAATTAGATGAGCCTATTATACGCTTTGAAACCAAACCAGCCCAGCAGATGCAAGTTGACTGGGTAGAGTTTCCAAGGATAATTTATCCGCCTTTGTAGCGACGATGGGTTACTCTAGAGCATCTTATGTGGAATACGTTAATAATGAGAAGATTGAGACCTTGATAGGGTGCCATATGAACGCTTTTGCCTACTTTGGTGGTGTTCCAAAAGAGTGTTTATATGACAATATGAAAACTGTCATATTGTCACGAAATGACTATGGTAAAGGTGATCATAGATTCAATCCCTTGTTTGCTGACTTTGCCAAACACTGTGGATTTAGTATCAAAGTATGCAAACCCTATCGCGCTAAAACCAAAGGAAAAGTTGAGAGATTTAACCATTATCTGCGGTATAACTTTCATAATGGATTACGAGTGAGACTCTCTATGAAACATTACACATTAACGCTTGATAATGCAAATGCGGAAGTTCTAAAATGGTTGGACAATACCGCCAATAAACGCATCCACCAAACGACATTACAGATGCCATTTGAGTTGTTAGCACAGGAGCAGTTACAGCTACTTCCTGTGCCTAAAGCCTATCAAGGAATCCACCCTAAAGCTTTGATTGAAAGTGTAGCTAAAAAATATTCCCCAATCAATTCTCACAAAGACTTGGAAAAATTATATATCCCCAATAGAGACATTCAATGTTACGATGAGTTTATACCCATGGTTGCAAACATCATCCTTCCTGTTGGATTTTATGGTGGTGCATTATGGAGTTAGATACCTCTATCGATGAGTTATGTAAAGAACTCAAGCTCTCTATCATAGGCGAAAAATATCATGATATTGCCAGTATGGCAGCTAAAGAGAATTGGCAATATACACAGTTCTTGGAGGAGGTATTACGAGTGGAAGTAGATAATAGACTAGGAAGGTCTAAAAATATGTTGACCAAACTCGCAGGATTCCCAGTTATTAAGACATTAGAGCAGTTTGATTACACTTTCTCCGTTGGCGTGAACCGTAAACAGATTGAAGAACTCTCAAGCCTAATATTTGTTAAAAAGTATGAGAACATCATCCTCTTAGGTGAAAGTGGTGTGGGTAAAACACATCTTGCTATTGCGCTAGCACTCAAAGCGGTGCAACATCGCTATAAAGTAAGATTTACCACCATAAGTGAGCTTTTAAGTAATGCAAATAGAGCCAAAAAAGAGAAAAAATATGATAGCTTCTTGAAATCTATCGCCTCTCCATCGGTACTTGTCATTGATGAGATTGGATATTTCAATATGAGCAAAGAAGAAGCCAATCACTTTTTTCAAATTATTTCTAAACGCTATGAAAAAAGCTCTACCATTTTTACTTCAAATCTTGTATTTAGTAAATGGGTTCAAGTCTTTGCAGGAGATAAAATCGTTACAACCGCTATATTAGATCGAGTGTTACATCACTCACATATCATCAATATTCAAGGAGATAGCTACCGACTTAAAGAGAAGAAACAAACAGGAGTTTTACACTCAGAAATCTATAAGTTTGAAGCTAAATCTTCAAACATAGAAGGTCAAAATCAAGAGGTGGTTTAAGTTTCAATTCGCAACTTTTTTACACTATAAACTGACCAGTTCTGCGCTTCGCTTGACAAGATAGGCATTGGTTTTGAAAAATCGTAGATCTTCGTTAAAATTTTTAGGAATGGTTGCCCCAAGATTGGAGAAATTTAAAACAGGGATCAGTCCTATACCTTGCGCATTTGCTTCATCATAACTTCGATCATTCACATCGACAGAGAGGTTGGCTTTAAGCGACTTGTCGTCTAGAAAATAGTGTGTATAGTTAATGAAAAAATCTTTGGAGAGATTTTATCCACTATCAGGTGTAGCATCAAGGGCGAGTCCCGCATAATTATTTTTAGAAACATCCGTATAGCCCATGTTGATTTTTGTCGTTTCATTGCTAACGTCGGCATAAAGATATTTCTTACCGCCATTGGTATTAAGTTTATGACCATCGTAAAGTGTTGTATATTTAATCTGTTCATGGTTGAGAAACATTAAATAAGACCAACCATTTTCCAAACTTGAAGAGTTGGTAAAACTTTCTGAATGAGAACCTTTTGTTGTGACCAATCCATTGAGTTCAGAGCCATTCTCTTTCAGCGCTGATTTGGTGTAAATACGTACAAAATAGATACCGGTTTCATTGCCAAAGGAAAAGGAACTTTCACCGTAATAAATCTCAACGTGATCAACAAAATCTAAAGGTAAATCGCTCCAAGAGAGTGAAGTGGATTGATCGTAACCTGAACTGATTTCATGGTCATTAATAAAAAATCTAAAAAAGCCACTGGTGGTTGTTTTAGAACCGATCAGAGAGTAATTGGTCAAGCCAAATTGGTTGGTATTAACGTTAAGAAGAGGGAGTTCTTTTAAAATATCATTGAGTTTTGTGTATTGCATCAATCGAATTTCTTTTTGCGAATAAATAATAACATGTCCAATTTTTTCATTGACCGTTTGCAATGAATTATCGGAAGTTGTTTTATATTCTTGGAGTAAAGAGTCGAGTGAGTCAGCTAAAAGTAGACCGACACTTAATGCAATCAATAAAATAATTTTCATCTGTTTATTCAGTGATTCCTTCTATTTGATACTATATGCATATGGGACATATTAGTATAGGGAAGAAGAGCTTAATACTATATTTTTATATCACAAAAAGATTACAAGGCTGAGGATGGTTTATTTTACTTGTTTGGGAAGCAGTGAAAATCAAATAGCTTTAAATTACATGTAAAGAGAAGGCGTAGACTATTCTACGCTTCTTACTTTTTTCATTTCTTCTTCTCTCTCTTTGAGAAAGAGTTCTAAGTTATATTTGAGACGATATTGCGGTGTCATAAGGTGAATGAGAACATCGCCCATATCAATCACTGTCCAGTTGTCATCAGCATCAACATTTAAAAAACTTTCACCTGCGCCTTTAAGCTCTGTTTTGAGATGATCTAAAAGTGAAAGCCCGTGTCGCTCACCCATTGTCGTTGCTATAACAACAGTGTTAACAAAATAATCTTTGCCACTCATATCAAATACTTGTATATCTTCTGCTTTTTTGTCGCTTAGAGCAGTTACGATTCTTTCAATTCTATTATCCATTGGATTCCTTGTATAAAACGCTATCACTTCATTTTTGATGGCTTTTGGAATAAATCTTGGGTCCAAAAATGAGCGGAGCTTTGAAGAACTGATATTAACATTAATTGGTAAAATTTTCAAGCCTTTTGGAGGAGTAAACTCTCCTCTTGGTGCTACAACAAATTCAACAAGGTTACAAAGCTCATCGTAGCGGTTCCATTTAGGAAGTGCAGAAAAACTATCACTTCCAACGAGCAAAAAGAGTTTAGCTCCTGGGTACAAACGCTTTACATGTAAAACAGTTTCGATGGTGGGAACTTGTCTTTTTTGATCACATTCATATGAAAAAATTTCGACTTTCTCCATACCTTCAAACATCTTAGCCAGCCATTTTTGGCGCATAGCAGCGGGAGCACAAAAACTTTCTTTAAAAGGGCTGAGGTACGTAGTAACAACTAAAAGCTTATCAATATCAAGAATTTCAAGGGCTTTTTTAACAATGAGTTCGTGTCCAGAGTGAGGAGGATCGAAAGAACCTCCAAAGATAGCTATGTTCAACTGTAAGACTCCATGTACTTTAAACTTTTTTATACATCATTTTTGCTAAAATAATTCGCTTTTCTAAAAGCTAGATGGATTAAAACGACTATTATATCAAAAGGAATACCTATGGCACTCAAAATTGCTATAAATGGATTTGGTCGCATTGGAAGATGCGTTGCTAGAATTATTGATTCACGCGATGACGTTGAGCTTGTATGTGTGAATGACACAGCTGAACGTGCTACCACAAAACAACTACTTAAATACGATAGTGTCCATGGCGTTTTCCAAGGTCACGTTGAATTACTTGAAAATGATTATATGCAAATGGGAAAATCAAAAGTGAAGATGTTCTCAACCCGTGATGCCAAAGAACTTAATTTTGCAGATTATGGTGTGGATGTCGTTCTTGAATGTACAGGAGCACTGTTAACCCAAAAAGATATGCAGGTGTTTATCGACAATGGTGTCAAAAAAGTGGTACTCTCTGCCCCGGCAAAAGATGATACACCCACTTTCGTTTTAGGTGTCAATGAACATACCTATGCAGGGCAAGCCATTGTCTCCAATGCTAGCTGTACTACAAATTGTCTAGGACCTGTTGCCAAAGTGCTTGATGATGCGTTTGGCATTGACAAAGGGTTAATGACAACGGTTCACTCGTATACGAATGATCAAAATATTTTAGATGTGAAACACCGTAAAAATGATTTACGTCGTGCACGTGCAGCGGCGGTTAATATGATCCCAACGAGTACGGGTGCAGCCAAAGCAATCGGCTTGGTTCTCCCACACCTTAAAGGACGTTTACATGGACAAAGCGTTCGTGTTCCAACACCTAATGTTTCTATGGTTGATCTGAACGTTGTCCTTAAAAAAGAGACAACCAAAGAAGAGATCAACGCGCTTTTTACGGAGCATGCTAACGGAAAACTCAAAGGTATTTTGGAAGTTGATGTTGAACAAAGAGTTTCTCAAGATTTCGTGACTACATCATGGAGCTCCATTGTTGCAGTCGATTTGACACAAGTGATTTGTGGCAATATGGTTAAAGTAATGGCGTGGTATGACAATGAGTGGGGCTATTCGACACGTTTGATCGATATGGCTGTTCACGTAAGTAAATAAAAGGATAGGGAATGATTCGCTCTATTAGAGATTTGGATATTGAAGGTAAAAAAGTTTTTATTCGTTGTGATTTCAATGTGCCTTTAGATGAGTTTACCAATATTACGGACGATAGACGTGTACGCTCAGCGATCCCTACCATTCGTTATTGTTTAGATCATGGTTGCTCTATCATTTTGGCAAGTCACTTGGGTCGCCCCAAGGGTGCCGTGGATGAGAAATATTCACTTGCCCCCGTCCAAATGAGACTCAAACGTCTTTTAGACAAAGAAGTTGTTTTGGCTGCCGATGTGATTGGTAAAGATGCAACAGAAAAAGCAGCGGCGCTTCAGCCGGGTGAAATTTTACTTTTAGAAAATCTTCGTTTCAGCAAAGGTGAAACAGCCAATGACGAAGAGTTTGCAAAAGCGCTGGCGGATATGGCAGAAGTGTACATTAACGATGCCTTTGGTGTATGTCATCGTGCACATGCTTCCGTTGAAGCGATTACCCACTATTTTAATGAAAAAAGTTCTGCAGCAGGATTTCTCCTTCAAAAAGAGGTTGAATTTTCTAAGAACCTTCTTCGTCGTCCAACACGTCCCTTTGTCGCCGTTGTCGGTGGTAGTAAAGTCAGTGGTAAACTTCAAGCGCTGGTTAACTTGCTCCCACGTGTCGATAAACTCGTTATTGGTGGCGGTATGGCATTTACATTCTTAAAAGCGCAAGGACTCGACATTGGCAATTCAATCGTTGAAGATGAGTTGCTGGATGAAGCAAACCGCGTTATGGAAGAGGCTAAACGTTTAGGGGTAAAAATTTACCTTCCAGTGGACGTTGTTGCTGCGCAAACATGCTCTCAAGATGCTACGATTAAGTTCGTTACCGTTCAAGAAATTCCAAAAGGTTGGATGGGCTTGGACATTGGACCTGCAACATCACGACTCTTTAGAGAAGCACTCGCAGATGCACAAACGATTCTTTGGAATGGTCCAATGGGTGTTTTTGAGCTTGAGAAATTCTCGAAAGGTAGTTTCAAAATGTCTCATGTGATTGCAGAAGCCCATGCAACAACGGTTGTGGGTGGTGGCGATACCGCAGATGTGGTGGCGCGCGCTGGCGATGCCGATGAGATGACATTTATCTCTACCGGTGGTGGGGCAAGTTTAGAGCTTATTGAGGGTAAAGAACTTCCGGGCGTTAAAGTTTTAAGTAAAGATGAGACTGAGTAAGCATGATTATTGCTTCAAATTTCAAAACAAACTACACCAGAGGTGCAGCGAAGGCTTTTATCCAAGAGATTCAAGCCTTTATTTCTAACACAAAAAGTGAACAACAGGTACGTATTTTTGCACCCTTTACGGCATTGGATCATTTTGATGAAGTATCCACTCTCAAGGTGGGTGCACAAAACTTTTATCCGGTGCAGAGTGGTTCGTATACAGGCGAAATTGGCTTTGAACAGCTTGAAGAATTTGGTATTGATACGGTGCTTATTGGGCATAGTGAGAGACGTCATATTCTTAAAGAATCGCAAAGTTTTATCGCTGCGAAATATGATTTTGCAAAAGCAAGAGAAGTAGAAATTGTCTATTGTATTGGTGAACCTGCTGAAATTCGTGTGCAAGGCATTGATGCCGTGATGAGCTATCTTTGGGAGCAGTTTGAGGGTATTGAAATTAATTATGACAAACTCATCATTGCGTACGAGCCTGTTTGGGCAATTGGTACAGGGTTGAGCGCTAGTTTAGAAGACATTGAAGAAGTTTTAACACGACTTCGTGAAAAACTCTGCACGCCTTTGTTGTATGGTGGTAGTGTTAAAGTTGATAATATAAATACTATTTTACATGTAAAAGCATGTGATGGTGTTTTAGTAGGAACAGCGAGTTGGAATGAAAAAGCATTTTGCGAGATGATTCATATCGCAGATAATGTAACAAAATAAGAGGAGTTTGAGAATGATCATGAAAGGCAAAAAAGGTCTTATTGTAGGTATCGCCAATAATAAATCAATTGCATATGGGATTGCAAAAGCATGTAAAGAACAAGGTGCAGAGTTAGCATTTACGTATTTAAATGAACAATTAGAAAAAAGAGTACGTCCGATTGCTGAAGAGTTTGGTTGTGACAAAGTGTATGAGCTTGACATCAATAATCCAGCACATTTGGAAGCATTAACGGCTTCATTAGAAAAAGACTTTGGCAAGATCGATTTTGTGGTTCACTCCGTTGCGTATGCTCCTAAAGAGGCATTGACAGGTAGATTTGTAGATACTACCAAAGAAGCCTTTGATATTGCTCTTGGTACATCAGCCTATTCATTGGTTTCACTCTCACGCGCATGTTTACCAGCGATGAACGATAATGGCTCTATTTTGACTTTAACGTACTTGGGTGGACCTCGTTATGTACCTCACTACAATGTAATGGGCGTTGCAAAAGCGGCATTAGAATCGTGTGTACGTTACCTTGCCGTTGATCTTGGACGTCGAGGAATTCGTGTGAATGCGATTAGTGCAGGTCCTATCAAAACATTGGCAGCCAGTGGTATTGGTGATTTTAGAATGATCTTGAATTGGAATGAGATCAATGCCCCTCTTCGCAAAAATGTAACGACCGATGAAGTGGGTAACAGCGGTATGTATCTTTTAAGCGATCTCTCAAGCTGTGTAACCGGTGAAGTTCACTATGTTGATGCAGGATACAGCATTATGGGTATGGGTATGGATGAAACTGATGCAGAAGGTCATACCGTACTGGCCTGGGATAATCAAAAATAAGGTAAACACATGAAATTAGTGCTGCAAAAACTTGGATATGTAGTACTAATGCTCTGTATCATCTCGTTAATCTCTTTTGGAGCAATTCATCTTGCTCCAAACTCTTTCTTTGCCAGTGGTGAACTCAATCCTAACATTACACCAGAAGCATTAGAGCAACTCAAACACGTTTATGGACTTGATCAATCTTTGCCCGCACAATTTTTTGCATGGTTTAAAGCGATGCTCCAGCTAGACTTCGGTATCTCGTTTGCTAGTGGCAAGGCTGTGCGCGATGAAATTCTAGAGCGACTTCCTATCACCCTTTTGATGAATGTTGTTAGTTTAATTTTCGTCTTTATACTGGCTTTGTATTGGGGTATAAAATCTGCTATGAAACAATCAAGCCTTTATGATAAAAGCATCAAACAGTTTGCCCTTATCAGCTACGCAATGCCTTCGTTTTACCTCTCTTTGTTGTTGGTTATTCTTCTCTCGGTACAGTGGAAACTGTTTCCTATCTCAGGATTGCACTCACAAGGCATTAGTGGAAATGGTATTGTTTACATGGCGGATATGGCATGGCATTTAGCCTTACCAATCTTTGTAATGGTCTTTGGTGGGCTTGGAAGTTTGATTTTGTATGTGCGAAGTTTGACACTCAATATTTTAAAAAGGGACTATATCTTTTTTGCCAAAAGTAGGGGTATTGAGGGAAGGGCACTTTTAATGCGTTTTATTTTGCCGAATCTCTCACCTCCCATTGTGACGATTCTAGGACTTTCGCTGCCAGGACTTATCGGGGGTAGTGTGATTTTGGAGTCTATTTTTGCGATTAATGGCATGGGACTCTTGTTTTATCAAAGTGCATTGAGCAGGGATTATCCTGTGATTATGGGAATACTGATTATTTCATCTTTTTTGACTTTATTTGGCAATATGATTGCCGATTTGATTTTAACAAAACTCAATCCTCATTTTAAACGACGAGGATAAATAATTTTAAAAGGAGCCAACAATGAAAAATATTCTTTTAGTGCTAGTAACCGTTTTATTAATGAGTGGCTGTGCGACATGGGGTGGTATTAAAAAAGATGCTAAAGATGGCGCCCAATGGACCAAAGAGAAGGTCAATCATGGTGCTGAATACGTGAAAGAAAAGACAGAGTAAGTTTGCAAAAAAGTTTTACATGTAAAGCAAAAAAGCTTTACATGTAAAGAAGTTCTTAAAGTCCGCCAAAAAGGTTTTTAAGGGCGTTTGGATCACGTTGTTCTGCTTGTTCATCACTGCTTGCATCACTGTTTGCAGTTGTTCCACCCGATTCGACCAATTCAATTTCAAATCCTGTTAACATCGAAGTAAGACGAATATTGATGCCATTCTTACCAATTGCTTTTGATTTTTGATCGCTTGGAAGCGTTACAATGGCTTTACCATTTTGAATTTTGACATTGGAAATAATCGCAGGAGAAAGAGCACGTGCGATGAAGATTTCAGGAATATTGGAGTATTCGATACAGTCAATATTTTCATTATGTAACTCTTTACTGACCGCATTAATTCTCACACCTTTTGTACCGACAGTTGCCCCAACAGCGTCAATATTAGGGTGCAATGAACTGAGTGCTACTTTTGCGCGTTCTCCTGGAATTCTAGCACTGCCAATAATCTTAATGAGTTCATCTTTGATCTCAGGAACTTCAAGTTCTAAAAGAGATTCTAAAAATTTTGGACTGGTACGAGAAAGTTCGACATACATTCCTTGTGTTTTATCAATGAGAACTTTACGAATGACACTTTTGACCACGTTGCCGACTTTAAATTTTTCACCTTTGATACGGTTTTTGCGTGGCAATACCGCTCTAATTTCTTCAATTTCAATATAGGTATTTTCATCGTTATCAACGCGCACGACAGATCCAAAAACAGTTTTGCCTACAAGTTTTTGATATTTTTCAAAAATATTGTTTTCAAGGAGACGTTGAATGTGGTATTCAAGCTCTTTTTGAAGCGTTGCTGCTGCGGTTCTTCCTAGATTATCAAGTGGCAATTCATAGGTAAGTTCATCACCAATTTCGATCTCTGGGTCAACCTCTTTAGCATCTTTAATAGCAATAAAATTTTCATTACCTTCTAAAAGTCTTGTATCATCAGGTTCAACGACAATGACTTTTTGATAGAGTTTAAGTGTTTTAGTGGCTGGGTCTATTTCTGCGCCATATTCGTATTCTGCGCCATAAATTCTTTTGGCTGTTTTGACAAGAGCAAGTGTAACGGTATTTTTAACTTCGTTAATATCCAACCCTTTTTCATGGGCAATAGATTCTATAATGTCTATAATTTTTTCCATAGGTTTCCTTAATAAAGATACGTATTTTTATATCATGGTGTAATCGCAATGATGAAAAATCAAAAATGGAAATTTAAACGATTGCGGTGAAGAGTAAGGATTATAACTAAAATCTTCTTTTATTTTTCTTTATGAGAAGGTGGTTGTTTGCTTTTAATGAGGAATTTATTGAAATTAAAGTATACTTCGCGATATATCTTTGTGCGTGTTGTACACATACGATAATTTTTGCGATAGAAAAGAGGTTTACAATGGAAATCAAATTAGCACGAAATGAAATTAATGGAAAACCAAAGACAATTACATTGGAGAAAGTGACCGAGATTATTGAAAAAGAGGGACAAAAGATCTTCTATTTTGATAAAGAAAACTCTCATAAAGACCTCGTAAGCTTGGTAGAACACTTTGAAGCACAAGGGTTTAGTGTCTATTTAAGAGATATTCGCTACGGTTTGGGTGAGAGCGATTATATGTACGAAGTACACATTCTTTAAGGCTATATTTTGGGTATTTTAGAGGAAAAGAAACTTTATATAGAAACACTTGGTTGCGCGATGAATGTGCGAGATTCTGAGCACATTATCGCCGAACTAGGTGATAAAGAAAATTATGTCTTGACCAATAGTCTGCAAGAGGCAGATCTTATTTTGGTCAACACATGTAGTGTACGTGAAAAGCCTGTGAGTAAACTGTTTTCAGAGATTGGTAAGTATAACCTTCAAAAAAAAGAGGGTGCAAAAATTGGTGTATGCGGATGTACCGCAAGCCACTTAGGAAAAGAGATTTTTAGACGGGCTCCCTATGTGAGTTTTGTCATTGGAGCACGTAATGTCTCCAAAATCTCCACTGCCGTTAATACCGAAAAATTTTTAAGTGTCGACACCGATTATGATGAGAGTACGTACGCTTTTGGCGAGTATCGCAATAGTCTTTACAAAGCGTATGTGAATATCTCCATTGGGTGTGATAAAAAATGTACCTACTGCATCGTCCCGCAAACGAGAGGCGATGAGATATCCATTCCTGCAGAATTGATTGTCAATGAAGCACGCAAAGCTGCTCAAAATGGGGCTAAAGAGATTTTCTTACTCGGTCAAAATGTAAACAATTATGGCAGACGTTTTAGCGGTAACGTAGAGCGTTCCATGGATTTTTCAGACCTACTTAACCTTATCAGTGAAATCCCCGAAGTAGAGCGCATTCGTTTTACTTCTCCCCATCCCCTGCATATGGATGATAAATTTTTAGAGACTTTTGCCAATAATCCAAAAGTATGTAAGTCAATGCACATGCCATTGCAGAGTGGTTCCACGCATATCTTAGAGCAGATGAAACGGGGTTATAGCAAAGAGTGGTTTTTAAATAGAGCTTTAAAACTTCGTGAAATGATTCCTGATGTCTCTATTAGTACCGATATTATTGTCGCTTTTCCAGGGGAAAGTGATGCCGATTTTGAAGATACACTGGATGTCATGCGACACGTGAAATTTGAACAGATTTTCGCCTTTAAATACTCGCCAAGACCTCTAACCAAAGCGGCAGAGTTTACCAATCAAATCGATTCGGAAGTAGGGTCACAGCGCTTAGAGCGATTACAACTTTTACAAGATGAAATTTTAGATGAGATTGCCGCGAAAAACCTCAATAAAATTTATCCTGTTTATATTGATGAACTGCGTAATAGTGGTTTTTTAGCAGGACGAAGTGATAATAATGCACTGGTTCAGATTAAAGGTGATGAGAGTTTATTGGGACAAACCGTAAATATCAAAATTACCAACCCAAAACGTCTCTCCCTCTATGGCGAAATTGTTCTCTAAAGAGTTTAAACGTAAACTCTTAGTGTGGATTGTTCCACCTCTTATTTATGCATTGATTAAACTTTTATTCTTTACATGTAAAAAGAAATTTTATCGTCCGCAGAATGGTTCTGCTACGCCGAGTATCTATGTTTTGTGGCATGGCGAGATACTGATGGCAGCCGCAGCTTACACATACTATACGAAACGTGTAGAGGCTGATACCATTGTCAGTAGTCATTTTGATGGTGAATTGGCCGCAAGGCTAATGCAGCTTTTTGGTGGAGGAACGATACGTGGAAGCTCATCCAAGGGAGGGGCTTCTGTTTTAAGGCAGGCGTTAAAGTCACTTCAAAAAGGACGCGATATCGCTCTCACCCCTGATGGACCAAGAGGGCCAAGACACAGTGTAGCCGATGGTGCCGCAGTGCTTGCAATGATGAAAAAAGTACCGATTATTACCATGAATTGCAATCCAACCTCGTATTGGAGCATGAAGAGTTGGGATCACTTTTGTATTCCTAAACCATTTTGTACGATAGAATTCTATTTTGGTAATCCTTTCTATGTTCATGAACTCTCACTTGAAGAGGCAAAATCATTGATCCAAAAGCGACTTTTAGAGCATGCGGTGTAAGTCCCTTTGGGGATATGGTATTACTTTTGCTTGATATTTTACAAAACTTAAGCAATATTAGTCTAATATATAGTATCAATTCAAATTAACACAAGAGTCGTAATGTGAACAAAGAGTCAGTAATATGGGCATAAGAACTGTTCTTCAGAAAAAATTTCAGAACCTTTTTGTGGCTATTGTGTTAAGTGAAACAGAATGTACATTAAGTTGTAAGGTACTTAAAAATGGTGCCATTATTAGAACTTTTTCCAAAACATTTGAGTTGACTCCTCCACTTGACGCGCTTGATAAATCACTTGAAAATTATCTGATTTCTTTGCAAGAAGAGTATCAATTCGTGTATATCGCTTTTTTATTAAGCTCTTTAGGACAAGGTGCTATCTCGGGAACAGGCAATACAAGTTTTCATAAGCATAATGTTGATTTACAAAATGTTCATCATGTTGCTATGTTTAACCAATGGTCAGCATACGCATCATATATTGAAATTAAATGGGCAAAAAACCTTTTTTCTGAAGTAGGACTTGATCTTGTATATTCGCCTTTTATTATACTCAGTGATTTTGTTGTTTCCCAAAAGCTTAAAAATAAACCAACCTGTTATATTTTAAATTGCCAAGATTTTTTTGTTTTAGCCATTTTTGAGGCGAAACAGCTTCACTTTGGAGCCTTTTTTAAGACACAAAGCGATATTTCATTTACACGCAGTAACGATGTCAACGATTGGGAAAATGAGCAAGAAGAAGATGATATTGTTAGTTCTGATGAGATGCCAGAAATCAGTGCTGAAGAGCACGAAGATACCGAGCATGAAGGTATAGAAGAACTCAGTGAATTTGGGGAATTAGGCGAATTGGAAGATATTGATGATTTACGCTCCACTGACTCCTTTTCAGATATTGATGACAAAGCAATAAGTCCTTATAAAGAGATGAAGGATGTTAAAGAAGAAGATATGAGCCTAGAGCTTTATGGGCGCGATCTTTTAGTGTACAAATATCTCAAATCATCGCTTGAAGAGTATTATCATAACCCTTTGTATGTGAGTGAATTTATTGATGAGATTATCATTTTTGATGGCTATGAGATTAGTTCTGATTTAATTCGTCAACTTGAAGATGAATTGATGATGGATGTTGAAATCCATAAAGTAGACGTCAGTGATCGTATGTGCGATATAGCTATAAAAGAGGTTTTTAAATGAGACTAAGTTTCATAGCACCACGCGCAAAACCTTTCTTTTCACTCTTTAGTAAGATGTGGCTTGTTTTTATTAGCTTGATGTCCTGCTTTATGATTATTTTCAATTTTTATATCGTGATCGAGATGAGCTCTTTTAAACATGGTGTCGTTGATTTGACGAAAGAGCGTGAAATGCTAGAGAAAAAAATTGATGAAGATGATGAATCTATCGGTCTTATTTTGCGCCAAAAAGCGATTTCTGAAGAGATCTTTTCCAATAATACCCTGCTTAAAGAGAGTATGAAAAATCTTTTTGATTTAGTTCCGGATCAAATTACGCTGAATAAAGTTCAAATGGAGCGAAACTCACTTATTTTATACGGTGTCTCACCAACACAAGACACTTTTAATTTCTTGTTAGCAGCTCCTTTAAAATCAATTTTTCACACGAGCAATACGACATTTTATTTAACCAAAGAGGGTTGGTATAATTTTGTGAGCATCAATAAAATTCTTGGCGAGGATGGTTTCCGTGAATAGCCTTGATAGAAGCTTAGAAAAAATAGATATTATGAAATTGCTCATTTTTTTGATGGTGTTTATCATCATTACCTTTAGTTTTGTTTTCTTACTCATTATTCCTAATGTAAAAGAGCATCGTGTTCTTCAAGCAGAATATAAACGGGTCTTGGTGCATAAAACCAGAGTTGAGAACCTTTTCTTAGAGCGAGAAGCAGAGCTTTCCAAACTCAAAGCAGAAAATGTCCATATAATGAGTGCGTTCAAGCATCCTTTTACACAAGAAGAGTTTATTCGTTATGCGGGAACATTCTTTAAGCAAGTTTCTTTAACAGAAGTAACCAAATCAGACTATAAAAAAGAGTTTGTTGAGTACGAGCTCAATGTAACATCAACATTGAAAACACCCACAAATTTTTATAACTTTTTAGAGGGACTTAACCGCTATTCCAGTATTGTTCAAGCAGATTTCCCTATTCATTTAGAATCTGGAAAAGAGAATATTAGCTCTACCTTTAAGATTAAAGTGTATGATCTAAACGCAACGCGCTAAGATCAATATGCGAAGTAAAGAGGTAAGAGCGAATCTTTGAAGGAATGCGTGCTTGACGGCACCTCTCTTTAAATTTTTTATCCATAGCTTGCTTGAGATACGGTGCTATCAAAATCATTTTTTCTTCAAAACAGACTGCAATTTTTCCACCCACCACACAGCTCTTCGTTTTTAAAATCTCATCCCTTTGCGCTTTTGATAAGAGAATACCGAGGAGTTTGACTATTTTATCAATATGACGAATATTGATCAGGTCATCTTCATCTTTGGGAAGGAGAAATAAGTCTTTGATGCGAGTAGCCTGATGGGGTAAAAGACGTTTAGCATCTTCTTCCATATAGCGAAAACTTTTAGCGATACCCTCCTCATAATTTTCGATCAACGGATTGGCATAGTGATGGCGAAATTGGTTGCGTACATGTTTGAAAGAGGTGTTGCTTTCGTCAGTAAAGTAAGTAATTTTATAATTTTCAAGATAGGCTTGAAGTGTTTTTTTGTTGACATGTAAAAGAGGTCGGATCATCGTGTAATGCTCTCGCTCTTCTATCTCTTGCATACCCAATAATTCAACAAGCCCAGCACCACGAGTTAGCTGCATTAAAAACCATTCAAGTTTATCGTTTAAATGGTGTGCGCTTAAAAGTGAATTGTAGCCATGTTCTTGGATGATGTTTTCAAAAAAGGTATAACGCTCTTTCCTCGCAGAGTGTTCAAAATTGGCATTTTCAAGTTTACATGTAAAGGTGAAAAGTTGTTTATTGTAAGTATCGGCAAGTTTTTTTGCATACGCTTCTTCGACGTCACTTTGCTCTCTTGTTTGATAATTCACATGGGCAATATCAAAAGGGATATTCTGCTCAAGCAGTAAAAAGAAGAGGGCGGTAGAGTCTCCACCGCCTGAGAATGCCAAAAGATTTTTGGATGTTTTAAGAAGGTCAATCGTTGCGTTATGCAACAGAGGTAATGGTTGCAATGAGTTGATCTCCCGCACACTCCGTAATCGTTGCACGGTAGCAAAGGCCTACTTCAATGTTCTCAATATCGGAGTCATTAACCAAGACTTCGCCATCAATGCTCGGTGCCCAGAGAAGCTCGCGTGCGCCCATAAAAAACTCATGCTCGCTACTTTCTCCTTCAACCAAGATGATCACCTCTTTGCCGACCTCTTTTTCAAAACTTTTTTTCGTTTTGGCTTGGACGAGTTTGTCAAGTTGTTTAATGCGTTTATTGATCGTTTTGGTGTCGATTTTTTCATCCATTTCATAAGCGGAAGTGTCTTCTTCATCGGAATAGGCAAAGATGTTCACACGATCAAAATCAAACGTTTTGGTGAAGTCCAAAAGCTCTTGAAACTCTGCTTCACTTTCACCCGGGTGACCCACAATAAAGCTGGTGCGAATAAAGCTATTGGGCGCTTGGCGCATAAGGTTAAGTTGCTCAATGATACGCTCACGTCCAGCCCCTCGTTTCATACGTTTAAGCATAGAATCGCTGATGTGTTGGATCGGCATATCAAAGTAATTATGAAAGAGGGGAGAGCTAATAATGCGCTCAATTAAAGCATTGGATGTTGTCGTTGGATAAAGATATAAAATGCGCGCACTTTTCACGCCTTCGATTTGCTCTACGGCCTCAATGAGTTTAATCAAACCCTCTTTTTCGCCCACATCACGAAGAAAGGAGCTACTATCCTGCGAGATAAAGCTAAAATCATAAAAACCTTTTGAAACGAGTGCTTTGACCTCTTTCACTAAAGATTCCAATGTTCGAGAATGGAGTTTGCCTTTAAAGCCAGGAATAGCGCAAAAGCTACACGCTTGATTACAGCCTTCGGAAAGTTTGACATACGCATGTGCATTTGAGCCTGTAATAATACGTTCTTCTTCGTTTAAAAGGTATGTTGCAGGGCTAAAACGGTTTTGGCGAAGTGCGATGATTTCATCAATTTTATCATAATCCCCCACGCCCGTAAACAGATCAACCTCTTTGAGCTCTTTCGTCAAATCTTCTTTGTAGCGTTCGGTAAGGCAGCCTGCCATCACAAGCAACGAGCCTTTTTTACGGGCTTCATGCAGTGAAAAAATGGTGTTAAGACTCTCTTCTTTCGCAGGTCCAATGAAGCCACACGTATTGACGATCAAGACATCGGCCTGACTTGGGTCATCGCACATTTCATAGGCTTGAAGTTTGCCAAGCATGACTTCACTGTCAACGAGATTTTTGTTGCAGCCAAGTGAGACTAAATGTAGTTTTTTCAATGTATTCCTTAAATCCATAAATTATCAATGAGGCGAGTCGTGCCAACTTTGGCGCAGACGAGAATGATGGAGTTGCCTATTTCAATGGTTTCTATTGTATCAAAATCACGATTTAAAATTTCCACGTATTCTACATGTAAAGGTGCTAGGGTGCGCAACATTTCAGCTTTAATAGCCTCAATATGACGCTCTCCAGCGATAATGTCATGGGTTGCCACTTTGAGGGATTCGCACAGTAAAAGTGCCTCTTGGCGCTCTTTTGCATTTAGGTACACATTGCGACTAGAAAGCGCTAAATCATCATCTTCTCTGACGATTTCACAAGGAACAATTTCCAAATCCAGAAAGAGGCTTTTAACCATATTTTGAATCAAATAGAGTTGTTGCGCATCTTTTTTACCAAAATAAGCCCGTGTTGGTTTGGTCAAGTTAAACAGTTTCAGAACCACACGTAAAACACCATCAAAATGACCAGGGCGAGCTAGTCCTTCAAGAATATAGGCTTTAGCGCTTGGTGCTAGGATACTTGGCTCGAGAGAGGAGTACATTACTTCAGGGGTCGGCATAAATAAAATACTTACGCCTGCAAGTTCACAAATTTTAATATCGGCTTGAGTACGCTTAGGGTAGGTATTAAAATCTTCTCCTACTAGAAATTGGGTAGGGTTGACAAATACAGAGACAATGGCATGATCATTTTGAGCTACAGCATTTTGCATTAAAGAGAGGTGTCCATTGTGCAATGCTCCCATAGTTGGAACAAAGCCTATGGTACCTTTTAACTCGCTTCTAGCGAGCTTGAGTTCATCAATCGTTTTTACTATTTTCATTTTAGGCACTTTTGAGTAAAATATAAGACTAGACTTCTAAGAAACGGCTTTTGTTGGAGGTCTCTTAAATTGAAGCGAGTATTATAGCAAAAGGAAACCATTTGGATAGTTACGAATACACCGAACTTCTCAAAAAATTAACCACAAAAGTGGATAACATCGCACAGATTATTAAGCCAGATGAGCTGATCTCAAGGCTTAAAGAGATCGAAACGATTGAACAAAACCCTGAGTTTTGGAATGATGCCAAAAAAGCAGCGGAGTTACAAAAAGAAAAAACAGCACTCAACTCTTTACTCAATCGTTATACCAAAGCAAATACGGTTGTTGTGGATGCCGTGGATTTATATGAAATGGCAAACAGTGAAAACGATGAAACAACACTGGAAGAGCTTTATAAAGATGCACACCATTTGGAAGATCATATCACCAATTTAGAAATTGCCATGATGCTCAGTGGTGAAAATGACAATAACAATGCTATTATTTCTATTCATCCAGGCGCTGGTGGAACTGAGAGTCAAGATTGGGCGAGTATCTTATACAGAATGTATCTAAGATGGGCAGAGCGCTTAGGCTTTAAAGTCGAAGTCCTTGACTACCAAGAGGGCGAAGAGGCTGGGCTTAAAGATGTCAGCTTTATCATCAGTGGGGAAAATGCTTATGGCTACCTCAAGGTCGAAAATGGTATTCATCGTTTGGTACGTATTAGTCCCTTTGATGCCAATGCAAAACGTCACACATCGTTTAGTTCTGTCATGGTTTCTCCTGAAGTGGATGATGATATTGACATTGTCATCGAAGATCGTGATCTTAAAGTCGATACCTATCGCTCTGGTGGAGCGGGTGGTCAGCACGTCAATAAAACGGACAGTGCGATTCGAATTACTCATATGCCAACCGGTATTGTGGTACAGTGCCAAAATGACAGATCTCAGCACAAAAATAGAGCAACCGCTATGAAAATGTTGAAATCTCGTTTGTATGAATATGAGCTTGAAAAACAACAAGCTGTGAAAGATGGTGTTGAAAAAAGTGATAATGGCTGGGGACATCAGATTCGCAGTTACGTTTTAGCACCGTATCAGCAAGTGAAAGACACTCGAAGCAATATTGCGTATTCTCAAGTGAGCAATATTTTGGATGGTGATATTTCAAAAATGATTGAAGATGTACTCATTGCACAAAAACGCTAGAGAACTTTGCATTTTGACGAATAAAAAATATTAAAAGGAAAAAACGTATGGAAAAACAGGCGATCTTAACACAACTAGGTTATGGGGTTACTCCAAATGCACAAGCGCAACTTGAGCGCGTTATTAACAATACTATAGGTTTTGAACATATTGAAAAACATCTTCTTGCACTGCATGATGCCCTCAAAGTTCACCACTCATTTGTGGCGCTTTCTAGTAACAAAGATTACTTTAAAATCAAAAATGAAGCTACAGGTGAAGATCTCATTGCTGAGGTGAATGAGTTAATTAGTAAATGGGCCACAAAGTTCAAAATTACTTTGGAAAAAGTTCCTAACAAAAATACCTATTATGTTATAGGTTATAAATAATAAAGGCCCTGTATGTCAAAAATAAAATATATCGTTATATCTTCTGTTGTGGTGGCAGCATTAGCTGCAACACCTCTTGTTGTTTCGCATAAAGTTGACAGTAGTATAGAAACCAACAGAGTATTGCTTGAACAAAATGGTCAAAAACTAGAGATTTTAAGTAAAAGCGGTTACATGACGGGCACACGAACCTTTAGTCTTGAAGTGGTTGATGCGAAAAAAGCACGCGACTTTTTGCTCTCGACATTGGTTGAAAAAAATGCTCAATATAAGCTCTTTGCAGAAAGCTTGAAAACGGAAACTGATGAGGGTATCAATGACGCATTTGATGGTTTAAAATTTAAAGGTGAGATAACGAATTCAAATTTTTTACCCAGCGATGTCAAAGTCTCTTTGAGTCTTAATCAATTACCTCGTTCTATTCAGGAATCCATTGCGAATGATAAAGTGGCAAGTGATGCCATTTTACCCCTTTTAACGCGAGGTGTTTTAGCGCTTGATATGACATTTGGTAGTGACCAAAAACTCAAAGACGTGAAATTTAAAGATATCAAAGAAGAGATCAAAGCAGAAGGTACTGTTCTGAGCATTGATACGGAAAAACAGATGCTGACACTGACAGAACGTGGTGGTAGTGTTCAAGGTGTTCTTGGTGTTGGCAAACAAAATTTTGGCATTAACAGTGATATGTTTATGTTTAAAAGCGAGCTTCAAGACTTTGTTTATAACTTTAGCTATCAAGACGATCTCAATAACAAAGGTGACCTTAAAATTGGTAAGTACGCTTTTGAAATTAATGATGAATATACCAATGCCAAGTTTGATCTAGGTTCGCTCAAAGCCAACAGTAGTGTAGAAGATGTCAAAAAAGATCTTCAAATCAAAGCAGACTATACGTTTGATGATATTGCTCTCAATAACAGTAGTGCAGATATCACACTCAAAAAACTTTTTGCAAAACTTTTCTTACGAGGCATTAATTCGGATACAATGAAAAAAGTACAAGCGGATTATAATATGTTGCTTCTTGGAACAACACCGCTTGAAGATAAAGTTCTTATTGATGATTTTATAGCACTTGTCAATCATGGGGTGAAGCTTGATTTAGGGATTGCACTGCAAGGGTTTAGCACAGAGATGATCAATCTTAAAGATGTCAGCATTGACACAACACTGGTTGTGGCAGAAAATAACTATAGTGACAAACAAAGTCCTCTCGCACTTCTTGGGCTTTTAGATATTACTTCCAAAGTCAAAGTTCATAAAGAAGATCGTGCAACCCTTGAGAGCTTGGGTCTGACATCCGCTGAAGATTTTGCATTAGGAAAAGAGGAAGGTGACTTTTTCATTTACGAAATAGCAATGAAAAATGGTGCCATTAGTGTTAATGGTCAAACGATTCAGTAAATTATAATGACACAACCAATACCCAAAACGAATATTTTCGCACTGGCTCTTGGGGATACTTTTTCTCCAAGAGTTTTGCTGATTTCTCTCCTCTCTTTTATTCTCACACTCTTCGTCTTTATTGGAGCTATTTGGCTTCTTTTTGGAGGTGTTGGTGCTTTGTCTGCATGGATTGCACAGAGTTTACAGAGTTTTGAAGGCAGTGTGGAACAGAGTTGGTTTTTGAGTATGATTTCACTCCTTTTCATCACCAAAACGATTGTAGCCATTCTCTTTTTCTTTACGTCTGCTATGGTTGTTTACTATCTTTTTTTGATGGTCTATTCGGTGATTGTTGGACTTTTTGCAAGCTATTTTATCAAAGAGATAGGCATACTCTATTATCCTAGTGTGGCATTTCGAGGCATTGGTTTGCTTAGTTACGTGTGGATAGTGCTTAAAACGCTTTTGTGGACAACATTGATGTTTTTGCTACTTTCACCTTTAGTTTTTATTCCACTCTTTAACTTTGTGCTTTTAGTGCCTGTATTTTATCTGTTTCATAAACTTTTGGTGCTAGATGTCGCTTCAATGATTAATTCTAAAGAAGAGTATTTGGCGTTGAAGAAATTATATGCGGGGCAAATGAGAGGGATTTCTTTGATCTGCTTTGCCCTAACGGTGATTCCTTTTTTAGGGGTTGTGATCTATCCGTACTATGTAATTGTCATGAGTCACTTT
This sequence comes from Sulfurospirillum diekertiae, assembly GCF_011769985.2. Classification (NCBI taxonomy): domain Bacteria; kingdom Pseudomonadati; phylum Campylobacterota; class Epsilonproteobacteria; order Campylobacterales; family Sulfurospirillaceae; genus Sulfurospirillum; species Sulfurospirillum diekertiae. The sequence goes on from NZ_CP039734.2 coordinate 499,961, forward strand.
CTGTTTCGTAAAACAGAGGAGTTACGAGCCCTTTAACAGAGCTCGAAAATTCCTTTTTGTCTATTTTTATAGATACTTCCATGGCTGGCAATTGCCCCATGCATGGCAAGATTGACCCCATTTTTTTCTCGGCACATTAAATCACCCAACGCCATCATGAAATTGCTGGTTGCTTCAACGGTATCAATGCTAAAAGGCACCATGGCACCTGTGAGGGTAATGATCTTATCTTTTACATGTAACGCTAAAAAAGTAGCGGTAACATCCATGGTATCCGTACCATGAACAATTAAAATTTTATGACATTGTGAAGATTGAATGGTTTTAACCATCAATTCACGATCCTCCTCACTCATCTCAAGACTGTCTTTGTGAATGATATTCAACAGTTCATAGGAGGTATTATAGCAGTAGCGTAAAATGGACTCTACGGCGATGCCATCTTGTGGAACTTCAAGCTCACCTTTAAGAGGATTGTAGCGTTTATTAAACGTGCCACCTGTGTTAATAATCAGGATTTTTTCCATCATTAAACCTTTTGGTGAATTTGAATTTTTTGTGGGTCAAAAAGCTCTGTTGCTCTTTGAACGAAAGGGGTATTAAGAACTTCTTTAGCGTCAATTTCCCGTTGACCTGCCATTATGGCTCCTGCGGCACAGCTGTCGCTTTGAGGTGCATCTTCAAACGCTACACTTTCGATCATCGAAGCGCTTTGATCGTTTGCGCTCAGTTCTGCTTCACTCATTTGCAATTCATAGTTAGGATCAAACGAAGGTTCAGGTTTTGGCTCAGGTGGAAGCACGTGCATTTTAGTGATTTTTATTTTTGTTTCCAAACCAAAAAGCTCTTGGACAAAGTGCTTGATAATGCTGTAATGAGTATTCAGCGTTTTACTCGCTTCTCCTTCTGCACTTGAACTGAGCATCAGCTGTTCTTCTGAAAAACTATCAAACCGAATATGCTTTTTAAAACAATCACCTAGCTCCGCGTTACGATCGAGCAATTTGTCGCACAGGCGGGCAAAAAGCATCTCCGAAGTGACGCCTTGATCTTTTACATGTAAAGATGTTTCTTCAACTTCCACAGGAGTTGTTGGTGCTTCTGAAACATCTGTTTTAGCATGAGCCGTTGTTGGAAGGCGAAATTTTTCATTTTCAAGTGAGTCGATCATCTCTTCAATGGTTTTAATGTTGGTTGCTTCAATCATCTTAAAGAAGATTAACGAGAGCACAAAACCGTTGTTTGCATTGATGTACAAAAGACTTTTAGATTCACTGAGAATCTTGAAAAAACGTTCATACAGCAGTGTTGAAAAACGGCGATCTTGTGCAAAAAAGGCATTTTTAAGATAAGCAATTAACTCATCTATGACGATTTCGCACTCATAACTTTCAAGCTCTTTAATAATGCCGAGCATCTCATTTTTATTGCCACTTAAAATCGTTGTAAAAATTGTTTCAAGTTGATTAGGATCTAAAAGCCCTAACATCGTTGCAACATTCTCAGGCGTAATGTAGCCTTTGGAATAAATAATGGCTTGATCCATGAGAGTCAACGTATCGCGCAGTGAACCATTGCCTGCACGGCTGAGCATCTCTAATGCCTCTTTTTCATATTCAATATTTTCAAGATGGAGAATATGGCAAAGGTGATTAACGACGTCACTTTGCTTAATCTGTTTAAAACGAAAGTGCTGTGCACGCGATAAAATTGTTGCTGGAAGCTTTAGAGGATCAGTGGTTGCAAGGATGAATTTCACATAACTTGGAGGCTCTTCCAGTGTCTTTAAAAGCGCATTAAACGCTTGCGTGGTCAGCATATGGACTTCATCGATAATGAAGATTTTAAAACGCGCACTGGTAGGTTTGTATTTGGTACTTTCAATGAGTTCACGAATGTCATCAATACCACGATTGGATGCTGCGTCCATCTCGATGATGTCGATATGACGGTTTTCGTTGGCACTTAAGCAGTGTTCACACACTTCGCAGGGTGTTGAGGTTGGACCTTGCTCACAGACAAGAGCCTTAGCAAAGATACGTGCTGTTGAAGTTTTTCCACTTCCACGAAGCCCAGAAAAGAGATAGGCATGAGAGAGTCTATCTTGGTTAAGTGCTAAACTAAGCGTTTGAGTAATCGACTCTTGGCCGATTAGCTTATCAAAGGATGAAGGACGATATTTTAGAGCAAGTACTTGATGTGACACGTAAAGACCTTTATCTAATTTATAACCAATTTTACACTATTTTGAGATTTTTTCCAAAACCTTGCTCTGCCAATATCCTTGGCAATTTTTAGTGTCATAGTGGCTAACTCAATCAAAAAAGTTTTGCTTTTTTGACGTTCTGAACTAGACTTTTAAAAAAAGTCTAGTCATTCATAATAGAGAGTAGTTCTTCATTGTCCTTGGTTTTAAGCATTTTTGCATACAAGAATTTAAGTGCTTCAATGTCATCCATTTGGCTGATAGCACTTCTAAGAGCCCAAATTTTTTGAAGACGATCAGGGGTAAGAAGAAGTTCTTCTTTACGTGTGCCAGATTTCATGATATTAATCGCTGGGTAGATTCTTCGATCTGAGATATTTCTATCAAGAACAATTTCGCTGTTACCTGTACCTTTAAACTCTTCAAAGATAACTTCGTCCATTCGACTTCCAGTCTCGATCAATGCTGTTGAGATGATGGTTAAACTGCCGCCATTTTCGATATTTCTCGCCGCTCCAAAAAAACGTTTTGGTTTATGAAGCGCGTTGGCATCGACACCACCACTTAAAACTTTACCACTGGAAGGGGTCACCGTATTGTAAGCACGAGCAAGTCTCGTGATAGAATCTAAAAGGATAATGACATCTTTACCCATTTCCACACGACGTTTGGCTTTTTCAATGACAAGGTTAGCGACACGAACATGGTTCGATGCGGGCATATCAAAGGTTGAGCTATACACTTCACCTTGGACACAACGTTGCATATCGGTCACCTCTTCAGGTCTCTCATCAACCAATAAAACAATGAGTTCAGATTCAGGATGATTGCGAGCGATGCCGTGTGCAAGTTCTTTCATAAGTTCGGTTTTACCACTTCTTGGAGGTGCAACGATCAATCCACGTTGACCTTTACCGATTGGGGTAAAAAGATCCAGTACGCGACCTGTGATTTTCATTGGATCGTATTCAAGTTTAATTTTTTCGGTAGGGTAAAGAGGTGTTAGGTTTTCAAAAAGAGGGCGTTTTTTGCTCTCTACAAGAGGGAGATAGTTAATGGCTTCAATTTTAAGAAGGGCGTAGTAACGCTCTTGGTCTTTTGGAGGTCTCACTTGTCCTGTGACAATGTCACCGGTACGAAGCGCAAATTTTTTGACTTGGGTACTGCTGACGTAGGCATCGTTGGCGCTGTCTGAGAAGTTGGCATCGGTGGCACGTAGGAAACCATACCCTTCACCCGCAATCTCCAAAATACCCGTAAAAAGAATGAATCCACCTTGGTTAACTTGCGATTTTAAGATCTCAAACATCAAATCTTGGCGTTTAAGTTCATTGGGGTTTTCAATGCCAAGTTCTGCAGCAATCTCTAAAAGTTTTTCAAGTGGCGTAGTTCGAAGCCCCTCTATTTTGTAACCATCTACGGGAATATGGGTTCGTGATTTGTTATAGTGTGTTGGTTTTGCTTGTACGTTTCCATTTGTATTACCGTTGGGTTGGGCTGTATTCGCGCAGGGTTGATTGTTTGAGGTGGGAGTGTTTCCGCTCATTGTGCCTTCTTTGTTGTTAGTTTGATCGTTCATGAAGCTAGAGTCTCTTAATATGGTGAAAGATTCCCAAAGATAGAGTTGCTTGAGTCGATTGTTATGAGACTACTTTGTGAGAATTTCTAAAAAGTAGTGATGGTGTAATTTTAGTCAAAGTGGCAAGATTTGTCAAGGTGGGCTAAAGAGAAAAAAGATAAAATGGCGCTCATAAATTGTAAGCTCAAAAGAAGTAAAGAATGAATGATTTAGTGCATTTGGCAATTATTATGGATGGCAATGGCAGATGGGCACAGCGTCAAGGCAAAGAGCGCTCTTTTGGACACAAGGAAGGCGCTAAAAAGGTACGAGAGATTACCAAATATGCTGCAAAAATGGGCATCAAATACCTCACACTCTACGCCTTTAGCACTGAAAACTGGAATCGCCCAAAAGCCGAAGTTAGCGTTTTGATGAAACTGCTTTCCAAGTATTTGCACAGTGAAATTCCTATACTTCTTGAAAATAATATCTGTTTTGATGTCATTGGTGATATGAGCAAACTTTCATCTTCTTTGCAAAAAGAGATCGCTTATGCGAAAGAGGCAACACAGCACTGCACGGGGCTAAGGCAAATCTTGGCGATCAATTATGGTGCCCAAGATGAGATTCTTCGCGCCATCAATAAATCTTTACATGTAAAGGGTGAAATAACCAAAGAGATTTTAGAAGCGCATCTTGATACAGCAGGCATTCCGTCTGTGGATCTGCTCCTTCGAACAGGGGGCGATTGTCGTCTTTCGAATTTTTTACTATGGCAATCTGCCTATGCGGAACTTTTCTTCACAAAAACCTTATGGCCTGAATTTTCAATGGGAGAATTAGAAGCTATTATTTCCGAATATAAAACATCTGAAAGACGATATGGCAAAGTTTAGTCAAGAAACAAAAGTATGACATTTTAAAAATGGTATAATTAGAAAGAATTACAAATATCAATAAACAGAATAGTGCTATACTAATGTGAAAAGTTTTGATAATTCGTTAAACTATAGTGAGTTATCATGAAAAAAATTATTTTAATTGTCTTGTTTTGCTTATGTCAATATGTGAGTGCTGAAGAGGCTCTTCGCCTTGGAATTTTAGCGTTTCGCCCAAAAGAGCAGGCGTTACTTCAGTGGCAACCTTTTGCAACTTACCTCCAAAATACCATCGGGAAACCTATATCCCTTCAAATCTATAATTATCCAGAATTCACACAAGCAGTTGCCAATCACGAGGTTGACATCATCTTGACCAATCCAGGGCATTACATCGTTTTAAAAAATAAGTTCAAACTCTCTGCCCCTCTTGTGACACAAATCACACAAAAAGATCATTTTACACTCACCCAATTTGCAGGCGTTATATTTACACGCCACGATTCACCGATTTTAACATTACATGATATAGAATATAAACAGATTGCTGTAACCAATACCAATTCTCTTGGTGGGTATCAGATGCAAGCCTATGAGTTGGCAAATAGCGGTATTGCTCCTCATGATACACGTTTAGTCATAACAGGAATGCCCCACGACAAGGTTATTGAAGCAGTACTTTCGCATAAAGCCGATGTGGGATTCGTGCGTACGAATGTCCTTGAAGATATGATTCATGAGGGAAAATTAGCATTATCCGATATTAAAATTATCAATGAACAAACAGATCAAAAATTTCCATTTATTCACTCTACTAAACTTTATCCCGAATGGCCTTTGGTTGTTGTGCCAAACTTTGATGAGCATATTGCGCGTGACTTAACCGTAGCGCTTTTAGCACTTCCCTCCCAGAGTGAAGCTGCTACTCGTGCTCATATTCATGGATTCACAGTTCCTGCGGATTACAAAGGGGTAGAAGATGCGCTGCGAACGCTTCGTGTACCACCTTTTGAAAAAGCGCCCAATTTTACCTTAGCAGATTTTTGGTCACGATATTCTAATTACATCACAGGAATATTATCTATTTTTCTTGTTTTTCTTATGAGCATTGGTGTGCAGTTGTATAGGCAAAACAAACAAATACGTCAAAATGAAAAATACCTACTTTCAGCTCAAGATAGCTTGCAAAGCACTATAGATGCTATTCCTGATACGCTGTTTGAAATGAGTTTAGATGGCGTTTATTTTCGTGTGGGAAGAGCGCATGCTCATTTTTCTTCTATGTTGGAAAATTTTATTGGTAAAAATGTCAATGATATTTATCCAAGTCACGTTGCTCTTGTTTTTATGGAAGCACTTCAGGAAGCCAATAAAAAAGGGCGTGCCTTTGGGTTTCAGTATGCTTTAGAGGGAACGCATAAACTCTTTTGGTTTGAGCTTTCGGTTTCTAAGAAAAAAGAATCTCATGACATGGCACATTTTATTGTGTTATCGCATGATATTACCGATCGCAAAGAGACAGAAGCACGACTCAAACTCGCCGCAAGTGTGTTTACGTATGCGCGAGAAGGTATTATGATTACCAATGCTTCAGGCGAGATCGTTGAGGTCAATGACACCTTTACATGTATTACTGGGTATGCCCATGAAGAAGTTATTGGACACAATCCACGCCTGCTAAAATCGGGAAGACAAGGGAACTCTTTTTACAAGCAAATGTGGCAGTCACTCCTTGAAAAAGGGCATTGGTACGGTGAAATCTCTAACCGCCGTAAGTCGGGTGAAGTGTATATTCAGATGACCAGCATCAGTGCTGTCTACGATGAAAAAAAGGTTGTCCAGTCATATGTCGCTCTTTTTACAGACATCACAACAATGAAGGAGCATGAAAAACAGCTTGAATATATCGCTCATTACGATGCGCTCACTTCTCTTCCAAATCGTGTTTTATTTGCAGATCGACTCAGACAAGCGATGGTGCAAACAGAGCGAAGGAAAAAAGAGTTAGCGGTTGTCTATTTAGACCTTGATGGTTTTAAAGCGATTAATGATCAATATGGGCATCACATTGGTGATGAGCTTTTAGTCATTATTGCAGAACGTATGGAGGAGGCTCTTCGTCAGGGCGATACGATCTCAAGGCTTGGTGGTGATGAGTTTGTTGCTGTTTTGACGGACCTTGAGAGTTTAGAAGAGTGTAGACCTATTTTAGATCGTCTTTTGCAAGCAACATCTGACCCTATTGTGATCAATGACAACATCATCCAAGTCTCTAGTAGCATTGGTGTTACGCTGTACCCAAAAGATGGTGTGGATGCAGAACAGCTTTTAAGGCATGCAGACCTTGCAATGTATCAGTCAAAACAGGGAGGGAAAAACCGTTACCACTTCTTTGATATAGAGTATGACAAAGCGATCCAACAGCAAAATGCAAGTCTTGGAAATATTTTATCTGCGATTGCAAACGATGAATTTATTCTCTACTACCAGCCAAAAGTAAATCTTAAAACACATGAACTTATCAGTGTTGAAGCGTTGATACGGTGGCAACATCCCGAGCAAGGCTTTTTGCTTCCGCATGCTTTTTTGCCGATCGTGGAAGATCATGTCCTAAGCATTAAGCTAGGTGAGTGGGTTATTGAGCGAGCATTTAAACAGATGAGTGATTGGATCAAAAAAGGGTTACCTCTCGCTGTGAGCATTAACGTCGGTGCGAGACAACTTCAAGATGCGAACTTTACGGATTACATCCAAACCATGTTGCTTCGCTATCCAGAGGTTCCATCACATCTTATTATATTAGAAATTTTAGAGACCAGTGCGTTGGAAGACATGGTGCATGTTTCGCAAATCATGCATGCGTGTAAAGCACTGGGAGTTCGCTTTGCACTGGATGATTTTGGTACGGGGTATTCATCGCTGAGTTATCTACGAAAATTGCCAATCGATATTTTAAAAATTGATCAAAGTTTTATTTGTAATCTTCTGCATGACCGAGATGACCTTGCCATTGTTGAAGCGATTGTGGGCTTAAGTAAAGCATTTGATTTGAGTGTCGTTGCGGAAGGTGTTGAAACACAAGAACATGCCGAGCTTCTCTTAAAGCATGGCTGTGAGTTAGCACAAGGCTACGGCATCGCACGCCCCATGCACCCCGATGCTATCATTGATTGGAAAAAATCCAGTTCTTACATGTAAAAGTCTTGATTGAGATCAATCAATGACATAAATATTTCCTCTTGCTAAGATGCTGGAAATTTTTGAAAGAGGATAAAATATGTCTTTAAACATGTTATGTGATCAATGCTCTATGAGTGCAATCGGTGGCTGTGGTTCAAAAGGTCAAGATGCGGGAACGTGCGGCAAAGATGCCAACTTGGCGAAACTTCAAGACATCATGATTTACGGTCTTAAAGGGCTCAGTGCTTATAGAACACACGCGAATGAATTTGGTGCAGACACCAAAGAAGTCGATGACGTCATCGCGCAAACACTCTACTTCACCCTTACCAACGTTAACTTCAACTTTGACGACCACATCGCTCAACTGATGAAAATCGGCTCTGCGGGTGTTAGAATGATGGACATCCTAAGCGAAGCACACACGTCTCACCTTGGTGTTCCAACGCCTGTGAGCATTTCTCAAAACAAGGCTGAGGGCAAAGGCATCTTGGTCAGTGGTCACAACCTTGACATGCTTTTAGAGCTTTTACGTCAAACAGAGGGTAAAGGCATCAACATCTACACCCATTCCGAGATGCTTCCAGCGCATGGTTACCCAGAACTTAGAAAATACGCACACCTTAAAGGTAACATCGGTAAATCATGGTTTGACCAAACCAAACTCTTTGAGCAATGGGACGGAACCATCATCGTGAACACCAACTGTATCGTTCCTCCAAAATCAACATCAACCTATGTCGATAGACTTTATACCTACGACATCGTCGGCATCAAAGAGGGCAAAAAAATCCACAATAACGACTTTAGCGAAGTGATCGCTCAAACATTAGCACTCCCCGATGTTACAGGTTTTGACAGTGATGAGACACTCGTAACGGGTCACCACTATAAAACCATCTTAGGTCTTGCTCCACAAATTCTTGAAGCGGTCAAAGCAGGTAAAATCAGCCAGTTCTTCGTCATCGCGGGTTGTGATGCTCCTGGCTCAGGCGGGGAATACTACCGAAAAATGGCAGAGAGTTTACCAAATGACTGCGTAATTTTGACATCAAGTTGTGGTAAATTTAGATTTAACGACATCGACTTTGGAACGGTTGCAGACACAGGCATTCCTCGCTACCTAGACCTTGGTCAATGCAACGACAGTAACGGCGCTGTTCACATCGCTCTAGCGCTTGCTGGCGCACTTGGCGTAACGGTGCATGACTTACCAGTCTCTATCGTTCTTAGCTGGATGGAGCAAAAAGCAGTTCTTATTCTTCTAGGACTCTTTAGCCTTGGCATCAAAAACATCTACCTAGGACCAAAACCACCACAATTTGTGAACGATGACATCTTCTCATTTTTGCAAGAGAACTTTAATTTGCATTTGACCGATGATGCAACATCAGATATGGAAAAATTATTGATTAAAAAACCTGCGTAAGGTTTTACATGTAAAACAAGGAAGCTTCAGGAGAGGCTTCTTTTGTCTCTAATGTATGCTAAATATTAAACACATAGGTTAGATTTAAGATCAGCATCAAAAGAGCCTTTTTTGAGTGTATACTTTTAACATCACTCAAAAGGGAGTCTCTATGTTCAAAATATTCATTACTTTTATATGCTCCTTCATTTTTCTAGGCTGCGCAAAACACTATGCACCACTTCCAACGGTCGAAAAAGTTGATCTAACCCGATACCTTGGCACATGGTATGAAATAGCACGGTACGACCACTCGTTTGAAAAAGGCTGTACCAATGTGTCGGCGACATACGCGTTAAATGAAAACGGAAGCATCAACGTCCTCAATCAATGCACCAAAGAAGATGGAACCCACAAAGAAGCCCAAGGCATCGCCTACGCAGAAGATAAGACACATTCAAAATTAAAAGTGAGCTTCTTTAGACCTTTTTACGGTAATTATTGGGTGTTGATGCTCGATGAAGACTATACCTACGCACTTATAGGTGAACCCAGCCGCGAATACTTATGGATACTTTCTCGCTCAAAAAGCATCGATGAAGCAACAAAACAGAAGATATTAACCAAAGCGCAAGAGTATCACTACGACACCAGTAAGCTTTTGTGGGTGCAACAGAAGTGAAGAAAGTGTAATGATTCACCTGCGTAGAAGGTTTACATGTAAAGATGAGGAAGCCTTTCAAGGCTTTTGCACAAAAATCTAAGTTTTAGTCTCCTTTGCATGTTTTTTTAACTTTTTATACTCATTGTACGAATCATAGATATTATTTGTATCATATTTCATAAATAATAGACCTAAAATATGATGAATTAAATTTTTATCATGCTCATTTTCGCTTAATAGCTCCAATGGGATAAATAAACTACTAAATAATATATTGTCTAAATTATTGCTTTGATTAAGTTCTTCTATAATCTTAGTTAGCTTGTCTAAGTCTTTGTTTGTATCTGTAAAACTTTTAATAACATCAACTGGAGCCTCTTCTTTAAACGTAAACCTTATACGTATTAAAGCCAATAGCAGACTTTGAAGTCTATTATTCATTATGCTATACCAATTATTGGGAGATAAAGAAATTTTAATGATTCTTTCATTATTGTAGTTGAGTACTTTACCATTTAAAAAATTTAATTGTTTTTTTTCTGTTAAATGCTTTTCATGTCTTAAAAGCTGTTGTTGTGAAGTTGCAAATGCTCTTATGAAATCTTGCAGAATATGCAAGTTTGACCCAGCAAAAGCATTTTTTGTGAGTGCTTTATTTTTGTTCTCAATAAATACGATTTTGTCATCTATCTTAATAACCAAATCGCACTCATATACTTCTCTTTTTGATAGAGCATATTTTCCTGAATATATATCAAAATTATTGTTTTCAAATATGGCTTCTACATAGTTATCTATATTCTTACCTATCTTAGTTGTAATATCTTCATCTATTTGAGATTTTATTTTTTCAACTAGGGCATTATAAAAGTACATTTTAAAATATTTAAAGCCAATAATATAATATTCATTTTTATAGTGAATGATTGGGTTGTGAACAAAAAGATTTTGCTCTTCAGTAGTATTTATAGGAACAGAATATCTTGAATTGATATTTTTTGAATCAATACAAAAGAACTTAATAATCTGTTCAAAATGTTTAAAAACTGTTATGTCGAGTTTTATAATATGTTGATTATTGCCAAATAGTTCTACTTGGTGCAGAAAATCAATTAAATTATTTTTTGAAAAGCCAAATTGTTTTTCAAATGTTGTGTTCAATGCAGAGTTACCAATTAGATTATTTATATAATTTATAACTGTCGAAGTTTTGAGTGGATAACTGAGCAAATATAAACTAGAATGTAAAATTTGTTTTTTAAGTTTTTCTTGAATATTTGTTTCATCAATAAATATATATTCCCATTGATTAAAAGATCTAAGTTGAAATAAATTAATAAATTGTTTGAAATAGTTTGTCATAGACTTTAGAGTTTCTAAATTCTTCTTTTTAAAATTTGAATGATGGATATTTTTTATTGCAATATTAATTATATAGTTGAATGGTATGGTTTTGTCATGACGGCTTTGACTGAGTATGAAATGAATAAAGTGAAATATATCAACTTGTTGCAATTTTTTTTCTATGATTGACGCGATTTTTTTATCTTGCCCTTTTTGAAAATTAATTTCCCCATCAATACAGTTTAAATTGATATTTACATACTTCTTAAAAAATATAATAGCATCGACAAGATGAGGGATTTCAGTATTATAATCTTCTCTTAGATTTGCAAAAAATCCATTTTGGCTCAATAAGTTAAGTAAATAGAGTTTTTTTATCAGTTCTTTCCAAAATAACTTGTTTGAAAAATCTATAATCTTTTCTTCGTTATATATTCCATAATCTCTTATTGTTTTAGCTAAGGAATAATAAATATGTCCCTTTTCTAATTTCTTATCATTCACCAAATGATCTATATGAATTTGCTTTGATACATGATATAAAGTACTCATATCCATAGTGCAATTATCTTGACTGGATAGTATAAATTGTTTAATTTGTTCTACAAATAAATCTTGAGCCTTGTTCCCATTTATAGGATAATCTATTTCGTAATCGTTTAAAATCTTTTTTTCTATAGAAGGAAAGTCTAATTTTTTAATATTTTCTAATTCATTAAAATAACTTTTTTCAGTATCTAAAACATCATTTACAAGGTTGATAAAGAGTTGAGTATAGTTTTTGCTCATGAAGTACCTTTCACTATATTCCTACACTTCGGATATCCACTACATCCATAAAATTCTTCCCCTGTTTGTCTATTGTGTCTTAAAACCATTTCTTTCCCACATCGTGAGCATATTTTAGTTGTTTGTGTTGGAGTAGGCTTGGTATTGTGTCGTGCAGATAAGTTTGCAACATGTTCCCTATCGGTTGTAAAACTTTGTTTGAGGCGTTTTTGGCTTAAGGTTTCAATCGTCATGTCAAATTGATACGCGGAGAGTTTTTCTTCTTGGAAAGATTGGATGTAGGAAGTGTATTTGGCGTTGATAAAAACATTTTTTGGCATCGTGGTTTTAAATTTGCAATCACCGATAAAAACAACGATAGACATAATGTTTTCAGTCGGTAGTGCCAATATCTCTTCTAAAGCTTTGGTGTGTCGATAGTTTTGTCGTAAAGGGTTTTGAAAGCGGTGTTTTTCTTTGAAGATTTGCTGTGTCCACATACTCTGATGCTCATCTCCAAAAATCCACCCTTTCATGTTTTTGGTTTCAATCACAAAAACACCATAACGAGAGACGATAATATGGTCTATCTGTGTGGTTGAGCCATCATTCAATTGCAAGGTGATGTTTCTAATATTGATATATTCGTTTTTGTTAAGATGCAAAGAAGTCGCAACATTCACCGTAAATTCGCCGACTTTACCTTTCATCCACGGTGTTTTAAATAAAATACCCAGCACAAAAACAGAACCAATAAGCCAGAAAATCACTTTATTTGCCTTTACATGTAAAAAATAAAATTACGTTATTGTATCTTTTTTGAAAAGAACCTTTCGCCTATCTTCACTCCTCCTCAACCAACCTCTGCCTAATCGCCTGCAACTCTTCTTGTCGCTTGTCGTCCGCTTCAGGGTAGTGCATATCAAGTGCTTTGAAGGTGTCTAAAAGAATGTTTGAGATGATGAGGCGGGCATTTTTTTTGTCGTCTGCGGGGACGATGTACCATGGGGCGTGTTTGGTGCTGGTGGCGCTGAGGCAGGATTCGTAGGCGTGCATGTATGCTTTCCAGTATTGGCGCTCTTCCAAGTCTGCGAGGCTAAATTTCCAGTTTTTATTGGGTTTGTCGATACGCTCAAGAAAGCGTTTTTTCTGTTCGTCTTTGGAGAGATGGAGAAAAAATTTGACGATTTTCGTGCCGTTTCGGTGCAGGTGATTTTCCAAGTCCATGATGGAGCGGTATCGCTCCCTCCAAATGCTCTCTTCATCTAACACGCTATCAGGCAGTCTTTGTCCTTTTAAAATCTCAGGGTGAACCCGAACGATGAGCACTTCTTCATAATACGAACGGTTAAAAACGCCTATCTTCCCGCGTTCGGGTAAAACGCACGTCGTGCGCCAGAGAAAATCATGCGCGAGTTCTGTGGCGGCTGGGTGTTTGAAACTGAAAACCTGACAGCCTTGTGGGTTGATGCCTGAGAGAACATGACGAATCACGCCATCTTTCCCTGCCGCGTCCATCGCTTGAAAGATGAGTAAAACGGCGTATTTGTTGGAGGCATAGAGGAGTTGTTGGAGGTCGCTTAACGCTTCTATATTTTCCTTCAGCGTCTCTTCATACGCTTCTTTGGAGGCATAAAATGCTTTGACAAGCGTGGGGAATTTTTTAAGCTCAACTTTTGCGCCTTCTGGCACGAGGAAATCTTCGGTTTTTAGTTTCATGATACGTTTTTCTCCTTACATGTAAAGAATCATAGAACCCAAAAAAGTCAAAAAGAACGTACGATCATTGTAACAAAATAGAGATCATTTTGGAGCTTTTACTTTTACATGTAAAGATTCTAGTGCGCAAAATCCTTCAGTAGCTCGATAATCTTTTGAGCTGCTTTTTCAGAACCGTACAAAGAAGCATCCAGCGTGACATGGTAGTTGGTTGCGTCTTTCCAATCGTGTTTGGTGTAGTGAAGGCAGTAATTGGCGCGATTTTTATCGGACATCTCTAAGTCTTTGTCGCTGCACGGTGGGGTGGCTTTGTATTTTTCATTGACTTTTGTTTTACGATACGCCATGTTGGCATGAATGAAAACATTGAAACAATTTGGGTCATCTTTTAAGATAAAATTAGCACAACGCCCGACAATCACACATGCATCTTTGGCGCAAATATCGCGGATAATCTTACTTTGCACCATAAACAAAACATCGGCAGGCGGAAGTTGGTCATCCACGTAGGCGTAGTTTTGTTCGTAGAGTTCATAAAGTAGTTCACTGGCTAAGTGTTGTTCGTTGGCTTGAATGTATTCCGCCGTGTAGCCCGTCTCTTCGGCGGTTAGTTTGATAAGCTCTTTATCGTAAAAAGGAATGCCAAGCTTTTGGGCGATCATCTCTCCTATCTCATGTCCGCCGCTACCGTACTCTCGTGAGATGGTAATGACCAGAGAATTGAGCGCTGCTTCTTGGGTGCTTTGAGTTTGAGGAGCGACATACGTCCCCAGCCATTGTTCGACAAACACCAATTTGGTGCTGTACAATTTAATCAACGCTCCAACAAGCAACGCCGCAACAACACTGCCTTCGCGTATGCCCTCCAGGCGATTTAAAAAGGTAAACGAGCTGATGACACCAATGATGACCATCGAGCTGTCTAAACTGATTTTGACTTTACCAAACTCTTTGTGGTACGTGTGCGAGATTGCAACCGCCAAACCATCGAGCGGTAAATAGGTCAGTTTTGTTTTTAAGAGTAAAAAAATGCCAAATGCCAACACACTACACGCCGCTAAACACCAAAAAGCTTGTGCGACATACGACGTGGGGCTTAGCGAAGAGATCAGATGCATCGTCAAATCAATGCAGTACCCAAAAACGATGACAGAAGGGAGTTGAACCAGTTGTGTCCATTGGTAGTTTTTGCGCAGAACCGCCATTTGCGAGGCAATAAAAACAAGGTTGAGCAAAATGGTCAATTCGCCCAAACTAAGAGGCATCGTTAAGCTGTATACATACGGTACACACGAGATAGGCGAAACCCCAAGATTGGCTTTAACCGAGAGTGAGACACCTAACGCCATAATGAATTGCCCTAAAATAAAAACGACAATTCGCTTCGTCATATTCAAATTTAGCATAGTTGAGTCTTCCTTCATGAATGCAGTAGCGACAAAAAACGTTTTGAGGGTGCATGGGAGTGTTGAAATGAAGGAGAAACTATACTCCAAACTAAATTAGAGAAACAAAAGTTTTTTAAAGTAGATGCGTTTCATTTCACATCGAAATGGCTTCAACTTCGATGATTTCACCGCACGCTTCGATCTTTTCGCCTGCAACGATTTTCGCGCGCTTCCTCGTCTCTACTTCGCCGTTTCGCTTTACTTGTCCCTCTTCGATGAGCATCTTCGCTTGCGCACCACTTTCGGCTACGCCAGTGACTTTAAGCAGTTTAAACAATTCGATAAAATCTTCTTCTAATTCAAATGTCATTTTTATTCCTTTGTTGATGTGAAATCATATCCGAATCCATCTTTACATGTAATCCTTCTCAAACCTCTATTGATGAAAGTTTTTGGTAAAATAGTCACACGCAAAGTGGGGAATAAAGGAAAATGGGAATGGATAGAAACCGAAGAGTGGTGAATTACTCGCTCTTAGCATTGACGGGAACGGGGATGTATTTTAGTATCGGTACGATGTTCCAAACCTTAGAACCACCCAAAAAAGCGCGACTGGATGCGGCTACGTTTATTGATACGACGACATTACCCTTGAATGAAATCTCCTATTTTATGTGGCAGAAAAAACCGCTTTTTATTCTTAAAAAAGATGCTTCGATGACGCTTGATAAAAAGCGCGACATTCACATTGGTGAGTATTATTACACCTTAATGATTGGGATTTGCACGCATTTAGGCTGTGTGCCAAAGTACGATGCGAGCGTTAAACGTTTTATTTGTCCCTGTCATAATGGGCAGTTTGACTCCAATGGCAACGCCCTTGCGAGTCCTGTGAGCAAGCCCTTGGTGATTCCGCCGTTTAAACTAAACGGTGAGGTGATTATCGTCGGTGAAGTGGGCGAGGCGTACCTTCAACTCATGGAGGAAGCCAAGGCATGAATCTAAGACTGAAGAACTTCAATATTTTACTCTACACGGGCGCCATCATGGTGGTTTTGTGCCTGTTGCTATTGTGCTCAGGCATTTTCCTTGCGATGCATTACATTCCTGATGCGGATAAAGCTTTTGAGAGTGTTCATACCACGATTATGCAAGAGGTCAATTACGGTTGGTTGTGGCGCAAAATCCACGCGGTTGGCTCAACGTTTTTCTTTTTACTGCTGTACATTCACCTCTTAGGCATGCTCTATTTTGGGTTTTACAAACACGGCAAAACGAAGTATTGGTACAGTGGCATGGTACTTTATTTTTGTTGTATGGTCATCGGGTTTACGGGTTATGTGCTTCCGATGGGACAGATGAGTTACTGGGCGGCGCAAGTCATCACCAGTTTATTAGAGTACATACCAGGAGCAGGTGAGGACATCGTACTGTGGGTACGAGGTGATTTTAGCGTGAGTGGCATTACGTTACTGCGCTTTTACACTTTGCACATTGTGGTGATGCCTTTACTGATTAGTCTGATGATTTTGGTGCATACGGATTTTGTGAAATGGTACGCCACGACAAAGCTTTCATGGAACCGCAAAGGCTTACATGTCTGCAAAGAAGAGCGTTTTAGTAAACGCGACATCAATCTCAAAGAGCCAAAACCATTTTTCTCCAATGCTGTTTTAAAGCCACTACTGGCGTGTACGCTCTTTTTGGTACTCTTTTTTTATTGCGCTTTTTTTCACGATGAAATAGCGTTTGATGCGCTCAATCTCACCCCTGCCAATCCAAGCGATACGCCTGCTCATATCTATCCTGAGTGGTATTTTTTATGGATGTTGCAACTGTTGAAAAGCTTTTTCTTTGACATCGGCATGATCAAAGGCTCATACATCGGCATGGCGTCTTTGGTGGTGGTCAATGTCGGGTTTTTACTGATGCCCCTTCTTGATCGAAACCCTCGTCGCATTCCCGCGCATCAGCGTCCGTACTTTTTGGTGTGGTTTTGGGCGTTGGTCATCTCTTTGATAGGACTTACGATTCTTGGAAAACTGCCGAGTTCGACGCTGACTTTGTGGGTTGGATTGTTCTTCTCCACGGTGCTGATGGCACTTTTTTTCATCTTGCCGTTTCTCTCCAAAAAGGAGTCTCATGCCAAATCTTAAAATATTTGCAGCCATCGTTGTATGTGTTTTCGTTCTCGTTGTCGGGCTTGAGTGGTTACCCAAACAGTATGCCACACAAACAAGCGCCATTGTGACGGAGCAAACACTAAAGGCTCCAACGAATGAAGAAAAAGCGATTTATGAAAAAGAGATGAGCAGACGTGATGTGATCGGGTACAGCATCGTGGGGTACTTTTTGTTACTCTCAGCATTGCTATACTTTAAAATTTTGCTACAACGCTCCAAGCCAACGGAGTAACGAAACGCTTTACATGTAAAGATTAGGGCTTCTTTTTTCCATCCAAAATCACGTCGATAATCATGGCAAAGATGCCTAAGGTAATCAGTGTAAAAGCCCATGAAAAGCTCTTTGTGACCACATACCCGACAATCAAAATAGCCAATGCCGTCGGGACTTCGTTGTAGGCTCTGAAAAATTTGCCACTTTTGGTGCAGGTATCATGGGCAAGCTCTAGGCGGTACTTTTCCAGCGAAAAAGAGTAGAGTGCAAGGGTAATGAGTACAGTAAATTTCGCATAAATCCACCCACCACTTGAGAGCAGTTGAGGGTCAATTAAAATCATGCCAAGTCCACTAGCAAGGGTTGCCCAAAAGGCAGGAAGCCCAATGTATTTATAAATCTTGTACTCTTGAATTTTCACCACTTCCACAAACGCTTTTTTTTCGGCATATTCGACATGATACACAAAAAGCCGTGGCAAATAAAACAACATCGCCATCCACGACATTAACGCGATAACGTGAAATGCAAGCAACCATTTATAGTGATCCACCATTTATCCTTTGACATTTTACAGACGTATTATAACACCAAAAACTTACCCTAAACTGCCTTTACATGTAATCCTTAAAACCTCCCCTAAAGTGAAACTATTCTACAATGACGAAAAGACTCAAAGGATGCCAGCCCATGCCATTTTCCACGCTCAAACTCTGCCCACAAATTCTCCAAGCACTGAGTGAAGTAGGACATACCACTCCCACGCCGATTCAAAAAAAAGTGATTCCGCTTGTGTTGAAACGTAAAGATGTTTTGGCGAGGGCGCAAACGGGTAGTGGCAAGAGTGCTTCGTTTGTCCTGCCGATGTTAGAGCTTTGGAGTGCGAACAAAGGCGAGGGAAAAGCGAAGATCAAGGCATTGGTTTTAACGCCCACCAGAGAGCTGACCGTGCAAGTCGCTGAAGCGTTTACTACCTTTGGAAAATTTTTACATGTAAAGCCAAAGGTGGTGAGTGTCATCGGTGGCGAGAAGATCGGCGAGCAACTTTTTGACATCCAACAAGGGTGCGACATCGTAGTCGCAACATCGGGTCGTTTGCTTGACATCATGAGCAAAAAGCAGATCAATCTCTCCAGTGTGGAGTTCTTTGTGCTTGATGAAGCGGACAAGATGCTTGACCTTGGTTTTGAGCAAGAGTTAAGTTCCATTCTAGAAGCCTTACCAAAAGAACGCCAAAATCTTCTTTTCTCCGCGACGTATCCCGAAAAGATGCAAACCATTGCTTCTAAAATAACCAAAAGTGCCGTGGAAGTGAGCATCGAAGCTGAAGCGCCAACGGTGGAACTGATCAAACAACGAGCTATTGAAGTCAATAAAGAGAACCGTGCTCCACTGTTGCGTCAGTTACTGCGTGAAAACAAATGGGAACTCGTCTTAGTTTTTATGGCAAACAAACGCGCTGCCGATAATATCGCTGTGAAGTTTCGCAAACATGGTTTTTTAGCCGAATCGTTTCATGGCGACCTCATTCAAGAAGACAGAGCGTGGACGTTGAAGTCGTTTAAAGAGCGCAAGATTCGCGTTTTGTTTGCCACGGACATCGCTTCACGTGGACTGGATATTGATGATGTGAGTTGTGTCATTAACTTTGATTTACCGCGTGCAACCGAAGACTACATCCACCGCATCGGACGAACAGGGCGTGCGGGGAAAGAGGGTGTGGCGATCTCATTTATCGACCATGAGGACAAAGCACATTTTGCGTTGATCGAAAAACGTTGTGGCATAAAACTTAAAAAAGAGCAGATCAAAGGCTTTGAGCTTGAAGGTGAGGCACCTCAAAAAGAGAAAGGGAGCGCGCCCATCAAAGGCAAACGTAAAAGTAAAAAAGACAAGTTAAGAGAGCAAGCGGCTTGCAAACCTGCTCTTTAAATCTTTACATGTAAAGATTTTTAAGCGACGATAGACGCCTTCTTAACTTCGAGCCTATCGTACATATCGAGGATATTGACATAGTGCTGGTGCAAGCTAACGTCGATGAGGTAGGCTTTACCATCTAAGATGTTCACTGCGTGTTCAACGTTTTCTTTACCAAAAATGTCCCATAGGGCACTTTCATATTCACTCCAGATAAGATTTTGTCCCCTTAACGAGAGGATTTCACACAGAAGTTTGCTCATAGGATTTTGACTAAAGCCAAGGAGCATGTGTGCCTCTTCGTAATTTTCCAAAAGGAGATTGACTTGTGCTTTAAGGTCAATCATCTGAAAATTTTGCTCAAAAATAACACCGATGTATTTTTCCATATTGAGTGAATCTTCTAATGGCTCAATGGTTTCTAAAAGCGTTTCGTGATTTTCTTCTTTGAAGTTCAGCACTGCATGACGGATGAATTTCCCACAGTTACGATTTTGGTAGACCATATCGTCGATAGGATAGACCTCAGAAATACTTGGCACAATCATGTGGCATGAGTAAAAGTCTAAATAAGTGTATTCACGTAGGTAAATCTCTTTGTTCATAGATTTGACGATGTTGCACAAGAAGGCGTACTCCGCTTCGCTTCCCTCGTCCTTATACTTCCATGGAGCATATTCAAAACTTTTGGTTGCATTTAAAAAGCCAAAGCCTATTTTTCCGTTAGAATCGATGAAGTGTGCTTCAAGGTTAAACGTGTCTTCTACGATGCTCATGTCAAAGGTTGGCATCTCAAAAGCATCAAGGTTTTCAACACCTCTTCCTTGCATGAGTTCGCTCATGGTGCGCTCTAGGCTTACTTCTAAAATGGGATGAGCACCAAATGAGACAAAGAGGGTGCCATTGCGTGGGTTGATGAGCGAGATAGCCGTTACGGGGAATTTTCCACCCAAAGATGCATCCAGAATTTCAACAATGAAGCCTGCTTTTCTTAGTTCTATCACATCCGCATGCAGTTTCGGGAAAGTTGCGATGATACTCTCTGGATATATTGGAAGTGCATAACCATTTTTGATGATCTCAATTTTAGCATGACGTTCAAAGATTTCACTCAGAGCCTGAACTTTGGCTTCATCAGGCGTATTGCCACTGGCAAGTCCATTGCTGACGTAAAGATTGCTGAGGATATTTAAAGGAATGTAAACTTGCTCATTTCCAAAAAAGCTTTGAAACGGGAGTGCGACGATCTTATCGGTATAGTCGCTGTTAAAATCAACTAAGTCTTCGTTGCTCATTTCGTTGGATGGATTGTAGATTACATGTAAAGCAGGATTGAGGTAATTTCCGCCAAATTCAAACACCTTTTGGTCTGGATAGTACGCACGATTGGGAAGGTGAAAGTCGATAAAACAGTTGTTGGTTTGAAGGCGCTCGATGTACTCACCCAGCGCGCTTGCTTTCGACGCCCCTGAAAGGGTGCCTTTGCCGTTAGAATAAATATGATTGGGGGCTTCGGTGGAAGCTAAGTTTACTGAGTAGCAGTTTTGAAGAGGATGCTTTTCCGTTGCAAAGGTAATGCCACACCCAAGGTCACTTAAGATGGTTTCCATTTTTAAAATAGAGACTTCGAGTGGGGCGTTTTTTGAGAGTATATTCATAATGTAATAATTCCTTTTGGGTGTAACGCAATGTCGAAAATTGGGTAAAATTGAGTAGATTAGGAAGGTAACAGGGAGGAAATAGAAGTTATGAAAACTCCCATTTTGCCGAGTTAAAATCAATTCGAATGGTGGAGCTGTGGGGGATTGAACCCCAGTCCAAAAATAGCCACCTATGACGTCTACATGCTTAGATATTGTTGATAGTGTTTAATTTTGCTTCGTACAACAATCAGAAAACTACGCAAAACGAGCCTTTAACTTCGCTGCATGTAAAGGCGTTCATGCAGTATATCTATCATAGCTATGATACTTCTCAATCCTCCTTAGATAGCATTAAAGGGAGAAGCAGTCCTTATGTATTAAACTTATGCAGCTAGTGCGTAAGCAGGACGATAGTTACTGTTGTTAGCAGTTATTGTTTGAAGGTTGTGTAACGGAAGACCCTCACTTCCGACATGCAGCCATAAGCTAAAACTACTCCTGTCGAAGCCATGTCAGCCCCATTCGGAAACGGATTTTACCATAATAAACAAAAAACTTTGCTATAATCCGCAAAAATGTATAAGGATTTGTTTTGAAAAGATTGATATTGCCTCTTTGTGTAGTTCTCTTGTTTATGTTTATACAAGGTTGCGCACCAAAATCACCGCCTCCAGCATCAACACTTAAAACCTATAATACTGAAAAAGAGACAACTAACCCAAAACTCACTAAGCTGGTTGGTAAAAATTACATCAAGGGTATTGTTCGCACTTTGAAACAAGAGGCGAATTCGTCATTATGGAATTATGAAATTGATGGTATTGATAAAACCAATGGAAAATTATCTTATGTAAACTTCGATCATAAATCCGTGCTTGCTAATGAAGGAGATCTTGTCTATGCTTCTTTTGATGGTATGCGTTTAACAGAGATGTTTGTAATCAAAGCAGTCAAAAATACTACCTATACACCGCCTTTAAAGAAAAAGAGCTCGGCTAAAAAGAGTAGTAGTGATGATGATGGCGGCGCTGGTAAACGTAATAAATCACATCAAGTGATTGGTGTTCCACAAGAAGAGTCTATTAAATTAAATTAATTTTACTTTTGTTAACCGATCGTTTACTTTGAGTTTCTATACTTCTCTTAGCGAATTTCATATTTTCTTCTGAATTATGGAGACTCAAAGGGGCGATCCGCCAAGCGCCTCTTTGAAACCTTTTTCTAACTCTATCGTAAAAATAGCTCCCCCATTTTCATTCTTCACTTCAAGTTTACCTTTCATACTTTTTTCGATGATAAGTTTTGACATATAAAGCCCAATGCCTGTACCTTCATTTTGTTCTTTACTACTAATATAGGGTTCAAAAATCTTTTCAATAGGCTTTATTTTAATGCCACCACCATTATCTTGGATAATCAAACGTACCACATTTTCATCGCTCTCTAAGCTAATAGTAATCTTCCCCCCTTGTTGTCCTGAAGCAAGGATGGCATCTTTCGCATTGGAAAGTAAATTTAAAACAACTTGTTCATACTCATTTTTGTATCCCACAATATACTCATCATGTGGAATGTTAACTTCGACAGTAATCTCTTGATTTGTAATAGACATACCAATAATCCTCAAGACTTCATCAACAGATACTTGTATGCTAAATGTTTTTTTATCTTTATTGGGCATAAAGAAGTTACGAAAGTCGTCAATGGTATGTGACATATATTCGACGATGTTTTCTGCCTCAATACATTTAATTTCCATGGCGGTTTTATCGAGCTTGTCCATGTTGTATTTGAGTTTGAGTGTCATCAAGAGCGCTGAGAGCTGAGAGAGAGGTTGTCTCCATTGGTGAGCGATGTTGCTGATCATCTCTCCTAGTGCTATAAATTTAGATTTTTGGATCAAAAGCTGTTCTTGTTCTCTGTTTTTTTGAATCTCTTCGCTGACACGGCTTTCCAGAGTACGATTAAGATTTTCAAGCTCAAGTGTTTTTTGCTGAACTTGTTTATGGTAGGTTTGCAAAAAGCGTTCAATGCGTTTTCCCAACATAACGGCGAAAGTATTGGCAATAAGGGCAAAGAGCAAGAAGATAATAATAGCTGAAGTCACTTCAAGTTTCATTTTCTTTTGAAAATCAGCTTTAGCAATGCCTATCTCTTTTTCAATATCATCTGTATAGGCACCCGCTGCGATAATGAGGTTCCATTTTGGGTAGAGTTTAAAATAAGATACTTTTGGACGTATGATATTGCTCTCAGGTTTTTTGTACATGTAATTGACAAAAGAGTAGCCTTTTTCGTGAATATCTTGAAGAAAGATTTTACGAAAAGCTTTCCCGTTTTCATCCGTATAGGCATCGGAGATATATTCACCTTCTATATCGGGACGATTAGGATTAATGAGCATTTTGGCAAATTTATTACCACCTTCTATCTGTTCAACTTGATAGACAAAAATATAGTTATGTTCTTCCCCACCATAACGAATATGGCGTATCCAGTCATAGACCTCTAATTTGAGCGCTTCTTCTTCTTTAGCGGAGGTCAATGGTTTTCTTTGTGTTTTGAACTCTATAAATTCGATGATTGCATCAACTTCGCGTTTTAAAACATTGCGTTTATTCTCAACAAACGTTTTTTTGCTGTCTTCAATTTGTGCGGAAAGAATTTCATACTGTTTGGTGATAAAAAAATAGCCATTAAACAGCATTAAAGAGCTAATAATAAAGATGTTACTAAAGATGATGATCGTAGAGATATTGCTCTCTTTGATAATTTTCATAAAAAACTCCCATAGCGACTGCTATAATAATGAAAAAGAAAAAGTATCATAGTGATTCTTTGGAGAAATGTAAAGGGTGTTTGATGGATGAAAAGATGCTGAAAAAGCTTGCTCACTATAGAGTTTTGTATGCGGAAGATGAAGTTGGAGTCAGAAAAAATGTCAATGAACTGCTCAGTCTTCTTTTTAAAGAGGTCTATTTGGCAAATGACGGAGAAGAAGCCTATAAACTTTTTTTACAGCACAAACCTGATCTCATTATCACC
Source organism: Sulfurospirillum diekertiae (assembly GCF_011769985.2). Lineage (NCBI taxonomy): Bacteria > Pseudomonadati > Campylobacterota > Epsilonproteobacteria > Campylobacterales > Sulfurospirillaceae > Sulfurospirillum > Sulfurospirillum diekertiae. The sequence goes on from NZ_CP039734.2 coordinate 524,079, forward strand.
GATATTAAAATGCCACATTTAAGTGGTATCGAATTGACAAAAAAGATCCGAGAGAGCGATAGCAAAGCGCATGTTATTATTATTACGGCGTACACAGAAGTTGATTTTATGTTGGAGGCCATTGAACTCTCACTCCTTCGTTATATTGTTAAACCCATTACAGAGACGAAACTTTTTGATGCACTGGAAAAGTTTTTACAGTCTAAAGACAAAGCGCACCTCCAAGAGATAGCCCTTGATTGGTACTATGACTCAATGCAAAAAATGATTACACATAAAAATGAGATTTACGAATTAACCAAAAAAGAGGCTAAGCTCATTGAGTTATTGTTAGAAAAAGATTCGATTATTACCTATGAAGAGATCGAGCAATATTTGTGGGAGAGTGAATATATGAGTCTTAATGCCCTTCGTTTGATGATTAAAAACTTAAGAAAAAAATTGCCAGAGGGGACATTGAAAAATATTCAAGGGATAGGATACAAACTCTAAAAATAAACCTTTAAAATAGCGTTACAAAAAGAAGCTTTTAAGAGCATAGTGATAGAGCTTTGACGATTTACATGTAAAGAAAATTATTTTTCATCTATAATCAAATTTACACCTAAATCTATATAAGGAATCAACATGTTCATCTTTATTAGAGTGATAGTTCTCATAACGTTGTGTATCTCCTCTTCTATTTCAGCGGAATATACAATCAAACTTACGCATGTTGTAAGCCCCAATACACCCAAAGGGAAAGGTGCTATTTTCTTAGCCAAAAGAGTAAGCGAGCTCACACACGGTAGGGTAGAGGTTATTGTCTATCCCAATTCACAGCTTTATGGTGATGGTGAAGAGATCAAAGCTTTGAAACTAGGTAACGTCCACATTGCTATGCCAAGTCTCTCAAAATTTACCAGCATGGTACCTGAAATGCAACTTTTTGATTTGCCATTTTTGTTCAGAGATGCAAACCATGTTCATGCCGTATTGGATGGAGAAGTAGGACAAATCATCAAAGATAAAGTAACAGCAAAAGGTTTTGTTGCCATTGATTATTGGGATGCAGGTTTCAAACATTTTTCCTCCAGTAAAAAAGCGATTATAATGCCTCATGATGCGCAAGGTCAAAAATTAAGAATTATGAAATCTCATGTCCTCGAATCTCAATGCAATGTCATGGGTGCTATTCCTGTCATTCTGCCCTTTGCTTTAGTCTATTCTGCTCTCCGTCAAGGAAGTGTCGATGGAGCTGAAAATCCACTTTCTAACTTTTACACAAAGAATTTTTACGAAGTACAAATGAACTTGACGCTGTCATCGCATGGTTACCTTGGGTATCTTGTCATTATGAGTGAGAGTTTTTGGAGAAAATTTCCAGCCGATCTCAAGCCGATGATACTGCAAGCCGTGAAAGAGGCAACTGCATATGAGCGCAAACTTGTGGCGCAAGATGATGAAGAGACCTTGGCAAAGCTAGAAATGTATGCCAAAACGTCTAATCATTTTAAAATTTATACATTGAGTTTAGAACAAAAAGAAGTATGGCAAAAAACAATGGAAGCACTTTATCCACAGTTTTACAGTGTCATTGGTGAAGATCTTATTAAAAAAGTACAAATAACAAGATAAGTAAAATATATTTTACATAGCATTTAAAAGTTATTTTTTTTAATAACAATTTGATAACAAAAAGCGAATGAGTAGGGTGTTTATTGAAAGATTTATTGTAATTTATTATTTTTTGTGATAGACTTGTCTCGCCTTTAAAAAAATTCAAGGAGATAATATGAAATTAGCTAAACTTAGCTTGGCGGCTATCGTAGTTGCTGGATTAGCATCTAGCTCATTTGCAGAGAGCACAACTCTTGCAGATGCATTTAAAAACGGAAAAGTAAACGGCGAATTAAGAGCTTGGTACTTTAATAGAGACAATGGTACAGCAACTGAAAATATTTTCAATACAGGTGTTGATCTTACGTATGTAACAGATTCATTGTATGGTTTAAGTCTTGGTTTGACAATGCAGTCAAACTATTCTCCATTTGCAAATAATGCTGAGAAAACAATGTACACTTCTGATATGTATGGTTCAGGTGCAGTTCTTTCTGAAGCGTATATCCAATACCAAATTGGTAAAACAACCGCTAAAGTTGGTCGCCAATATATTGCTACACCTCTTGTCAATGGTTCTGGCTCACGTATGATCAAAGAAGCATTCGAAGGTGCAGTTATTGTTAACACAGATATCCCTTCAACAACATTATTTGGTGGTTATGCTGATAAATTCCAAGGCAGAACAACAAATATTGATAAAACTTTAACAGATAAGACTGCAAGTGATATCGGTGAATTCAAAAAAACAGCAGTATTCTATGGCGCAGGTACTACTGCAGGATCAAATGTTTTTGGATTTGATGGAGCCTACACAATGGGCGCAATCAACAACTCTATTTCAAACCTAACATTAACAGCTCAATATTTATATGTTAATGATGTTAGTAAACTTGATGGCACTGTACTTGGTGATGCAAATGGTTTCTATGGTGAGGGTAACTATGTATTGCCTTTAAGCAATATGAAAGTAATCTTGGATGCTGGTTACCGTGGTTCAAGAACAACGAGTGTTCTTGATACTGCACATCTTGAAGGTGATATGTTTCAAGCGCGTGTTGGCTTTAAAGAGCTAGCAGGATTTGGTGCATCTTTTGCATATAGTACCGTATCAAGTGACCAAAGTGTTCTCTTGGGTGCAGGTAATGGCCCAACAACTTATACTGCTCCACTGATCAAGGCTGCTGAAGTTACTTCAGGTGCAAATACAGATGCATACAAAGTTGAAGCAACTTATGATTTCAGCAAAGTAGGTGTTGTAGGTCTTAAGGTATTAGGACAATATGTATATGTTGATCAAGACGCTGTAACAGGTACTGTATTCAATGGCGTAGCTGCTAAAACAAAAAATAAATTTTGGGAAGGACAAGTTTCATATGACATCCCAAATCTTAAAGGTTTAACACTATCTCTTGAGTATGAAAATGCTACAAAAGAAGTCGCAAATGCTGATGTAGATTCAAATGAAATGAGATTTAGAGCTAACTACAAATTCTAATTTGTACCTCTCTTAAATCTATAAAACAGTGGCGATTTTCGCCACTGTCCCTTTTAAAATCTTCTTTTACCTCTTAAATTTCTAAAAAGCTTATTTTTTCATCACACGTTTTATTTTATTTTACTATTTTTTTGTGTATACTTCGCCTTGTAACCAAATGGTAATCAAACATTTTCAAGGAGAAAATATGAAATTAGCTAAACTTAGCTTGGCGGCTATCGTTGTTGCTGGACTCGCATCTAGCTCATTCGCAGCAGATACACTTGCTGACGCATTTAAAAATGGAACAGTAAATGGTGAGCTTAAAGCTTATTATTTTACAAATGATAATGGTAAATCAAGTGAAGATATTTTTAGTACAGGTGTTCTACTTGGCTATAAAACAGCTTCATTATACGGTTTGTCATTAGGATTAACATTCCAAGGTAGTGCTTCACCATTTGCTGATGATGGTGGGAAAGATAGATTTAATAGTAGTATGTACGGACCAGGTGCTGTTCTTTCAGAAGCATATGTAGCATACAACATTGGTAAAACAACTGCAATGGTTGGTCGTATGTTCTTAGATACTCCACTTGTTGCAAGTTCTGGTTCAAGAATTGTTAAAGAAGCATTTGAAGGTGCTGCAGTTATTAATACTGATCTTCCAAATACAACTTTAATCGCTGGTTATGTTCAAAAATTTCAATCTAGAACAAATCGCGACGGCAAAATTGGTGAATTTACTAAAAGCTTCGCAACAAACTCTTGGAATAATGTAGATGTTGAAGATGGCGCTTATACATTAGCAGCTATCAATAAATCAGTTACTGGTTTAACATTAACTGCTGCATATGCAGATGTAAATAATATTATTCAAGTAGCATACGCTGAAGCATTGTACGAAGGAAAAGCTGGTGAGATTGGTTATACCCTTGGTGGTCAATACTACTACAATAAGCTAGATAGTAGCTTGGTTGCACCTGATGATACAATCGGCCTCTATGCTGTCAAAGCTGGATTAAGCTTTAAAGGTATCAATGGTACCGTTGCTTACTCAAAAGTAGGTAATGATGATGTTGCTACTGGTGTTGTTATTTCTGGTTTAGGTAATGGTGCGGATCTTCTTTATACTGACGCAGTTATTGCGATGAACGGCTATAACAGAGATACAGCATCATATCTTGTTGATTTAAACTATGATTTAACAGCAGCTGCAAATATCGGTGCACGCTACGTTGTTGCAGACGGGTATTTGGATGCAGGTCTTGTTGGTGCTACAAAAACAACTACAGCAGACAAATATAAAGCTTCTTCTACAGCAGTTTACGGTACTTACAAATTTGAATCCCTCAAAGGCTTTAGCCTTGGCGCTCAATATGAACACCAAGATAAAGATGTAGATGGCGACGATCTTTGGGTTAAAGCTAACTACAAATTCTAATTTCTGCCTTTTACTTCCACCCCTTTCTCGGGGTGGAACGCTTTTCTTTCTTTTTAATATTTCTTATCTGCATATTTTTTATACAACTCTTCCCAAACTTTACATTCAATCTTAAGTAACTTTTTTGTACTATATTTCCATTACTACACTAAGGAGTATTCATGAGAAAACTAGCTCTACTCGCTACATCTGTTGCGCTTTTAGCATCATCATCTTTTGCTAAAGACGTCAGTGTTGGTGTCGCCATGTCTATGAGTGGACCACTCGCGGCATATGGTCAAACTGCCTATGAAGGTATTGAGTTTGCAAATTCCTTGCAACCAAAACTTAAAAATGGGGATACCATTAAATTGGTGCTTATTGATACCAAAGGTGATAAAGTTGAGTCAGCCAATGCTGCAACGAGACTGATCAGTTCTGACAAAGTTGTGGGAATTCTTGGTGAGTTAACCAGTACAAACACGGCACAAGTCATGGCAATCGCTGAGAAAAAACAGATTCCAGTTATCTCTCCTGTTGCAACAAACGACAAACTCACTGAGCAAAAAGAGTTTGCAAATCGTGTTTGTTTTACTGACTCATTCCAAGGTGCGGTTGTTGCAAACTATGCAACAAAAGATCTTAAACTCAAAACTGCGGTTGTTGTCGTTGATCAAGCGCAAGTTTATTCACTAGGTCTTGCAAAAGCATTTACGGATGCATTTACAAAAGCAGGTGGCAAAGTGATTAAAGAGATTAAAGTTAGCTCAGGTGACAAAGACTTTAAAGCCGTTGTCTCTCAAATCAAAGCAGCAAATCCTGATATGTTGTTCTTACCAATGTATCATCCAGAAGTTTCTATGATTGCTCGTCAAGCAAAACAAATTGGTTTGGTTAAACCAATGTTCTCAGGCGACGGTGTTGCCAATCAAACCTTTATTGACTTAGGCGGTGATGCGGTTGAGGGTTACATGTTTACAGACTTCTTTGACTATGCTGCGCCTCCAACACAACGCTCAAAAGATTTTATTGCAGCCTATGCTCAAAAAACAGGAAAACAAGAGGTTAACTCTTTTGTTGCTCTTGGTGCAGATGCCTATAATGTTATGATTGATGCGATGAATCGTTGTGCAAATCCAGAAGACAGCGTATGTGTCAACAAAGAGATCAAAGCTACAGCTAACTTTGAAGGTGTATCGGGTGTTATCAACATGGATAAAACGGGTAACTCTACACGTTCAGCTGTTATCAAAGTTGTTCAAAATGGTAAAGCGGTTTATAAAGCAACCGTCAATCCATAATTGTTCATCTCTCTTTACATGTAAAAGTGTAAAGAGAGATTTTAGAGCAATCTCCACTTATAAAAGTGGGAATTGCTCTAAAATATTTTAGGAGAATCTATTTGGATTTAACAATGTTTATGCAACAGATGGTCAATGGCTTCAGCCTTGGCAGTATGTACGCGCTCATTGCCATTGGTTATACGATGGTATATGGAGTCTTAAGACTTATCAATTTTGCGCATGGCGATATTATGATGGTGGGTGGATTTTTAGGTTATTTTGGCATTGCCATTCTTGGTCTTCCTTTTGGTGCAGCAGTCCTTTTAGCTATTGTGGGTTCTGCCATTTTAGGTATGGCGAGTGATTTTATTGCATACCGACCTTTGCGTAGTGCTCCAAAAATCTCACTTTTAATTACAGCGATTGGTGTTAGTTTTTTTCTTGAAAATGCTTTTAACGTCTTTTTCGGAGGCGTTCCTAGAGCCTTTCCGGTGCCTGCTTACCTTGAAGAAATTGTTGACATTATGGGTTTAACGATGCCCGTTTCCGCAATTATAGTACCTATTATTACTGCTTTCTTATTGGCTGCTATTCTATGGGTACTTTTTAAAACTAAATACGGTATGGCTATTCGTGCGCTAGCTTTTGATGTTGGAACGGTCAATCTTATGGGAATTGATGCAAACCGCATTATTACGCTGGTGTTTGGTATGGGTTCAGCCCTTGCCGCAGTTGGGGGTATCTTTTGGGCAGTTAATTACCCTTCTGTTGAACCAATGATGGGTGTCCTTGTGGGTCTAAAAGCCTTTGCCGCAGCTGTTGTTGGTGGCATTGGAAGTGTCGGTGGTGCTGTTCTTGGTGGATTGATTATTGGCTTTACAGAAGTCGTTGTTATTGCTTTTTTCCCAGAATTGGGCGGTTATAAAGATGCTTTTGCTTTTATCTTTTTAATTCTCATTCTTTTGTTTAAACCCACAGGAATTTTGGGTATTGATTTTGAAAAAAGTAGGTTTTAATATGAACAGCCTTATCCTAAAAAAAGAGCTATTGATCAAGCTCACTATCGTTGCATTAACACTATGGTTTATTTGGTTTTCCAACACACATTTTGATGAATATACCGTAAGAATTTTAAATAATATTGCTATTTTTGTTATTTTAGCGGTGAGCTACAATCTTATTAACGGTGTAACCGGTCAGTTTTCTCTTGAGCCTAATGGCTTTGTTGCCATCGAAGCCTATGTAACGGCACTTTTACTGGTAAGCCCTGAGTCGAAACAGTATCAATATGCCATTGTTGATCCTTATCCATTTATATTAACACTGCATGCTAACTTTGTTGTAGCACTTTTGTTGGGTGGTATATTTTCAGCCATACTGGCAGCATGTCTCTCTTTCCCTGTGTTTAGAGTACGCGGAGATTACCTTGCAATCGTAACACTTGGCTTTGGATTTATCATTAAAATTTTAGCGATTAATGTACCTGAAGCGACGAATGGTTCTCTTGGGCTTAATGACATTCCAGAATTTTCTAATCTTTACTGGACCGGTGGCATTGCAATGATTGCTGTTATTGTTGTGCTCAATATCATCAATTCTAAATTTGGTCGTGCAATGAAAGCGGTTCGTGATGATGAAGATGCTGCCATTGCAATGGGTGTGAATACCTTTAAAGCCAAAACATTGGCGTTTTGTACAAGTGCCTTCTTTGAAGGAGTCGGTGGTGGACTTCTAGCCGCACTCTTAACAAGTATTTCCCCTGATCTTTTTGACTTTTTCTTTACTTTCCAGTTACTTATTATTATTGTTTTGGGTGGTCTTGGTAGTACGACAGGAGCAATTATTGGTACTGTTTTAGTGATGGGTGGAAGTGAATGGATGCGTTTCTTGGATGAGCCAATACATCTCTTTGGTTACAATGCCCCTGCAATGCCGGGTATGCGTATGGTTGTTTTTTCTCTTGGCCTTATTTTGATCATGCTCTTTGCCCGAGAAGGCATTATGGGCAAACGAGAACTAACAGACTTTTTTAAACCGCGTAAAAAGGGTGACAAATGATCTTGAAAATTGACAATGTCACTAAAAATTTTGGTGGTGTCACAGCCATAAAAGAGACCAGTTTTAGCGTTGCGCCTAAAGAAATTTTTGGACTAATTGGACCCAATGGTGCAGGTAAAACCACGATGTTTAATATCATTACGGGTAATTATACACCGACATCAGGAGAGGTTATTTTCAGAAATGAAGCCATTAGTGGTTTAAAACCTCACCATATTGTACGAAAAGGTATTGCAAGAACGTTCCAAAATATTAGACTTTTTTCAAGCATGAGTGTTTTGGATAATATATTAATCGGCTTTGATTTCCAAGCACGTTATGGATTTTTAGAATCGATTTTGCGTTTCCCTCGTTTTATTGGGGAAGAAAAGCGTATTAAAACACGTTCAATGGAAATTTTAGACTACTTTGGCATGAGCTCTTATGCCCATGATAAAGCGGTTGATTTGAGCTATGGCCAACAACGTAAAGTTGAAATAGCACGCGCTCTTGCAACCAATCCTGATCTTTTACTGCTTGATGAACCAGCTGCTGGTATGAATCCATCAGAGACAGAAGAGTTGGGTGAGATTATTAAAAAGGCTCGAGTTGATTTTGATTTGACGGTTCTTTTGATTGAACATGATATGAAATTTGTCAATCAATTGTGCGATAAAGTTTTAGTTTTAGATTATGGTAAAACTATTTTTGAGGGCAAACCCGCAGATGCGATACAAGACCCTGAAGTGATATCTGCGTATTTAGGAGATTTTCTTAATGATCAGTGTTAAAAATTTACATGTCTATTATGGACTCATTGAAGCTGTTAAGGGAATTGATTTTGAAGTCAAAGAGGGACAAATTGTCTCTTTGATTGGCTCAAATGGTGCAGGAAAAAGTTCAACTTTGAAAGCGTTGTTGAACAGTGTTAAAAAAACGGGGGATATCAATTTCTTAGGTTACGATACCCATAACCATAAAACACACACGCTGGTACAACATGGTTTATCTCTCGTTCCAGAGGGAAGAAAGATTTTTATTAATTTGACAGTAGAAGAGAACCTTCGTATGGGGGCATTTAATAACGATGAAAATTTTGATCATCTTAGAGATGCTATGTATGAGCTTTTCCCGCGTATCAAAGATAAACGCTATCAACTAGCAGGGACAATGAGCGGTGGTGAGCAACAAATGTTAGCGATTTCACGTGCCTTAATGGGTGAACCGAAGCTCTTAATGCTTGATGAACCAAGCCTTGGACTTGCGCCTAAAATTGTTGGTGAAGTTTTTGAGATCATTACACGATTACGTAATGAGGGAATCACCATTCTTTTAGTTGAGCAAAATGCTTTTGCTGCTCTCAAAATTTCAGATTATGCCTATGTTTTAGAGAATGGTAAAATTGTTATGAATGGCGTTGCATCTGCAATGATTGGTGATGATACTATTCGTAAAAAATATCTCGGTGGATAAAAAATTCACATCTTCTGTTTACATGTAAATCTCTCTTAGCGGAGGTTTACATTTCTATTAAACTCTTCTATAAAAATTCACCCCATTAGAGCAAACAAGTACAAATGATTTTAGTGCAATATTTTACTTATAGAATGAAAAAAAGGGTATCAAAGTGTATTTTTTTTGTTTTTTCTAAATTAAATAACGCTGTGCAAGGGACATGTATGATTTATAAATTATTTACTCTAAAAAGGTAACATAACTTAATTTTTCCAGACAAGGGAGTTTTATGGATTTTGTATTGAAGCAGATTTTTTCGATGAAATCGGCTATCATCCTGATGGTGCTTTTTGGACTTTTTTGTGGTGTAGCAACGTTTATTGAAAATGATTTTGGTGTCGAGACGAGTTGGGCACTGATCTATACTGCATGGTGGTTTGAACTGATTCAAGTTGCTTTAGCACTTATTTTAATCTCTAATATTATTCGATATAAACTCTACAAACTCGATAAATTACCTGCATTTTTATTTCATATTAGTTTTATTTTTATTCTTATTGGTTCTGGGATCACGCGCTATTATGGCTTTGAGGGAACTTTACATGTAAGAAATGGTATGCAAGAGGATAAAGTTTTATCAAGTAGTACTTTTATTCAAGTTAGTGCTTTAAAAGACACTAAAACTTATAGCTATAGTCATCCTCAGCTTATTTCTCGTGCAGGTGGCAATGGCTTTTCATTCTCATTTGATGTAGGTGGCGACAAAGCAGAAGTGAAATTTAAACAATATCTACCCAATGCTACTGCAAAAGTTGTTGATGATCCACAAGGTGTTCCAATGATTTCAATGATGCTCAGTGGGTATGGCGAAAGTCTCAATGTTGTTTTAAAAGAGGGCGATACTTACGAGTCAAGTGAATATATTTTTAGTTTTAATGCCCAAGTTCCTCAAACCAAGAAGACCATTATCCAATTTACATTGGAAGATGGGAAATTTTATTTTTACTCCAAAGAAAAAATTGCATGGTTTAAAATGGCTGAAAACAAGCGTGGGGAATACGCAGCCGATAATAAGCAAGATTTTGTAACAGGGCAGCTTTATACCATTGGAAATGTGAATTTTGCACCACGTTATATTGGTCTTAAAGGGCAAGAAAAAGTTGTTGAAGATAAAAATCCTATGATAAAAGCAAGTGGAGTATCTGCAATTATCGTTGATGCAAAATATAAAGGCGAAACAAAAGAAATTGCTATGTTTGGACAAGGAAAAGGGAGTGAAGGTGAGCCAACTAAGATCATGATCTCAGGTGTTCCTTTCATCTTTGAGTGGGGTGCACAAATTTTCACACTGCCTTTTGCTATCCAACTTAATGAATTTCAATTGGATCGTTATGCTGGATCAATGTCTCCAATGTCTTATGCAAGTGAGGTTGAAGTGGTTGACAGTGAAAAAGGGGTTCATGTACCCTTTCGTATCTATATGAATCATGTATTGGATTATCGAGGCTTCCGCTTTTTCCAAAGTTCGTACGATAAAGATGAAAAAGGAACAATTTTGTCCGTAAATAATGATCCTGGAAAGTTACCAACTTATTTTGGGTACCTTCTTTTAGGGATTGGACTTTTCTTTAACTTGCTCAATCCAAAAAGTCGTTTCCGTAAACTTGCAGGCATGGTACAAAAAGATATGACTAAGGTAAAATCTATCTTGGTGGCACTTGTCTCCATCATTGCTTTGAGCCAAGGATCTGTACTACACGCCTATACTACGGAAGAGTATATAGGATTTTTAAAACAGTACGATGCAAAACATGCTGATAAGTTTGGACGCGTCTTAGTCCAAAGTGTCGATGGAAGAATTAAGCCGATCGATACAATTTCGACGGAACTGCTCAATAAAATTTATGGTGGCTCCTCCTATGAAGGGCTAAGTGCAAATCAAGTTGCCCTGAGCATGATGAGTTCTCCGAGTGAATGGCAAGGTCTACCTATTATCAAAGTATTTCATCCTGAACTAAAAAAAATTATTGGTATTCCTGAAAATCAAAAATATGCCTCTTTTAATGATTTTTTCGAAAAAGAGGGTGATCATGCTTATAAATTGACCAAGTATTCTGAAGAAGCTAATCGCAAGAAGCCAGCGCTTCGTAATCAATTTGATAAAGATATACTCAAAGTGGATGAGCGTGTTAACATTTGTTATATGGTTTATACGGGCGAAGTGTTTAAGATGATTCCTAAGCAAAATGACATCAGCAAAAAATGGTTTGCTCCACAAGAGGCTGTCATGAACTTTTCCAAACAAGAAGGTGATGAAGTTAGAGCGCTTCTTGGTGGATACTTTGACTCTATCAGTGAAGGATTGGAAAAAGGAAATTGGGAAAATGCTAACAAAGCTATCGACAAACTTCAATCGTATCAAGAGCAGTATGGCTCTGAGATTATCCCGAGCGATAGTCGTATAAAAGCAGAAATTTTCTTTAACCATGCGAAAATATTTGCACGATTAACCCCTGTGTATCTTCTCAGTGGCTTAGTTTTACTCTGCTTTATTTTTGCGAAAATGGTTAAGTCATCTTTAAATATCAAATTGGCAACAAAAATTGTTTTGACCATTAATTTTGTTGCTTTTTTAGCTCATACGGGTGGCCTTGGACTCAGATGGTATATCTCAACGCATGCCCCTTGGAGTGATGGTTATGAATCAATGATCTACATTGCTTGGGCCATAGCACTTGCGGGTATTTTCTTTTCTCGTCAATCTGTTGTCTCTCTTTCTCTGACATCAATCCTTGCAGGTGTAACGCTTTTTGTAGCACATCTTAGCTGGATGGATCCACAAATTACCAATCTAGTACCTGTTCTAAAATCTTACTGGCTCAATATCCATGTTTCGGTGATTACAGCAAGTTATGGATTCTTAGGACTATGTGCGCTTCTAGGCTTTTTTACATTGATCTTATTTATTATAAGAAGCACAAAGCAAACCAAACGTAATGTCGAAATTGAACGCAATATTATTGAAGCAACACGTATTAATGAAATGGCAATGATTCTAGGACTGAGCCTTTTAACCATTGGTAACTTCTTAGGAGGGGTTTGGGCCAATGAATCGTGGGGTAGATATTGGGGATGGGATCCAAAAGAGACGTGGGCTTTAGTTTCGATTCTTTTTTATGCAGCTGTGGTACATTTAAGATTTATTCCAAAATTTAACACGCCTTTTGCATTTGCAGTTGCTTCAACGATTGCTTTTGCTTCAATTATTATGACTTATTTTGGCGTTAATTTTTATCTTTCTGGTATGCACTCTTATGCCGCTGGTGACCCAATTCCAGTGCCATCTTTTGTCTATTATACCGTTGCCATCGTTGTACTTGTTATTGCTTTGGCTTATCCTAAACGGAGTATCTCTAAAACCTTATAAATACAAAGAGGGATATTAATCCCTCTTTTAAGTTTGTGCTATAATAGGCAAAAATTTAAGAGGCTCTCCTCCATGCAAGAGAATTATCTCATAATAGCGATTGTTGCTGTTATTGCCATTGTTTTAATCACTCTTTTTATTATTGTTGCAAATTTACAAAAAACGGTTGTTGTAGAAGTGACGCATCATACACAAGAACAAGAAGATAAAGCTCGAAAAGTAGCGATTGAAGAGTTAGTCGATATTGCTGCCAAACGTACTTCTTCTCGCAATGATCTTACCAATGCAATCCTCAAGGTAGCCAAAGAGTGCCCTTTCCCTACTAAAGAAAAAGGTGTAGCACCAAAACTCTCTAAAGTCTATCTCAATTTTATCTTGCTTATTGCAAGCCATCGTAATGCTGATGCAAAATTGATAGCATTTATGGATGAGGAGCTTAAAAAAGCCAATCCAGAATATAAACGTGAAATTGATTTGTATGAAAATGAGGGAATTAATCAAAGAGGAAATAGAATTTAGCTGAGGAAAATGGCGACCCCAGGGGGACTTGAACCCCCGTTCCCGCCTTGAGAGGGCGGTGTCCTAACCACTAGACGATGGGGTCGCACAAGTGTGTTTGTTTAGGACAATGGTGACCCGTGATGGATTCGAACCATCGACCACCTCCTTAAAAGGGAGATGCTCTACCGACTGAGCTAACGAGTCATGCTCAGACAGTTTCATAATACGATAAGAAAATGCTGAGGGAAAATAAAAAGTGGCGCGGCGGACGGGGCTCGAACCCGCGACCCCCGGCGTGACAGGCCGATATTCTAACCAACTGAACTACCGCCGCGCATAAATGGTGGTCGCTATAAGACTCGAACTTATGACATCCACCTTGTAAGGGTGGCGCTCTACCAACTGAGCTAAGCGACCATTATGAACACTAAAGAAGAAATATCAATGGCGACCCCAAGGGGATTTGAACCCCTGTAACCGCCGTGAAAGGGCGGGATCCTGGACCACTAGACGATGGGGTCGCACAGATAAAATGGTGACCCGTGATGGATTCGAACCATCGACCACCTCCTTAAAAGGGAGATGCTCTACCGACTGAGCTAACGAGTCATTCACGTTCTTCTCGTAATGAGGCTGAAATTATAGAGAAAAAAAGTTCATTTGTCAAGACATTTTTTCACTTTTGAGAAAAATATTTTCGCCTACATGTAAAAGCAACTTTAAGGCATGGTAAGCACTTTGGGTTTGAATATACTCACGATCACCTTCCAAAAGAAGTCTTTCGATAAGAATCTTACCCTCTTTATTGCGAGCACCTACATAGACCGTACCAACAGGTTTTTCAATACTTCCACCCGTTGGCCCTGCAATACCACTGGTAGCGATGGCAAAATCAGAAAGGCTAGCATTGAGAACACCTTCAAGCATTTCACGCACACAGAGCTCACTGACTGCTCCAAAACGTTCGATAGTGTCGTTACTGACTCCTAGCCATGACTCTTTGATTTCATTGGAGTAGGTTACAAGACCCCCTTTGAAAACAGTTGATACACCTGAACGTTTGGTAAGCATAGAAGCAATAAGCCCTCCTGTACAACTCTCTGCAATACTGAGTGTCTTACCATGCGCTTGGAGTGATTCTGCGATATGTTCAATGACATCAGGGTGATTGATTACTTTTTGAGGAAGAAGCGATTTTGCTGCTTTAAAAAAGCTTTCTAAATTGCCATATTTATTGGAGATTGCTTCGATGGTCATCCAGCCATCAATAATTTTTGCGGGAGTAATGCGAATCTCAAAATTTTGGGCTAAGGGTTCAAGTAAGATTTTAAGAGAATCTTCATCAATATTGATAATGGAAAATAGGGCTGAACTATTTTTATTCTCGATTAAAACAGTAGGAAGCTTTTTATTTTCACTGGCTTTGATAACATTTATGAGTTTACTATCGCGTTCCAAAAGATAGCTGTTTTCTTCAAAATGGACTGTCTTAGAAGGAATGAGCATACCTCCTTTAAGTTCTAGGGACTCTTCCCCAAGCGTTGCAATGACTTTATTGACAAGATTAAAACTATCATTAGCTGTGACAATGACGATTTCATCAGCATGTGTGATAGACTCTTCTAAGACAAAGAAGAGGTCTTTATCATTTTTATCAATATAGACAGTTTGATCAGGAAGATCAAGATGTTTGATAATCGTTGCATGAATATAGTTTAAAAATGGCAGATTGTATCGCAGCGCTTTTCCAACTACGATCAAAGAGCTTTTCATAGGAATCCCTTTTTTTGTTTTTTTAATAGAGTTCCGCAAGAACTCTTAGCACGTTTTGAAGCAAAGCTTTAAACATTACATTAACACTAGATTTTCTTTGGCACAAGCCATGCACCCTTTGATGCTTTGAACTACTACTAGGGCATTAAAGCTTGCCAACTGTATTGGCGGACTCAAACTTAGAGTCATAACGTATCTCGTATTATACCGTAAGTGCTTCTTAAATCGTTTTTAGATAAACTTGCCTCATTTTAAGAGACGCTTACATGTAAAGAGTTGTAGCTTCCAAGGAGAAATAAATAGATGGACTATAAAGAGACCTTGCTTCTTCCTCAAACCGATTTCCCAATGCGTGGCAATCTTCCTCAAAATGAGCCTGCACGTTATGCCAAGTGGTTTTCCAAAGAGGAGAGCGCTTATGCAAAAATGATCAAAAATAGAGAAAATGCCCCAACGACATTTATTCTTCACGATGGTCCTCCGTATGCCAATGGACACATTCACATTGGACATGCCCTTAATAAAATTCTCAAAGATGTGATCGTCAAAACCCACTATTTTTTTGGTGAAAAAGTACGTTATGTTCCCGGTTGGGATTGTCACGGTTTGCCCATTGAGCAACAAGTGGAGAAAAATCTTGGGAAAGAGAAAAAAGATGCCCTTCCCAAAAGCAAAATTCGTGAGTTGTGTCGTGAACATGCACGTAAATTTATTGATATTCAACGTGAAGAGTTTAAATCCCTAGGTGTTATTGGCGATTGGGATAATCCCTATATGACGATGAAATTTAAATTTGAAGCCGACATCTACCGCGCATTGTGTGGCGTTGCCGATAAAGGACTTTTGGTTGAACGCAGTAAACCGGTTTACTGGTCATGGGCGGCACGTAGTGCGTTAGCCGAAGCCGAAGTCGAGTATGAGGACAAAGAAGATTATTCTATTTTCGTTGCTTTTGCACTGAGTCCTGAAGCTAAGGCAAAACTAGCAATCAGCACGGATGCTTCAGTTATTATCTGGACAACAACGCCGTGGACACTGCCTGCGAATGTGGGAATTGCGTTTAGTCCTGATGAAAACTATGTGCTTACGAGTGACGGTTATATCGTCGCTGAGCCTTTACATGTAAAACTGTTAGAGCAAGGTGTGGTGAAAGGTGAAATCGTTAAAACCTTTAAAGCGAGTGTGCTTGAAAATAGTTTTGCTCTTAATCCACTGAATGGACGTAAATCACAGTTTGTTTTAGGGGAGCATGTAACGATGGATGGCGGAAGTGGCTGTGTTCATACCGCACCGGGGCACGGCGATGATGACTACAAAGTAGGGCTTCGTTACGGTCTTGAAGTGATTATGCCTGTGGATGAGAGAGGTTGTTACGATGAAACTGTCGTTCGTTTAGGATTGCTTCCTGATGCGCAGAGTTTTGTCGGTGAGCATATTTTTAAATGCAACGAGCGTATTTTGGAGCTTTTGGGCGACAAACTTCTGAAATGTTCAAAATTTACCCACTCCTACCCATTTTGTTGGAGAACACATCAACCGGTCATTTACCGTGCAACCAAACAGTGGTTTGTGGCGATGGATGAAGCGGTTGACGGACGTGAGAGCCTTCGTAAAATGGCCATGGACGAGCTTCAAAAGGTTCGTTTCTACCCCAAATCTGGCATTAACCGTTTGGGCTCAATGATCGAAAATAGACCGGATTGGTGCATTTCCCGACAAAGAGATTGGGGTGTGCCAATTGCATTTTTTAGAGATAAAACGACGGGTAAACCGATTTTTGATGCGAACGTTGTCACGCATATCGCTAATATTTTTGAAGAAAAAGGTGCGGATGCGTGGTGGGATTTAGAGATTGAAGACCTTTTGGTCGCCAATAGCGGTTATAAGCCTGAGAATCTTGAAAAAGTGATGGACATCTTGGATGTTTGGTTTGACAGTGGTAGCACGTGGAAAGCGGTACTTCAATCTCCAGATTACGATGCGGGGGATTATCCTGCGTCAATGTATTTGGAAGGCAGTGATCAACATCGTGGTTGGTTCCAAAGTTCACTCTTGGTCAGTACTGCCAACAACGGCATTGCGCCGTACGGTAAAATCTTAACCCATGGTTTTACGGTTGATGAAAAAGGCGAGAAGATGAGCAAATCGAAAGGCAACGTTGTTGCGCCTACCGATATTGCAAAAAGCCATGGTGTCGAAATTCTTCGTCTTTGGGTTGGAACCAGTGAATACACGACGGATCTTAAAATCAGTGACAATATCTTAAAACAAATCAGCGAACAGTACCGAAAAATTCGTAATACGTTCCGATTTTTATTGGCAAATATTAATGATTTAGAGACTCTTTTGCCCTACTCGCAAATGAGCGTTTTGGATCAATGGATTTTAGTCCACGCCAAAGCGGTTTTTGATGAGGCGCAGGGGTACTTTAGAGAGTATGAATTCTCCAAAGGATTTGCGCTTTTGAACCATTTTATCGCTGTGGAACTCAGCGGAATTTATCTCGATATTTCCAAAGATAGGCTTTATTGTAACGCTAAAAACGACACGATTCGTCTCTCTGCGCAAAGTGCGATGGCGATGATTGCCGAGAAATTGATGGTCTTGATGGCTCCAACGTTGACCTATACGATTGATGAGATGATGGAGTATGCACCTGCTATCTTAAAACAAAAAGGCGAAAGTGTTTTTGACCTTGTGTACGAGTCACTGCCAAATATGACAACATCGTTTGAAGAAGCTTATATGGTCGAAGCGCGTGAAAAATTCTTTGAGATCGTTGATGCGCTCAAAAAAGAGAAAATCATCAAATCAACCCTAGAGTTGGTGCTTCAAACCAGTTCTCCTAAAATTGCAGCCTTGGAAAAAGTGGATGCGGAAGATTGGTTTACCGTGAGTAAGGTGATTGAACATATGGAAACAGGTGAAATGGGCGTATTTGAAGTCGCAGGCGATCACTTTAAAATCTTTAAAGCTGCCAAATGCAAATGTCCGCGTTGTTGGAAATATCGCGCTAAAAGCGAAGAAGAGCTGTGCCACCGCTGTAATGAGGCTTTAAATGTTTAATTTCAGTGCTCCTGTGCCGTTAAGTTTTGTTTTTATAACCATTGGCGCGATTTTCGCAGTCATTGGTGTGTGTATTTATCTGATCAATGTCAAAACAAAAAAATTGAAATCTGCTGATAAAGGCAGTAAACTTTAACAAACCACAAAGTGAAATGAGTTCTGTTTTGCGTGTCTTTGTGCAAAGTATTTTATAAATAACGATAAAGGAGAGGCGTTGATAACCTTAAAAGAGGCATTAAAACTTCCCAAAGAAGAGATCGAAGCGTTTCGAACTGATTTAAAGCAAAAAATAGAAGCAACAAAAAGTTTGGGTGCTTATATCGAACAGCTTACAGGTAAAGCGATTAGTGAGTATGGTTCAGGCATTCCGATTGCCATTAAAGATAATATTCAAGTCAATGGTTGGGAAGTTACCAGTGGCTCTAACATCCTTCAAGGTTATGTTGCCCCTTACAATGCAACGGTTATTGACAATATGTTACGTCATGGGCTCTCTCCATATGGGCGTACCAATATGGATGAATTTGCGATGGGAAGCTCCACTGAATCCTCGTTTTATGGAAAAACCTTAAACCCGCACAATCCAAAATGTGTCCCAGGTGGTAGTAGTGGTGGTAGTGCCGCTGCAGTTGCCGCGGGCATTGCCATTGCAGCCCTTGGAAGCGATACGGGTGGAAGTATTCGTCAACCCGCCGCTTTTTGTGGCTGTGTTGGATTAAAACCAACCTATGGCAAAGTCAGCCGTTACGGTTTGGGTGCGTATTCAAGCTCACTTGACCAGATTGGACCGATTACGCAAAATGTTGAAGATGCGGCGATTTTATATGACATTATTGCAGGGCATGAGCCTAAAGACTCTACCAGTGCCAACATAGCGCACCAAAGCGTTGCAGACAAACTGAACGCTGATCGTAAAATGACGATTGCTGTGATTGAGAATTACCTCAATGAAGCGAGTCCTGAAGTGCGAGAGCGCATGATGGATGGCATTCGCGCACTCGAAAAAGCGGGACATAAAATTATTTATCGCAATTTTATTAACTCTAAATACGACATCGCAACCTATTATGTGATTGCAACAGCCGAAGCGAGTGCTAACCTCAGTCGTTATGACGGTGTTCGTTATGGTAATCGTGGTAGCAATGAAAACCTCAAAGAAATGTTTATTCAAAGCCGAAGCCTTGGTTTTGGAGAAGAGGTTAAACGAAGAATCCTTTTGGGAACCTTCGTTCTAAGCAGTGGGTATTATGATGCATATTACATCAAAGCACAAAAGGCACGTCATTTTATAAAAGCGCAGTATGAAGCAATTTTTAAAGAGGCTGATCTGATTTTTATGCCTGTAACTCCAACGAGTGCGTTTGAGTTTGGTTCAAAAGCAGATCCATTGGAGATGTACTTGAGTGATATTTACACTATTTCACTCAATCTTACAGGGCTTCCTGGTATTTCGATTCCTCTTGGAATGGATAGCAAAGGGCTTCCTGTTGGCGGACAACTTATTGGTCAAGCGTATGGTGAGCAAGCACTTTTAGATGGAGCGCTGAGCTTAGAGAGAGAATTAGGGTTATAGGAGAAGGACACACATGAAAATTAGAAAAAGAGCATTAACATTTGAAGACGTATTATTGGTACCAAAGTATTCAGAGATTTTGCCTAAAGAGGTTGATATTAAAACAAAATTAACGAAGAATATCACACTGAATATCCCTCTGGTATCGGCTGCAATGGATACCGTAACAGAGCACCGTGCGGCGATTATGATGGCGCGTCTTGGGGGACTTGGCATTATTCATAAAAATATGGATATTGAATCTCAGGTGCGTGAAATCAGACGTGTTAAAAAAAGTGAAAGCGGTATCATCATTGATCCTGTTTCCATTAAAGCCAAAGCGACGCTTAAAGAAGCACTTGCCATTATGTCAGAGTACCGCATTTCAGGTGTTCCTGTAATTGATGATAACGATATATTGATTGGTATTTTAACCAATCGCGATCTTCGTTTTGAAAATGACTATAGTAAAAATGTTGAAGAGCTCATGACAAAAATGCCTTTGATCACCGTTAAAAAAGGCACAACGTTGGATGATGCCGAAGCAATTTTTAGAACCAATAAAGTTGAAAAACTTCCTATCGTGGATGAAAACAATAAACTAGCGGGTCTGATTACAATTAAAGATCTTAAAAAGCGCCAAGAGTATCCTCATGCCAACAAAGACGAGTTTGGTAGACTTCGTGTGGGAGCTGCTATTGGTGTGGGTCAACTGGATCGTGCTCGTGCGCTCGTGGAAGCGGGTGCTGACGTTTTAGTTTTAGATTCAGCACACGGTCACTCCAAAGGAATTATTGATACTGTTAAACTGATCAAAAAAGAGCTTAAAGTTGATATTATTGCAGGGAATATTGCAACTTCCGAAGCGGCACTTGCTCTTGTTGAAGCGGGAGCTGATGGCATTAAAGTAGGTATTGGACCTGGAAGTATTTGTACCACACGTATTGTTTCAGGTGTAGGTGTCCCTCAAATGACGGCAATCGAAGAGTGTTCCGATGTGGGGCGTAAATATGGTGTTCCCATTATTGCTGATGGTGGTATTAAGTATTCAGGTGACTTTGCAAAAGCGTTAGCTGCTGGAGCTCAAAGTGTTATGGTTGGAAGTTTACTTGCTGGAACCGATGAGAGCCCAGGTGAGCTTATTACGTACCAAGGACGCCAATATAAAACCTATCGTGGTATGGGAAGTATTGGGGCGATGACGAAGGGAAGTAGTGATCGTTATTTCCAAGAGGGAACGGCTGCTGATAAACTTGTCCCCGAAGGTATTGAAGGACGTGTTCCTCATGCTGGTTCTATTCGCGATGTCATTTTCCAACTGGTGGGAGGCCTTAGGTCTTCTATGGGCTATGTGGGTGCACGTGATATTATTGATTATCAAGAAAAAGCTGAATTTGTTGAAATTACCAGTGCGGGTCTTAAAGAGAGCCACGTGCATGATGTTATCATCACACACGAAGCACCAAATTACAGAGTAAACTAAGCATTATATTTTTTACATGTAAAAAATATTCTGTCTCGAAAGAGACAAGCTTCAGTGCCACAGCGGCGAGCGTAGGTTTTTGGGCTTTGCCTAAAAACCGTGGTAAAAAGTAATAAGGAAATGTGTGAAAATTCAAACAGCTATTGCCCATTTTGATGAACCGCTCTATTTAGAGAGTGGTCGTATCTTAGAAATCTATGATCTTAAGTATGAGACGTATGGTGACATGAACGAGACCAAAAGCAATGTCATTGTTGTCTTTCATGCCCTCACTGGAAGTTATCATGCGGCAGGTCGCTATGAAGGTGAAACAAAGGCTGGTTGGTGGGATCCTCTCATAGGCGATGGAAAAATCATTGATACAACCAAGTTTTGTGTCATTTGCGTCAATATCCTAGGAAGTTGTTTTGGCTCAACGGGACCTATGAGCATCAATGCTAAAACCAAAGAACCACTACGCCTTAAATTTCCCGTTTTAACGATCAGTGATATGGTTAGAGCACAAATGAATCTTTTTACCAGATTGGGGATCAAAGAGGCGTATGCGATTATTGGGGGCTCTCTTGGGGGCATGCAAGGGCTGTGTATGTCCATTGAGTATCCTGATTTTGCTAAACGGGTTATACTGCTTGCAACCACATACGCGACAGGTCCTTGGGCGATTGCATGGAATAAGATCGCGATAGAGGGTATCGTGAATGACCCACGTTTTAAAAATGGCAATTACGACGCCTCTGATTTTGAAGAAGAAGGGCTGCTCAGTTTTGCGATTGGTCGAATGGCGGGGCATATTAGCTTTTTAAGTCCTTATTCGATGAATAAAAAATTTGGACGCAATTACGTTGAGACTGACGGTCTGTACGAGCTTTTTGGACGTTTTCAGGTGGAGCGTTACATGGAGTATAATGGTTACAGTTTTGCCAAGCGATTTGATCCATTAAGCTATCTCTACATCATTAAAGCGATGAATATATTTGATGCAACACGTAATTATGACTCGTTAGAAGACTCGCTTAAGTTTATCAAAGCAAAACTCACCCTTATTTCATTTCAAGGCGATTGTCTGTTTATGCCTGAAGAGATGGCTTTGATTAAGACAACGATGGAAAATATGGGCAGAGCTGATCGTGTGGATTATGTCTGCATTGACAGTCAGTATGGGCACGACGCCTTTTTAGTTGAGTATGACAAGTTTGATTTTTACATTAAAAAAGCACTGGAAGCGAAGGTATAAGATGAAAGAAGAGAAACAAAGTTTTGAAACAAAGCTTGAGAACGCCAAAGTGATTTTAGAGACACTTTCAAATCCTGAGCTCTCCTTGGAAGAGGGAATGAAAAAATACCAAGAAGGTATTGCCATTTTAAAAGAAGCAACCAAAATGCTTGAAGAGGCAAAACTGACCTATACAAAATTGCAAGAGAAGGAAGCATTGGCATGAAAATAGCGGCATTGCAACTCAGTACACTCCCAATGAGCGAAGCAAAACTCGATTATTACTTTCGCATTTGCAAACAAAAAGAGGTTGAGGTGGTGCTGTTAAGTGAATACGCACTCAACAGTTTTTTCAAAGAGTTAGAAAGTATGCCACTTTCCATGATTAAAGAGCAATCCAATCATAAAATTGAAGTTTTGAAAAAATTGTGTGCGGATTATGATTTGCATGTCATTGCTCCGATTGTCAATATTAAAGGGGAGTTTTGCTACAAATGCAATGCTCATTTTTCGGCTAAATCGGTGCATTTTTTTGATCAACAATTTTTAATTAATTATAAACACTGGAATGAAGAGAAATTCTTTGCCAATACCGTTTCAAAATATGTATTGCCTATCTTTTTACACAATGGTATTCGCTTTGGTATCGTCAGTGGGTATGAACTTCATTTTGACACTGTTTGGATGGAAGTCATGAAGAAAAATGTGGATGTAGTCCTTACACCGACTTCATCCACATTTGATTCAGCACACCGTTGGGAAGAGCTTCTTAAAATGAGAGCCATGTTAAACAATGTTTATATTTTAAGAGCTAACCGTGTGGGAAGTTACAAAGAAGAAGAGACGTGGCAATTTTACGGCAAAAGCAGTCTGATTTCTCCTTTTGGCGAAGTCGAGCTCACCTTAGGCGATAAAGAAGAGATGCTGGTCGCGACCATCGAAAAAGAAAGCCTTGCGGAAGCGCGAAAGCTTTGGGGATGGAAAAAACAGGTAAGTAAGCGAGAAAGCGTATGATGCACTATTTCCACAGACAAGTACAGCTCTGGGGAGAAGAGACACAACAAAGTTTACAAAGTAAAAAAATTGTCATCATTGGTTGTGGAGGGCTAGGAAGCTCTTTAGCGTACGCGCTAGGAAGTTCGGGTATTGGTGAAATTCACCTCGTGGATTTTGATGAAGTGAGTGTGCATAATATTCATCGTCAAATTGCTTTTAAAGTAGGGGATGAGGGAAAACTCAAAGCCGATGTGGTCAAAGAGAGCATTGAAGCGCGTTGCCCTTTTGTCAAAGTTTATGCGCATATCGGACGTTTGGAAGTCTTTACATGTAAAGAGATTGAAGTCGATCTTATCATCGATGCAACCGATAATTTACCAACACGTAGCTTAATTGATGCCTATGCCAAAGAGGTAAAAACACCGTGGGTTTATGGTTCTGTTGAAGCGTTTAATGGGCAAGTTTGCTTTTTTGAGCAGAGTAGTTTTTCTGCCTTTAAGATTAGTGACAAAAAACCTTCCGGTATTGCTGCTCCTATTGTGATGCACATAGCCTCGTTGCAAGCCAATTTAGCATTGCGCTATCTAGCGGGGCTCAGCGTTAAAAAAGATTTGCTTTATTATCTGTTTATCAATGAAGAGGGTGAACTCATCACCCAAAAATTTGGAATGCTACACTAAAAATTGTTTTACATGTAAAAGGAAAACCATTGCATTTTGAACCTTATCCCTTTGAAAAATTAACGGAATTATTAAAAGATATTACGCCCAACAGTGCGTATCCAGCGGTTACATTAACCATTGGTGAGCCACAGTTTGAGACACCTGATTTTATTCAAAAAGCACTCAAAGAAAATGTGCATTTGCTCAAAAAATATCCTAAATCTTCGGGTGAAGCATCTGTTAATGAAGCGCAACGCAGTTTTGTGAAAAAGCGTTTTGGTGTTGAGCTTAAAGCCAGTGAGTTAATCTCTGTTTTTGGAACAAAAGAGGTGCTTTTTAATTTTCCTCAGTACCTCCTTCATGACAAGCCAAACCCTGTGATGGCGTATCCAAACCCGTTTTATCAAATCTACGAAGGTGCCGCCATTGCGAGTCGTGCTCGTGTGGTACATCTTAATTTGACTCAAGAGAACGGGTTTAAACCGGATATTCATTTAGCCGCCCTCAAAGAAGCAGATTTGATTATTCTTAATTCTCCCAACAACCCCACCACTTCGGTTTTAAGCCTTGAAGAACTGGGTGAATGGGTGAAGTTTGCCCTCAAATACGATATTGTACTTCTTAATGATGAGTGTTACAGTGAACTTTACGTGGGCGAGAAGCCAGCCTCTTTGTTGGAAGCCTCTTTACATGTAGGAAATAATACATTTAGAAATATTTTGGTACTCAATTCTCTTTCCAAACGAAGTTCAGCGCCAGGGTTACGCTCAGGATTTATTGCAGGCGATGAGAAAATCCTCAGTGGTTACGCAAAGTATCGTACCTACGTGGGAGCAGCGATTCCCTTGCCACTCCAGAAAGCATCAGCTGCGGCGTGGAATGATATGGAACATGTGGAACTCACACGTGCACAATACGCGAAAAACCTTCGCTTAGCACACGATATCTTAGGTGTACCCGCAATCAATGCAACCTTTTACGTTTGGCTAGAAGTGAAGAATGATTTGGAATTTACATGTAAACTGTATGAGCAAAAAAATATCAAAGTTCTACCAGGTCGTTTCTTAGGACGTGGCGGTATGGGTGATGGATATGTCCGCATTGCGCTTGTTGAAAATAGCGAAAAAACGGAACAGATATTAAAAGAGATCAAAGAGGTTATCGCCTCTTTCTAAAAAAGGTGAAGCCTTTCAAGCTTTACATGTAAAGCATAAAAGCGCTATATTTCTGCCTCGAAAGAGGCAAGCTTTAGTGCATAGCGCAGCGTAGCTTTTCAAGCTTAGCTTGTAAAGCGTGTAAAAATAGATTATGTATGAAGGATAATGGTTGAAAAAGGTTCATTTTGTAGGAATCGGCGGAATAGGGCTTTCCGCATTAGCAAAATATTTAAAACAAGAGGGTTATGAAATCACAGGCTCAGATGTTAAAGCCAGTAAAATTACAGCAGGCTTAGAAGCGATGGGTATTCCTGTGCATATTCCTCATGATCCAGCGTGTATTACCGATCAAGATTTAGTGGTGTTTTCAGCGGTTATTAAACCTGATAACATTGAGTTAGTCAGAGCACGTGAGAAAAACATGACGATCATGCCACGTCGTGAAGCTCTTTTGTTTATCTTGAAAAATAGACGTGTTTTTTCAGTCTGTGGAGCACATGGTAAAAGTACAACGAGTGCGATGCTCGCTTCCATGGTAGAGGGCTCTTTGGTTATTGGTGCGGAGAGTAAGCAATATGGCTCTAATATGTACTACAAAGAGGGCAATAATGTCATTTTTGAAGCCGATGAGAGTGATGCGAGTTTCTTAAACTCCAATCCCTACATTGCTATTGTCACCAATGCTGAGCCTGAACATATGGAATATTATAACTACGATTATGACCGATTCTACGGAGCTTACAGACACTTTTTAGAGAGTGCTAAGATTCGTGTCATTAATGCAGAAGATCCTTTCTTGAGCACGTTAACGGAATTGGAAGCGGATCGTCTTTATCCGAGTCGAGACATTCGTGAGATTGAGACCGTGATGCGCAATGGTGAGCCTTTTACCTCGTTTGTTCTTAAAGATTTAGGACGTTTTGAAGTGTGGGGTATTGGCGCGCACATGGCACTGGATGCCTCTTTAGCTATTTTAGCAAGTTTACATGAAATGGACGTGGATACGGCACGTGAGAAACTCAAAAACTACCAAGGGATTAAAAAGCGTTTTGATCTTTTAACGAAGGGTGAAACTTTTGCATTGATTGATGATTACGGTCATCATCCCACTGAGATCAAAGCAACACTGCAATCAGCTAAAAAATATGCTGAACTCATGGGGCTTACGAAGATTACTGCCATTTGGCAACCGCACAAATACTCACGTACGATTGATAATTTAGAGAGTTTTGTTAACTGCTTTGAAGGCGTGGATCAGCTTATTATTTTACCGGTTTGGAAAGCAGGTGAAAAAGAGGTTTTCATTGATTTTGAAAAAGAGTTCGCACGTTATTCGCCTCTTTTCCCACCGCGTATTTACCGAAATGAGAATAGTATTGAAGTATTCCCTTGTGAAGCGAATCAGCAGATGTTTAATGAAGGTTTGGTGATTAGTTTTGGTGCGGGGGATATAACCTATCAACTCAGAGGAGTTATGTGATGCAACTTTTACTTTTTTTAGCACTCGTGTTTCTTATTGCTTCTGTTATCGCTGCCAAAAAGAGCACTTTTTCTAAAAAAGCAAAAGGAGGACTGTTTATGGTCCTTGCCTTTCTCCTCGCTCTTGCTTGGTGGTATGAAGCACAAAGTCGACAGAGCAGTGAAGAAAACCGTTTGATGATTAGTGCATTTAAACAAGGTAAATCGCTCTATTGTGATGGTCGAGAAATTTCTTTGGACACCTTTGTTTTTGTGAATGGAACGCTTAGTTTTATTGCAAACAATAATAACCAAAATGACAGAGGTGTTGTCATCGATTTAGAAACATGTAAGCTTGAAAAAGCGAAAGTAAATCCCTAATGGAAAAACTTTTTTCAAAACTGGATTTGGTCGATTATGCCCAAAGTTTTAAGCACTTTTTAGCACGTGAAAAACCCCTTTTTATGGAGGGTGACGCAAATTTACATTATAAATTGATTCATGAGCTTCTTACCTGTGATCGCCTCAAGCCTCTGCCTGAAGTTCCTTCTTTGGATGTAGCACTCATGCATCTAAGCAAGATGGGCATACTGCGTCTCAATGAAATTTTTGCGTTTGTTCAAATAATCAAGTATATGCAGTATCTCAAAAATATGTTGATTGATCAAAGTCTTGGCGAATGGATGGAACGAATTCTGATTCCCCAAGAGATTACACACATTTGTGACTATTTTGATGAGAAAGGGGAACTAAAACCTAGTGTTGATGAGCAATTTGCCAACATCGCACAAAGTCTCAAAATGGTGAAAGATGAAATGAACAGCACCCTTCGCCGTCTCATTTCCACCGAAAAAATAGCACTTTACCTCGCCGATAAACAGATTCACTATATCAATAATCAAGAAGCACTTTTGGTTCGCGGTGGATTTAATCATGTGCTTAAAGGCAATGTTATTGGGCGCAGTAGTAGCGGATTTTTTTATGTCGTACCTGAATCTTTAGGCAAACTGGTAAGTCGCGAAAGTGAATTGATAGACCGCAAAGAAGAGCTGGTTTATAAGTACGCCAAACAGATCTCTGCCGTGTTTACCAAGCAACTTAAATTTTTGGGCTTTGTGAACAAAGAATTTGACCGTTTTGATGCCTATTATGCGAGAGTTGCGTATGCGAGAGAAAAAGATATGGAGTTTGTGCTTCCTTCAAAAACACATTCGATCAAGCTTGAAAACTTTGCCCATCCTGCTCTTGTGAATCCAAAACCCATCACGATTGATTTTTCCAAACAAGTTTTGATGATCACAGGTGTGAATGCGGGGGGTAAGACGATGCTTTTAAAGTCGATTCTCTCAGCGGCAATCTTAAGTAAATATCTGCTTCCGATGCGCATTGACGCGAGACATTCGAGCATTGGCTCTTTTAAAGAAGTCTTTGCCATTTTGGATGATCCTCAAAATGTCAAAAATGACATCTCCACCTTTGCCGGGCGGATGAATGAGTTTAGTAAACTCTTTGGGAAAAAAGCAGCACTCATTGGTGTGGATGAAATTGAGCTGGGAACGGACGCTGATGAAGCGGCGAATCTCTTTAAAGTGATGATCGAAAAACTCATCGACAAAGAGATGAAAATCGTCATTACCACCCACCATAAGCGCTTAGCTTCCTTGCTTGCCACCCACCCAGAAGTGGAGCTTTTGGCCGCAATTTACGATGAAAAGAGCGAACGTCCCACATACGGCTTTCTCAAAGGAACGATTGGTCGAAGTTATGCGTTTGAAACAGCCCTTCGTTATGGGATTCCGCAGAGCTTAGTTGCCGAAGCACGTGTTTTGTATGGCGAAGACAAAGAAAAACTCAATGAGCTCATTCAAAAAAATATTGATTTAGAGCTTGAGATGCGCAAAACCTCGGAAGAACTGGATGCGAGACTTCGTGAGGTAGAAAAACTCAAAGAGTCTTTGCGCGATGAAAAAGAGCGCGTGAGAGAAGAGTTTGATCATGCCTATTCGAAGATGTCTAAAGAGTTCAATCAAGCGATTGGCGAAGCAAAAAAAGCGATTAAAAGTTCCGATACCAAAGAGTCGCATCGTCTGTTAAACAAAGCCAATCAGTTGCATCAAGAGACACGCAAAGTGATTCCCGATCAAAAGGCCGAACCTTTACATGTAAACGATAAAATCAAATATGGAAGCTCCAAAGGGGTGATTAAAAGCATCAAAAAAGAGGAAGCAACCATCGAATGCGATGGCATTATGCTTCGCGTGCCACTCTCTAAGCTCAAACGCAGTGGTAATCAACCTAAAGTGCATAAAGCGGGCGTGGTGATTTCTAAAGAGACACCGAGTGGCTCAATGATTTTGGATTTACATGGTCTGCGAGCCGATGAAGCCGTTGAAAAACTGGATAAATTTTTAAGTGACGCATTGATGAGTGGTTTTGATGAGGTTTTGGTCTATCATGGCATTGGGACAGGCAAATTAGCGTATGCGGTACGAACCTTTTTAAGCACCTATCCATCACTTGTTTCCTATGGTGATGCACCGATTAATATGGGTGGATATGGTGCTACATTGATTAAACTTTAAAAAAGCTTGATGTTAGAGAATAAACGAAGAAAGAGTATCAACTCTAAACGATACTTCTTTAAAATAGAGGAATGATGTTAACAACAGAAGAACTTTTCTTAAAACTTTTACGCTTTGTCTCCGTAACACCTCATGATGATGGGGCTTTTGCGTTTATAAAAGAGTATTTAAATGATTTTAACGTTATGGAAGTGAACGTTGAAGAAACGAAAAATCTCTTTTTATATAAACGCTTTAGTGAAGGTCCACATCTTTGCTTTGCAGGGCATATTGATGTTGTACCAGCGGGTCATGGATGGCAGAGTGAGCCGTTTGAACCTATCATGAAAGAGGGTATCGTTTATGCGAGGGGTGCGCAAGATATGAAAAGTGGTGTGTGTGCATTTTTACAAGCACTCAAACAAACAGAAAATTTTAAGGGCACACTCTCAGCACTTCTCACCAGTGACGAAGAGGGTGATGCTAAACACGGTACCATAGAAGTTCTCAAAGCATTAAAAAGTCGTTCCTTCTTACCCGACTACGCCATTGTGGCAGAACCTACATCCGAAACAGTTTTTGGAGATGCTATCAAAATTGGGCGTAGAGGTTCTGTCAATGGGGTCATTGAAATTACAGGCAAGCAAGGTCATGCGGCTTATCCTGAAAAAGCGGTCAATCCTGTCCATCAAGTAGCTTCCGTACTGCACAAGCTTGCAGGTCATTTACTCGATAATGGTGATGAGGATTTTACCCCTTCCCAAATGGTTATTACCGATATTCGCGGCGGTATGGAAGTCACCAATGTCACTCCTGGAAATCTCAAGATTATGTTCAATGTCCGCAACTCAACTCAAACCGATATAGAAAAAATTCGTCTCTATGTAGAAGACGTTCTTCAGGGAATGAACTTTAGCCTCAGCCTCAGCCAAAGTGCGCAACCTTTTATTACATGTAAAGACTCTTTAATTATCAAAACACTCAAGAATGCGCTTTTACATGTAAACGGAAAAGTACCTAAACTTTCCACGGCGGGTGGAACCAGTGATGCACGTTTCTTTGGTAATTTTGGTGTTGCAACCGTCGAGTGCGGCGTGGTTAATGACACGATTCATGCTCCCAATGAGTGCTGCCCTTTAAGCGAAGTAGACTCTTTGGTGTCGGTATTTAAAACTGTAATTGAAAACTTTAAAAAGGAAGTTCTATGAAGATTGTTTCAACAACCAATGCACCTGCTGCTATTGGACCCTATTCGCAAGCCATTGTTGTGAACGACATGGTGTTTACTTCGGGACAAATTGCACTCAAACCCGATGGTAGCTTTCTAGAAGGTGATGTGGAAGCGCAAACCACTCAAGTATTGGAAAACCTCAAAGCAGTGCTTAAAGAGGCGGGAAGTAGTTTGAAAAAAGTGGTTAAAACAACCATTTTCTTAGCAAATATGGATGACTTTGCAAAAGTCAATGAGGTGTATGGCTCTTTCTTTACGGAAAACAAACCTGCACGCAGTACGGTTGGCGTGAAATCACTGCCTAAAAATGCCTTAGTTGAAATCGAAGCAATCGCTGTAAAGTAAAAATTTTATTTTAAAGGTCTAAAATCAACTTTATTTAAAGTTGTTGTAGGACTTTTTATAATAGAATATCGCACCCTAAAATCTTAGAGTAGGAAGTTGTTTAGCATGACAAAAAATCACTATGACGTCTTGGTCGTCGGTGGCGGAATCTCAGGTGCAGCTCTTTTTTATGAGCTTGCAAAATATACAGACGTTAAGCGCATTGCGCTTGTCGAAAAATATGAGCGTTTAGCAAAATTAAATTCTGCTGGAACGTCAAATTCTCAAACCATTCACTGTGGTGATATCGAGACTAACTATACTCTAGAAAAAGCGAAAAAAGTCAAAGAGACTGCAAGCATGATTGCAAAATATTGTGTTGCGCATGGACACGAAGGTAAATTCTTATTTTCGCACCAAAAAATGGCAATCGGTGTGGGTGATACCGAAGTTGCTTATATGAAAAATAGATACGAAGAGTTCAAAGAACTTTATCCGTATTTAGAAGTCTTTGACAAAGAAAAACTCGCCAAAATTGAGCCAAAACTCATTTATGACCTTGATGGCAAAGAACGCCCTGATAACATTGTTGGTGTGGGCGTCGAAGGTGGTCAGTACAGTACCGTTGATTTTGGTGCCATGACAGAGAGTTTGGTTCATGAAGCGCAAAAGATTGAAGGCAAAGTCGCTGATGTCTTTTTGAACTCTCAAGTAACCAATATTACCAAACTTGGTGATATGCATGTTGTGATGACCAAAGATCAAACGTTTACGGCTGATTTTGTGGTAGTAAACGCTGGTGCACACTCCCTTTATCTTGCACACGATATGGGATTTGGTCTTGACTTTGCATGTTTACCCGTTGCAGGTAGCTTTTATATGACAAAGAAAAAAATGCTTAATGGTAAAGTTTACATGGTTCAACACCCAAAACTTCCATTTGCAGCATTGCATGGTGATCCTGATATTTTAGCCGATGGTTGTACCCGTTTTGGACCAACGGCGTTGGTTCTTCCAAAATTGGAGCGTTATACAGGCGGTACGTATCTTGATTTCTGGCAAACATTACAGTTTGATGGTAAAGTAGCGAAAGTCTTTTATGATTTGATGAAAGATAGCGACATTCGAAATTATATCTTTAGAAACTTCTTCTTTGAAGTTCCTAAATTTGGTAAAGAACTTTTCATCAAAGATGCGCGCAAAATTGTTCCATCATTGCAACTAGACGAGATTGAGTACGCCCATCACTTTGGTGGAGTAAGACCTCAAGTAATCAACAAAACAGAGAAAAAATTGATGTTAGGTGAAGCAAGCATCAATCCGGGAACGGGTATTATCTTTAATATGACGCCAAGCCCAGGTGCTACAAGTTGTCTTGGTAATGCCAGACGTGACGTAAGAATCGTTTGTGAATACCTAGGTCGTACTTTCAACGAAGCGCTCTTTAAACAAGAACTCGTCGACTAAATCTTATGGGGCTTTGAAATAAAGCCCCAAACAAAGCTTATCTATGATAAATCCTCTTGATCTTTACGCCAAAATCGAATCTTTAATCGGTTTTGATGCACAATATGAAAAACTCTACCAGATCTATTTGAGTTTGTTAAAACCTTTACATGTAAAGACTGTTTTAGATGTTGGATGTGGTAATGGCACGTTTTTGAAGCATTTGCAAAACGAGCAATTTGATGCCTATGGCATTGATAGAAGTGTTGCAATGGTTGAACGCTCCCTTACTTTAGGTATGAATGCAAGTACCAAAGAGCTAGAGGAGTTTGGTGAAGCTTCGTTTGAATGCGTGGTTGCCATCGCAGATGTTCTTAATTACATCTCCCCTACAGAGATGGACTCTTTTTTGGAAGCAGTCGCAAGAGTTTTGCCCAAAGAGGGTTATTTTATCTTCGATGTTAACACGCTGTATGGTTTTGAAGGTGTGGCAGATGGCGTCATGTGTCAAGATAAGGAAAACCAATTTTTATGCGTTGATGCAACATTTTCTGATAAAGAATTGTTAACAAAGATCGTTTTATTTGAAAAAGAGGATGAGCTTTACCGTAAAGTTGAGGGCTCGATAACACAATACTTTCATCCACTTTCATTTTTCAAAAAGCTTAAAATGTTTAAACTCTGCTCTACCAAACCCGTCACACTTTTTGGCGACGAGCCTGATAAAACTATTTTAATTTTGCAAAAACGTTAACCCATTTTTTGTAAAAATGTGTTGAGCATTGAGTTTTGCTGATCTATCTTAGTGTCCGTATTAAGTTTATCCATGAGTTGTTTGCGAAAATCACTCAACATTTGGTCTAAACTTGCTAGTGCTTCGGCTCGCGCATTCCCCGTTAATGGAGGTTGAGCATCGGCACTTAATCCTAGTTTGTCTTCTAATTCTGCTTTTTTCTCTTCAATCATTTTTTCAATTTTTTCATTGTTATAATCTTGGAAAAAAGTCAGAGCACCTTTGCTTCCCAACGTCTTCTTAAACTCTTCAACCATTGCATCTGATTCACTTGGTTCTGTGATAGCGGACTGATTCATGGTTGTTTTTGTGGCAATTTGTTTTTGGAATTCTTCTGCAAAAGAAGATGTTGTAGAAGCACTATCGTCTTTGAGCACAGATTGCGTGCTACTAAACAATTGACTGAGGTTATTTTTTGCATCGCTGATAGTCATAAAAACTCCTTATAACATAGTAATTATAACAAGCAAAAAAGGTTCCTATGTTACAATAATAAAAAAGTAAAGGTCTGCTATGTTCACGGTTGAAGAGGCAAAACTTTCGGATATAGAGAGTTTAATTGATTTGCTAACACTACTTTTTTCACAAGAAGCAGAGTTTGCTCCTGCAAGAGATATCCAAAAAAGAGGGCTTCAAACGATCTTAGAAGATAAAAAAATTGGTACGATTTTTGTTCTCAAAGATAAGCAAAAAATCATCGGCATGGTCAGCCTTTTATGGACAATCAGCACAGCATTGGGTGGACGTGTTGCTTTTTTAGAAGATATGGTAGTTGATACTGCATGGCGAGGAAGAGGCGGTGGACATATACTGGTTGAACATGCCATTGCTTATGCAAAAAAACTTACATGTAAACGCATTACACTTTTAACGGACACTGACAATTTAGCCGCACATCGTTTTTATCAGCAGTTTGGATTTCAAACCTCTGTGATGCAACCTATGCGTTTGATACTGAATGATCAATAAAAAGAGTATGTCATAAGTGCATAAACATTTTTGCAAAAAATATCTGAAAGTAGTACCATACAACATTATGATAGAGCTTAGGAGATATTTTTGAGACGTTTTTTTGTGTTAGCCTTCACTCTTTTGAGTATGCTTAATGCTGCCAATACACCAGCATATGATCCTGCGACTTTGTATCAAGAGGTTGTTCAGAAAATTAAAGATGAGTCCATAACTTCTGTTGATGAAAAACGACTGATGAACAGATGTTTGGATGGAATGGTCAATAGTGTTGATCCAAATGGGCGCTATTTGAACGAAGAAGAATATGAAACGTTATACCTCAGTTCTAAAGCAGTAGCTGGAGTTGGACTATTTTTGGCAGAAAAGCATAATCATATCTTTGTAAAATCGGTTGTCGATCACTCTCCTGCACAAAAAGCAAATCTTCAAAAAGACGATGAAATTGTTCAGATTGATGGAATATTGGTTCGTGACTTAAATTTTGAAGAAGTTGTCGCAGCACTAAGGGGGTCACCCAATACGAAAGTAAAATTAGGTATCTTAAAACCTAATAGTTTTAAATCTATTGAAGTACAAGTCATGCGTAAAGTTGTGACGATTGATTATATTACTTCCTTGATGTTTGAAGGCGATATAGCCTATGTTAAGGTAAGTTCTTTTGCACAAAATGCCCTTTTAGAAATGTTAGATGACATACAGTATCTTTATAATCTTCAACACAATAAACTAGACGGAATGATTTTGGATCTTCGCGATAATCCCGGTGGGTATTTCATCAGTGGCATAGCCCTTACGTCACTCTTTTTAGAGAAAGACAAGCCTATCATTAATGTGAAAAGTCGGCACAAAGAAGAAAAAAAGCAGTATATCAATACACCACAAGATTATGACGGAATGGAATATGTTGAAAAAATTGAAGCACTCTCTTTTTTAAAAACCATTCCATTGGTCATTTTAGTCAATAATGACTCCTCTGGTAGTTCTGAAATCGTAGCTTCGGTATTGCAAGAGTATAATCGTGCAATAATTATCGGCACTCCAACGTTTGGCAAAGATACTTTTGCCACTCTTTTCCCTCTATCTACTACTTCGTCAGCCGTAAAATTTGCAACAGCAAGGTGGAGCACTCCAAAAGGGAAAAGTGTTTGGCCCAATGGAGTAACACCCAATATTGAGGTTATGCAAGAGAGCGAAGAAGACGATAAACCTTTAAGTGAGGCTTTACGTGTTTTAAAAAAGAAGTAATTACTTCGTGATAAACATGTAAAATGGTTTTTCATCCAACTGCATATCAATCCAAACGCCATTAGAACCCAAAGTATCGTTAAGGGCAACTTGTAAAGAGAGATAGGTTTTAGGAAGTTCAAAGAGCACTTTGAGTTTTTTGTTAGAAAAAATTGCTTTTGCTGAACCTGTAATAATATTACAAAACTCTGCAACCCCATCAACAATCGCAGCCGTGTCATCTGCTTCAAGGCTCTCTCCTAGCATAGCCTCAAGTGCAATAAGGGCAAGTTCTCTTGGAAATATAAGAAAGAAAGAACCGGAAATCTCACCTTTAAATTTCATAGCCGCAATAATCACTTGCGGTGGAATTTTTTCATTAAACGGTCTGATCTCGTGTTTGATTTTTTGAGCTTCAAGACCTGTAATTGTGACGAGGGAATTAACGGCCGTATCAATAAAAACAGGGAGATTCATAATGAGTTGTCTAGAAAGTCCTAAACTTTGTGTAGCCGAAACTTTGCTTTTTGATTGGTTGATCGCCGTATGGGTAATGGTCATATCGTATTTTTTAGCAGAGGCTTTGAGTTTAAAATCTTCTGCATCATGGGCATGAACAATCGAATATCCAAGCTTGATAAGTTCACTGGAAATTTTATCAGCATTCTCTTTATCATCATCATAAATCAGTACCGCAAGCTCTTTTTTGAGCGCACTTGGGTTAAAAAAAAGAAGGGCGGTGTTAATGTTTTGAAAGAGTTTAACCGATGTATTTGCGCTAAGTTTTTTGAGATAGGTAAACGTATCTTTTTTATAGTCACCAATGGCTATTGGAAGATCAATTGCTTGGCTAAGTTTTTCAAGTTGTGTTACAAGATTTGCAAGGTTTGGATCTTCTTTAACAAAAGGAGAATAAGGAGCTTCTCTGAGTGAAACAAGAATACCTTTAATGTTTTTTTCTTTCAAAGAAATTTTTTGACCCAAGATCGTATTGCACAAAACTGTATTACGGCTCTCAAGAATAGTTTCATTGTAGTTAAAAATTAAAATAGAATGTTGGATGGTGTTTGTCATGGACTTCGCTCAACCGTTTTATTAATTAGGATTATGAGTATAGATAATAGCACAGAAAGCTTTTAATTTGGTTGAAATGATCTAAGGTATAATACAAGCTTACAAAAATTAAGAGGTATAAAAAGTCGATGAAATCTCATTTTGTGGACATTGATAACGCAGTTAAACACTATGTTGCCAATGAAATTGACATTGAAAAAAATAAGGAACTCGAAGAGCTGATATTTTTTTCAAGTTATACAATTAAATTTGATGTTTTTAAGAAAGCAACGAATAAATTAAAAAAAGTATTGCATCAAAGCCTTCCTCATGAGATGCACATGTGGGAGGTTGAT
The DNA here is from genome assembly GCF_011769985.2 of Sulfurospirillum diekertiae. Classification (NCBI taxonomy): domain Bacteria; kingdom Pseudomonadati; phylum Campylobacterota; class Epsilonproteobacteria; order Campylobacterales; family Sulfurospirillaceae; genus Sulfurospirillum; species Sulfurospirillum diekertiae. The sequence continues at coordinate 560,601 of NZ_CP039734.2, forward strand.
GCCTTGTATGTCATTCAAAAATATCAGCTTGAAATTGATTATGGCAGTGCACGTTATACCTATTTACTTCGTGCTCTTCTCAAAGGACAAATAAAAATCAATGAAGCTGTGATGAAGCATTTTGTACAATTATGTAAAAGAGCACACTCGTTAGAGTATGTTCAAAGTCGGGCAGAACAGATCTATCGGCTTTTGTTTGAGGAGATGGAAAAAATAGATATGCGTAAAAGTTCATCATCACTTTAGGTGTTACATGTAAGGCTTATGATATAATTTGGTAACAATAAAGTGATACAATTGAACTCATTTTGAAAGAAGGAACTAAAGATGGATAAAAAGACAAAAATCCTAGCAACCGTTGGCCCAGCAAGTGATAGTGTAGAGATTTTAGAAGGATTAATTAATGCTGGCGTAAACGTATTTCGTCTCAATTTTAGCCATGGTACTCATGAGTATCATGCAAGTACGCTAGCAAAAATAAGAGAAGCAGAAAAAAATGCACAGAAAAAAGTAGGTGTTTTACAGGATATTTGTGGTCCTAAAATTCGTGTTGGAAAGCTTGAAGAAGATTTTTACCTTGAAGAGGGAGATAAGCTTTATTTCACCAAAGAGCAGATTGTTGGTAAAAAATTAGAAGAGGGTAAGTATGAGCTCTGCATCAATCAGCCTCAAATCTTAGATATGCTTAAAGAAGATGAATATATCTATTTGTATGATGGTAATATTCGTGCACGTGTGATTGAAGCAGGCGATAAAATTGTCACTGAGATTGAAAATAGCGGTAAACTTTCTTCTAATAAAGGCGTTAATTTTCCAAATACTGTTATTAATATTGAAGTTATCACACCAAAAGATGAAGCGGATCTTTTGTGGGGTGCTCAGCATGGTGTTGACTTCGTAGCCGTCTCTTTTGTCCAAAGTGCTAAAGATGTTTTACATGCAAGAAGAATTCTTAAAGAGCATAAATCTCGTGCACATATTTTTGCAAAAATTGAGAAGTTTGATGCTGTTGAAAAAATTGATGAAATTTTAGCTGTAAGTGATGGCATTATGGTCGCTAGGGGAGATCTTGGCATAGAAGTACCTTACTATAAAGTACCTAGTATTCAAAAAAGGTTAATTGCCAAAGCAAATGCTGCTTCAAAGCCCGTTATTACTGCAACGCAAATGCTTCTTTCCATGGCTGAAAAAGAGATGGCAACACGCGCTGAAATTAGTGATGTCGCAAATGCCGTTCTTGATGGAACCGATGCGGTCATGCTTTCCGAAGAGAGTGCAATTGGCAAAAATCCAATTCATGTTGTTGAAGTCATGGCCAATACGATTAGAGAGACTGAGATGATTTATCCTTATGGTAAATTTGAGGTTTATCCTTTCTTGGACGAAACAGATATCATCTCCTCATCTACCGCACGTTTGGCAGATCGTTTAGGTGTTGAAGCGATGATCTCACTCACCAGTTCAGGAAAATCTGCTAAAAAATTGGCACGATATCGTATCAAAGCGGATATTTATGCTGTAACGCATGATGAACGTACAGCACGTTCGTTAACGATTGCATGGGGTATCAAACCAATTATGAATATAGAAGCAAGTAATCTTAATATGATGCTTGGTAAAACACTTCAAAAAGGAATTGAGCGAGGATTGATTGATAAAGAAAAAACCTATATCGTAGCAGCGGGTTATCCAGCAGGCGTTGAAGGTAGTACTAACTTTATTCGCATCTTAAAAAAGGCTCAAATCGAATATTATACTGATATGGTCTTGTAAGTTTTTAATATAGCCAAAAAGCTTTGCTTTTTGGCTATATTAGGTATTTTTGTAATGTGACAGTTCTCTCTAAAAAGCCAAACTATCGCATTTTCTGTCGAACTGTGACAAACTAAGTGGGTTTTATTTTAATATTACCTTAAAGAAGGTTTAGGTAGAATCCATACCTCAAAATAAATCTCTCCCAAGAAGGACATACGCATGTATGCAATTATAAAAAATGGCGGGAAGCAGTATAAAGTTCAAGAAGGCGACTATTTAAATGTCGATAGACTTGACGCTCAGCCAAAAGAGAAAATCGTAGTGACGGAAGTTTTAGCTGTGAACAATGGCGAACTCAAAGTGGGTGCCCCATTCGTCAATGGTGCTACAGTAGAACTTGAAGTTGTTACTGAAGGCAAAGATAAAAAAGTTATTACTTTCAAAAAACGAAGACGTAAAGATTCAAAAGTCAAACGTGGTTTTAGAAGACAATATACTAGAGTAAAAGTTGTAAGCATTAAAGCTTAACCTACCTATAGAATTCTGCCAACTTCAGTTGGCTAGCTTTAGTGCCGTAGTGGCTAACGTAGCTTGAAGAGCTTGCTTTTTAAGCGTGTAACGGAGTTTTTCAAAACTCCGATTTAAGATACAAAAATTAGGAGTAACCAATGGCTCACAAGAAAGGTCAAGGAAGTACCCAGAATAATAGAGACTCAGCTGGACGTAGACTGGGTGTTAAAAAATTTGGTGGTGAGTTCGTACGTGCAGGCAATATTATTATTCGCCAACGTGGAACAAAAGTACATGTAGGCAATAACGTAGGTATTGGCGTTGATCACACAATCTACGCATTAATCGATGGTTTTGTACAATTCCAACGTAAAGATAAAATCAGAAATAAAGTTTCTGTTATCCCCGCAAGCTTGTAATTTAAAGGTGGAGTGCGCTCCACCCTCTTTTTTTTCCTCAAAAATAAAAATACCTCTAATGATTATACATTTACATGTAATGATTAAAGGTATTATTCTACATACAAAAGGTTTTTACGATGTTTATAGACAATGTAGCACTCACACTAAGCTCTGGCAAAGGCGGCCCTGGTTGTGTCTCTTTCCGTAGAGAAAAACATGTTATCCAAGGTGGTCCTGATGGTGGCGATGGTGGACGAGGTGGCAATGTCTATTTTGAAGTGGATAAAAATACGCATACCCTTTCACATTTTCGAAACAATCAACACCTTAAAGCAAAAAATGGCGAACCAGGAATGGGAAAAAAAATGTACGGTAAAATGGGTGAACATTTAATTGTTACCGTCCCTCCTGGAACGCAAGTTTTAGATGTCGAAACAGGTGAAGTGCTTTTAGATCTTTTAGACGATACAGATAAAAAGCTTTTTTTAGAAGGCGGAATGGGAGGGCTGGGCAATACACACTTTAAAAGTTCCACCAACCAGCGTCCTGAATTCGCTCAACCTGGACGTCCTGGGATTACCAAAGAGATAAAATTAGAACTTAAATTGATCGCTGATGTTGGGTTGGTCGGTTTTCCTAATGTGGGAAAATCAACATTGATTTCAGTTGTTTCCAATGCGCAGCCTGAAATTGCAAATTATGAGTTTACAACTATCACACCAAAACTAGGTGTTGTGGTCACGGATGATTATCGCTCCTATGTTATGGCGGATATTCCCGGAATTATTGAGGGTGCAAGTGAAGGTAAAGGGCTTGGTATTGAGTTCTTGCGCCACATTGAGCGTACAAAATTTTTACTTTTTATGGTGGATCTTGCCAATTACCGTGATCTTAAAGAGCAGTATTACACACTTAAACAAGAGTTACGAAAATTTTCTGAAAAACTTTCACTCCGTGATTACGCCATTGCGCTTACTCGTTGCGATACATTAAGCTCTGAAGAGATTAACCAAAAAGTAGATGCTTTCTTAGGACTTCTTGACCTTGAACCGAATGAATTATCTCAAAAGTATAAAACGCGTGAAGATTTACATACATATTGCCAAGATGTGCATGAAAGGGAGAGAGCCTTACCATTCTTTGTAATGCCAATCTCTTCGGTCTCTAAAATTAATATAGATCCTATCAAGTATGCCCTATCTGATGTTATTACAAAGGTACGTGATGAGAAGAGTAGTCGTTAAGGTTGGCACACATGTGCTTAGCGATCAAAACGGTTTATGTGAAGAGCGTATTTTAAATTTAGTTGAATTTTTAGTAGCGCTCATGAAAAACCATGAAGTGATTTTAGTCTCTTCGGGTGCTGTAGCTGCTGGGTACTCTATTTTAAAACTTGATAAAAAAATGCTTCATAACCGCCAAGCAATCGCCGCAGTAGGGCAACCACAACTGATGGCAACCTATAACGAAAAATTAGAAAAATTTGGGAAAAGTGGCGCACAACTTCTTTTAACGGCAGATGACTTTGACTCACGAAAACGCTGTTTTCATGCTAAATGTACCATTGATACCCTTCTTGATAATGGTATTCTCCCTATCATTAATGAGAATGATGCAACAGCGACGGAAGAACTTGTTTTTGGAGATAATGATCAACTTTCTTCCAGAGTTGCCTACTATTTTGGGGCAGACATGTTAATCTTGCTCTCCGATATTGATGGCTACTATGATAAGGATCCTCATAAACACGCGGATGCAAGCATGCGTAAAATTGTCCATGAGATTGATCCAGCAGAACTTGAAATGGAAAAATCAACCAATTTTGCGTTTGCAACGGGCGGTATTGTCACCAAACTTAAAGCCGCAGACTTTTTGTTAGAGCGTAAAAAATCGATGTTTATTGCCAGTGGTTTTGATTTAAGCGATGTCAAAAGTTATATGATAGAGGGCATTCATAAAGGTGGAACACTCTTTACATGTAAAACGCTGTAAGAGAGAATTTCTTCGATTTTATAGCGTTAAAACCGAAGTGTTTATGTGAAGAATGAACATATACGAAGGATTAAAATGCGCATAGTCTTTATGGGAACCCCTGCTTATGCAACAACGATTTTAGAAGCACTTTTAAAAAACTCTGACTGTGAAGTTATACTATTAGTAACACAAGAAGATAAGCCTGTTGGACGAAAACAGACGCTCACTCCTCCTCATATCAAAGCATGGCTTTTAGAACACGATTTACATGTAGAAATTTATCAGCCAAAATCTTTACGCACAGAAGAAGCTCACATCAAAATAGCGCAATTAAAGCCTGATTATATTGTAGTGGCGGCATATGGGCAGATATTACCTAAAAACATTCTTTCCATTGCTCCTTGCATTAACTTGCATGCATCGCTACTCCCAAAATATCGAGGTGCAAGTCCAATTCAATCAACACTGTTAGCCAATGAAACCTATGCAGGTGTGACCTCTATGCTTATGGAAGAAGGTTTAGATACAGGTGCCATGTTGGGTTTTTCATATCTCAAAATTAAACCAGAGCATAATGCTCCTATGCTGTTTGATCTCCTTGCGGATGCCGCAGCCAAGCTAATCATTATGACACTTCAAAATTTCCCCTTGCTGGCTCCACTGGGTCAAGTAAGCGCTAATGCAACCCATTGTAAAAAGATCAAAAAAGAAGATGGCCTTGTATCATTCGACCAAAGTGCACAGTCTATCGTTACTCGGTACAAAGCACTCACCCCTTGGCCTGGTGTATTTTTAGATTCAGGATTGAAACTTCTTGATCTTGAGTTGTACAGTGATGGAGAAGAGACTCTTTCAGGCGTTATTAAAGAGATCAAAGCTGAAGGTGTTGTTGTTACATGTAAAAAGGGTGCATTGTTGCTTAAAACACTTCAGCCTATCTCCAAAAATGCAATGAATGCACTGGATTATATTCGAGGTAAAAGGTTAAATAGTGGTTATACATTGGTTTGATACTTTAGATTCTACTCATCAATATCTCCTTAGCTCTCTTCGCGAAGGTACACTTCTTGCACCATGTGCCATTGGAGCTACCAAACAGACAAATGGTATTGGGAGCAGAGGTAATAGTTGGATTGGTGAAGTTGGAAATTTTTTTTTCTCATTTTGTGTAGAAGAGAAACAGTTACCTCCTGATTTACCATTAGCTTCTAGCTCTATCTATTTTTCTGCTTTAATGAAGCAGGTTTTAGAAGAGCAAGGCTCGAAAATATGGTTAAAATGGCCCAATGATTTTTACTGTGATACGAAAAAAATTGGAGGGATGATTACCACGAAAACGGGTGCAAATATTGTCTGCTCAGTAGGACTCAATATTAGCATTTCACCTAAAGATTTTGGAACTTTAGATATCATCGTCACACCAAATGCTTTAGCCAATGATTTAATTCAAAAGGTTGAGGAAAACATATCGTGGAAGAAAGTTTTTAGTAAATATAAGATAGAATTTGATCTAAATCGAAATTTTTCTTTCCATTTAGATGGCAAATTGGTCTCGTTACGTGATGCGATATTGTGTGATGATGGCTCTATAGAGCTAGAAAATAAAAAGGTGTACAGTTTACGATGAGTGAGATTATAGCGATAGCAAATCAAAAGGGTGGTGTTGGTAAAACAACGACCGCTATCAATTTGGCTGCCTCCTTAGCAGTTGCTGAAAAGCGCGTGTTATTGATCGATATTGACCCTCAAGCCAATGCTACAACAGGCCTTGGTTTTCACAGAAGTGACTATGAATACAATATCTATCACGTTCTTATCGGCAGAAAGCGTCTCTCGCAAGTCATTCTTGAGACATCACTTTCAACGTTACATGTAGCACCGTCCAATATTGGTCTAGTAGGTGTTGAAAAAGAGTTTTATGACAATAATACGAAAGGGCGCGAGCTCATTTTGAAAACAAAAATTGAAGAGATTAAAGATCAATATGATTACATTATTATTGATTCACCGCCGGCACTTGGAAGTATTACCATTAATGCTTTAAGTGCAGCAAATTCCGTCATTATTCCTATCCAGTGCGAATTTTTTGCATTAGAGGGTTTGGCACAATTACTGAATACCGTGAAATTGATTAAAAAAACAATTAATCCGACACTTGAAATTAAAGGTTTTTTACCCACGATGTATAGCACACAAAACAATCTTTCTAAGCAAGTTTTTGCTGACCTTAAAGAACATTTTAAAAGTAAATTGTTTGTTGACAAAGAGAGTGCTTCCTATGTAGTGATTCCTCGTAATATTAAACTTGCAGAATCTCCAAGCTTTGGCAAACCAATTATTTTATACGATGTAGAATCTCCTGGTTCTAAAGCGTACCAAAATCTTGCTAATTCGATTTTAGTGAGTTAATGTGATGAGCGCAAAAAAGGTCTTAGGACGAGGGTTAAGTGCTATTATAGATGATGTTGAAGAAGCCTATAAACAAGATATTGAGCAGGCTAAAGATTTAGTGCGCGAAATTGATGTTGAGCGCATTTCTCCCAACCCTTATCAACCACGTACACATTTTAATGAAGTTGCCTTAAAAGAGCTGAGCGAATCAATTAAGCGTCATGGATTACTACAACCTATTATTGTTGTAGCAAAAGATGATAATTATATGCTATTAGCAGGTGAACGTCGTTTACGTGCTAGTAAACTCGCTGGCTTAACTAAAATTAAAGCGATTGTTGCAGACATCGAATCAAAAAATCTGCGTGAATTAGCGCTGATTGAAAATATCCAAAGAGAAGATCTTAATCCTGTAGAGCTTGCCGTTGCTTATAAGGAACTTATTGAAGAGTATAAAATAACTCAAGATGGACTCTCGGAGATTATTCACAAAAGTCGTACTCAAATTACAAATACAATTCGTTTGTTAAGCCTCAGTGAGCAAACTAAAAAATATCTTGCTGAAGGCATTCTCTCTCAAGGTCATGCCAAAGTGCTTGTAGGACTGGAACCTAAAGATGAAGAGACGATTGTTAACACCATTTTAGGTCAAAAGCTTAGTGTTCGCGAAACCGAAGCCTTGGTTAAAAAACTAAAAAGCACAGACGAAACGAGTGGTAAAAAAGAAAAAATCATTTCTGCTATTCCTGAAGAACTTCAAACACTCAAAAGCAGACTCAAAGAGCTTGGTTTTGAGGCTACACCAAAAGCCAATACCATTACAATTTATTTTAAAAACGGTGAAGCAATCTGTACTTTTTTGGAGCAATTGAAGTAATAATATTAGTTGTTTTGGTTAATTTAATAAACGATTTTCCTTTGCTGTGTTACAATTCGCGCAAAATTTTGATACAGCAATCTTGTTTGTGCTAAAAAATCTTAAAAATTGAGTCTGATCTCGAGCTAAAGGAGCAAGAAATATGTTGGATATTATCCCAGCACTGTTACTGGTGACTGGAACTGTATTTTTAGTTTTGTTAATACTTCTTAACAAAACACTTTATAGACCCCTTCTGGAGTTTATCGACAATAGAAATAACTCTATTAATCGTGACTTAGAAAATGCAGGGAAAAATGCCAGTGACGTTGTAGCCTACTATAAAGAAGTAGAAACGATTTTGTCTGAGGGCAAAATGGAAGCAGCTAAAATTAGAGAAGCTGCACTGAGTGAAGCAAAAGAAAAAGCTGCAAAAAAAATTGAACAAAAAAAGAGTGATCTTGAAGTTCAAAGCGTAGTATTCTTCAAAGCTTTAGAGTCAGAAAAAGATGAGTTTAAAAATGGTCTGTTGGCACAAATGCCTCTCTTCAAAGAGAGTATTTCTGCTAAACTGAGCCATATTTAAAAGGAGTATGTGGATGAAAATGAACTATATTTTATTTTTATTAGCTCCAATAGCACTATTTGCTAATGCGGGTGAAAGTGATGGTGCAAGCGATATCATCCCCCGAACCATCAACTTTTTAATCTTTGCTGCAATTATGTACTATTATGTTGCCGATGCTGCTAAGCAATGGTATTGTGGACGTAAAAACGAAATTGCAACAAAATTGGATTCTATTCAGGTAAAACTTAAAGAATCAAATAGTAAAAAAGAGAATGCCCTTCTAAAAGTTGAGGAAGCAAAAGCGAATGCAAGAGCTCTTGTTGAAACAGCAAAAAAAGAGGCGATTCTTTTAAGTGATAAAATAGCACAAGAAGCAGATGCTGAGATTGCAAATTTGTCAAAAACATTTGAAGATCGTATTGGTGTTGAACGTCGTAAAATGCAAAGAACGATTGTATGTGAAGTTTTAGATGAGATGTTCAAAGAAGGATCTATCTCTTTAGATAATGATGAGATGGTTAAAATTGTCAATAAGAAGGTTGCATAATGAGTGGAGCGATAGCAAAAAAATATGTTAATGCTCTCATGAGTGGATGTACGGATAGTGAACTTACAGAAGTTTATGGCGTATTGGTTCAATTGGTTGAGGCATTTAAGCTAGAGAAGTTTATTAACATTATTCTTTCACCAGACGTAACATCAAAATCGAAAGAAGAGTTGGTTCTCTCTTTGGTTGATACTAAAAACATAAAATTCCAAAATTTGATTAAATTGATTAATAGTAACGATCGATTAAAATTGATCCCACATATGGCTAAAGAGCTTAAATATCAACTCTCTTTGAAAAACAATAGTTTTGAAGGTAGTGTATCAACTAACTTTAAAATGAGCCAAACGCAAGTTGCTATGTTAGAAGAAAATTTCAGTAAAAAATTTAACGCTAAAGTCAATTTAAATGCCAATGCAAATGCGTATCCGGGGATTAAAGTTGAGTTAGATGATTTAGGTGTTGAAGTAAGCTTTTCTCTTGAGCGACTTAAAGCTCAAATGACAGAGCATATTTTAAAAGCAATTTAATAATACATAGATAAAAGAAAGTTAAGGAGTAATGTGTGGGAGCAAAAATGAAAGCTGACGAAATCAGTTCAATCATTAAAGAGCGTATTGAAAACTTTGAGCTTAATGTTGATATCGAAGAGACAGGAAAAGTTATTTCTGTCGCTGATGGTGTTGCCAATGTTTATGGTTTGAAAAACGTTATGGCCGGTGAAATGGTTGAGTTTGAGAATGGCGAGAGAGGAATGGCATTAAACCTTGAAGAATCAAGTGTTGGTATCGTTGTCCTTGGTAGTTGTACTGATATCAAAGAAGGTTCATCTGTTAAAAGATTATCAAAACTTTTACGTGTACCTGTGGGTGAAGCATTGGTTGGTCGTGTTGTTAACTCATTAGGCGATCCTATTGATGCTAAAGGGCCTATTAATTCAACCGAAACACGTTTCGTTGAAGAAAAAGCGCATGGTATTATGGCACGTAAATCCGTCCATGAACCACTCCAAACGGGTATTAAAGCGATTGATGCGCTTGTTCCAATTGGTCGAGGACAAAGAGAGCTTATTATCGGTGATAGACAAACGGGTAAAACAACGATTGCAATTGATGCTATCATCAATCAAAAAGGTCAAAATGTTACATGTATTTATGTAGCGATTGGTCAAAAACAATCTACCGTTGCACAAGTGGTTAAAAAACTTGAAGAACACGGTGCAATGGATTATACTATTATTGTCAATGCAGGTGCCAGTGATTCAGCAGCAATGCAGTTCTTAGCACCATATACAGGCGTTTCTATGGGTGAGTATTTTAGAGACAGCGGTAAGCATGCCCTTATCGTTTACGATGATCTTTCAAAACATGCTGTTGCTTATCGTGAAATGTCATTGATTTTAAGACGTCCTCCAGGTCGTGAAGCGTACCCAGGCGATGTTTTCTATCTACACTCAAGACTTCTTGAGCGTGCTGCAAAAGTTAACGATGAATTAGGTGCAGGTTCTTTGACTGCTCTTCCAATTATTGAAACACAAGCTGGTGACGTATCAGCGTATATTCCAACTAACGTTATTTCAATTACAGATGGTCAAATTTTCTTGGAATCCGACCTCTTTAACTCAGGTATTCGCCCAGCAATTAACGTTGGTCTATCTGTTTCTCGTGTTGGTGGTGCAGCACAAATTAAAGCAACCAAACAAGTTGCAGGTACAATGAGACTTGACCTTGCTCAATATCGTGAGCTTCAAGCATTTGCACAATTTGCAAGTGATCTTGATGAATCAAGCCGTAAACAATTAGAGCGTGGTCAACGAATGGTTGAACTCTTGAAACAGCCTCCTTATGCGCCAATTCCTGTTGAAAAACAAGTTTTGATTATTTTTGCAGGTGCTAAAGGGTACTTAGATAGTATTGACGTCAAGTCAGTAGGTCGTTTTGAAGCGGAACTTAACTCTTATGTTGAAGCGAAGTATGCAGATATTTTTGAACAACTTAAAGCTAAAAAAGCGATTGATAAAGAGCTTGAAGAGCTACTACATAAGGCATTGAGCGAGTTTAAAGCGACGTTTGCAGTCAAGTAAGGATAAGCTATGGCAAACCTTAAAGAGATAAAGAGAAAAATCAAGAGTGTTCAAAATACTCAAAAGACGACACGGGCTATGAAGCTTGTTTCCACTGCAAAGTTGAAACGAGCAGAAATGGCTGCAAAGCAATCACGTGTGTATGCCGTTAAGATTAACGAAGTGCTCTCTGAAATTGCATATAAAATTAATCAGTACAAAAATGGTGCTGCTGAAAGTCGTTTCTTTGATAAAAATGAAACTCCAAGCACGATAGATGTTATTTTTGTGACAGCAGATAAAGGATTGTGCGGTGGCTTTAATATTCAAACGATTAAAGCTGTTCGTAACCTTTTAACTGAAAATACAGAGAAAAAAGTGACGGTTAGACTTCGTGCTGTTGGAAGAAAAGGTATGGCGTTTTTCAATTTTCAAGGAACTGAACTTTTGACCTCTTATGCAGGTGTAAGTTCATCTCCAAGCTATGAAAAAGCACAAGAAATTATTCAAAGTGCCATTAATGATTTTGTCGAAGGTAAAACAGATAAAGTTATCTTAGTCCATAATGGTTACAAAAATATGATTTCACAGGAGTTAAAAATCGTGGATGTTGTACCTGTACAATCTCCTCTTGAGACACTTGAAACGAGCTCTTTAATGGAATTAGAGCCTGATGAGAGTGGTGAAGAGATTTTGGACTCATTGTTACAAAAATATTTTGAATTCAATATGTATTATGCATTGGTTGATTCATTAGCGGCTGAACACAGCGCACGTATGCAAGCAATGGAAAATGCAACAAATAACGCCAAAGAACGTGTGGGTATTTTAACTTTGGCATACAATAAAGCTAGACAAGAGTCTATTACTACTGAACTCATTGAGATCATCAGTGGTGTAGAATCTATGAAATAAACTGTTTTGCAAAAAATAAAAGGAGAATATTCAATGAATGGATTAATTAGCCAGATCATGGGTCCAGTTGTTGACGTCGATTTTAATGGCTACCTTCCTAAAATCAATGAAGCGATTGAAGTGAATTATGAAGTAGAAGGCAAGAAACAACGTTTGATTCTTGAAGTAGCAGCACACTTAGGCGACAACCGTGTAAGAACAATTGCAATGGATATGAGTGAGGGTTTAACAAGAGGAATTGAAGTTAAAGCTTTGGGAAATCCTATCCAAGTTCCTGTAGGTGAAGAGGTTTTAGGACGTATTTTTAATGTCATTGGTGATGTTATTGATCAAGGTGCTGATGTTTCAAGAAAAACACTATGGTCTATTCACAGAGAACCACCAAAATTTGAAGAACAAAGTACAAAATCAGAGATTTTTGAAACCGGTATTAAAGTAGTTGATCTTCTTGCCCCTTATGCAAAAGGTGGTAAAGTTGGACTCTTCGGTGGTGCTGGTGTTGGTAAAACCGTTATTATTATGGAATTGATTCATAACGTTGCGTTTAAACACAGTGGATACTCAGTATTTGCTGGTGTTGGTGAGAGAACACGTGAAGGAAATGACCTTTACCATGAGATGAAAGATTCCAACGTTTTGGATAAAGTTGCATTGTGCTATGGTCAAATGAGCGAGCCTCCAGGAGCACGTAACCGTATTGCCCTTACAGGTCTTACAATGGCAGAATATTTCCGTGACGAAATGGGTCTTGATGTTTTGATGTTTATCGATAATATCTTTAGATTTTCTCAATCAGGTGCTGAGATGTCAGCGCTTCTTGGACGTATTCCTTCAGCTGTTGGTTATCAACCTACTCTTGCAAGTGAAATGGGTAGATTTCAAGAGAGAATTACATCAACAAAAAAAGGTTCAATTACTTCTGTTCAAGCAGTTTATGTACCAGCAGATGACTTAACTGATCCAGCTCCAGCAACGGTATTTGCTCACTTAGATGCAACAACCGTACTTAATAGATCAATTGCAGAAAAAGGTATTTACCCGGCAGTTGATCCACTTGATTCAAGTTCTCGTATGCTTAATCCAGATATTTTAGGTATTGAACATTACACTGTTTCTCGTGGTGTTCAAGCCGTTCTCCAAAAATATAAAGATTTGCAAGATATTATTGCAATCCTTGGTATGGATGAGCTCAGCGAAGAAGATAAAGTGACAGTTGATCGTGCTAGGAAAATTGAAAGATTCTTATCCCAACCATTCTTCGTTGCGGAAGTATTTACGGGGAGCCCTGGAAAGTATGTAACGCTAGAAGAATCAATCGCAGGATTTAAAGGTATTTTAGATGGTAAATATGATGATTTACCAGAAGCTGCTTTTTATATGGTTGGAAGTATCGAAGAAGTTATTGAAAAAGCTGCAAAACTAAAAAGCTAAGAAGCGATAAGGTTAAAAAATGAATACATTAAAATTAGAAATTGTGACTCCAACAGGTCAAATTTTTGCTAACGATGTAAAGAGTGTTACGCTTCCAGGCAAAGAGGGTGAGTTTGGTGTTTTACCAAATCACGCCTCTTTAGTAACGCTATTACAAGCAGGCGTAATTGATATTGAGCTTAAAGATGGCAATCATGATGTTGTTGCGATTAATTGGGGTCATGTCAAAGTCGATGAAAATTCTGTAACTGTTTTAGCTGATTGTGCTGTCTCAATTGGTGGAACTACTGAAAGTGAAGTAGCAAAATCTCTAGAAGCTGCTAAGCAACTTCTAGAGAGCATTAGTGACTCAGATGTCGCTATTGCTATGGCTACAGCAAAAATCGACTCAATTGCAAAAACAAGGAAGTTTTAAATCTTATGTCATCATTTGAATTATTTTTGAACTATTTTGCAAGAAGTGGTTTTTTTACGTGGGTGATTTTGATCTGGCTATCTGCTTATTTTATCATAACATGTGGTATCTTCTTTAGTAGGTATCTTTACTTGGGTTATTGGCTTTCAATTGAAAAAAATTCGCTAGAGTCAATGCTCATGGGGGCTAAGAATGTACGTGATGATTCAATTCTGAGAAAATGTTCAAGTGCAGCAGGCGCTTCAGAAAAACTTTTGAATGTATGTAAAAATGTTGCTGAAAAAAATGCAACCAGCGGTTTATGGATGCTTTCTATTATTGCCTCAACAGCACCTTTTATTGGATTGTTTGGAACGGTTGTTTCAATTTTGCAAACATTTAGTGGACTTGGCCAATCAGGTAGTGCATCTCTTGGTGTAATAGCTCCAGCAATTAGTGAAGCCTTAGTTGCAACAGCTACAGGCATTTTTGTAGCTATACCCGCATACAGTACAAACCTCTTTCTTCGAAGAAAAGCTTATGAAGTGATTGTCTATGTACAAAGAGAAGTAGATATTTTGCTCTCTGCAAACGAAACAAGACGAGATAGCTAACATGATGAGTCAATTGGATGAAGTACCAGAACTAAACATTACTCCGCTTGTGGATATTATGTTGGTACTCCTCGCCATTTTAATGGTAACAACACCTGCATTAGTTTATGAAGAGGTGATTAAACTTCCCGATGGTAGTAAATCAGCTGTTGTTAGTAAACTTCCTGAACTTGAAATTCGGGTAACGAAAGATAAAAAAGTCTACATAAAAAGTGATAGCTTTACTCTTGCTGAATTTCCTGATAGTTTTATGATGCAAAAAAGTAAATATCCACTTAAGAGCATTGTTTATATTAAAGCTGATGAAGGTCTCTCATATAAAGATGTCATGTTTGTGCTCAAAACAATTAAGCAGGCTGGTTTTACGAACGTATCTTTAGAAACGAATGGATAAATACTGTGTCGAGTGTGAATAGATATGCCTCTTTTGGATGGACTTTGTCCATCCTTCTCTATATATGTCTTTTAGTTGGTCTCGCTTATGTTTTAAGCTCTCAAAAAGATACTATCAAAAATTATACTTCAAACAAAGATCCTATGAATGTTGCTTTGGTTGAGCGCAAAAAGAATGACTCAGAAAAGCCAAAAGAGGAACGAAAAAAAGAAGAGGTCCAAAAACCAGTTGAAAAACCGGCAGAAAAACCTGTCTCTGAAGATAAAAAAGTTGCTTCTTCTCCAAAAGAAGCTGTAAAGAGCCAATCACTTAGAGGTCTCTTTGAGGATATTAATACTTCCAAATTACCTCCTGATGCAAAAGAACAGAAAAAAGACCAAACTACGCCAACACGTATCAAACCGAATAAAGAAGAGACAAAAGAAAAAAGTGAGAATGCAGCATCTAAAATTGCTAACTCATTGAACTTTTCTGAGCAAAAACATTCAATTGATACTAAAAAAGGTGGAGAGTATGACCCTTTCATTGGTAAAGTACAAGAAATCTTAGAAGAAAATTGGCAAAAGACGATTGATACAGAAAATGGAAATGTCGCTAAGGTTGTAATCAAAGTAAGTGATCGAGGAACCTTTAGTTATAAAATAGTTTCTTTGTCTTATAATAATGAATTTAACACGAAACTCAAAGAATTCTTAAAAGCTATGGAAAGTGTAGAATTTCCAAAGTACGAAAAAGGACCACTTTTTGAGATGCAGGTTGAATTTAAAGATATAAAGGAGTAAAACATGATCAAAAAAATAGTTGCTTTCTTCTTTTTAACAATTTTTGCATATGCTTCAGATGCAACAGTAGAAATTGTAAAAAAAATAGATGTGCTACCCAAAATTGCGGTACAAGATGCAAGTCCAAAAAATGTTGATTTGGAATTTAGAAAAAGTTTTTTTAAACTTATTGCAGGAGATTTGCGCGTTAGTAGCCATTTTAATGTACTTGACGAATATTTGCAAAGTAGTTATGAAGGGGGACCTTTAGAAAATTTTCTATCAGATAAAAAAGTAGATATGATTTTGCGTTTTAGTTTAGGTCAAGATTTTAATACGGCATCCGCAAATGTAAAATTGATTAATGCTAAAACGGGTGCAACAACTTTTGAAAAATCGTATAGTATTAGTGATAAAAAAAGAAACCCATTTTTGGCACATAAAATTGTTGTTGATGCAAATGATCAAGTGGGTGCACCTTCGGTCAAATGGATGGAGCAATCAGTTTTATTTGCACGGTATACAGAAGCAAAAAAAAGTGAAATTGTCATTTCAGATTATACACTCAGCTATCAAAAATTGATTGTTTCTGGTGGTCTAAATGTCTTTCCTAAATGGGCGAATACAGAACAAAGTGCATTTTTTTACACTTCCTATAATGGCGCTGAACCAACTATCTACAGGTATGATTTAAAAGATGGGAGTAGAAAAAGTATTATTTCAAGTTCTGGAATGCTTGTTTGCTCTGATATTTCAAAAGATGGTAATAAGTTACTTCTGACGATGGCACCTAAAGATCATCCAGATATTTATTTGTATGATTTGCAGAGTAGAAAAATCACTAAAATTACTGATTATGCAGGTATTAATGTGAATGGAAACTTTATCGATAATGATAAACGCATCGCCTTTGTTTCTGATCGACTAGGAAATCCTGATATATTTGCACAAGGAATTTATGATAAAAGCTTTGAAAAGCTCGTTTATCATGGAAAAAATAAGAATTCAATCTCAACCTATGATAATTATATTGTTTACTCAAGTAGAGAAGGGGATAGTGAATTTGGACGAAATACTTTTAATCTCTATTTAATTTCAACAAAAACAGATTATCTTAGACAATTGACTGCATCTGGAGAAAATCTTTATCCACGTTTTTCGCAAGATCCTGATACTATTATGTTTATAAAACAATTTGGAAATCAGAGTGCTTTGGGGATAATTCGACTAAATGCAAACAAAACATATCAGTTTCCGTTAAAAATAGGTAAACTTCAGTCAATAGACTGGTGATTTTTTTAAAAAAATGTGGTATAATTCCGAAGTTTTTAAATTTGAACTTTTAAAAAGGATCTAATAATGGGTAAATTAGCTTTAACAAGCTTAGCGGTAGCGGTTTTGGTTTTAACAGGTTGTAGCCAAAAAAGTCCAGAAGTCGATATGACTAAAGGAACTGGTGATACAAAAGGTGCTGGTGTAAATGATGGCATGAGTGCACTTCAAAAATTGATTGCTTCTTTAGAAGCTAATTCTAAAACAATCTATTTTGATTTTGACAAATATAATGTCAGAAAAGACCAACAAGCAAATATTGATGCAAACGCTGCATTATTCAACTCTGCAGAGGCAAAAAGCTTCTCAATCAAAGTTGAAGGTAACTGTGATGAATTCGGTACTGACGAATACAACTACGCACTTGGTCTTAAAAGAGCAAAAAGTGTTAAAGATGGTTTAGTTGCTAAAGGTATGGTTGCAGATAGAATTACAGTTGTAAGTTATGGTGAGAGCAATCCTGCTAGTACAGAGCACAATAAAGAAGCTTGGGCTAAAAACAGAAGAGCAGAATTTAAAGTACTTCCATAATCTTTATTGAATGAAAAAACAAATTCTTCTATTTTCGATAGCATTGCTGCCTCTGGCAGCGCTATCGAATGAACCCTCAGCCTTTGGTAGTAATACAAATGATGTTGATAGTAGCAGTGCCACTACGTCTTATAGTAATACTGTTAGTGTAAGTGACAAAAAGTATTTCCAAAATAATCAGAAAACAATATCTTCTACTTCCAATGATAATCTTAGTTCAACAAAAACTGATCAAGGTAGTATTTCTTCTGAACAATATGAAGGTATGCGATCAGTTGTTGATAGTTATGCAAGTAAAATTGCTAAACAAGATGATAAAATGCGACAACTCGAAGAGGAAAATAAAAAACTCAGAGAGTATGTTGAAGAAAATCGTAAAATTCAAGCGGATAACCAAGAGAAAATAAAGACAGTTGTTGGAGAACTTGGAACATTAATTGATTCCATTAATAAAAATTATGTTCCAAAAGATAAATTTGATCAACTTGCTAATGAAGTAAGAGGTGGGAAAAGTGCTTCTAAAACAGCTACTCCCGCAATTGATTCTACAAAAAAAGACACTGTGAAGGAAACTCCTCCTGCGACTAAAGTAATTTCTGCAAAAGAACTTAGCACAAAAGATAGTGCCACATTGACAAAAGAGGCAGATGATTTACTTGAGAAAAAATCATATTCAGAAGCACAAGCCCTTTATACAGAACTTTTACATCGCAATTACAAGCCTGCTAAAACAAATTTTAGTTTAGGCGAAGCAGCTTATAACCAAAAAGCTTATTCTACTGCTATTGAACATTATAAAGCAAGTATTACTGCATCGGATAAAGCAGCTTATACTCCAGCACTTTTATATCATACAGGTGTTTCATTTGAAAAGCTTGGAAAAGCTAAAGAAGCACAAGGTTTTTATAAAGCTCTCAAAGATGGATACCCTGATTCTCCAGAAGCAAAAAAAGTAAAATAGTTTTTTTTATACATTTTCTTGCACAAAAAATAGACTTAACAATTTCTCCTAAGGGCATATACAACAAATATATGTTAGAATCTTATGTTTATAAATTAAGGGAGAAAATATGAGTATTAGTGATAATCAAGTAGTTTCAATCCATTATGAGCTTAGAAATGTTGATAATGGTGAAATTTTAGATAGTAATCTTAATGCAGCGCCACTTTCTTTTATTGTTGGAAAAGGTCAAATTATTCCAGGATTAGAAGAAAAAATTAAAGAGCTTAAAGCTGGTGATAACGCTGATATTAAAGTAGTTGCAGCTGATGCCTATGGCATTTATGATGAAAATGCTGTCCAAACATTACCAAAAGAGCAATTTGCTGGTCTTGAGCTTCAAGCAGGCATGACACTTTATGGTCAAGGTGAACATGGTGAGACAGTTCAAGTTATTGTCAAAAACTTTAATGATGAGACTGTTGAAATCGATTTTAACCATCCTTTAGCAGGTCAAGATCTTTTATTCGCAATTAGTATTTTAGAAGTACGTGATGCAACAGCAGATGAGCTTCTAAATGGCTATGTTGGTGGTGGACACAGTTGTGGTTGTGGTGCAGGTGGATGCGGTTCACATGACCATGATGAAGAAGGAGAGTGTTGTGGTGGACATGATCATGGACATGACCACGAACACGGTGAAGGTGGATGCTGCGGCGGCGAAAGTCACTCACATGGTGGCGGATGTTGTGGATCACACTAATTATATAGCAAAGTCTAGAGCCTCTATGGAGGCTCTTAAGTCTGCAAATCTTCTTAAAAGTGTTACAATCAATGCACTTATCTTAGGTGAAAGTGGTGTAGGGAAACAAAGTCTTGCTAGTCATATTGTTTCAGCACCTATTGTCGATGCAAGTGCCTTTAATGAGCTGTTAGTACTCATTGAAACCAACAGCAGTCTTATTGTTA
Organism: Sulfurospirillum diekertiae; assembly: GCF_011769985.2. Lineage (NCBI taxonomy): Bacteria > Pseudomonadati > Campylobacterota > Epsilonproteobacteria > Campylobacterales > Sulfurospirillaceae > Sulfurospirillum > Sulfurospirillum diekertiae. Next base: position 579,946 of record NZ_CP039734.2, read on the forward strand.
AAAACTTTCATAAAATTACTAATTATAAAAAACTTAAAATTGCCCTAGATGTTCATAAAACAAGAATTATTGCTACATCAAGCTTGCCTATAAGCGAAGCACTCATGGATGAATTTTTTAGTCTTAAAGTTGTCATCCCCCCTTTACGTGAACGTATGGAGGATGTGATCCCTTTGATGGAAAAGTTTGCTCAAGAAGCGTGCATGATGTTTGATGGAGAATTTGGTGAAGCTCCTTCGTTAGAGGAAATTGTGCCAGACTTGAGTAAAAACTGTTATTCTCTGCGACGCTCAGTGTATAATGCTTATTTGATGAACTCCTTTGGAGAAGAAGAGATTTTGGCGATGATGGAGCGTTTTTTATCCCAACGTATAGGTGGGAGAAATGATTATCGTGAGCTATTGTATCTTTTTGATGTCCCAATGATTAAAAGCGGTTATACCAAGTTTGGTTCACAACTTGCTATTAGTGAAAAATTTGGACTTAATCGAAACACCCTACGTAAAAAAATCAACGATTACAAAGATAGATTAAAAATAGACTAGATGTTTACCTTGTAGTAAGTCTGCAAAGTTTACATGTAAAATATAAAAGGTTAATCAATGAATAATAGTATCTTTATATTCCCTGGACAAGGCAGCCAAAAAGTTGGTATGGGAAAAGATTTTTATGATCATTCATCCATTGCAAAAGAGATGATTGAAAAAGCAAGCCAGAGAGTAAGCTTTGACTTTACAACGCTTCTATTTGAAGAAAATGATAGATTAGATCAAACAGAGTTTGCACAACCTGCTATTTTATTAGTCAGCCTTATTGCTCATCGTCTTTTTGTGGAACAGTGTAAAGTGGTGCCTAAAGTAGTTCTAGGTCACTCCTTAGGAGAGTTTTCTGCTTTGAGTGCAGCTGGTGCTATGGATTATTTGGATGCTGTAGAGCTTGTACACCAACGCGGTCTTTTGATGAAAAAAGCATGTGAAGGCATTAATGCTGGAATGATGGCGCTTCTTGGCTTAGATGATGCAAGTGTTGAAAATCTTACATGTAAAGAGCGTGAACTGGGTAAAAAAGTTTGGGCAGCAAATTACAATGGTGATGGACAAATTGTGATTGCAGGTAATCGTGATGATTTAATATCTTTAGAGCCACTTTTTAAAGAGGCAGGTGCTAAAAAATCAGTGCTACTCCCTATGTCTGTAGCAAGTCACTGTCCACTTTTAAGTTCGGCTCAATCAAAACTTGAAGTTTATTTAGACCAATGGCTTAAAGAGAGTTTCACAACGCCTATTATCTCCAATGTAACCGCATCTGAATACCAAAGCAAAGCTGAGGCGAAAATACTTCTATCCCAGCAGCTTATTTCACCTGTAAAATATAAACAATCCATTTTACATGTAGAATCATCAACAGACGCTTTTATTGAATTTGGTGGCTCAGTGCTTAAAGGTCTTAATAAACGGATCACTCAAAAACCAACACATAGTATTACTGATATGAAAAGTTTAGAAGAAGTGCTAGCACTTTTGTAAAAGGGAAAAAATGAAAATAGCTATTATGGGTGCAATGGTCGAAGAGATCACACCACTTTTAGAATTTTTTGGAAATTATGAAACGATTGAGTTTGCCAAAAATAGGTACTACGTCACATCGTATAAAGGTATGGATTTAGTGATAGCTTACAGTAAGATTGGTAAAGTGAATGCTAGTTTGACAGCCTCAACGCTGATTGAAAAATTTGGAGCACAAAAGCTTCTTTTTTCAGGTGTCGCAGGTGCCCTTAATCCTTCATTAAAAGTGGGTGACTTGCTCGTAGCCACGAAGCTTGCTCAACACGATCTTGATATTACCGCATTCGGTCATCCTCATGGTTACGTACCTGAGGGTTCTGTGTATGTTGAAACGGATAAAGCTCTTACCGAAATAGCTAAAAAAGTAGCGTCTGTTCAAAAGATCAAATTGCTTGAAGGCATTATTGCTACTGGTGATCAATTCATTTGTGATAGTGTAAAAAAAGAGTGGATTCATTCCACTTTCAACGCGGATGCGACTGAAATGGAAGGTGCTTCGGTTGCGGTTGTTTGCGACGCATTGAAGGTTCCTTTTTGTGTCCTAAGAGCGATTAGCGATGCGGCTGATATGGACGCTGGTTTTAGCTTCGATGAATTCTTAGTCAGTTCTGCTAAAGAGAGTGCTCGGTTTATTATCGCGATGCTGGACGAACTTACGTATGATCACCATTAGTAAACGCCTTTTACGCATTGCTGGGCGTACCAATGCCCATTACAACCTCATAAAAGAAGGCGATAAGATTTTGCTGGGGCTTAGTGGCGGTAAAGACTCCCTAAGTCTTGCGCATATTTTAAAACACATGCAACGTGTCGCTCCATTTGATTTTGAATTTAAAGCCGTTACAATTGCCTATGGGATGGGTGAAGATCTTCAGACGTTGCACAACCACTGTATTGAGCATGACATTGATCATGAGATTGTCGATACAAAGATTTTCGATCTTGCACAAGATAAAATACGTGAAAACTCCTCTTTTTGTAGTTTTTTTTCACGCATGAGACGAGGAGCTCTTTACACCTATGCGCTTGAGCATGGTTACAGTAAATTAGCTCTTGCACATCACCTTGACGATGCCGTAGAGAGCTTTTTCATGAACTTCTCACACAATGGAGCCCTTCGCTCAATGCCACCCATTTATAAAGCGCAAAATGGCTTATGGGTGATTCGCCCACTTATTCATGTACGAGAGCGTCAACTGCGTGATTGTGCGATTGATGCTCATATGCCTATTATTGGAGATGAAGCATGTCCTGCGATGCGTTTTGATGTCAAAATGCCCGTGATGCGTGCCAAAACGAAAGAGATGCTTGTTAACATGGAAAAAGAGAACCCCGATCTTTTTATTTCACTCAAAAAAGCATTTGAGAATATTCAAACAACCAGCTTTAGCGATGCACGCTTTTTAGAGTAACGCTTTTAATAAAATCATTTGCAAGACATTTCTGCTTCGAAAGAAGCAAGTTTCAGTGCACAGCGCAGCGTAGGCTGTTAGGTTTTACCTAACAGTCGTGTCAAGGTTAAAATCCTTCCAATAAAATCTTCCATAGCACATTGATCTGTTCATCATCCAGTGCTATGGTACTTTGTTCTTCAAAAAGTTGTTTTACATGTAAAAGATCAAAGGTTTGATTCCAAGCACAGGTTTTATGTGCAGGTAAAAAACCTCGAATAAGTGTTAAATCCTCTAAGATAGGTTCTTCGCAGTTAAAACAGATAAAATCATCATGTAATCTTCCTTCATATATTAAAAGTTTAATATAGGCTTCTATAGCGATACGTTTAGGATTTTGTATCTGCCAAATAGATGAACTTAGTTCTAAAAGATCAAAATAAAAACTATCAATTGTTCCTATGTCTTTGAGATGTGTATAAAAAAGCCTGATAAAGGGTTGCCAGACAAGCATACGTTCTCTTTGATTATTCCAAGGCGTTCCTAAATGCATAATAGAACGAAGTTGCGGCAGCGTGGATTTGAGAGAGGGGATGGCTTCAAAATCTATTTTATAACCTAAATGAATTGTGGAATGGCGAGCACCGTAAAATCTATAAACCGTTTTAATGCTATTTTGCGTTAAAATGGTGACAATTAAATCTTCGTCTTTTACACGATTCAAATTGATAATATATCCTTGCATAAGGAATTTTAGCATCTCTACATTTCCTTATTATTAAAATTTAAAATTAATTATAATAATTTATATTTTAAATTTAATTGACAATTAATTTAAAATATGATAAGAAAATAGATCAAACATCGAAAAATAGTGTTTTATTGAAAAATAAGTATTTTTAATGTATTATCCGCTCGCTTTTAGCTTAAAAATTTGTCAGATTTCGTCAGAATTTTGATGAAAATTCCACAAAAGGCTTGTGAAATGGATCTTATTACAGGATTTAAAGACAATTGCGGTTTTGGATTAATCGCAAATATTAAAAACATTCCAACCCATGAAAATGTTGAAGATGCAATCACGGCATTAGAGCGAATGATGCACAGAGGCGCTATTGCTGCAGATGGTAAAAGTGGCGATGGTAGCGGACTCCTTTTCTCTATGCCTGCTGAGTTTATGAAAAAAGAAGCACACCAATTAGGTGTGGATCTTCCAAAGCAGTTTGCTGTTGCTATGATTTTTTTAACGACAGATGAACAAAAAAGGATTTTTGAAGAGACCTGTGAGCAAAACGATCTTAAAGTTCTTTTATATCGTGACGTTCCCGTAAAAACCAAAGCCCTTGGAAAATTAGCACTTGATTCACTCCCACAAATCATACAAGTATTTGTAACTTCTTCTTCCCTCGTTGCAACAAAACGTTTTGAAGCATTGCTATACCTTACTCGTAAAATAGTTGAAAGAAGACTTGCAAGTGAACCTGATTTTTACATTGCTTCTTTTTCGAGTAAAGTGATTTCGTATAAAGGTTTGGTGATGCCAACTTACATCAAAACCTTTTTCCCAGACTTGAGTGATAGCGATTTTAAAGCAACATTTGCACTTTTTCACCAACGCTTCTCAACCAATACACTTCCCAAATGGAAACTGGCACAACCTTTTCGTACCCTTGCACACAATGGTGAAATCAACTCTATCTCAGCCAATCGCTTTAATACGCAGGTTAAAAGTGAGTGCATGAAAAGTAGTATCTTTTCTGATGAAGAGTTACAAAAACTTTACCCATTGACGACGAATGATGTGAGCGATAGCGCTAGTTTGGACAATATGTTTGAATTTATGCTCATTAATGGATTTGACTTTTTTAAAGCGGTACGTTCGCTCATTCCTGCTCCATGGCAAAATGCGCCTCATATGGACTCAGAGCTTCGAGCTTTTTATGAATTTTCAAGTATTAATTTTGAGCCGTGGGACGGACCTGCTGCCATTTCTTTAACCGATGGTCGTCACATCGCTTGTGTCTTAGATAGAAACGGATTACGTCCTGCTAAATACATCATCACCAAAGATGATCGCATCATCATCTCTTCTGAGTATGGTGTCTTAGATATTGAAGAAGATAACATTCTTGAACGAGGCAGGTTACAAAGTGGTCAGATGATTGGCGTGGATCTTAAATTTGGTAAGATCATGAAAAACGATGACATTAATGATTACCTTAAAAGTTCAAATACCTATACTGAGTGGCTGAACAAAGGGCTTGTTTATTTACAAGAATTTGTAGATATTCCTTTTTCAAAAACAACAGATTATATACGTGAAAATCTTGAAATAGAACAACGCTATTTTAACATCACCCAAGAAGTTAAAAATATGGTCATCGAACCAATGATGAAAGATGGTAAAGAGGGTGTTGGTTCAATGGGCGATGACACGCCAATGGCTGCTTTTAGTCATGTACAACGCAATTTTAGTGACTACTTCAAACAAAAATTTGCGCAAGTTACCAATCCTCCAATTGACCCTATTCGTGAAAAAGTAGTTATGAGTCTAAATACGAGCTTTGGAGAGATTCGCAATATCTTAGATGAAGATCAAGAACATGCTATTCGTATTAAATCAATTTCACCAATATTGATGCAAGAAAAATTTGAACTCTTAGACTCTTTTGGTGATCCAAGCAAAGCACGTTATAAAGATGAATATAAAAATCGCTACTTCTCAACACTTTTTGAAGACAATCTCAAAGGTAGTCTGGAGGATTTAGCGTATGACATTGCACAAGCGGTTAAAAATGAGGGTATTCGTATTATTTTCTTGGATGATCGTGGAATAAATGCAAAACTTAAACCAATACCGATGCTTTTAGTCATTGGTCGTGTTAACCAAGTGCTTCTCGATGAAGGTGTACGCTCATTGACTTCGATTATAGCAATTTCTGGAGAGGCACTTGACACACATTCATGTTCTTGCATGATTGGCTTTGGTGCAAGTGCTATTTATCCTTATTTACTCTATGGTACCATCTTAGATGAATGTAAAAAAAAGTGAAATGGGTTCTTATGAGATTAGAACGAAACTCAAAAATGTGAATCATGCTCTTGGCCAAGGGCTTTTAAAAGTTATGTCAAAGATGGGTATTGCAACGCTTGCGTCATATCGAAATTCTGCATTATTTGATGTGTTAGGTCTTGGAAAAGATGTCGTTCATGAATGTTTTGACGGTGCAATTTCTCTTATTCCTGGTCTTGGTTATGAGGATATTGAAGAGCGTTTAAGTCGTAATCATCATCATGCGTATGAGCTTAATTTGACTAAAAAACTTTTCCCATTAGAAATTGGTGGATTTTATAAATATATTGATGGGCAAGAGCATCATGACTACCATCCTAATGCTATCCATGCGATTCATAAAGCTACGATGAGTGGTGAGAAAAAGGATTTTCAAGAGTTTACGAAGCTAATCAATAATCGTGGACTAAAAATGATCAGAGATTTTTTTGAACTTAAATCTGATCGCGAGCCTATTACGTTAGATAAAGTAGAGTCTAAAGAAGCTATCTTTAAACGTTTTTCAACTGCTGCCATGAGTTTGGGTTCCATCTCTCCTGAAGCGCATGAAGCTTTGGGCGAAGCGATGAATAAAATTGGTGGTATGAGCAACTCTGGTGAAGGTGGTGAATCGCCTGAACGTCTTAAAAGTAATAAAAACTCACGTATTAAACAGATCGCATCGGGTCGTTTTGGTGTGACTCCTGAGTATTTGCGCTCTGCTACAGAGATTCAGATTAAAGTAGCGCAAGGGGCAAAACCAGGTGAAGGCGGACAACTTCCAGGGCATAAAGTAACGCCTCTTATTGCAAGCCTTCGTTACACTATTCCAGGTGTGACATTAATTTCACCGCCACCACATCATGATATTTATTCGATTGAGGATTTGGCACAGCTTATTTTCGATATGAAGCAGATCAATCCCGAAGCGATTATTACCGTTAAACTGGTTTCCACTGCGGGTGTTGGAACGATTGCCGCAGGTGTTGCCAAAGCGTATGCTGATAAAATCATCATCTCCGGCGGCGACGGTGGTACGGGTGCTGCACCACTGACTTCTATCAAATTTGCGGGAAATCCTTGGGAAATTGGTTTAAGTGAAGCCCATAATGCCCTTAAAGCAAACCATTTACGGGATAGTGTTCATCTTCAAACCGATGGTGGTTTAAAAACAGGTTTAGATGTCATTAAAGCCGCTCTTTTGGGTGCAGAGAGTTATGCGTTTGGCACACTCTCGTTGACGATCATTGGTTGTAAAGTGCTTCGTGTCTGTCACTTAAACCGCTGTTCAGTAGGCGTGGCAACACAAGATGAGAAATTAAGAGAGCATTTTGTTGGAACAGTAGATAAACTCATCAATTTCTTTACGCTCCTAGCGGAAGACGTGAGAGAAATACTTGCGCATCTTGGTTACACACGGATGGAAGATATTATCGGACGAAGTGATCTTTTGAGTGTGATTGATGATGCCTTTGCGAAAAAATTTGATTTTTCTTCTATTCTTATGAGATTGGAAGGTCCAAATACCCACAATGGTAAGTCCAATGATCCATTTGATAAAAATGAATTTGAAAAAGAGATTTTAAAAGACGTCTATAAAGTGATTGAAAATCCAGATGAAAAAATTGTGATGCATAAAAGTATTTGCAATACCAATCGTAGTTTTGGAACACTCATCAGTGGTGAAATTGCGAAATTTTACGGTAACAAAGGTCTTAAAGATGACAGTATCGTCTTTCGACTCAATGGTGTTGCTGGACAATCATTAGGGGCATTTTTAGCCAATGGTATTAGCATCAACCTTAAAGGGACAGCAAATGATTATGTGGGCAAAGGTATGAACGGTGGAAAAATCGTTATTGCCCCAAAATACCAAGGTCGAGGTTACTCTTGTGCTGGTAATACCTGTTTGTATGGCGCAACCGGTGGCAAGCTTTATATTGCTGGTAATGTTGGAGAACGCTTCTGTGTTAGAAACTCCGGTGCAACGTCTGTCGTTGAAGGTACGGGAGATCATGCGTGCGAATATATGACCGGCGGTGTGGTTGCCATTCTCGGCGATACGGGTGTAAACTTTGGCGCTGGTATGACGGGTGGTGTCGCATTTGTTTACGATGAAACTCGTGATTTTATTGATAAACTCAACCAAGAGCTTGTCATCGCAGAGCGTATTGATACGGATGATATGGATGAAGCACGCCACTTCCTTAAGCGTTTACTTAGAACACATATTAATGAAACAGCAAGCTTTAAAGCAACACAAATTTTAGAGAATTTCCGCCACGCGGTAAGAGATTTTTGGATAGTGCGACCTAAAGATATGACGAAGGTGCCACTCAATCCGGAGCAAGGAGACTAAGATGCAAAATTTTATTAATGAAGAGAGATGCGAGCCTAGAAAACGCTCAAGCGGAGATAGAGTCAAAGATTTTAAAGAAATTTATGAAGTTTTGAGTAAAGAAGACGCCTCTTTGCAAGCGGATCGTTGTATCCAGTGTGGTGATCCTTTTTGTCATAGCAAATGCCCTTTGCATAATTACATTCCTTTTTGGCTCAAAGCAACCAGTGCCATGAAGCGCGATCTTGCGTTTAATCTCTCCAATGAGAGCAATCCGTATCCTGAGATTACAGGGCGTATTTGTCCACAAGATCGTTTATGCGAAGGGGATTGTACACTGAACGACGGGCATGGTGCCATTACGATTGGCGCGATTGAGACCTTTATTTCTGAAGAGGGCTTTAAAAAAGGTCTTAAACCTACTTTCCCAGGTATTACGACCAAGAAAAAAGTCGCTATCATTGGTGCGGGACCTGCGGGTCTTGCATGTGCAACTTATCTTCTAAGAGCGGGTATTGCCGTCAGTATGTATGAGAGACAAAATAGGGCTGGTGGACTTTTAACGTATGGGATTCCTGGTTTTAAGCTTGATAAAGAAGTCGTAGCACGTCGTGTGAGATGGCTTCAAGACGCAGGTATGACGTTACATGTAAACACAAATGTCGGTAAAGACATTAGCTTTGATGAGATTGCCCATAGTCATGATGCACTCTTTTTAAGCATAGGAGCTGAAAATCCTCGCAAAGCCAATGTTACCAATGAAAATGCAAATGGTGTCTTTATGGCAATTGATTTTTTACGCTCTATTCAGAAAAAACTTTTCAGCGAGAGTTACGATAAAAAATTTGAAGTCAAAGGTAAAAATGTCGTGGTCATTGGTGGTGGTGATACGGCAATGGATTGTTTACGAACGTCCATTCGTGAAGGTGCCAAAAGTGTGACTTGCCTTTATAGACGCGATAAATACAATATGCCAGGCTCAAAAAAAGAGTTTAAAAATGCCATTGAAGAGGGTGCAGAGTTTGTCTATAACGTTACGCCAAAAGAGATTTTAGTCAACTCTGATGGACAAGTGATCGGGATTGATATGAATAAAACCATCCTAGGTGCGAAAGATGCCAACTGCCGTCAATGTGTTGAAATTGTTAAAGGTGGCGAATTTAGGGTAGATGCGGATGTCATTATATTTGCCCTTGGATTTACTCCAGCCGTTCCGACTTTCTTAGCTGAAAATGGCATTGAAGTTTCAAAAACAGGCGTCATTGTGGTTAATAGTGAATATCAAACAACGAAATCAGGTGTTTATGCAGGTGGGGATTGTAAGCGGGGTTCTGACCTGGTTGTTACGGCAGCAAAAGAGGGTAAAGAAGCCGCATTGCACATGATTAAAAAATTGCTTGGATAATACGTGAGCTTTATTGAATCCGCACTGCAAGCGAACAGAGAGCTCTTTCAGCTTTTACATGTAAAAGGGTTGGAAGAGTCTCATTATCAATCTTTTGCGCTTGGAGCAGGAGGAGATGTGAGTTCAGGCATTGATCTGGTGGCAGAAAAAATTTTTATTCATTACCTTTTGCCGTTTGGAACGATTGTATCCGAGGAGAGTGGGGTGATTGAAAATCCTACTTCCTCTATTCGTATTGTACTTGACCCCATAGATGGCAGTGATAATCTGCTTTCAAATATTCCTTATTATGGCACCTCTATTGCCTATTTTGAAAATGATAAATGCACTAAAGCAGTCATTACTAATCTTGCCAATGGCGATATTTTTATCAAAGATGAAATGGGTTTGCGCCGTGGAAAATTAGAAAAAAATACCTTGAGTCTGGTTACATGTAATGCTTTTTCAAAGGTGGGAATTTTTGAGCGATCTTACTGTTCACTTAAGGTACATGACACGCTCAAAATTGCTAAAATTAAGTACCGTTCTCCTGGTGCTTTTGCCCTCTCTCTAGCTTATGCACACGATGTTTCGTTTGTTTTGTATGAAGGTAAAATGCGCACGTATGATATAGAAGCGGGGCTCTTTATGTGTGAGGATCTTTACACGTTTTGTGAAGGCGATATTTTCCTTGTAAGCAAAGATAAGGAAATTTTTGCTAAAATAAAAAGTTTATTTATAAGCAATTAGCTTTAAAAGAGGATAAAAACTTATGCGATTTGCAGAAATTTTCTCTAAGATCCGAAAAGCACAATCTACCCCAAGCGAAGCTCCAAGCCATTGGGTTAAGTGTAGTGCGTGCCAATCATTAATGTATTATAAAGAGATTGAACAACGTTTTAATGTATGCCCTAAATGCGGTTTTCATATGCGTATCTCAGCAAAACAACGTATTGAACAATTATGTGATGAAGGTAGTTTTGTTGAGTTTGATACCAATTTAGTGCCGATTGATCCTCTTAAATTCGTGGATAAAAAATCGTATAAAAAACGTATTGAAGAGGCGCAAGAAAAGACAGGTAATAATTCGTCAGTTGCTTGTGGTTCATGTCGTATTGATGGTGTGAATGCACAAATTGTTGTTTTTGATTTTGCCTTTATGGGTGGAAGTTTAGGCTCTGTTGAAGGGGAAAAAATCGTTCGTGCCATCAACCGCGCTATGGCCAATAAAGAAGGTTTAGTGATCGTAAGTGCCAGTGGTGGCGCACGTATGCAAGAGAGTACATTTTCATTACTTCAAATGTCTAAAACTTCCGCTGCTCTTGCCAAACTAGCGGATGCTAAATTACCGTATATTTCCATTCTTACCGATCCAACCATGGGAGGGGTCAGTGCATCGTTTGCCTTTTTGGGCGATATAATCATGGCAGAGCCAGGTGCTCTGGTTGGGTTTGCTGGACAAAGAGTGATTAAACAGACCATTGGTGCCGATCTACCAGAAGGATTCCAGAAAGCAGAGTTTTTACTTGAACATGGTTTAATTGATATGATTGTTACCCGTACTGATATGAAAAAAGTGGTAGCAGATCTGTTAAAGCTTTTGGGTGAGAGTTGTAAAAATGATGCATTTGAGCTAAGACTCAAAGCATGAATGTAAAGGTCTTTACGATCGAAAAGAGCAGCGATAAAGCATTAGATGCTATCGCGTGCGAATACACCAAGATGATTTCTCGCTTTGCTAAAGTTGAAGAAATTAAGATTTTTAATAAGCAAATCGCGACAGCACAAATGATCGGAGAGAAAGAAGCTAAGATTTCCTACACAAAAGCGTATGAATCCCATTTAAAAGGGTACAATGTCGCACTTGATGTAGAAGGTGAACAGCTAAGCAGCGAACAATTTAGTTCTCTCTTTGATCAAGATGTTACGATTAATTTTTTTATCGGCGGTGCTTTTGGGTTTGAAGATGCCTTTTTAGGTAAAACTCAAAAGATTATAAGTTTAAGTAGATTAACATATGCGCACAAAATCGCGAAGGTGGTTTTATTTGAACAGATTTATAGGGGATTGTGTATAAAAAACAACCATCCCTATCATAAATAGTTGATTATAATGTAGGTTTATTTCAGGTCAATTTTTTGTAAAGGAAACAAAGGATGAGAGAGCACGAGCTAAAGCATTTCGAAGACCTTCTGAAAGAGAGAAGAGTCCAAATTAAAAAGAATATTGAAGACTCCATGCGGGAAATCAATGATCTTAAAGATACCGATGTCGGTGATGAAGCAGATCATGCTTCGGTCAGTACAGACCGTATGATCGAGCAGGCTATCAGTACACAACAAATGAAAGAGCTTAGCGAGATAGAATTTGCACTTAATAAAATCAGAAATGGCAGTTACGGCATTTGTGAAATGTGCGAAGAGGAAATTGGTTTTCAAAGACTCAAAGTTAAGCCACATGCACGTTATTGCATCGTATGCCGTGAGATTATTGAAAAATCAGCAAAAAATAAGTAGGTAGGAAGACATGGGAATCAAACGCTATTTTCTTGTATCACTAATTTATATGTTAGCTATTGGACTTTATGTCTATAGTTTTAATGGTGGCAGCACTACACTTGAGCTGTTTAGTTTCTCAATGACTCTACCTGTAGCGTTTTGGATTGTTCTTCCCATTTTATTTTTGGTTATTGGTTCTATCGGGCATTTGGTATTTTATAATTTTAAAGATTTTTTGTACAAAAGAGCATTGAAAAAAGATAATGAACTCTTTCAAGAAGCGACTAAAAATCGTATTTTGGGAGAAGAAGTTACGACTTCTTATAAAACAGAAGGTTTTAAATTTGCAGGTAAAGTTCTTCAATGTATGCGCTTTGATCCAGCTCTCCCTACAACGTTTCTTGAAGAAGATGTTGCTAAGGTATGTGCCCTAGCCGTCAGTGTCGCCAATGGTAATTATGAAGATCTTAAAAAATACAGATTGGCTAAAGCAAACCCTCTTGTCATTCAAAACAGTATTAATCGCCTTAAAGTTGAACCGCGTTTTGCGCTTGAAGTATTGAAAAATTGTAAAGAGCTTGATAATGAACTCTGCCGTCAAGCATATGATGCGTTGATTGGTTTTGCAAGCTTTAATGAAATTAAACGATATGATTTTCCACCAGAAAAACGTACTTTCCGTCGCATGATGGAGCGTTATTTGGATGCTGATGACAGTTTTGATATGGATATAAAATCCATTGAAGATATGTTAGAGCATTTCAATGCAGATCGTGCAGATTACCTTGAACTAGCCCATGAAATCAAAATTAAACTCACCCCAGATGCACTCATCGCACTCTTTGAAAAACTTTACAATTCTAAAGGTGCGGTTGCAGCGGATGCATACTTGTATGTACTTTATGATCTTCAGATGATTGATAAAATTCGTGATCTTTTACTCAACTCTGATCCTGAAGATTTTGTGAAATTTAAAACCATTCTATTTTTACGAGATCATGGCAGAAATATTGATATCGAAAAATTCTTGCGTTTATGATTCATGAGATAGACTTTAGTAAGGGCATTTTAGCCCTTGCACCTCTTGCTGGTTTTACCGACCTTCCATTTCGTTCTGTTGTTAAAAAATTTGGGGCAGATGTCACTTTTTCTGAAATGATCAGTGCCAATGCGCTGCGTTATGGTTCCGAAAAAACCTTTAAAATGCTCACCAAATCGCCTTTAGAAACACCCTACATTGTACAAATTGCAGGATCTGATTTAGTGTCGATTAAAGAGGCTGTGCTAGCCCTGAATGATATTGAGGGTATTGATGGGATTGATCTAAACTGTGGATGTCCTGTGCCTAAGATTATCTCCCAAGAAGCAGGTTCATCACTGCTACTGAACCTTCCGCATATGCAAAAAATCATTGAGACGATTAAGACTTATTCTAACAAACGCTACACCAGTGCTAAAGTACGACTAGGCTTTACGACCAAAATTCCTGAAGAGATTGCAAAGGCATGTGAGAGTGCTGGAGTTGATTTTATGAGTATGCACGGACGTACACGTGCAGGAGCGTATAAAGCGGAAGTTGACTATCAAGCCATAGCGCGAGCACGTGCGTCTGTTAAAATCCCTCTGATCGCCAATGGCGACATCGTTAGCTATGAAAAAGCGTTACATGTAAAAGAGGTCACAGGATGCAACAGCTTGATGATTGGGCGAGGTGCTGTTGGAAATCCATGGATTTTTTACCAAATCAAAAATGAACTGTCTCATGTGGAAAAAACAAAAATTTTAGAAATAGTGCTAGAGCATTATGATGCCATGATAGATTTTTACGGTGAAAAAGGACTTGCTATTTTTCGTAAGCATTTACATACGTACTCAAAAGGGTTTCGTGAAGCGTCTGAATTTAGAGATAAAATTAACCGCATTGAAGATGAAGTGCTTATGCGAGAAGCGATTGCAACTTTTTTTGCTCAATAGCCATCATCAAAGCCTTGCGCTTTGTGTTTATCCTTTTTATAACTCCCTCGATATTTCTCTTTCTCCAGTAAATTAGCCTCTTTTAAGAGACGTTTGTGCGTCTCTTCAATGTCTATCTCTTCGAGGTTAACAATGCTATTAGAAACCAAGGTAACGTAATTTTGCAATAAATTGGTATAGGTAGAATCAAGTCTTACAGGTTCAACCTTTTGCAATGTTTTAAGCCCTTTCTCTGCACGCTTGACAAACAAAAGAAAATCAAAATTTTCATTTTTAAGCGCATTGACACAGCTGCCCATAAAGCGTTCCAATGCTCTAATGTATTTAACCCGTGCGTCTTTATCGTTAATGTTCATGGTAAATTGATGATATTAAGATAGTGTAAAAGGTTGCTGATAAGAATAAAAAAGGGTATGAAAATCAGCGATGTAAAAAAAACAAGTACGGTGACATCCAAAGGTCTGCACTCATACAATGCCGCTAAATTGACGTTGGTAACAGCCAGAGGCACAACCAGTTCAATAAAAATAAGTGTGGCAACCATGGGTTCTAAATTAAGCAAGCCAAACAAGATAACGCCTGCAATCAGAGGGGTAATAATGAACTTAATAAGGCTTACATGTAAAAGAAGTTTGGTGTTAATATCGCGCAATTTAATATTGTAAAGGTACATACCAAAAATGACCAGTTGAATAACCATCGTGCAGTATGCGCCCATTTCCAAAGGCTTTTGCATCGCAGGATGAAGATGAATGTCGAAAATATTCATAAAAAGTGCAATGCTAGCAAACCAGATGACCGGTAATTTCAATGTTAAAAAGTGATTGTTTGATGCTAAAGTTACCTCTGGAGTAGAAAAAGACACCGAGGGTATAAACGATAAAAACATTGGTGATGTTGATCATACTCATGTATAAAATAGAGTCATCGCCAAAAAGTGCGATACCTAAAGGAATACCAAGATTGCCCGTATTGCCAATGATAACACAGATCGTGATGATGGATTTTTCTTTAATGTCCTCTTTAAAGAAAATCAATGCAATCACGGAACTGATGAGGACACACATTAAAGAGATAGGCTAAATACCAAAAAGGCGCTTGAAGCAGTGAAAAATCAATGGGTCGGCTTGAGAGTCCCCAGAAAGAGAGCATTGGCTGTAAAAAGTAGATGGAAAGAAGGATCATTCCTTTTTCATTCATCTCCTCTTTAAGCATTCGTTTTGCCATAAAGCCTAGCAAAATGAAGGCGTAAATAGACAAAATGGAAATAGCTATGGTCATAAGCTCTTAACGTGTCTCATCATAAGGAGTGTAATCCGCTGAAGCCTTATTTTTATACGTGCTGAGTTTATTGTCTTGAATTTTGAGGTAGTCATCTAAGCGCCTACGGTTCTCTTCAAAAACTTTTTCAAAATCGTTATCATCCTTAACTTCACCATTTTGAAATTTTTCCAATAGAACATTGGAATTTCCTGTCATGACAAGGTAGCGTATGGTTCCGTATTCAAACAGCACCACGCTATTTTGGTTGTCAATCTGTTTTTTATGAAGCACATTGACCTCTTGTTGTGTCCCTGTTTTTGGGTTAAATAACCACGATTTGCCATTGCCACCTTTGGCCGACATAGGCTTAAGTGTTTGGATGCCAAGGCGTCTTTTAATCCAAAACATCAGTACAACTAAGGCGAGTAAAACAATGATAACGAGAATGTAGCGGGTATCAATAAAATCCGTTGAAGACGTCGATGATGTAGGGAGCGGTGAAGTGACAGCATCTGAGCTTTGTGTAGGACCTTGCATAATGCTACTTCGTATGCGAAGTCCAAAGCCATCAACCGTTTTAGAGGCAACAACACTGACTTTTTTATCGCTTTTGAGCACCACTTTGAGGGTATTGTTTTTTTCTGGAATAATAGTAAGTTCTTGAATAATATTGGAGTTAATGCTCTTTTCGATCATCTTATCGTAGCCAAGATCATTGATGGTGAGCGTCATAGTCGTGGCATCACTTTTTTGAGAGATACTACCTTCATGCGGAGCATCAAACGAGAGCATAATATCGACACGGTCACTTCGCTCATAAACGTTATACGTTAACAAATTGGAAGCACTTACCCATGACCATAATGCTAAAAGTGCAAAGAAAATTCTCATAGATTCTCTTTTTTGAAGTATTGGATGACGGTTTTGGAGTCTAAAATTTCATTGATACGAATGGCGAGGTTTTTCTCGTACACCATAACCTCTCCTTTACCAAAGATTTTGTTGTTAATGTAGAGTTCAACACTTTCACCGGCAGGTTTTTCAAGGTCAATGACAGAACCTTTTTCAAGTTTTAAAAGCTTTTGAATCGTAATATTGGTCGTGCCAAGTTCCGCCACAAAATCAACACTAATGTCTAAAAGATTTTCAAAACCGGAGAGAAGTTTGCGTGCGACATACTCTTGATCGACTGCGTCCAATGCTATTCCTTTACAGATGGTTAAGCTAACAAAGCAAAAACTCTTCCAAACCTTGGTGTATACGTCTTATTATAGTTTATTTTGTTTAAATTGTTTATTAAGGTATGAGATGCTTAGCGCATTGTTTCTATTGGCATAACTTTTGCATAACATCTTACGTTTACATGTAAAGATTTTAAAGGGTGATAATGGGAAAATTTGAAGCAAAAATAAAAGAAGAGGTGATGCAAAATCTCTTCAACGACACCACCAAAATGTATGAAATGATCGAAACCCGTTTTATTCTGGATGATGCCTCTCGTAGCGCACTCATTGCACTGTGCAACCAGTTTAACAATGACCTCTCTTTGTTGCTCAAAGAGAGTAAACTTGCGTAAGGTTGTGTGATGATCACACCTGCCATTGGAACAACTGAACTTTACAAACAACTCAGTGTTTTACTCAAAACCGATACGCCTGTTTTTTTGCACGGGAGCCCTGGCATTGGGAAATCCTACATCGTCAATGACATCGCCAAACAAGAGGGGCTTGAAATCATGGATGTGCGCCTCAGCCAACTCGACGCGGTGGATTTACGGGGAATCCCCACCATCAAAGAGCATCAAACCGTTTGGATGCCGCCTGTTTTTTTGCCCACTGATGCCAAGAGTGAGGGCATTTTGTTTTTAGATGAGCTCAACTCTGCACCGCTTTCGGTGCAAGCGGCGATTTATCAGCTGGTACTGGATCGTAAAATTGGCGAATATAGCCTTCCCAAAGGGTGGCGCATCGTTTGTGCGGGCAATAAAATCAATGACAAAGGCATTGTCTTTAAACTCCCTTCACCTTTAAGTAACCGCATGGTGCATCTGGTGCTAGAGGCAAAATTTGATGACTTTAAACTTTGGGCGATGAAACATGATGTGCATCATTTTATCATCGGTTTTTTAGCCTTTCGCCCCGATCTTTTAAGTTCTGAAATTCCCTCTTATACCGAGACAAATCCTGCTTTTTGCTCTCCACGAGCGTGGAATATGCTCTCCCATATCCTTAAAAATACCACTGACATTCACAGTATTCATCCCATTATTTACGGCACCATCGGCTATGCCGCGGGGGTTGAGTTTATTGCGTTTGTCAATGTCTATAAAACACTGCCCGATGTTGACGCTATCTTAGCGGGCGAGACACTAGGAATCCCCAATGAGCCCAGTGCGTTGTATGCGCTCTGCGCCGCACTGATTGAACGCTACACGGTGCTTTCTCAAGCGGAACATCTTTTGGCGTACTCTAAACATCTGCCGACTGAGTTTGCGGTGATGCTCATCAAAGACTTGATTATCAAAGATGAAGAGATCGCCACGCTAGAGAGTTTTGATGCATGGATGGAGCGTTATGGCGACTACATCATCTGAGTTGCACAAAGCGTTGTTTGAGAGAATACGCATTCATTTTCTCTTTAACCATCCTTTTTTGTCAGTCCTTGCGCTCTCCGTTCCGACACGCTATATCACGAATGCCAAAAGTGCGTTTCAAACGGATGGCTTTTCGCTGAGCATTGATGAAGAAAAACTCTCACGTTACAGCGAAGAGGAGATTATTTATCTCTACGCACACACGTTGTTGCATATTGTTTTAAAGCACCCAGCACGTCGAAAAGCGCGTGAAGAACTCGTTTGGAATCAAAGTTGTGACGTGGTTATCAACCTTATTTTAAGCGAGTTTGACCACGTGGGTGTAATGCCAAGTGATGAGATTTTCGATGCCGATATGAGCGGTCTCAGCGTGGAAGAGGTGTACGAGATCCTTTACAAAGAGCAAGAGAAACAGCCCAGTTCTGAGAAAGATGAAAACGAAAAGCAGAAGTCGTTTATTTACGATGAAACCAAGCACGACCTTGAAAGCTCCAACGAGAGTCTGCAAAGCTCCGAGGCGAAGGAAAAGCTTGATAATATCATCATTCAAGCACTCAGCATTGCCAAGCAAGCGACGAAAGCCTACGACAGTTTGCGCATTGAAATCGACACTTTACTCAAACCAAACATTGACCTCTACGATGTTCTTAAAGAGTTTTTGATTACAGCACTTTTTGAAAAAACCGTGACGTATAACAGGCCTAATCGTAAGTATTTTCAACAAGGCATTTACCTGCCCAGTACGCACAAAAGTAAGGAGCAGTTGGAGCTTATTATCGCGATTGACAGCTCTGGAAGCGTGAGTTTAGACGAGTATCAAACCTTTTTGGGCATCGTCAAAGAGGTGTGCGAATCGTTTTACGAATACAGCGTGACGCTGTTGCCCTTTGATTTACATGTAAAAGAAGAGCTCATCGTCAGTTTTGATAGTTTCAATCCAATCAACTCTGAAAATCTCTTTATTCCCAAAAGCGATGGCGGGACGAATTTTAATGCCGTTTTGGATTTTATCGATACCCATTATGCTATTCGAAGCGAGCAGTTGTTGATGGTACTTAGCGATGGCGAGTTTGACATTGGGCGTTCTTTGGTGTGCGAGACGCTTTTTGTTTTGAGTCAGAAAAAAAATGGT
Organism: Sulfurospirillum diekertiae; assembly: GCF_011769985.2. NCBI lineage: Bacteria > Pseudomonadati > Campylobacterota > Epsilonproteobacteria > Campylobacterales > Sulfurospirillaceae > Sulfurospirillum > Sulfurospirillum diekertiae. The sequence goes on from NZ_CP039734.2 coordinate 599,136, forward strand.
GCAAAGTTTGAGCGGTATGGAAGAGTTATCCAATTTAACTTATAAAGAGGAAGTCGATGCCCTCAAAGACGCGCCCGATTTTGAAGCGTTGGGCGATGCGCGCTACATTCATCATAGCGACATGGAAGCGAGATTGTATTGGGCATTTTGCAGACCGAGTGGCTCGCATCCAGACCAGATTAGCGATGCTGAACCGCTTGTTTCCATTATGGCATTCAATCATTCACGCTTAGGTGCCTTAGAGCGATTTGAGCGCTTGCATCCTGATGTGATTCGCAACGAAGAGCTTCGCGTGAAGATTAAAAATCGAACGCGCATGCTTTTTCGCGCCCTTGTCGATAGTGACTTTAGCGAACTCAATGCGGTTTTAGAACGCGTGCCTATCTTTTTACCCGTAGCGATGGATCAGCTCAAAAATGGGCGCAAATGGAATGACATCGAAGCCAATTTAGTTGAAGCATCTCGGTTCATTCGCACCGCCGAAGCGCTTTTAGATGAGGTGGCTTGGGAAGCTCTTTTTCTCAAACTCAAAGTCATTGAAGAGAGTTCGGTGGATGATCTCAAAGCGTATTTACAGTATGCCATTGAGTACAAGAGAGAAATTGATGCACGTTTGTTAACGTACATTCACGATGAAACTTTAACGTGGATTGCACAGAGTTCTTTGCATCTTTTGCAAAAAAAAGCGATGGAAAAATTAACACAGGCATTAATAACGCGATAAAATACATAAAAAAGCACCAAAGGTGCGCGGGCACTCCGCCGAGGAGAACATAGCGTTAGCGTAGCTTTTAGAGCTTGGCTCTAAAGGCGTATAAAGGATTGAAATTATGGACGAAGCGTTTGATCTGAAGCATTTTGAGACGTTTTTAGGCGAATCAAACAGTGAAGGTGGCCATTGGGATAAGATCAAAAAGCGTACGGCAACCCTGTTTCAAGTGCTTATTGATGGAGATTTAAAAGAGTTGGTGTTTGTACTGAAGCATTATCCGCAATATACGGAACTGGTGTGTGAGCATTTTCGTTATTTGTACAACTATTCCGAACAGAGTGCGGACATCTTTGCGGCATCGAAGCTTTTGTACATGAGTGAAGCGTACCACCAAAAGCAATTTGTGCGCAATCTTTTGCGCAAACTTGAAAAGATCGAAACGTATGAGCTTTCACAGATTAAAACCTTGATTCATTTTTTGGTAGAGCATCAAGAGCGCTTGCATCCGATCATCATCAGTTACTATAAAGCGGAGATTGTAGCGCATTTGAGAAGTGGCAATTACCATCTGTTACAGCAAAAAATCATCGAAAAAGAGCTTTTAAAATTACATGTAAAGAGCGATTTTGACTTTGGTGCGAAAGATAGAGACGCCTCGTTAGACATTCCTTACATGGTTTAGGCTACAATCAGTATGGCATGGCATTTGCATAGAGCCCTCTAAACGCAAAGGAGTGATAATGTTTTCAACGACGCCAAAGCAGGTCATCTTTTACGAAAAAATAGGTTGTAGCGGCAATGCACGTCAAAAAGCACTTTTACGTGAATACGGTGTTTCATTTGAAGTGCGAAGCCTTTTGGATACGCCTTGGGATGTACCCACATTGGAGTCTTTTTTTCACGGATTAACTCCCCAAGAGATGCTCAACCCTTTTGCGCCACAACTCAAAGAGGGAACGTTTACATTAGAAGATTACACCAAAGAGAGTCTTATCGAAAAGATGGTGAGCGAGCCTATCTTAATCCGTCGGCCACTCTTACAAATAGGTGATGTCAAGCTCTGCGGTTTCGATATTCCACGGCTAAATTTGCTTTTACATGTAAAGATGCCAACACCCCAAAATATCAACGCCTGTTTAAGCAGTGACGCATGCAGCAATGCTTAGAGTATATCTGTAAAGAGTTTGAAAAGGTCAAAGACTATTTGCATGCACCAACTCCTACCAAAGAGCTGATTATTAACAATCTTTTTGCCAATTTTATGCACTGCTTTTCGGAGTACCCATTCGAAAAGAAGCGTTATCCCAAAGAGTTTTTAGAAAGTGCCAATCTTTACAATGCAGGCGATGCGGTCATGCTCAAACGTTTTGAAGATATTGGAATGCGTTATTTGCTGTTGAGTGATTTTTACGATTATGTAAAAATCACTCATTTGTACCGTAAAGTCTAGTCTTCCTTAAGGCTTGAGAGTTTAGCACAGAGCTTTTGTGTGACTCTTTTAGTGGTTGCTTCATCACGATCGAGTCCGTAAACACTGAGAGGAAAATTGAGAGGTTTTTGGATGCGCCAGATGCACTCATGCTCTTCTGTTGGAAGTATCTCCGCAGGATTGCCTACAGCGACCCAGCCAATAGGAACCATACTGCCCGGTTTGATGTGCGATTTGATGTGAACCACTGCGCCAATGCGAATTTCACTGCGCGCGCCGACATGAGAAGCATGTAAAACAGAGGCGCTGGTCGCAACAAATACTTCCTCTTCCAAAACACAGCCAACGACATGGGCATGTGGACCGATCAGACAGTTGTTCGCAATGGTTAAGGGGTGATTATCAAGGCTTCGAAGTACGGCATTTTCCATGATAACACACTCTTCGCCAATAGTAATTGACCCACCTTCTGCGATGATTTGCGCTCCAAACATGATGCGAACATTCGCACCGATGGTGACATTGCCATAGACCATGGCGTTAGGCGCTATATACGCGGTAGGGTCGATGCGTGGGGATACGCCTTGATGACTTGAGATCATACAGTTTCCTTTTGATAGCACAGATACGTGTGGGTGAGATAAAATAAACATGAAATTATACTGCTAAGCGAGGCAAATAAAGCTATAAAAAAAATAAATTTTTAGAGTGAAACGATATGAAAATAGTGTAAAAGATAGCTAATAAACATAAGATACGGGATGAAAATAAATGAAGTAAAAAAAACCAATGAAGCTACGTCAACAGGCTTGCAGTCGTAGATGGCGGCGACATTGATATTATTGAGTGCCAAAGGCATGATAAGCTGAATCAGTAAGATGGCTGCGACTAAGGGTTCGAGTGGAAGAAGATAAAAGAGTATCCACGCACTGAGTAAAGGTGCGAAGATAAACTTCACAAGGTTTACATGTAAAAGCAATTTATAATTGAGCGCTTTGATTTTGACATTGCACAGATACATACCAAAAACGATGAGTTGAAGCACGATCATACAGTATGCACCCATCTCCAATGACTTAAAAATCGTCGGTGGAATCTGAACATGCGCAAAATTGAGCGCGAGGGCGATGAATGACGCCCAGATGACAGGAAGTTTGACGATGTTGAGCAGTGAAGCTTTGAGATTGGATGTGCCACCAGAGTAGAAGAAAACGCCCAAAGTGTAAGTCATAAAGGTATTGGCAACGCTGATCATACTGGTGTAGATGATCGATTCCTCACCAAAGAGCGCAATGCCCAAAGGAATGCCAAGATTGCCCGTATTGCCAATGGCGACAGCAATGCTCATGATCGCTTTTTCTTTGTCATCGCTAAAAAAAAGTCGCGCAAAAATATAGCCAAGAAAGATCGTTATACATGAGATCAGCACATAATAAAACGGTACTTGCAGTAAAGAGAGCGTAATTTGTTTAGTAGAAAGCCCCCAAAAAGAAAAAATGGGGTGTAGAAAATAGACGGTAATAATGCTCATGCCGCGCTCTTGTATCTGCTCTTTAAAGATTTTTTTCGCGATAAACCCAAAGAGAATAAAAACATAAATCGACAAGATCGCAACAACGATATTCATGACAAAGACTCTTTACATGTAACGATTTTTAAAAAGGTATTGTAACGAAAATAAGAGCCAAAAGATTTACTCTTTCGTGCTACAATGAAATAAAAAAAGAAGACACTATGAAAGAGTTTATCGCCAACATTCGAACTGCCATCATCGGAACACTGGACGCAAAAGGAGATCCCTTTAGCTCGTACGCCCCTTACGTGTATGACAACAACCGTTTTTACGTCTACATTTCCGACATTGCCACGCATGCCAAAAATATTCAACGAAATCCCAAAGCATCACTTTTTTTCGTGGAAGATGAGAGCAAAACCGAAAACTTATTTGCCAGAAAACGCGTCTCGTTGCAATGCGATAGCACCAAAATCGTCCGTTGGACAGAGCGTTTTGAAGAAGTGCTGGGTTTGTTTGCGAAAAAATTTGATGCCAAAATGGTAAACACGCTCAAAAAAATGACCGACTTTAATCTGTACGAATTCAAAGTGACTTACGGCGAAGCAACCTTTGGGTTTGGTAAAGCCTATTTTGTCGGTGGAGAAAATATGGACGAACTCATAGCGCGAACCGGCGATAACCCGCATCATGGGGTGAAGTAAAACGCTTTACATGTAAAGATAAAAACCTAGAAAAAGTAGCCTCATTTTGTTGACGTGAAATAACCGCTGTTTTAAAAAAGATGTTGATTTTGCTTTAATACACTAAAAAGCGATGTGATTGTGTTGTCGTAGATTGCTTTATCTTTCATCGCTTTTGTCGATAAAATGGCTCCTTCAACCACACTGAGTATAAAGAGTGATAAATTGTACGATGAGGTGCATTCCAATTCATGGTGCTCAATGGCTTTGATAAGAATTTTTTCTATAGTTTCTCTGAGGCGTTCGTATCGTTCTTTCAATAAAAGCGCAAAATCCGCATCAATGTTGGACATCTCTTGTATGAGGTTGGCTAACGGACAGCCTCTTTCGCAAATAATAGGGTATGACGTCAGTAACATGGTTTGAAAATGCTCTAAATACAAAGAGTGATGGTTTAAAACATCTTCGTATCTGGTGCCAAAGACTTCCTTGGTTTTCTCTTTGATGGCGGCTAAAACCATCTCTTTTTTATTTTCAAAGAAATGATACATCGAGCCTTTATTCAATCCCGCTTTTTTTAATATTTTCAGTACAGAAGCCCCTTGATAGCCATTGGTATACACTTCTTCAAACGTAATTTCCAATAATAATGTTCTAGTATCTTTTTCTTTCGCCATTGATTTCCTTTACAAGAATTATAGCAGAAAAAAGTTGACCTAAAGGTCAATAAATGTTATAATACTTGACTTCAAGGTCAAGAATAATTTTACAAAGGAATTTTATGAAAAGAGTCGTCATTACAGGAATGGATATGATTACACCTCTGGGGTATGACATGCAAACGTCATTTGACAATATTATCGCAGGGAAAAGTGGCATAACAACGATCAGCAATTTTGATGCAAGCTCTTTGCCAGTGCATTTTGGAGGAGAGATCAAAGCGTTTGATGCCTCCATCATTATGAATCCAAAAGATGTTAAAAAAACAGATCGATTTATTCACCTCGGCATTAAAACGGCTATTGAAGCGTTTAAAGATGCGCATTTTCCAGAAGATGGTAGTATTGATTTTGAGCGTTTTGGCATTGTCGGTGCGAGTGCCATAGGTGGCTTGCCTCGCATTGAAGAGAGTGCTATCACCTTGCACGAGAAAGGCTCATCGCGGATCTCTCCTTTTTTTATTCCGGCGTCATTGGTAAATTTATTAGGCGGGCATATCGCGATTATGTTAGGACTCAAAGGTCCCAATCTCTCCTCCTCAACGGCATGTGCCGCGAGCAATCATGCCATCAGTGAAGCGTGCCGAATCATCATGCTAGAGCAAGCCGACATCATGCTTGTCACAGGTTCTGAATCCGCCCTTTGCGCTTTAGGTATTTCAGGATTTGCCTCCATGAAATCTCTCTCGACCCATAACGAAAATCCACAAACCGCGTCACGACCGTTTGATAAGCACCGAGATGGTTTTGTAATGGGCGAAGGTTCGGCAACCTTGGTTTTAGAAGAGTACGAGCATGCCATCAAACGAAATGCCAAAATTTACGCAGAAATTGTGGGTTTTGCAGAGAGTTGCGATGCCAACCATATCACCACACCTACGGTACAAGGCCCGTTACGGTCGATGCAACAAGCGGTCAAAATGGCAGAAAAACGGGATGCGAATTTTGCTTTGGATTATATCAATGCGCATGCAACGTCCACGCCTGTTGGCGATAAAAATGAAACCGAAGCGATTAAACAACTCTTAGCGGGTAAACCCATACCACCTGTCTCTTCCACCAAAGGTGCAACGGGGCATTGTTTGGGTGCTAGTGGCATGATCGAAGCGGTGATTACCGTCTTAGCGATGCAAGAGAGCATCTTACCACCGACGATTAACTACACAGAAGCGGATTTGGAAAATCAGTGTGATTTGGACTATGTCCCCAATCAGGCACGTGCGCAAAAAATTAAATACGCCATGAGCAACTCGTTTGGTTTTGGTGGAACCAATGGAACGATCATCTTTAAAAATTTAGCGGTTTAGAGGAAAAGATGCAAACAATCGCCCAAGCTATACAGGACAAAGCGTATGAATTAGGGTACGAAAAGTGTGGTATTATCCCTTTAAGTATGATGCATGAATTTGAAGGTAAACTTGAAGAGCGTACAAGGAGTGTTCCTTCCTCATCTGGGTTTTATGAGCGTCAAAAACGCTTGATTGATCCTACGAAAACTTATCCTTGGGCAAAATCGATTGTCGTTGTCGCCGAGCGATATGGGCAGTATAAACTTCCGAGCAATCTTGCAGGGCATATCGGTAGACCCTATCTGTATGATGCACGGATTAATGAAAAAACCGAGGAATTTCAAAGAGGACTTTTGTTGGATGCGTATCTCAAAAGTTTAGGATTTCAAACAGCAACAGAGCGAAAGTATGGCTTAGTAGGGTTGCGTTGGGCAGCGATGAAAGCGGGCTTAGGGATCATTCGTCGTAACAACTTTTTTTACACAGAATCAGGATCGTGGGTGACGTTGTACGCATGGTTGATTGATGAAGAGATGACGCTTGTGGAAACAAACACCTTACCTTCGTGTCCTGAAAAATGTCAACGTTGCATCACGGCATGTCCTACCAAATCACTTTCAGCTCCTTATACCATGAATCCAATGCGTTGCATCTCCTTTTTAACAACCTTTGGAGGGCGTGACCTTCCTCATGAACCTTTGGCAAAAAGCTTTGGCGCGTGTATTTACGGCTGTGATATTTGCCAAGAAGTGTGTCCTATGAATCACAAAAAACTCAGTGATGAAAAAGAGTTCCCCGAACTTTTAGCATTAGCACCTTTTCTTTCAGCTGAGCGCATTATGGGGATGGACGAAGATTTTTACCGTGAACATATTCAACCCAAGTTTTTTTATCTCTCACCGGATGATCTTTGGAAATGGAAAGTCAATGTGCTCTGCTTTATGCAAAATAATTATCAAGAAAGTTTTAGACCCTACATTTTAGAGGCTCGCAGTGCTTCACATGAAAAAGTTCGTGAGATGGCAAACAGTATAATCTTTTAATATCCCATAAAGGAGAAATTATGCAACGGTTATTGGAAGGGAAAATCGCTCTTATCACAGGCGGTAGTTCAGGGATTGGTTTGGCTACGGCTGAAAAGTTTGCTAACGAAGGTGCTTATGTGTTTATCACAGGGCGTGATGCTGTAAAACTCCAAAAAGCCGAACAGCTGATCGGTCATGATGTCGTAGCACTTCAAGGCGATGTCGCTGACATGGAGGATTTAGAAAAAATCTTCACTGCCATTCAAGCGCAAAAAGGCAAACTTGACATCGTTTTTGCCAATGCCGCCGCTGCTGAGACTTCGATGTTGGAGAACATAACGATGGAGCATTATTACCGTGTTTTTGATACCAATGTCAAAGGGACAATTTTCACGGTACAACGTGCACTACCACTGCTCAGTGATGGTGCAAGTATCATCCTCACCGCATCCAAATCAGCCGTGAAAGGACGAGCAGGCTTTAGCGTTTATTCTGCGTCCAAAGCCGCCATTCGCAATCTCGCACGCAGTTGGTTGCTGGAGTTAAAAAACCGTCACATTCGCGTCAATGTCATCAGCCCAGGCTCTACCGCAACCCAAGGACTTGGAGCACTGTCAGGATCACCCGAAAACGTTGAATCTTTTTTTAACATCCTTAAAGAGCGCGTTCCTCTAGGCCGAATGGGACAACCCCACGAAATCGCCGCAGTGGTTGCTTTTATGGCATCAGAAGGGGCAAGTTTTATGAACGGAGCCGACATTCAAATAGACGGCGGTGAAGCACAAATATAGGTTTACATGTAAAGACAAAATAAAATCAAAACGGGCTTGACTTTAATTAGATATCTAATTATAATACTGCTTATGAAAAATCAAAGACTGATAACGCTTTCGAGCCGATTGGCTGAAAAAGCCAATAAATTTATCATTGCAGAGCTCAAAAAATATGAACTCTCTGACATTGCACCCAGTCATGGCGATATCTTAAGCCTTTTGTTTGATGGTAACGCTTACGAAATGGGCGAAATTGCCAAAAGAATTCATCGAACCAAACCAACGGTGACGGTTTTGATTGAAAAACTTGAGAAGAGTGGTTATGTCGAGCGTATAAAATCAGATGATGACGCCCTTTTTACCCGTGTTTCTTTAACGGCAAAGGGATTTGAATTGAAGCCTTTGTTTGAAACAATTTCTGAGCGGCTGAACCAATGTGCCTACCAAGGACTCACTGAAGCTGAAGCGATGTTGTTGGAAGTCTTACTTGAAAAAGCTGTCGTTAATTTTGAGAAGAGAGAGTAAATATTTATCTATTTAGTTAGATATCAAACTAAAATTTCAGGAGGGCTTAACAATCGTTATAGATGCATTTTTAAAGTTTTACAAGAAATCATATATCACAAATAAAAGGAAAAATTATGAATCCATCAGGAAAAAATTATAGTGTTCGCTCTTTGGGTAATGTAACATCATTAGGTCGTATTGAACTACATGAAGCATTAAGTCTTACAGGCTCAGAAGTTACTATCAACGAACTTCCCTCTGGTGTGAGTGTACCTTTTGTCCATGCCCACAAAAATAACGAAGAGGTCTATGTCGTTTTAAGTGGCAAGGGTTGGCTGTACATTGACGGCGATGAATTTGAGATCAAAGAGGGTGATGCCTTTAGAATTGACCCAAATGGAGCGCGTTGTATCAAAGCAGATAATGCCTCTACGCTTCGTTTTATCTGCATTCAAGCTAAGGCAAACAGTCTTGAGGGATTTACCCAAACGGATGGAATTCCCGTTGATGTGAAACCTTCTTGGCTATAAAGAAGAGATGATTTGCCCTTAAATTAGCAAGGGCAAATGTTTATTGGCATTTATTTTCTACGTTCACATCTAAGCCATTGAACATTATCTTCAACTTTTGAAAGATTCAATTCTTTTCTCAAATTATTACGTAAGCTATTTATTAAAGGGTCAAGTTCAAATTGACCGCCTGCAGCAACAGTAACGGCTAAATTTTTTGCAAGTTCAACTTGTTCTTGTGAGCCGAAGAGTTGTATATCAGCAAGAATATTTTCAAGTTTTTCATTTCGCTCATCGGTTAATTCTCTGTGAGAGACATCATTTGTTAATATTCGATAAGCATTGATAAGGTGTGTTATTGATATTTCTCTTTGTTTGTTTTTTAAATCACGTTTAGCCGTAAAAGAGTGTGCAATGAGCCATCCAAGAACTGCAAGACAAATTGTTATGATAATTTTAAGATATTCAAGTTCCATCTAAACCCTTTTACATGTAAAATAATTTTAGCAGTATCTTAACGCAAAAAATAAGAGATTTAGCCCTTAAAAATCAAGGGCTAAATCTCTTTACATGTAAATCTGTCCGCCACTCTCTTTAAAGTGTTCAGCTTGCTCTTCCAAGCCCTTTTCCAGCGCAATATTCACATCTTCTGCACCGATTTTTGCGGCGTAGTCACGAACATCTTGTGATATTTTCATCGAGCAAAATTTTGGTCCGCACATGGAACAGAAGTGGGCTACTTTGGCACTTTCTACTGGAAGTGTTTTGTCGTGGTACTCACGAGCGCGATCAGGGTCGAAGCCGATGTTGAACTGGTCGTACCATCTAAATTCAAAACGGGCTTTGCTCATAGCATTGTCGCGGATTTGTGCTCCCGGAAAACCTTTGGCGAGGTCTGCGGCGTGGGCGGCGATTTTGTAGGCGATGATGCCTTCTTTGACGTCTTCGCGGTTGGGTAAGCCTAAATGCTCTTTGGGCGTAACGTAGCAGAGCATCGCTGTACCGTACCAGCCGATTTGCGCTGCACCAATGGCTGAGGTGATGTGATCATAGCCTGGAGCGACATCGGTAACTAAGGGTCCAAGAGTGTAAAATGGCGCTTCAAAACAGTCCTCTAACTCTTTGGTCATGTTCTCTTTGATTTTTTGCATCGGGACGTGTCCCGGCCCTTCGATCATCACTTGGACGTCGTGTTTCCAAGCGATTTTGGTGAGTTCTCCTAAGGTTTCAAGCTCGGCAAATTGCGCTTCATCATTGGCATCGTAGAGTGAACCGGGACGTAAGCCATCGCCGAGTGAAAAGGCGACATCGTAGGCTTTCATGATGTCACAGATTTCTTCAAAATGGGTGTATAAAAAACTCTCTTTGTGATGGTGCAGACACCATTTTGCCATGATACTTCCACCCCGAGAGACAATGCCCGTGAGACGTTTCGCGGTCATTGGAACATAAGCGAGGCGCACACCTGCGTGAATGGTGAAGTAGTCCACGCCTTGTTCGGCTTGTTCGATGAGCGTGTCACGGTAGACCTCCCATGTCAAGTCTTCAGCGATGCCGTTTACTTTCTCGAGTGCTTGGTAAATCGGCACGGTTCCAATCGGCACAGCGGAGTTGCGAAGTATCCACTCCCTCGTTTCGTGGATGTTTTTACCTGTGGACAAATCCATAACGGTATCGCCACCCCAACGAGTTGACCAAAGCATTTTTTCGACCTCTTCCTCGATGGATGAGGTAGTAGCGGAGTTGCCAATGTTGGCGTTGATCTTGACCATGAAGTTACGTCCAATGATCATCGGTTCGGCTTCGGGATGGTTCACGTTGAGCGGAAGAACGGCGCGTCCTGCGGCGATCTCTTGACGGACAAACTCAGGGGTATAAATTTCAGGCAATTTTGCCCCAAAATGCTCGCCTTTGTGTTGAGAACCTAAGAGTTTATTTTGGCGTGCTACTTCAAGGTTGCAGTTTTCACGAATGGCGACATACTCCATCTCTGGGGTGATAATGCCTTTTCTGGCGTAGTGCATTTGGGTGATGTTTTTACCACTCATCGCACGGCGAGGCTTTTTAAGATTGGGGAAGCGAAGGGCGTTTAGTTCAGCGTCATCGTGGCGTTTGTGAAAATAGACAGAGCTAAAATCATCTAGTTGTTCGCTGTCAGCTCGCTCTTCAATCCATTTGGCACGTAGTGGCTCTAAGCCTTGGTGAAGGTCAATTTTGACATTGGGGTCGGTGTAAACGCCTGAAGTGTCATAGACGTGAAGCGGTGGATTTTCCTCAAAGCTACCATCGCGTAGCGACGTAGGGCTTAGGGTGATTTCGCGCATCGGGACTTGAATGTCAGCTCTTGTGCCTTGGATGTAAATTTTCTTGGAACTTGGGAAGTTTTGAATGTAGGATGCGTCTATTTTTTCGAGGTTGTCGAGTACTTTACTCATGAGTGTATCTCCTTATTTCCTACGCTGGCATTACCCAGATCAGGTTCGTGAAACCGCATTAACGGTTTCTTGGGGTGTGATCTCAGCTTTTTACAGCACCCCCACAGACTATAGACTTCTTTCATAACCCATTGAAAAAAGAGTATCGTCCATAGCACATCACTTTTCAAAACTAAAAACATCGCCATAGCTACGGCTATGACTCAATTTTGAGTTTTAAAAATTAACGCACTTTGAACAAACTCTTTATTTTTTCAAGAGTTATGAAAGAAGTCTAACGGTAAACAATTAAAAAAGAATTTGATTATACAGAGCTATGCAAAGAGGTGACTTAAGAAAAAAAGTTGGATTGGAAAAAGTAAGAATTTAGTAAAGATACGTTTCGATTGTTTACATGTAAAGCTTATCGGCCTATGACAAAGGTGCTGTTGTTGATGGTATAGAGCAAAGATTCTTCCAGTTTGATAGGCAGAGGAGCAGAGACATTGCCTAAAAATTCAGGCATATTGAGTTGATAGTCGCTGTTAGGGTTTTGTCCTTGGAGAATGACTTTAGCAGAGCCGATAATTTGATTGGCGATCTCTTTGAGGAGGTCATCCAAGTCATCTTCGCAGAGATTTTCTTCAAAGAGGAGATTTTTAGCAATTTCGTTCAGCGTTGCTTTCTCAAAAAAGAGATACCAAATATGCTCACACTCATTTTCGATCAAAGCAATAGCAGAGCCATAAAATTGTCCGCCTAGATTCTCCACAAAGTGTGGAATTTCACATAAAATAGTTGAACAAAAGTTTTCAGTCGCTTCAATCACAGCTTGCTTCATTGCTAACCCTTTAATATGCGCTATTGGCACATTATAGATTAATATAATTAAATTATGTATTAAAGAAAATACTCAGCAGAAATGTATTTTCAAAAAGGGATAATTCTTTACATGTAATCACTTTTTATACCAATAGTGGCGATAATTTTTTTGAAAAACGCTACAATGACGCTTCGATTTTTTACAAAGTAAGGGAATTTTATGCATGCAAAAGGGCTTTCACGAGGCTTGAAAAATAGACATGTCCAACTTATTGCATTGGGCGGAGCTATTGGAACAGGCTTGTTTTTGGGGGTTTCTACAACCGTTCAACTTACAGGTCCCGCGGTACTTTTAGGGTACGCGTTGGGTGGATTTATTGCATTTATGATTATGCGTCAACTGGGCGAAATGGTCGTCGAGGAGCCCGTTGCCGGCTCATTTAGCCATTTTGCAAACAAATACTGGCATCCGTTTGCGGGCTTTGCATCGGGTTGGAACTACTGGATTTTGTATGTTTTAGTCGGTATGGCAGAACTGACTGCCATCGGTACGTTTGTACACTTTTGGCTTCCCAATGTTCCAACATGGGCATCAGCGGCATTTTTCTTTATTTTGGTCAACCTTGTCAATTTAGTGAATGTTCGCATTTACGGCGAATTTGAGTTTTGGTTTTCCATCATCAAAGTAGCGGCGATTATCTCCATGATCGCGTTTGGTAGTTACTTACTCATCAGTGGAAACGGTGGTGAGACGGCTCATTTTAGTAACCTTTGGGCACTAGAGGGTGGATTTTTCCCACACGGTATCAAGGGTTTTTTAATGGCGATGGTGTTCATCATGTTCTCCTTTGGTGGACTTGAGCTGATCGGTATTGCCGCTGCTGAGACGGATGATCCAAGTCATACGATTCCACGCGCGACCAATCAAGTTATTTACCGGATTCTTATCTTTTACATTGGCGCACTGGCGGTTCTTCTTTCTCTCATGCCATGGATGAACATGACCAAAGATGTGACCCCATTTGTCATGGTATTTAGCAGTTTAAATGAAAACTTTGTCGCGCATGTACTCAACGCCATCGTTTTAACAGCGGCACTTTCCGTCTATAACAGCGGTGTTTATTCTAACTCACGTATGCTGTTTGGCTTAGCCGCGCAGGGTAATGCTCCTAAAATGCTGATGAAATTAAACGACAAAGGTGTTCCTGTTAATGCCGTACTTTTCTCTGCACTGATTACGGGTAGTTGTGTTGCGCTGAACTATTTTATGCCCGAAGATGCGTTTAAATTTTTAATGGCACTCGTGGTCTCTGCATTGGTCGTCAACTGGTTTATGATCAGCTTTGCGCACCTCAAATTTCGTTATGCGAAGATCAAAGAGGGTGTTGTCCCTAAATTTAAAGCGTTTTGGTTTCCTGTTGGCAACATCATCTGCATTCTTTTCTTTGCGATGATCTTGGTTATTATGCTGTTCATTGATGGCATTAATATCTCTGTTTACCTCATTCCTGCATAGATCGCACTCCTTGCGCTTGGGTACAAACTTTCTCGCAAATAACCTCTTGGTCTTTACATGTCAAAGTGTTTACATGTAAAGACCACTTTCTTGTGGTAACTCTTCGTTTAAATCGTTTATTAAGAGCGGTTGAAGTACAATCCAACATCTTGTAATTAAAGTTGGCATAGATGTTAGTAGTCCTTGGGCTATTTGGAATTATTGTAGGGTTTTGCTCTGGCTTCTTTGGTATTGGTGGTGGAACTATTTTAGTTCCTACGCTCATTTATCTTGGATTTGATATTAAAGTTGCTATTGGTATATCGGTGATGCAGATGATTTTTAGTTCAATGTTCGGATCGTACCACAATCATAAAGCGGGTGTTTTAGCTTTAAACAGTGGCATGATTTTAGGACTAGGTGCCTTAATTGGTGCGGCATTTAGTGGTGCGATAGTGAATGCATTACCTCATTTGGCTTTATTAATCCTGTTCGCGTTTACTTTATTGATTTCGATTTATAAAATGTTTACGGCAACACTCGAAAGTTATCTCCTTCCCAATGAATCGAAAAGTCTTTTATTAATAATTGGTATCGTGGTGGGAGCTATTTCTATTAGTACGGGAACAGGCGGAGCCATTTTTTTAACGCCAGCTTTAGTTGGATTCTTGCATTGGGATATTAAAAAAGCAGTTGGAACCACGCTATTTTTTGTGATTTTTGCTTCAATTTCAGGATTTATTAGTCTTGCGGCACACGGTTTGGTGGAATACGACGTAGGTGCTGTTATAAGTATCGGATCGGTTATTGGCGTCTATTTTGGCGTTAAGCTTTCCCATCGTATGGTAAAAAAAGTACAAAAACGAGCTTTGCTTATTTTGTATGTGGTTATGTTTTTATTAACCCTCAATAAAATTTTAAGTGAGATGAATATTCTATGATCAAAATTTACGGCGCTAGAGAAAATAATCTTAAAAATATCAATTTGGAAATTCCAAAAAATAAGCTTGTGGTTTTTACGGGCTTAAGTGGAAGTGGTAAAAGTACCTTGGCGTTTGATACGCTTTATGCAGAAGGGCAACGCCGCTATATCGAATCGCTTTCGTCGTATGCGAGACAGTTTTTGGATCGTGTGGGCAAACCCGATGTCGATAAAATCGAAGGGTTAACGCCTGCGATTGCGATTGATCAAAAAACGACGAGTAAAAACCCGCGCTCAACGGTGGGAACGATTACGGAAATCTATGATTACCTGCGCTTGCTTTATGCGCGTGTGGGAAAACAGCACTGTCATTTGTGTGGCAAAGAGATTTCTCAGATGTCGGTGGCAGATATTATCGAGCAGGTATTAAAACTTCCTCCTGAAACGAAACTTTCCATCTTAGCGCCATTGGTGCGTGAGAAAAAAGGTAGTTTTGCGGATATGATCGAGTCTTTACGTCACAAAGGTTATGTGCGCGCTTTGATTGATGGTGTGATGGTCCGTTTGGATGAAGAAGTCGAGCTTTTAAAAACCAAAAAACATACGATTAAAGTCATTATCGATCGTGTGGTGGTGCGTGATGAAAATAGAGACCGTATTGCGACCGACATTGAAAAAGCACTTTTGGAGAGTTATGGTGAAGTGGAACTAGACATCTCCAATGCTGAAGAAGTAGGGCTAACAACATCGCATATTCATTACAGTGAGCATTTGGCGTGTTTTGATTGTAAGATCAGTTTTGAACCCCTCGAACCACTTTCCTTTTCGTTTAACTCACCCAAAGGAGCATGCCCAACATGCGATGGTTTGGGCATTCGCTATACGTTGGATCTTAAAAAAATCATCAATGAGCATGTAAGCATCGAAGAGGGTGCGATTAAAATCTTTTACGGATTTAACAAAAGTTTTTACGCTAAATTCTTACAAGCTTTTTGTGAGGCTGCGGGTATTAATACCAAAATACCATATGAAGAGTTAGAAGAGCACCAACAAAAAGCCATTTTGCACGGTGGGGTGGAAGATGCGACCTTCTTTTGGAAAAAACATAAGCTAATTCGTAAATGGGAAGGTGTCATCAAAATCGCTTACGATATGCTCAAAGATGAAAAAGAGTTGGGTGATTATATGAGCGAAAAGACGTGCGACACGTGTGGTGGGTATCGTCTGAAAAAAGAGAGTCTAGCGGTTCGTTTAGCTAAGAAAAACATCGCCGATATTTTGGAATTCCCCATCGATCAGTGTTTAGCTTTTTTCCAAGACGAGAAAAATTTTGCTTCGATGAAACCACAGCAGAAGATGATTTCTGAGCCTATTTTAAAAGAGATCAAAGAGCGTCTGTTTTTCTTGTTTGACGTAGGATTAGGCTATATCAGTTTAGGACGAGATGCTAGAACGATCAGTGGCGGTGAGGCGCAGCGTATTCGTATTGCTTCGCAAATTGGCAGTGGGCTAACAGGTGTCATGTATGTGCTCGATGAACCTAGCATTGGTCTGCATGAGAGAGATACGCTTAAACTCATCCGAACGCTTCGCAGTTTGCAGAAAAAAGGCAATTCGGTGATTGTCGTTGAACACGATAAAGAGACGATTAAAACGGCTGATTTCATTGTCGACATAGGACCAGGGGCTGGAAAATTTGGAGGTGAAGTGGTCTTTCAAGGTACCAATGAAGAGCTTTTAAAAAGCAATACGCTCACCGCGCAATACCTTAACGGCACGAAAGTCATTCACTACCGCAAGAACCGCAAGCAAGAGCGTTGGATAGAGCTTAATCATGTTACGATCAACAATATTCAAAACCTTGATGTCAAAATTCCTTTAGGCAATCTTGTCGCCATTACAGGAGTGAGCGGTAGTGGTAAAAGCTCACTCATTCTTCAGACCTTGCTTCCTGTTGCCAAAGAGTATCTTAACCGCGCGAAAAAAGTGAACAAAGTCGCGGGGGTTGAATGCATTGGTCTCGATCAACTCGATAAAGTCATTTATCTGGATCAAAGCCCTATTGGCAGGACTCCACGAAGTAATCCTGCAACGTATACAGGCGTGATGGATGAGATTCGTGCACTGTTCGCTAAAACCAAAGAGGCTCAGATAAGAGGCTACAATGTGGGACGATTTTCGTTTAACGTTAAAGGTGG
Source organism: Sulfurospirillum diekertiae (assembly GCF_011769985.2). NCBI lineage: Bacteria > Pseudomonadati > Campylobacterota > Epsilonproteobacteria > Campylobacterales > Sulfurospirillaceae > Sulfurospirillum > Sulfurospirillum diekertiae. The sequence goes on from NZ_CP039734.2 coordinate 616,146, forward strand.
ACGTTGTGAAAAGTGCCAAGGTGATGGTGAAATTAAGATTGAGATGCACTTTTTACCCGACATTATGGTCAAGTGTGATGTCTGTAAAGGTCAACGCTACAACGCACAAACATTAGAGATTAAGTATAAAGGGAAGTCTATCTCGGATGTTCTCAATATGAGTGTGGATGAAGCCTATGACTTTTTTAAAGCTATTCCTAAAATTAACCAAAAAATTCAAACACTCTCCGATGTTGGTTTGGGGTATATCACCTTAGGTCAAAATGCTGTGACATTGAGTGGTGGTGAGGCACAACGTATTAAACTAGCCAAAGAGCTGAGCAAGAAGGATACAGGCAATACATTGTATGTTTTGGACGAGCCAACGACAGGTTTACACTTCGCTGATGTGGACAGACTGGTAAAAGTGTTACACCATCTCACAGATATGGGTAACAGTGTATTGGTCATTGAACATAATATGGATGTCATCAAAAATGCAGATTATATGATTGATATGGGACCCGATGGAGGAAGCTACGGAGGGCGTATTATCGCAGTTGGAACGCCTTTTGAAGTTGCACAAGATGCCTCAAAAACAGAAAGTTATACGGGAAAATTTTTAGCACAGGAACTAGCATCAGAGAAGAAATCCTAAAATATGTTCCCTTTAGTAACGTTTTTTAGTGGAAAAAATATCACAGTACCTTTTACATGTAAATCTACATAATATAGACATATCTTTTCATTATAATCGGTTCATCAAAAAAACGAAAAGGATGTTTCGTGGAAAAAACCGTGAATGTGAAGAAAAAAGATTGGATGCACTATACGATAAAAAGCTTGGCCTTTTGGGTTATTTTTGGCATTATCGCAGGTATTGCTCTTGGTATGGTTGATCCTAAACTGGCAACGCAAGCAAAGCCAGGAATTGATTGGTTTATTCAAGCGTTGAAATGGCTTGTTGGACCGATTATCTTCTTAACCATTATTTCAGGTATTGTTGGACTTGAAAGTCTTAAAGAAGTTGGTTCAATTGGATTAAAAGCATTAATCTATTTTGAAATCGTAAGTACCTTTGCGTTGGCAATCGGTGTACTTTTTGGAAATATGTTTGGACCTGGACATGGAATGAACCTTTCCGTTGATTCGCTAGATCCTAAAAGTGTTGCTAAATTTACAAGCACGGGTGACGTTGGGTCTATATGGTCTATCCTCAAAAATGCAGTTCCAAGTGACCCTATTACACCATTTCTGAATGGTAATACACTTCAAGTATTAACGATGGCATTGGTTTTAGCCATTTTGATCGCTGCTTTTGGTGGAAAACATAAAGCTACTATTTTGAAACCACTTGAAATTGTTCAAAACTTTTTCTTCAAAATCTTAACGATTTTGATGTGGTTAAGCCCTATCGCATCTTTTAGTGCGATGGCATTTTTGATCGGTAAATTTGGTATTGCTTCTTTGATCAATATGGCAAGTTTATTGGGTGTTATGGCTATCTCTGTACTTGCATTTGTTTTTGGTGTCCTTGGTATTATTATGGCAATCTTCAAAATCAATATTTTCAAATTTATGCGCTTTATCGCTAAAGAGGTATTGATTGTATTTGCAACGTCATCCAGTGAATCTGCATTGGCTCCATTGATGCGTCGTCTAGAAGCCGCTGGTGTAAGCAGAGGAACAACAGGTCTTGTTATTCCAACGGGGTATTCATTTAACCTTGATTGTACGAACATCTATCTTTCACTCTCCATTATCTTTATTTCTCAAGCGTTCAATATTCCATTGACCCTTGGTGAAGAGTTAAGTATCATCTTCATTTTGATGGTTACCTCAAAAGGTGCTGTAGGTGTAACAGGTTCTGGTTTTATCGTTCTTGCAGGAACTTTGTCTGCCATGGGTGGCGCAATTCCTGTGGTAACGGTTGCGGTACTTCTTGGTGTTGATAAATTCATGAGCGAAATGAGAGCGGTAGGTAACCTTTGTGGTAATGCGGTTGCTGCTGTTGTTGTTGGTGCTTGGGATAAACAGATCGATATGGATAAATTCAGATACGCATTAGATCATCCAGAGAGTGTTGAAGACACAATTCCTGGTTAATCAATTTTTATACGGTCAATGAGGTGTTACAATTACTTCATTGACCTCTTTCTTTTTAATATAATTTCCCCCCTTTTCTTTAAAAAATCTCATTAAAATCCCTTTTCGTATGCCATAATAAATCATATATCATAAAACACTTTGCAAATCACATCTTAAGTTTTCGTAGAAATTACGCATCGGTTATAGAGCTTAGACTGGTTTTAAAGTATCAAAAGGGTCTTCGTTGAACAGAGTGAGCAAGAAAAAGGGAAGTAAGAAAGATTGGAAGCACTATACCGTTAAAAGTTTGGCTTTTTGGGTGATCGTCGCTATTATCGCAGGTGTGACCTTTGGTGTGATGGATCCAGAGAATGCTATCAAGGCAAAACCTGGAATTGACTGGTTTATTCAAGTTTTGAAATGGCTTGTTGGACCGATTATCTTTTTAACGATTATTACGGGTATTGTTGGGCTTGAAAGCCTTAAAGAAGTTGGCTCCATTGGTATTAAAGCATTTATCTATTTTGAGATAGTGAGTACATTTGCTCTTGCCATTGGTGTTTTATTTGGTAATATTCTCCGCCCGGGGGAGGGAATGAATCTCTCCATTGAATCCTTAGACGCTTCTAGTATTGAAAGTTTTACGCAGGTAAAACAGGAGGTAGGTTCAGCATGGAGCATTCTCAGACATGCCATTCCTAATGATCCTATTTCACCATTTTTACACGGGGATACGCTCCAAGTGCTCACAATGGCACTTTTCTTTGCAATCCTTCTTTCTGCTTTTGGTGGAAAACATAAAATCACGATTTTAAAACCTTTAGAAAAAGCGCAAAACTTTTTCTTTAAAATTTTAACATTGATCATGTGGTCAAGCCCTATTGCAAGCTTTAGTGCTATGGCATTTTTGATTGGTAAGTTTGGACTATCATCACTCCTGGGTATGGCAAATTTATTGGCCGTTATGTTCGTTTCGGTTCTTGCATTTACCTTTGGCGTGCTAGGTGTTATTTTATGGTTTTATAAAATTAATGTTTTCAAATTTATGCGTTACATTGCAAAAGAAGTCTTAATTGTCTTTGCAACTTCTTCAAGTGAAGCAGCGCTCGCTCCGCTAATGAGAAGGCTTGAGGCTGCGGGTGTTAGTAGAGGAACAACAGGGCTTGTTATTCCAACAGGTTACTCATTTAACCTTGGGTGTACCAATATTTATCTTGCACTTTCTATTATCTTTCTGTCTCAAGCATTCAATGTGCCTTTGACTTTGAGTGAGCAGATGAGCATCATTCTTATTTTGATGGTGACATCAAAAGGGGCGGTAGGGGTTACGGGTTCAGGCATTATTATCCTTGCGGGAACTTTGTCGGCAATGGGTGGTGCGATCCCTGTCGCAACGGTTGCAGTTTTGCTCGGAGTGGATAAATTTATGAGTGAAATGAGAGCTGTTGGTAACCTTTGTGGTAACGCTGTTGCCACTGTTTTTGTTGGCGTTTGGGACAAGCAGATTGACATGAAAAAATTTAAACATGCATTGGATAACCCTGATAGTATTGATGATGGGATTCCTAGTTAAACCTTTGTTACTCCAATGAGGAGCTCTCCTCATTGGATTTTTACTTAAACCTCGCTATAATCAAACAAATTAATAAAGAGAGCTGACATGCTAGAAGAAATTGCTGAGCGCATCAAAGCACTTCCTCCCCTCCCTAAAAGTTTTCATCAGATGACGCTCATTTGCCAAGACCCAAATGCGAGTTCAGCAGACCTTGCACGGGTCATTGAAGAAGATCCTATGATGGTTGCTAACTTATTGAAAGTCGCTAATTCTCCTTTATATAACTTTAGGCGAGAGATTAAAAGTGTACTACAAGCCGTGAGCCTTTTTGGAATGTCTACTACACGTTCTTTAGTGACGGATATGTCGATTAAAAAATTGTTACAAGTCGATATGGCACCATATGGTGTTACGCCTGAAGAGTTTGCTGCTATCTCAGGATTGCAAAGCGCCTTGATGGTTCAGTGGTACAGCAAGATTGATGCAACGAAAGCAGATTTTCTTTTTCTGGCGGCACTTTTGCAAGAGACCGGTAAAATTCTGATTGCCGATGAAATTGTCAAAAATGATGAAATGTATCAATTCCGTTCTGAAATTGAAAATAGTAACAATATCGCTGATGTTGAAAAAATGTTTGTCAGAATGACGAGCAGTGAAGTGGCGGGGCTTATTTTTAAACATTGGAAATTTGAAGATAAAATGGTACACGCGATTGAATACGTTGATGCTCTTGGGGTTGCTCCTTTAGACATTCGCCCTTATGCGGTTGCGCTAAAAGTGGTTAAAACGGCTATCCCTATTAATGCACCACTCAGTGAGCGAAGTATCAACCTTGCTTTGAATATTCTTGAAAAAGAAAAACTTGATAAACAAGCATTTCTTGAGGTTGTGACAAAACTCAAAGAATACTACTAACTTCTTACATGTAAAAGGTATTTCCGTGAAAATTCTTACAATTATTGATACATTTGGTTTCTTTTTTAGGAACTACTATGCGCTTCCACAACTGCGCAATACTCAAGGTTTTCCTACAGGACTTCTCACAGGATTTGCCAATTTTATTTATGCGATTAAGAATGAGCACGATACCGATTATCTACTGTTTGCGCTCGATAGTAAAGGCAAAAATTTTCGTCATACACTAGACCCTAACTACAAAGCAAACCGTCCCGAAGTCCCCGAAGATTTAAGGCGTCAACTTCCTGTAGCTATCTCTTGGATTGAGAAAATGGGCTTTAAATGCTATGCGCAAGAGGGGTATGAGGCGGATGATGTCATCGCATCTGCAGTACGTTTTGCGAAAAGCCATGATATTAAAGTGCGTATTGTCACCCACGATAAAGATTTGTATCAACTCATTGATGATGGCATGGTAGTGATTTATGATCCGATGAAAAAGATGGAGATTGATACGGAAAAATGTTTTGAAAAATTTGGTGTTTATCCTAATAAAATTAATGAATATTTAGCGCTCGTGGGTGATGTTGCCGATAATATTCCCGGTGTAAAAGGCATTGGCCCAAAGGGAGCTAAAAAACTTTTGGATGATTATGGAACAATCGAAAATGTGTATGAAAACCTTGAACGTATAGGGAACCCTCGTGTTCAAGCGATGCTCGAAGAAGGACGTGAAAAAGCCTTTTTAAGCAAACAACTGGTTCGTCTGGATGATTCGCTTAACATCGCTGATAAGTTCGATGCATTTCATTTTCCTTGCGATAATCCCCTCATCAATATAACCGATGAACTTGAAAAGTATGAGCTACGTCATATGCTCTCTCGTGTAAGAAATGAGTCTTTACATGTAAAGTCAAAAGAGGCGCCAAGTAACAGTTTTAATGCAATTTTATTGGATGATACCAAGATGTTGTTTAACATCATAGAAGGCATTGAAGAAGACGCTATAGTCGCGTTTGATACAGAGACAAATGCATTGGATGCATACAATGCAAAGATCGTTGGATTCTCTTTTGCAACTAATACGCATGAGGCATATTATGTGCCTATCGGACATCACTATTTGGGAGTAGGCGATCAAATTGCATTAGCCGATGCGAAGAAAGCACTGGAAGCACTTTTTACTCACAAAATTGTTGGACAAAATCTCAAATTTGATTTGGCTGTCATTGAAAATAATTTTGGCATTAAAGATGTTGCTATTTATGCGGACACGATGCTTCTTGCATGGCTTCTTAATCCTGAAACCAATGTCGGTCTTGATACGCTCTCCCTTAGATTTTTTAATCATGCGATGGTTAAGTTCAAAGATGTTGTCCCTAAAGGAGAAAATTTTAGTGCTGTGCCGTTAGAAAAGGCGTGTGAATATGCCAGCGAAGATGCGTGGATGACCCTTAGGCTTTTTGAGAAACTTCATGAAGTGCTTGACCCAGAATTGTTTGATCTTGCCAAAGAGGTTGAGTTCCCCTTTATTAAGACACTGATGAAAATGGAAAAAGAGGGCATAAAAATTGATGGTCGTTATTTTGAAGTCCTCTTAAAACGAACAGACCATGCGATCGAAGAACTAAAAGCGGAAATTTTTAGTTTATGCGATGCGACGTTTAATCTTAATTCAACTCAACAACTCGGAGCCGTTCTGTTTGAACAGTTAGGACTTCCAACGGTTAAAAAGACCAAAACAGGTTATAGCACCGATGAAAATGTTTTGAATGAGCTTTTAGACCAACACCCTAGCATTGCCAAAATTTTGGAGTATCGTGAACTTTATAAACTGCGTTCCACGTACATCGAACCACTGCTTAAACTTTCCAAAGAGTCTCCATTGGGACGTGTGCATACTTCGTTTATACAAACAGGCACCGCAACAGGAAGACTCAGCTCTAAAGACCCTAACTTGCAAAATATTCCGGTTAAAACGGAACTTGGGCGCGAAGTACGCGGTGGTTTTGTGGCAAAAGAGGGCTGTAAACTCATCGGCATTGATTACTCCCAAATTGAGTTAAGACTTTTGGCACATTTTAGCGGTGATGAAGCGATGATTCATGCCTTTCAATCGGGTAAAGATATTCATAAAGAGACAGCTTTAAAACTTTTTGGCGAAGCAGAGGCTGTAGCAAAACGGGGTGTGGCTAAAAGTATTAACTTTGGATTGTTGTATGGAATGGGGCCTAAACGCCTTTCGGAAACGATTGGTATCTCGACCAAAGAGGCAAAAAGTTATATTGAAAGTTATTTTGCAACCTTTCCAACGATTAAAAATTATCTTTCAGATATTGCAGAAGGTGCTAAAAAAGAGGGATACGTGCAGACACTTTTAGGTCGAAAACGTTTTTTTGACTTTGAACATGCTAACGGTATGCAATACGCGGGTTACCTTCGTGAAGCGGTCAATACCGTTTTTCAAGGAAGTGCCGCTGATCTCATCAAGCTTTCAATGAATAAAATTATGGCTACACTTGTGGACGATGAGGCAAAGTTACTGCTTCAAATTCACGATGAATTGATTTTCGAAGTAAAAGAAGAACGGGCAGAAGCGTTTGCCTTGCAGGCTCAAAAAGTTATGGAAGAGGTTTATCCTCTTCGTGTTCCACTGAAAGTTTCCATTGCCATAGGTAATAATTGGGGAGAACTCAAATGATAGAAGTATTGTTGTTAGCATTTGCTCTTAGCATGGATGCTTTTGCTGTTTCCATTGGCCTTGGAGCTAAACAAAATGGTCATACCACCAAAGCACTTGCCCTTAAAGCGGGGCTCTTCTTTGGTGTTTTTCAAGCATTAATGCCTTTGCTTGGGTATCTTGGCGGTAAAGGAGTCTTGGGCTTTGTGAGCCAGTATGCTGCCTATATTGCTTTTGGTCTGTTGCTACTTATAGGGGCAAAGATGATTTATGAAGGTGTTAATGAAGGCGTTGGTGAAGAGCTCACAAAAATAACCAATAAAATCATGTTAACCTTAGCCATTGCGACGAGTATTGATGCTATGGCTGCAGGCTTTAGCTTAATGCTTTTAGATCTCAATCCTCTGCTTTCATGTGCTATCATTGGTTTAACAACGTTTGTAGTTAGTTTTCTAGGCGTTTATGTAGGAAAGCTCAGTGGTACGTGGTTGGAAAGCAAAGCGGAGATTTTTGGAGGGGTTGTTCTGGTTGCAATTGGGTTTAGAATTTTATTTTTTTAAGAGAGAGGCTCATGTAATGAGCCTCTGTATGGATTAGAATTTGTAGTTTAATCCGACATAGTATTGAATAATTTTTTCTGCTTCAAGTTTGATATCAGCCCTATTGATACCATCATTGGCTGAGAAGGTATCTTTAACATCACTAATCATATATCGAACGCCTATCTCTAGCTCTGTATTTTTTGTAACAGAGTAAAGTAGACCGACTTCTGGGCCATAGTTAAAGCCCTTTGGTTTGTCAAGTGAAAGTTCTTTGGCTCCGTCAACATCCCATTTAGCTTGACTGTAAGAAGCATTGACACCAATAAAAGGTGTGAAATCAGATTTATTTTTAAATAAATAGTCATACCCAAGACCAAATGTATATGAGGTTAAATCATCTTTCTTATTTTGATATGCCAAGCTGCCATAAATTCTACCAAACTCAAAATATTTTCCCATTTTAAGTGCTTCATAGGTACTATTGATCGTCTCTTTATAAGTACCTTCAGTATTAAGACCTTGGCTTGGAATATAGGCTGAACCAGAAGTTTTAGTATGCATACTCATACCACCAAACTCACCACCTACAAACCATTCATTACCCATTTCACCTGCAACTAATGTTGATGAAGTACCAATCATTAATAATGTTGCTACGATCAAACTTTTTTTCATAAGAAAACTCCTTTTGTTTTAAATATGCAATTAAAGCATATTGATTAATTAAATTCAAATAGTTATTACTATGTATGATGTAAAATAGTCATATTGAAATGAAAATAAATACATACAAGAGAAATTTTTCATTCTGTGACGCATTCTGTGACGCGAAAGCGATAAAATGAATATAAAGAAATTCAAGTTGCAGGGTATTAAGAAGCTTGAGTTGCTTAAAATATAAAGTATGGTATTAAAATGACTAAAATTCTAGATCATTATTGTATTGAAAAGTTTCATTACAAAATTGGGAAAAATGTTAAAAGACTACGTGAACGTAAAGGTTATTCGCAGTTAGCTCTCTCACAAGCGTTAGGGTATAAATCGGTTGGGCTTATTTCACAAGCTGAGATTTATCATAAACAACAACACTTTAATCTAGAACACCTTTTGAAGATTGCACATATTTTAGAGTGTCACATTGAAGATTTTTTTCAAGAGAGTGTTGGCGAATAGTTTTTAAGAATTTTCTCGCATGTTTTATACTCAGGCATATGTTCGGCTACGCATTGCCAGAAGCTTTTTTGATGGTGTTTGTGCTCAATGTGTGAGAGTTCGTGAATGACGATGTAGGTAATGCACTCTAGAGGCAGTTGAGCGAGGCTGAGGTTAAAGCTTAGTTCATTCGTGTATGAGCAACTTCCCCAACGTTTTTTGGCTTTTCGAAAGCTGATTTTCGTGGGTTTAACGCCCATTAAAAAACTCCACTCTTCGACGAGTCTTGTCACCAAAGGGATGGTTTTTTCTTTGTAAAATGCATCAGGTGTCTGCTTTACATGTAAAAGAATAGGCTCGCCCAAATAGAGCACTTTTCCCTCTTCAGTAAAAAGTGATTGTATGGTTGTTCGCTTTTTTGCCGCTTTAACTTTTGTAAAAATCCATGCCGCTTTTTGACTTACTAATTCGTGAATATATTCTTTGGATGTGTAGGGTGTTTTGACAATGACCCCTTTGATTGGGTCTATCATAATGTAAAGATGTTTCAGACGGCGATTAATGATGATAGAGTAGCAAAGCGTTTCGCCTTGGTACTCTATGAGAGGTTGCATCGTTTAATTAAACCAGCTTTTTATTTTATCGAAGACACTTTCAAATTTGTCGTCTTTTGATTTTTTTTCAACGCCAAATTCTTCTTGCAATTGAATGAGTAGCTCTTTTTGCTCTTTAGTAAGCTTTTTAGGGTAGCGAATAGAAATTTGCGTAATCATGCTTCCTAATTGATGCGTATGGACATTTTTAACACCTTCATGTTTGAAGATAAACTGTTGTTTGTCTTTCGCTCCAAGAGGTAATTCAAGCTCTGCTTCGCCTCGAATCGTTGGGATTTTGATGGTTTCACCAAGAGCAACTTGCGTAAAAAATACAGGGACTTCGATGTAAATATCATCGTTATGGCGTACAAAATGCTCATCTTCTTTGACATGCACTAAGATGTAAAGATCGCCTCTTCCTCCGCGCTCATCAATATTACCTTTGCCCGCCACGCGGATTCGGTTGTTATTGTCAATACCCTCAGGAATGTCAATCGTCACTTTGTCTTCGATTTGCGTAAAGCCTTTGGCATTACAACTTGGGCATGGATTGGTAACAACGCTCCCTTTTCCATTACAATTTGGGCAGGTTTGTGAAAAGGTCATAAAGCCTTGTCGGTAGAAAACCTGACCTTTGCCTTTACACTCTTTACATGTAGCCTTAGACTTATCTTTGCTTCCCGTTCCATCACACGTGTCACAAGGCTTCTTATAGGAGAAAGTCACCTCTTTTTTAGTACCAAAAATGGCTTCATTAAAGGCAAGTGTTACTTCTGCTTCAAGGTCGAGGTTGTATTTGCGATTTTGCTTTGATCCACCACCGCCAAAACCACCACTGCTTCCAAAGCCTCCACCAAAGACAGATTCAAAGATGGAGCCAAGATCACCCATAATGTCTTCATAACGCATATCGGAGAAATGGCTAAAGCCTTGAGAATCAAGTCCTGATTTACCGTAGCGATCGTACGTAGCACGTTTTTGCTCATCACTTAAGACTTGGTAAGCTTCATTAATCGCTTTAAATTTCTCTTCAGCCTCTTTATCACCCTGATTGCGATCGGGATGGTATTGCAATGCTAATTTGCGATAGGCTTTTTTAATCTCAGTAGCGTCTGCTGTTTTGGTAATTTCCAATATTTCATAATATTCTAGATCCACTATTATCTCTTTACATGTAAGTTTTTGAAGATCAAGATTTTAGCAAAAAGTAGTTTAAAATTTGGTTGTTAAGGTTGATTAACAAACCATTAAAGGCTCATTAATAGCACTCCTGTAAGATTTCATCATAAAACTTTTAAGGAGTACACAATGAAAAAGACAATCTTAACACTTGCAACTTTAGTTGCACTAGGAACGACCAGCGCTTTCGCCTTTGGTGGCGGTAACTGTCAAGGGATGCAATCTGGTATGGGTATGATGCAAGGTGGCGGAATGGGTGGTCAAGGAATGATGATGCAAGGTGGAAGAGGGGGTATGGCAATGATGGAACAACTTAACCTTACCGATGATCAACGCCATAAATTACATGTTTTGCAAAGTGAAATGAAGTTAGAAATGACTAAATTGCAAGATCCGAAAATGAGAACAAAAATGCAAGATCTTATGAGCGGTGATAGCTTCAATAAAAAAGAGTTTATCAAACTTCATACCGAAATGTACGAAAAAATGTTAGCGCTTCAAGCGGATCATATGGAAAAAGTGTTCAATCTTCTCACAAAAGAACAACGTGCAGAGCTTAAAACGTTGATGGCTCAAAAACCACAAAGACCAACCCCAGCACAAACACCCGCTACCAGTAAATAAAAGTTCAAATTTTACCTCTATAAGACCTCTTCGGAGGTCTTTCTTTTTAAATATCACTCAAATTCAGTATAATTATAAAAAACTACAAGGCCATAGAATGATTAATGTCTTGATGATAGAAGATGATACCGAATTCGCCGAAATTTTAAGTGAATATCTTGCGAAATACAATATTAAAATTACCAATTTTGAAGATCCTTATTTGGGGTTAAGTGCTGGAGTCAAAAAGTATGATTTACTCATTTTGGATTTGACATTGCCTGGGATGGATGGACTTGAAGTTTGCAAAGAGATTGTTGCGCAATATGACATTCCTATCATTATCTCATCAGCACGCAGCGATATCAGTGATAAAGTCATCGGCCTTCAAATCGGTGCGGATGATTATTTACCAAAACCGTATGATCCTAAAGAGATGTATGCACGCATTCAAAGCTTGATTCGTCGTTATAAAAAAAGCTCAACGTTGGAAGAACAGCAAAGTCATAGTGTTTTCTTGGTCGATGAAAAACGCCATGAAATCTCTTTTAAAGGAGAGGTTCTTAATCTTACTCCCGCAGAATATGAGATACTCTCGTATATGATTCGTCAAAACGGTTTTTCGATCTCGCGTGAACAGTTAGTATATAACTGTAAATCGCTGAAAGATAAAGGCTCTAAAAGTTTAGATGTCATTATCGGTCGTTTGCGTACTAAAATTGGTGATGATTCTAAAAGCCCTGAGTACATCCACTCCGTACGAGGTATTGGGTACAAGCTTGTCGGATGATTAAAAACTCAATTCTCAACAAGATCAGTGCGATCTTTTTTCTCTCACTTTTTTTACTGGCGATGTTCTTTGCTCTTTTGTTGGAGCATCAAAGCGATAAAAATCTAGAGAATATGAAACAGCGCCAAATTCAATCGGTCAATTATTTGTTAGTCATGTATCGTAACAACGTTCAGCCAAAAGATATTGAAGAGTATTTCAATAATTTTGGACTCAAAAAAGTTGCCAGTAAACATCTGCGTGATTCTGTTCTTGCCAATGGGGTGGTTATTTTCCAAAAACTTTCTCCCATTAGCCGTTTTTCTTCCATTGTGTACAATGACCGTTATTATCTTTTTATTGATAATTTTGAATCCAGTGTTCTTTTAGAGAGCCAAGACTACAAAAATTTTAACGAAAGTTTATGGGTTGTTTTTGTCATTGCGTTGTTGATTTTGCTTTACATGTACGTCTCTATTTTTAAAAGTATTGCACCGCTTAAGACACTCAGTTCGCAAATACGCAAGTTTGCCAGTGGGGATTTAAGCATTGAGTGTCAGAGTGAATCGAATGATGAAATCGGTGAAGTTGCCAATGAGTTTGATCGTGCTGTTAAAAAAATACGCGATCTTATCAATTCCAGGCAGCTTTTTTTACGGACGATTATGCATGAGCTCAAAACGCCGATTGGCAAAGGGCGTATTGTTGCTGAAATGCTTGAGGATGCTATTGCTAAAAAACGATTAGTCGGAGTGTTTGGTAGGCTTGATCTTTTGATTGCCGAATTTTCCAAGATTGAGCAGCTTACATCACAGCGGTATGAACTCAATCTCAAAGAGTATTCGCTTTTACATGTAATCGATCAAGCGATTGATCTTTTGATGCTTGATGACCAAAAAAGAGAAGATCAGGTCCATGTTGAAGGCGATTTTGATTTTAAAGTGACCGTTGACTTTGAGCTTATGGCGTTAGCGATTAAAAACTTGATGGATAACGCGATGAAGCATAGCCTCAATCATCGTGTCTTTGTAAAAAATAGTGGGCAGAGGCTGATTATTGCGAATGAAGGAGAACCTCTTAAAATGGCGATTGAAGAGTATTTTCAACCGTTTGTCTCTGGCTCTAAAGCGTGTGGTAGTGGATTGGGGCTTGGATTGTATATTGTCAAAAATATTGTGGAACAACATGGATTGGAAATAGCATACGCCTATGAAGCAGGCTATCATCACTTTAGCATTGATTTTTCAAAAGGATTTATCGCATGATGAGAGGGTTAGAGAAGTTTAATAAACTGGTCGATGCCTTTGAAAAACTCCCAACAGTTGGTCGGAAGTCGGCTATTAGATTTGCGTATCATTTAGTTTTAAACGATACCTTTTCTGCGATGAAACTTGCCAATGCCATTGAGAGTGCGATTCAGAGTATTCGAAAATGCGAACAGTGTGGAGCCCTCAGTGAGCATGAAATCTGTGATATTTGCCTTGATGAAAGACGTGATAGTCAAAAGCTCTGCATTGTTGAAAGTGCCAAAGATATTTTTGTGTTAGAGGAGCATAAACTGTTTGATGGGCACTATTTTGTTCTGTGTGATTTGGAAGAAGAAACGCTCAGTAAACTTGAAGCGATGGTCAATGAAGATGTGAAAGAGATGATTTTTGCGCTGACGCCTTCGTTAGCAAGTGACGCGCTTATTTTATTTATCGAAGATAAACTTAAAGCGTATGATCTTCATTTTACAAAAATTGCTCAAGGTGTACCAACAGGTGTGCACCTTGAAAATGTTGATATGCTCTCATTATCGAAAGCTTTGGAATCACGTACTAAAATTTAGGCTCAATCTGTCTTTGTTTCATTAAAAAATTTATAATTATTTTTTCCTAATTGTTTGGCACTATACATAGCCTTGTCTGCTTGCAAGATGAGTTCATCTGCCTCAAGCGTATCGCAAGGGTAGAAACTAACACCTAGGCTTGCCGAAATATAAAGATCAATCCCATTAACGACGATCACCTCTTGTATGGTTTCTAAAATTCTGACAAGAATGGCTTCGCACTCTTTTGGCTCTTTAAGATGGGTCAGTAGTGCTACGAATTCGTCGCCACCTAAGCGAGCGATGGTCTCATTCTGACGAATCAGTTTGGTAATGCGCTCAGCCACAATAATGAGTAACTCATCTCCAATGCTATGACCATAGGTATCGTTGACTCCTTTAAAGCCATCAAGATCAATATAGACAACAGCAAAATAAGTATGATAGCGCTGTGCTTCGGCAATAGCTTGATGAAGCCTATCCCAGAATAGAATACGATTGGGAAGAGAAGTTAAGACATCATGCTGAGCAAGATGTTCTAATGCTTTTTCATGTTCTTTGATGGTGGATATATCAGTAAAGAGTGCAACAAAATGTTGAACTTCCCCTTCGCTGTCTTTAACGGCACTAATGTTTAACATTTCGGCAGTTAAACTACCATCTTTGCGACGGTTCCATATTTCCCCTTGCCAATTGCCTTTTGTAAAAATACTGTGCCACATTTGTGTATAAAAACTGTTTTCATGTCTTCCTGATTTTAAGATGCGAGGGTTATGTCCAATGATCTCGGATGCTTCAAAACCAGAGTTGCGAATGAACGCCTCATTTGCTTCAAGAATGATGCCTTGTGGATCGGTAATAATAATTCCCTCTTTTGCATGGGTAAAAACGTTAGCAGCAAGTTGCACTTTGGAATCGCTGGTACTTTTATCAATTGCAAGGGCAATAAATTGAACTTCATCTTCCACAAGTTTGATTTCTCTAGGCGTAAGATTTTGCTGTTGCAAAGAACAAATGATTAAAAGTCCAAGAGGTTTTTTAAGTGCTGAAAAAATAGGATTGATCCAACATGTTTGTGTTTCATCGGATAAAAAACATTGAAACTCTTCATCAGCACACCATTGTTGATCTTTCATGTCACAGAGCAAGATAGGTTCGGATTTAAGGTGCATGAGATGATTCAAAAATGGAGTGTTGCTTTGTGACATCTTTATCAGTGACATACTAAGGTTTTGAAGCTCTTTGGATGTCGCACCAAGTGTTAGTTTTGTGATGGTTTCATCAAAAAGTAAAATACTGCATCCAATACGGCGGTGGTGTATGGATTCAATGCCTCCAATCATTACATGTAAAATGGTTGAGAGGGGTGAAGTGTTTACCATCATCTGCAAAATTTGTTTATGGTGTTGTTCACATTCTTGGATATACTTGCGTTCGTCAATGTCTGCGAGTACACCAACAAGCCCTAGTTCTTTACCTTTATCATCGTAAAAACGTTTGCCCGTGAGATTTCCCCAAAAGCTTGTACCATCATTGCGACAATAGATTCGTTCTAAATCTACGGATGATATGCTACTTCCAAGGAGAGATAGCATCTTAGTCCGGCCGATCTCTTTTTCGCTGGGATGGATGAGTTCAACATACTCTTTGCCAATGAGTTCCTCAAGAGGGTATAAAAACATTTCAGCCATGCGTCGATTGGCATGAATGATATAGCCTTCAAGGTTGACTAAGAAGATCGCAACACTAGAGGTATCCATGATTTGTTTGAAGAGGATTTCTTGTTTAGCAAGATTTTCATTGACTGCATCTAACTGCTTTTCTGTTTCTTTTCGCATAGTGATATCATGTATGATTGAAAAAAGAACTCTTTTCTTACCTAACGTAATAGGTGTTGAATAAACTTCAACATCTTTTATTTCATTGTTGGCAAGCTTGTGTTGAAAGGTAAAGTAGTTACGCTCTTCCACCAGAGCACGTTGTCGTTCTTGGTGTACTTCATTGGGTGGAAGTGTGTTAAATGAAGCAACAGACATTCCCACAAGACGGTCGAGTGGATACCCATAGAACTGTGCTGCAGCTTTATTGGCGTTAATAATCTCTCCGCTGTGAGGATCAATGAGAAGCATAACGGAACTACTATCATCAAAAAATCGGTAGAGGGCATTATATGTGTTGTCTGATAAAAATAAAGTATCAAAAAATGTGCTAAACAGACTCATTGTACCCTCTGTTGAGAAATATAACATCTAAAATAATATTAGTGTAACATAAAATTTGTAATGTTTGGTTGTAGAATCGACAGCAGCTCAATAGATATATTTTAATAAAAATAGAAAATTAAAAAGAGAGGAGTTTAGCCCCTCTTTGCTTCCTCTACCATATGATCTAAAATTGTGAAGAGCTCTTTACTTTTTGTCTCGACAATTTTAAAATTATTTAGAATTTCCTCAGATTTTTCCACACAATTATTGTTTTTAATACAGGCTAATGAGGCATATATTTTATCATGAACATTTTGATGCGGTGATGCAAGGAGCGCATAACTTGGGACATTTTCAAAGGCTTTTTTGCCATCTCCATGTTCATACCATTTTCCTAACCTGCACTGGTGATGATCCCTAAATGTTGTTTTTTCTTCATTATGGAAGATGGCGTTGTATGCGTTAAGTTTGAAAATAATATGATCAAGCTTAGCAAGTTCAATGAAAATATCATAAGAGATAAGAAGATTTTCTTGGCGAATGGCATCGGCATTGTCTGTAAGTTCACTTAAAGCCTGCCTGAAGAGATCAACTTGTAAAACAGAGTCTTTGACATAAACTTCCGTGCTTTCACTACTTTCTACCATTGTTTCGGCATTTTGCTTCAAAATATTGATCGTGGCTTCCACTTCTGCCGTTGCTTTTTGAGTACGTTCTGCAAGCTTTCGAACTTCATCTGCAACAACCGCAAAGCCACGACCATGTTCCCCTGCACGCGCTGCCTCAATCGCAGCATTCAGTGCAAGAAGATTGGTTTGATCTGAAATATCTTTAATCAGGGCAATGACCTGTGCAATTTCGTCGGTACTATGAGTCACACTATCGGCATTTTTTCGCGTATCATCAATTCTCTCAACGATATGTTCCATTGCGCCTATAATTTGATCGGTATTTTGGTGCACATTTTTAACGACTAAAGAGGTTTTATCATTGAGTTGCAAAATATTTTGTAATGTTTCTATCGTTGTTTGCATCGTTTGTTGAATATCCGTACTTCCGTGAATGGCTCCCTCACTCATTAAATCGGTTAATGAAATCATTAATTGTGAATGAGCCATATGTTGGTTAATTTCAGTGTGAGCCTCTTTGATCTTACACTCTTCTAATTGAGCAAGATGAACAATTTGTTCAAATTTATCAAAAAGGCGATTAAAATTTTGGGACGTTTGAGCAATCTCATCTTGTGACTCTATAGGTAAACGGCTAGAGAGATCGCCTTGTTCCGATGCCAATGAGGCAGCAATAGTCTTAAGGCGGTTGATATTTTTAAGAATAATGGTGTTGGTAAACCCTAAAGCTGCGAGCAAAATAATAATACCAATTAAAGCAGTCAAGGCCATTGTCGCAAAGCCTTTTTGAAGGGCATCATTTGATATATTTTCATCGGCTTCAGCTTGTTGATTTGCCATAATCACAAGTTGATCAATATATTGACGATGTATGTCATAGTATTTTTGTAGATCGCCTTCTAACAATGCTCGTGCTTCTTGTATATTGCCTTTTTCAATGGCAGGAATGAATTTTTTTTCAGTAAGGTCAAAATAACTCAATGCTGAGTTTTTAATCTCCTTTAAAACCAAATTTTTCATACGTGATTCAAGATTACTCTGATCCCAATAGCTTTGGCGATCGGTAAAATCTTTTTTAAGGGCATCCAGTTTGGCTTTAAGAGTAGAAATCTGTTCGGGTGTGCTATTCAGGAGCTCATAAGTAACAAGGCGAGTTTCAAGGATGTACTCTGGAGGCGGGAGAATATCGGCTAAAAGGTCTTTTGAAAGAATAATTTTTTCGTAGAGGTTACCTTTGATTTGTACCGTTTGAATCGTCATAAAAGAGACACCAATAACAAGTATCACCACCAAGGAGCTAATGAACGCAGAAATAATTAATCGTAGTTTAATCGTCATAAAGAAGCCTTTTGTAAAAAAATTCATCGAGAACAAAGAAGGCAATAAAAATAATATGCATAAATTATTCCTTAAAAAATTAAATTAGAATTTTATTGATCAATAGTGATTCTTAAGAATGTTAAAAGTGAAGGATAGGACGTTTACATGTAAACGTCCTAGAAGTTTTTTAATGCGCGTATTTTTTACGGAGTTCTTTTTTATCGACTTTTCCAATGCTCGTTTTATCGATGCTTTCTACAAATTTTATTTTTAAAAGCATACTCTCACGCGCCATAATACCTTTTTTAATAAACTCTTTGGCATGAAGAAGGAGTTCTTTTTCGCTAATGGCTTTACTTGAGTCGATCACCACAAGAGCAAGAGGTCTCTCTCCCCATTTTTCATCGTCAATCCCAATAACCGCAACTTCTTTCACAAAAGCATGTTGGTTAATAATATCTTCAAGTTCTAAAGAGGAAACCCATTCGCCTCCTACTTTGATAATGTCTTTGACGCGATCAGTGATTTTAATATAGCCTTTTTCATCAACATTGGCCATATCGCCTGTGTGTAAATAACCACCACTCCAAAGAATTTCAGAGTTTTTTTGATCTTTAAAATAGCCTTGACTCAGCCAAGGAGAACGCACAACAATTTCACCGGTGCTCATTCCATCGCGAGGAAGTGGTTGCATCTGTTCATTCACAATTTGCATTTCCACAAAACCCATGGGGCGACCCGTTTTGATGCGAATATCGCTTTGGGCATCATCATCCAGCGCTAACATCTCTGGGGTGAGTTGTGCCACACTTAAAATAGGGCAGGTCTCGCTCATACCATAGCCTGTGAACATGTCAATGCCTCTTGAGAGTGCCTCTTTGCACATTGACTTAGGAAGCGATGCTCCACCGATCATCACTTTCCATCCTTTGAGATTCACCTCATTAATTTTAGGCGAGTTAAAAAGCATGTGCATGATGGTTGGAACACAATGAGAGAAGGTAACGCCTTCTTTGTCAATGAGGTCTAAAAGCACGTCTGGCATATAACGTCCCGGATAGACTTGTTTGACACCCAACATGGTTGCGACATAAGGCAATCCCCACGCATGGACGTGAAACATCGGGGTAATGGGCATATACACATCGCCTTGGTGAAAACTACCTTGTTTTGGGGCACTTCCAAGTGTGGAAAGCGCGCCTAGCGTATGCAAAACAAGTTGGCGATGGGTAAAGTAAACACCTTTGGGAAGTCCCGTTGTTCCTGTGGTATAAAAGGTTGTTGCACGAGTATTTTCATCGAAGTCTGGAAAATCAAATGTATCGGCACTTTGCGCAAGCAGTTGTTCGTATTCACCTTTTACATGTAAAGAGGTTGGGGGGATTTTACCATCATCTGAGAGAATAATAAAAGCATCAATATCCAGCCTTCCTTTAATCTGCTCTAAGGTGGGAAGAAGATCCGTGTGTGCCAAGATGACATCATCTTCAGCGTGATCAATCGTATAGAGAATCTGCTCAGGAGCGAGTCTAATATTGATGGTATGAAGGATAGCGCCTAACATGGGAATAGCAAAATAGCATTCCAAATAACGATGGGAGTCATAGTCCATAACAGCAACGGTATCACCTGCTTTGACTCCTATAGAGGTTAACATATTGGCTAGTTGATGAACGCGTTTTTTAAAGGTCGCATAGGTAAAGCGCTTATCGCTACGATAGACAATCTCTTGGTTCGGATCAAAATAGATAGGAGCATTTAGAATATTTTTTATCAGTAGCTGATAATCATGTGCGTAAGGGTTATTGAGTGTTTTTTCGAGCTGCACGAGCTCTCCTTTAGTAAGATTTAGATATCAAATGCGGGGCGCATCAATGATTCGATCATTTTAACGTCGTAGTGTTGAGAGAAGAAAAGGTTAAAGGCAAATACGCCTTGGTAAAGAAGCATCTCTTTACCGTCTTTACATGTAAGACCATAATTTTTTGCAAGTTCTAAAAAGGGCGTTGGTTTATTATAAATAACGTCAAATACATATTTTGAATGTGCAAAAATATTTTTTAAGAGTTCTGGTTCGCAAGGGTACTCTTCATCTTTAAGACCTGCAGAAGTGGTATTGATGATGAGATCATAAGGCAGAGGAGTGAATGTCTGCCATGTTTTACATGTAAAGCCTTTCGCTTCAAAAAAGGAAAGCCTAGAAGCTGAGCGGTTGAGGATTGTTGTCTCAATCTGATGTGCTTTTAAAATAATAGCAATGGCTTTAGCCGTTCCACCTGCGCCTAAAATCAGGGCATTGCGAATATAGCCAAAGGGCTTAATTGCCTCGTAAAATCCTTCTGCATCGGTGTTGTATCCAATGACACGTGTGCCTTCTCGAACGAGTGTATTGACTGCACCAATCTCTTTTGCAATGCCTCTCACTTCATCACATTGGGCAAAGGCGGTCTCTTTATGGGGAACGGTGACATTGGCACCTTCTAATTTCATTGCATGAAACATTGCCATGAGTTTTTCGGGGTCGGTAATGGCTTTGCGAATATAACAGCCATCAAGTTTTAAAGCTTGCAATACGGTGTTATGCAACCTTGGGGAAATAGAGTGTGCAACAGGATAACCAAAAATACTAAAGAGTAACATGTGAAGCGTTACTCCCTAAGATCGTCAAGAGAGCTTGTCATTGCGCCTAGTTTATTGGTCACTTCGAGGTATTCAAGCTCAGGCTTGCTATCCGCTACAATGCCACCACCCGCTTGGAAAATAATCTTTTCATCATCCAAATACGCGGTGCGAATCATAATACAGCTGTCCATATTGCCATCAAACCCAAAATAACCTGCTGCACCGCTGTAAAAGCTACGTTTTAAGCCTTCAAAATCGCTAATGAGTTCCATAGCACGAATTTTAGGTGTTCCTGTCATCGTGCCTGCAGTAAAGGTTGCGGCAAAAAGATCGAACATGTCATATTTGACATCGAGGATTGCTTCAATATCTGTAACCATATGCATGACATGAGAATAGCGTTCTACACGCATCATCTCTTTGACTTTGACG
Source organism: Sulfurospirillum diekertiae (assembly GCF_011769985.2). Classification (NCBI taxonomy): domain Bacteria; kingdom Pseudomonadati; phylum Campylobacterota; class Epsilonproteobacteria; order Campylobacterales; family Sulfurospirillaceae; genus Sulfurospirillum; species Sulfurospirillum diekertiae. The sequence goes on from NZ_CP039734.2 coordinate 637,203, forward strand.
CTGCCGACTTTGGCAACACGACCAAGATCATTACGACCTAAGTCAATGAGCATCAAATGCTCCGCTCTCTCTTTTTCATCACTGAGCATCTCTTTTTCATAGGCGATATCTTTTTCATACGTAGATCCACGTTTACGTGTTCCCGCAATAGGGCGCAATGTAATGCGTCCATCTTTTAGTCCAACCATAACTTCAGGAGAACTACCGATAATAGCAAAGTTGGGATACGAGAGATAAAACATATAAGGAGATGGATTCTTTTGACGTAAAATTCGGTAGAAGCTAAGACGATCAATATGCGCGTATTGTGTAAAGCGATTGGACATCAAAATCTGAAAAACATCGCCACTGCGTATCATCTCTTTGGCTTGTGCAACCATATCAAAAAAGCGCTCTTTGGAGAGTGCAAATGAGCTTTTGCTTTTATCGACAAGCGCTGTTTGAATAGGAATATGAATGTGCGGCTCTTTCAGTGTCGCTTCAATCAAATCCAGTTGCTCTGCAATACTTGGTACAAAGGTTGTTAAGATAAGCGTGTTGGTTTTATGCGAAAAGGTACAAACGAGTTTTGGACGCATTAAGTCAACTTCTGGGATATGAAGCTCGTCTTTAAGCCCATCCATGTGAGATCTCAATCGTGGCTCAAAAATTTTTACTGCATCGTACCCAATGTAGCCGATAAAGCCATCAACAAAACCTACTCCTAGCTCTTTAGTATAGGTTTGATAGAGCGTTTTATCGAGCTCTGCATAGCGCTTTTTCAAAAAAGTAAAAGGATTGGATCCTAAATTATATGAAACACCTTCTTCATCAATATGGATGCTAACATCGTCTTGGTGAATCACACGTTCACGTGCGCCAATAAAAAGAAAGCTAAAGTTGCCATCGTTGTTGTTGATAGCACTTTCAAACAAAAAACAGAGCTCACCTTCAAAATATCGTTGCAATTTTGCAAAGATTGTGATGGGGGTGAGCTGATCAAAAAGAATTTTACGAGAGCTTAGCACCTTATTTTACCCTATAAATAAATGCGTTTTTATTGACACTAGAACGAATGAGGCTAAGAGCATTTTCGGCTTCAGCAGACGTTGCATAAGGTCCAATAAGGAGTTTAACCACTTTATTACCATTGACGACAGTTGCATATGTCTTGCAATCAAATCCTTTTGATTTGATGTCACTGAGTTGCTTTGCATCAGGAGCTGTCGCAACGGCACCGACTTGAACATAAATACCAGGAGAAACCGTACTACCGCTTGTTGCAGAAGGCGTACTTGGCGCTACTTCGGTACTACGGAGCATTTGCTGAGGTTTAGCCGCTTCTTTTTTAGGCTCTTCTTTCACTTTTGCAGGAGCAGGTTCTTTGACAGGTGTCGAAGCAGTAGGCGTTGTCGTTGTTGTCTCTTTAGGTTTAACGTCACTCCCTTTGGCATCTTCTTGTTTTTGTGCTTCTTTATCTTTAAGGGTTTTGATCATATCTTCAAAACTCTCTTTTTTAGGGTTTTCCTCAATAATTGGCACTTGTTTAAAGAGCTGGTCATCTTTAGGAATTTGCGTCTCTTGCGTTGGCTCAGGTGGTAAAATTAGTTTAGAAGTGTCTTTCCCTTGATCTTTGTTTGCTACTTTCATACTTGCAAGTGCGACAAGAAATACAAGAATCAAAAAAGCAACCAAAATAAGGATACGTTTCATCTTAACGGTTTTATTGTCTCCTTTTTCTAAGACAATATCACTTAATTCATTTCTATTTTCCATCGGTTCTCCTTAGAATGATGTTGACTACATATGCTTCGACCAAGAAGCGCCTCGCTCTTTTTGGTACAAGTCATAAGGCAGTGCCAAAATATTAAACTCTTTTGGAAGCTCTTGCGTTGGGAACATTCTCCATTCGCGCGGAAGCTTTTGAGAGAGCTTTGCTGAAAGCATTTTAGCGATCTGATACCCCTCTTGCAAGGTAGTATGACCTTTATGAACATACAGATGTAGATGACCCTCTGTTTTACTTTTATACGCAGTAAAATTGATGAATCCCTCTTCTCTAAGCAAAAGTTGTGCCCTATGCCAAAATCGCTCGGTATTTCTTCCATTATAGTCAAAAACAATATTTTCGACTTTGTCAAAGTTATTAATCAGTGAATGAGCAACTGTAATTTTTCCATCAAGATGATCTTTGATGATACTGTTGTTCAAAGGCTGATCAATTCGCTCATATTTATCAAAAAAGACTCTCCCTCCAAAATCGATCTTTTGGACAATAGCGTCACGCTTGATCCAATAGTGGTCGGTAATCATTTTGATGAGAGAGACGTCAATGTTATACATAATTTCCCTTAATAGGTTGGTCTGTCATAAATAATAAAGTTACTTGCTAACGTTTTCATTTCAGCTTTGATCTTTACATGTAAAGCTTCATCGTTGATATTATCGAGTACATCAGCAATTTTGTTGGCAATAATTTCAAACTCTTTTTCTTTCATACCACGTGCTGTAAGCGCAGGGGATCCAATACGAACACCACTGGTCACAAATGGGCTTCGTGTCTCGCCTGGTACGGTATTTTTATTAACGGTAATGCCTGCACGCCCAAGTGCTAAGTCAGCCTCTTTACCACTAAACTCTTTGTTTAAAAACGAAACGAGTACGAGATGGTTATCGGTACCACCACTGACGATGTCATAGCCTCTTTTAATCAGCACATCGGCTAAAACTTTTGCATTGGCACGTACTTGTTTTGCGTATGTTTTCCATTCTGGTTTCAGGTTTTCAGCAAAACCAACGGCTTTGGCTGCAATCACATGCACCAATGGACCACCTTGAATTCCTGGGAAGATCGCGCTATTGATTTTCTTAGCGATCTCTTCATCGTTGGTAAGAATGATACCGCCACGAGGTCCACGAAGCGTTTTATGCGTTGTTGATGTGACGACATGACAGTGAGGGAATGGACTTGGATGTTCACCGCCTGCGACTAAACCAGCAACGTGTGCGATATCGGCAAAAAGATACGCACCCACTTCATCTGCAATTTCCCTAAATTTTGCAAAATCAAGTTCTCTTGGGTAGGCACTTGCGCCACACACGATTATTTTAGGTTTAACGATATGGGCAATTTCTCTTACTTTATCATAGTTGATGCGACCATCAAGCTCAACGCCATAAAAGAAGCTAGAATAGGTTTTGCCTGAACTACTCACTTTAGCACCGTGTGTTAAGTGTCCGCCGTGGCTTAAATCCATACCTAAAATTTTATCAAATGGATTCAAAAGCGCTTGGTAAACACCTTGATTGGCTTGGCTACCTGAGTTTGGCTGAACGTTTGCATAGGTACAACCAAAAAGTTTACAGACTCTATCAATGGCAAGTTGCTCAACAGCATCAGCAAATTCGCAACCACCGTAATAGCGTTTACCAGGATAACCTTCAGCGTATTTGTTTGTAAAAACACTGCCCATCGCTTCCATAACAGCAGGATAGGTGAAATTTTCACTGGCAATCATTTCTAAATGATCACATTGGCGATTTAACTCTTTTACCGTTAGGTCGTAAATAACAGGGTCAACAGTTTTTAAAATACTCATTTTTATTCCTCGTCTTTTTGTGTTTGTTCATCGGTATCACCAAGGGGTTTCATTGCTGGGAACAGAATAACATCTTTAATCGACAACTCATTGGTGAGTAACATCGTTAAACGATCAATTCCTAGCCCTTGACCCGCAGTTGGTGGTAAACCGTAGCCTAGAGCATAGACATAATCTTCATCCATTTCATGGGCTTCATCGTCACCTGCATTTTTAGCCTGCAACTGTTTTGAAAATCGTTCATATTGATCGATAGGATCATTAAGTTCGTTAAATCCATTGGCAATCTCACGCCCGGCAATGAAGAGCTCAAAACGCTCTGCAATGTTTGGATTGATTTCGCTTCGACGTGCAAGTGGGCTGATTTCAATTGGATAATCAATGATAAAGGTTGGATTGATGAGTTTTTCTTCAACAAACAGATCAAAAAGTTCTTCATAGAGTTTGCCAAGGTTTAAATTTGCGTCAACACTCAAACCTTTGTCTATAATATATTTCGTAATTTGGGCACAATCATCAAGAATTTCATCTGGAACGCCACCGATTTCACTCAGAGCAGTTCTAAAAGCAATTTTTTGGAATGGTTTTGAAAAATCAATTTCCAAATCTCCATAAGGGAGTTTGCGTGGAAGTTTAAGTTTCTTTAACAACACATCAAACATTTCTTCGGTGAGGCGCATTAAATCATGGTAATTATGGTATGCCCAGTAAAATTCGATCATGGTAAATTCAGGGTTGTGTGTTTGATCCATGCCTTCATTTCTGAAGTTACGGTTGATTTCAAAGACGGATTCAAAACCACCGACGACAAGGCGTTTGAGGTAAAGTTCTGGCGCAATTCTTAGGTAGCGATCAACTCCTAAGGCATTATGGCGCGTAATGAACGGTTTTGCATTTGCTCCACCTGCGATGGGGTGCATCATAGGAGTTTCAACTTCTAGAAAGTCACGTTCTTCAAAGAAATGACGAATTTCACTGACAATTTTACTTCTAATTTTAAAAGTTTTACGTACATCAGGGTTCATAATCATGTCAAGGTAGCGTTTGCGATAACGTAACTCTTTATCTTGGAGACCATGGAACTTTTCAGGAAGAGGTACTATTGACTTGGTTGCGACTTCCAATGACTTTACATGTAAAGAAAGTTCACCTGTTTTTGTGACAAAAGGAAAACCTGTGACACTGATAATATCACCGACTTCAACCAGTTTTTTAGCTTCATCAAACCATGCATCACCAATAGACTCGCGACTGAAATAGATTTGAAGCACACCTTGCTCATCTTCAATTTTTGCAAAAGCGGCTTTCCCCATATGGCGTAAAAATTTGATACGTCCCACAACTGTATTGTTCTTGTTCTCATCGCGTTTGAGTTCACTCTCTGCAACATATTCATAGCACTCTAAAAACTCTTTGGTGCTGGTGTCTTTGATAATATTATGCCTATAAGGGTTATGTCCAAGGGCATGTAGCGCCTTTCCCTTTTCGATGCGTTGTTGTTGGTATTGGTCTTGAAATATCAAAATATCGTCCTCTTTTCTAATGTTTGCTTTTTTGTGCACACTCTTTGCAAAGACCACGCAGTTGCATTAAATGGCTGGTAATGATGAAATGGTTTGCTTGCGCAATTTCAAGTTGTAGTTGTTCGATTTTATCATTTTGAAATTCGATAATCAGCCCGCAGTTTTTGCAGATCATATGATCATGGTGGGGTTTATTGGCAAGTTCAAATTTTTTACCGGCAACACCAAATGAGATCGATGTGACCATGTGAGACTCTTCAAGCAGATTCAGTGTACGATAGACTGTAGCAATCCCAATATTAAGCTCTGGATACGTACTTCGAAGAAAAATATAGAGATCTTCGGGTGTAAAGTGCTCATCTTTTTCATAGAGTGTTTTTAAGACGACTTCACGTTGCTTGGTAAATTTTAAACTATTGTTTTTCAATAACTCTTTAAAGTTTGAGAGTAAGGAGTTATATTCAAGATTTTCAAACGTACTCATCATGACCTCTTTTAAGGGTTAGTTTTCTCTTTAGGTTGCAAATTCTCAAACATGGTGTTGGTATCAAGTTTGACAATATATTTGCCAGTTTCTAAAAAGAGTGGAAACATCATGCTGTTAGCAACGTAGGGTTCAATTCTTGATTTAATGAATTCAATATTGGTTAATGTGACTGCCAAAACAGAAAAAACTAAGAATATTTTCATGCTGCCTATGACAAAACCAGCCAATTTATCAAACATACTAAGTCCACTCAGACTTAAGGCTTGCGCAATAAGATAGCCTAAAAAGATACACGTAATCCAAAAAACAATCAAAACCGCAATAAATCCAAAAAGGTATAAAGATGCTTGATTGTTAAATGCAAAAATATGATCACTAATCATTTTACCTGCTTCATGCGCATAACGCGAAGCAAAGTAGATACCACCAATAATGCCTAAGAGACCAAAAACCTCTTTTACAAATCCATTAATAATGCCCTTAATTCCCAATATCAGCACTAAGGCAAGAGATATAAGGTCAAACATCGAAAAATTTGCCATTTAATGTGCGCTCCTAAAACAGTTTTTACCACTTTTTTTGGCTTCGTAGAGCGCTTTGTCCGCTGTATCCAAAAGCTCGTCGGCACTCATCGTGCGTTTATGAGAACAAATGCCTGCACTCAGTGTTAGATGGATATCATGATTTTTATACAGTAATTTACTATCGCTTGTTTCTTTGATAATGCGATCAACGATTTTCGTGGCTTCATCAAAAGAGGTTCGGTTCAAAATAACGACAAATTCTTCACCACCATATCGATAGATACGTGTTCCCCGTCTAAGTGAATTTTGAATCAGCTTGGATAGAAAGATTAAGGTTTTATCGCCGGCAATATGACCAAACGAGTCATTGATTTGTTTAAAATCATCGGCATCGAACATGACAAGATGCATATCCATATCTCTATCTCTACCAACACTTAGTAGTTCTTCTAAGTCTTTAACAAGAACTCTTCTGTTGTGGGCTTTCGTTAGAGGGTCAATGTTGGATTCACGTTCTAAGCGTTCTACTTCTAGTTTGAGTTTAGCAATTGTTTCATCGGCAGCTTGAAGTTCATGTAATATTTTACCTTGAAAGTTATCAAAAGCCTGTAGAACTTGATGTGTATCGACACTCTCATAATCTTTTTTGATATTGTCAATATTGATAGATGTTTCATCTGAAATAAATTTAAGGTTATCATTCGTTTTTACAAACTCTTCTAACCCTTTTTTCATTAAACCAAAGCAAGTTTCACTCACCATTTCTTCTTGTTGTGCATTGGAAAAAAGGTAACTATGTTTTTTTGTAAGGTCCATCAACTCTGTATCACCGCTTTTTTGCAGTGTCTCAACAAACGTATCGTGATAATATTTTGGATAAGGAGGGATGTTTAAACTTTTAAGCTTTGCAAATGTCTCTTCTGCAAGCTGAAAAACCATTTCTGCGATATGATTATTGTTGTTCATTTCCATAGGTGCCTTTTTACCCATTTTATTTTAGAGTTTTTAATGCTTTAGTATAGCTTGAATAAGCTGTAATATTAGTAAAATTGCTTATTACATCCCCATATTGTTGAGAAGTTCTTGTGGCTGGGTAGAGTAACGTATGGCATCATCTTTCGTAATAAGATTGGCTCTAAGGCTTTTCATCATTGCTTGTGTTTGAGTAATCATGCCTGTTTTTTGTTGGTTAAGCTGCATTTGCGAATAAATCTGATGAATTTTATTTTCACGAATTAAGTTGGCAATAGCTGAATTATTAATCATAACTTCATGGATCGCAACCCTTCCTCCTCCGACTTTTGGAAGCAAACTTTGCGAAATGACAGCATACAAAGATGTTGCAAGCATATTACGTACTTGTACCTGCTCAGCTCCTTCAAAACTATCAACAATTCTATTGATGGTTTGAACTGCTGAATTAGTATGAAGTGTTCCTAAAACCAAGTGTCCCGTTTCTGCAGCCGTAATGGCCGTACTGATGGTTTCTTGGTCACGCATCTCACCCACGAGGATAATATCGGGATCTTCACGAAGTGAAAATTTGAGCGCTCTGGCAAAACTTTTAGTGTCTTCACCTACATTTCGATGTGAAAACAGACATTTTTTATTGGTATGAATAAATTCAACAGGATCTTCAATGGTAATGACATGGCGGTGCTCAAAGAGGTTTACTTCATTTAAAAGTGCTGCTAGTGTTGTTGATTTACCACTTCCTGTAGGTCCAGTGACCAGAATGAGCCCTTTTTCTCTCTGAATAAGTTCTTTAAAAACAATAGGAGTATTGAGATCATCTAAGGAAGGGATATCAATAGGGATAATTCTAAAGGCTGCTGCAAGTTCGCTGTTGATTGTGTAATAGTAGTTGGCACGAAAACGACCAATATCTGGGAACATGATTGCAAAATCAAGCTCTTTTTCTTCTTCAAGTTTTTTCTTTTGCTTATCGGTAATAAGCGTATAACAGAGCTCTTCAATCGTTGTACCATTCAGCTTTTCCATATCAAGTGGCACAAGTTTCCCATCAATTCTAATTTGTGGTTCGCTACGCCCAACAAGATGTAGATCTGACGCTTTATAGGCTACCACGTTTTTTAATAATGCTTTGATATTGAGTGAGCTCATCTTTTAATTCCCCTTCAAATAAACGTTATTCAATGATTTTTGGAACGACAAAAAAGCCACTTTCACTTTGTGGTGCATGTTGTAAAATAGTTTTAATAATTTCATGATTGACATGAGGGATATCTTCACGAAATGGTGTACCACCTGCAAGTGTTGTAAAGGTTGCTTCTTCACTATCAAGCGTAAGTTCATTAAGATTTTCAACAAAAGAGACAATTTCACTCAGTTGATTAATGACACCTTCTCTCTTTTCATCGCTAATTTTTAAAGAGGAGAGTTTTTCCAATTTTTGAAGTAGTTCATTATCAATTTTCATGGTTTAAAATCCTTAAATCTTTTAAAAGGTAATTATAGCAAATTCTCTTTTGGTGGATACTGAAACGATAGTAGACTTCTATTAGTCCCTTTTTATATTTCTTGTGATAAACTTTGCCATGTTTTTAAAAATCGCTTATTAAGGATAGTGTTTGGGACTTAAAGAGAATATTCAAGCGGTCAAAGAAGAAATTAGCACTGAAGAGCAATTCCTTGAGGGAATGATCAAAGGAGAGCGTTTTTTTAATCGCAATAAAAAATATATTATCTCGGCATTAGTGCTTGTAGCTTTGGGTGCTGGATGGTATGCTATCAATGACATCATGTCGCAACAGCGTTTAAAAGTTTCAAATGAAGCGTATCAAGTTTTATTAAAAGATGCTAACAATACGGCAGCACTTGAAACACTTAAAGCGAAAAATCCAAAGTTGTATACGATGTTTATTTTTGAAACAGCACTGGTGAAAGGTGACACTGAAGCACTTAAAACAGTCTCTCTTTCTAAAGAAAATCCTATTTTAGCGGATTTGGCAACCTATCAGCTTTCTCAACTTGATCTTAATGCAACACCAAAAGGGGAATTATTGGCAGGCATGGTGCTTCTTCAAGAGGGATATGATTTACTCAAAGATAAGAAAATAGAAGAGGCGAGGTTGAAATTTGCTCAGATTGATGCAAATTCACCACTTAAACAGATTGCAAAAAATCTAGAACACTATCAAGGTTTGAAATAATGAGATACGCAAAAATTGCCTTTTCACTTTTGGCTTTATTAATGGTTGTAAGCGGCTGTGGTACAAAACGACAATACTTTGAACCAGAATCACTTGCTGGAAAAGTTAGTTATGATGATTCATTACCAGGAACAATTATAGATGCAGTGAGAGATGGTGCGACATTGTCTAATGGGCAAGTTATAAATAAAAGTGGTCTAACAAATATCATTTTACCAGAAGGTTTTGTTTACCTTTCTGAAGATAAAGGTCGTTATGTTGCGGCTTCTAAGTGTGGTGCCGTACAAATTGTTGATGCCAGTAAAAAAGTTCTTTTTTCTAAAGAATGTAGTGTAGCTGTAGCTTCTGCAGCGCTCAAAGGAAATCTTTTAGCACTTGTTTTAGGTTCTAATGAGCTTGTCATCATTGATATTAATGATGGCAAAGAGATGATGCATTTAAGACAAGATAATGTGTATGTTTTAGATTCTCGTATTGCTTCTCCGTATTTTTTGGGCGATTTGATTGTTTTCCCAACACTTGATGGTAAATTGTTAATTGTTGATCAACAAACTAAAAAACCAATCCGTGATGTTGTTGTAAGTAATGAAAAGTTTTTTGGGAATATTATTTATCTTCAAGTTTTAGGGGATCGTTTGGTCGCTGCAACAAAAAGTAAAGTTGTCTCCATTAGTCCAAAAGCTATCAGCTTTTTAGAGACGGATGTCAAAGATGTGATTGTTCTTGAAAATCGTATCTTTGTTTTCACTAAAGATGGACGTGTCATTCTTACCGATGCAGATCTTAAAACACTTAAAGAGCGCAAATTTCCATTTGCAACATTTGCTGGAACTATTTACGGTGATTTTATTTACATGATTGAAAAAGGTGGCTATGTCATTGCAACAGACTTAGATCTCATCTCAACAAATGTTTATAAACTTCCTGACAGTATAGAAAGTCATGTGTTTACAACAGGTGATGCGCTTTATTATAAAAATCACTTTTTCAAGCTAAATCGTAAGAAATAAGAGTTGGATTTAATACCACTATGAAGGAGATGTTAGAACGTATTTGTAACAAACAAGTCGTTTTTACATCTCTAGAAATGGTGGATCCCAAAATAGTGCTCCATACTCGTAAAAAACTTGCTATCTTTTGTGGTACTGATCGCAAATCTTTTTATCACTTAATTTTTCATTCCCAACAAAAGAGTCGTTTTCTTATGAAACACGTACAAGAAATTATTGAATTTACGTGTGCATTAGAATCACATTTCCAGCATGCCTATAAGTATAAGCACTTATTAGTACAAGCACCCGTATGTTCAAAGGCAGCACTCTTACTTCATGAAAATGGTTGGAAGGTTTATGAATGATTTTATGTGATATTGGTAACTCAAATGCAGATTTTTATCAAGATGGTAAAGTATGGACAATACCGCATAAACAATTTAAAGAGTTTGTAGCTACAGAAAAAGTCTATTATATTAGTGTTAGTGAAGCTCTCAAAACTACACTTCAGTCGAAAAATAATTTTATTGATTTGGAACCTTTCTTCGAGTTTGATACAATTTATCAAGGCATGGGAATTGATCGTATTGCTGCATGTTCAACAATAAGGGATGGTATGATTGTCGATGCAGGAAGCGCAATAACAGTTGATATCATGTCAGGAGGAATGCACTTAGGAGGCTTTATTTTGCCAGGGCTTAGTGCCTATGAGAAGTGTTATGCTTCCATTTCACCTCGTCTTATGCTCCCCATTAATCCAAGTATATCACTTGATGCACTACCGCAGAAGACGAATGATGCTATTTCATATGGGGTTATTAAATCAATTATCATGCTTTTAGAAATTACATGTAAAGATAAAAGAATTTTTTTTACAGGCGGTGATGGAAAATTTTTCTCTAAATTTTTCAGTAATGCGATTTTTGATCGTACGCTGATTTTTAGGGGAATGCTCAAAACTATCAAAGATGCACATTTGGAATAGTAGAAATTTCTGCCTCGTTAGAGGCAAGCTTTAGCGCCACAGCAGCAGAGCGTAGGTTTTTTGGCTTTGCCTAAAAACCGTAATTAAAAATAGAAAAGGGAAAAGAATGTTAACAGTGGCATTGCCAAAAGGCAGAATTGCAGAAGAGACTTTAGAAATTTTTGAGAAAATTTTTGGAACAGCATTTCGTTTTGATGATCGTAAATTGATTTTAGAAGCAGATGGTTTCCGATTTTTATTGGTTCGAAATCAGGATGTTCCAGCTTATGTTTTGCATCAATCTGCAGATATTGGAGTGGTTGGCTTGGATGTGTTAGAAGAAAAAGATGAGGATCTTTTACGTTTGCTTGATCTTGGTATTGGAAAATGTAAAGTATGTGTTGGCATTCAAGAGGGTAAATCAATTGATTATAGTGCTCCAGAACTAAAAGTTGCTACAAAAATGACTAATATTACACAAAAATATTTTTCTAAAAAAGCAATGGCTGTTGATATTATTAAACTGTATGGCTCTATCGAATTAGCCCCTCTTGTAGGGCTATCAGATGTGATCGTTGATATTGTAGAAACAGGTAGTACAATGAAGCAAAATGGACTTAAGGTTGTTGAAACAATTTTAGATTCTTCAGCGTATTTAATTGCAAATAAAAATAGTTTTATTGAAAAGAAAGAGGAAATTACTTCATTGTATTATAAGATAAATGAAGTGATACAAAAACGTAGTTGCTGATCAAAATAGATCAGCAACTTTTGCTATTTTACTGCTAAGTTCATGCTCTCTAATAGGTTTGACTAAAAAATCAAAAGCTCCATGATCAAAGGCTTCATGTTTACGAGTTTCATCGGTAGTTAAAACAATGACAGGAAGTTTTTTAAATTCTATCATAGATTGAATATTCGTTAAAAATTCAATACCATCCATAACAGGCATTTTGATATCAAGTAATACGAGATCAATATCTCCTTGCATCTTTAAGAGATTGATAGCATCTAATCCATTGGTAGCTTCGATAATAACACCAACATGTGCATTCTTGCGCAGCATTGAACTAATGAGCTTGAGATTAATAAAATCATCATCAACTGCTAAAATCTTTAATTGTTTTCCCATCATATGGCCTTTTAAATAAACTTATGGATAAGTGTCTCAAGGTCTTTTTTGCTAATTTGATTTGGTAAAATAGCATCAAAGGCAACGGTGGTATCTTGATTTTTATCTTTTGGATCAATAAACATAATCGTATTGATTTTACCTGCATTGTGCTCTTTTTCAGTTGACTGAATCCATGTTGAAAATATTTCTACATCATCCAGAAGCATCTCTTTATCAAAAAGAATAACTTTGTAGTGTTTTGATCCAATTTTTTGTTTAAAATCATTGTAGGAAGTAGCTGATTCAACGTATTCACACATTTTACTTAACACGCTTGTAAATATTTTCGTTTCAATAGGGCTTTTCTTCAAAACAAGCACATCTTTGATCTCGATCGTTGGAACGATTGATTCATTACTCTTCTCTTCAATAAGAGGATTTTGAATCTCTTCAATGCTTGTAGATAAGTTTGGTTCAACATGTAGCATTTCTTCCGATTGAAGAGGCACATGTATCTCCTCAGGCTGTTGTTTTACTGTCGATTGTTTAACGTCTACCGAAGGAGCTTCCTCTTGCGCCGTAAAATCTATTTTATCTTGAATAAAGAGGTTAAGAATACTAATAATACTGTCTTTTTTGATTGGTTTTGTTATATACTCGTCCAATCCTTCTTTCATAAAACGCTCACGATCACCTTTGAGCGCATTAGCCGTAATAGCAACAATAGGAATATGGGGGAGATGGTTTTGCTCTTCATACTCGAGAATTTTATGCGTTGCTTCAATGCCATCCATAACGGGCATCGCAATATCCATGAAGATCATATCAAAGTTATCATTACGGCGACGTTCTACTGCTTGAAGACCATTAGGTACAATCGTAATATTAAGGCCTAAATCTTCTAATGTTCTTCGAATTAATTTTTGATTGATCTCATTATCTTCGGCAACAAGCACATTCGCTTTAAATTTCTTGCCAAAAGTAACTTTTGGCAATGGTTGTGGTTCAATACGATCTTCTTTTACCGGTAAAAATTCGCGTTTGGATTCCAGTGCTCTAACAAGTTTTGATACGTTGATTGGCTCATAAATAGGTGTAATGTATTTCGTATTAAACTCATTGTACTTGACTTGTTGAGAAGATTTGAAGATCAGGATAATAGGTAACTTGATCTTTTTATACTCTTCAAGTTCTTCCTTGGTAAGATTGTTATAATCAGCGACGATGATATTGCTTCCTGCTTTAAAAATAAGGTTTTTAAGTGCAGGAAAATCTGTATAGTATTTTGCATGTGCTCCAAAATAAGTAAAGTAATCGTACATAAACTCAGTATGTGCTTTATTACTATTGAGAGGTGAATAGATGGCGCAATTAAAGTCATTGAAATGATCTTTATAGTCGGTACCACTTGAGCTGGATTCTACAAGGTCTAATACAAAGAAGAAGCGGCTACCTTTACCTTCATCACTTTCCACTTCTAAACGACCACCCATCAGAGCAATATATTTTGATGAGATGGTTAGACCCAGTCCTGTACCTCCAAATTTACGTGTAATCGTAGAATCAGCCTGGTTAAAGGCGTCAAAAATACCTTCAATTTTATCTTTGTTAATACCAATACCTGAATCTTGTACACTGAAGAGTACGCGAGCTTTATCAAGGGGTGCATTATCGACACGTTTGATTTCTACAGTGATTTGACCATTGTTTGGAGTAAATTTAACAGCATTACTCATAAGATTGATGAGAACTTCTTTGATCTTAACGGCATCACTTTTAAGGTAGTTGTGTAAGCTAGGGTCAATATACAATGAAAGTTGAATATTCTTTTCAGCAGCCTTCGGTCCATACACTTCAACTGCATTCTCAAATTCGTCAATAGGGGAGAAGAGAATTTCGTCGATTTCGATTTTATTGCTTTCTACTTTAGAAAGATCAAGAATATTATTAATAATGGCTAAAAGGTTTTCAGAACTTTTTTCAATAACATCTACAAATTCACGTTTTTCTTCATCGAGATCAGAATTTTTCAAAAGTTCTGTAAATCCAATAATACCATTAAGAGGTGTTCTAATTTCATGAGACATATTGGCTAAGAAGATACTTTTTGCGGCACTGGCTTCTTCCGCATTTTTCTTCTCTTTGGCAATGTTTTCAATCGCTCGATCGATAATACCATAAGCGACGTTCATACCTTCCGCCGTGTTAAAGTCAACTTTTTCTTTTGTTTCGGCAAGTTCTTCAACACGTGTAAAGATATTTTCAAGGCCTTGAACATTCTTTCTAAATTGTCCTGAAAGTCCAAGTCCTAGGAACATCAAAACGATGGAGATAATCCATGTAAGCCCTGCACCAATCAATTGACCCATGTTTTGAGTATCATAGTTTTTTTCTTCTACGTTAAGAGAAGCTTTAATAATTTGAGCAGATTTGTCAAGAATATCAATTTTCTTTGTTAAGAGACCAAACCAGAGCGTAGGGTCGATTAAGTACTCGCCACTTTGCGCAGCTGTAATAAGTTCAGCCTTGACTTGAGTGATTTCCTCGTCAAGTTTAATATTCTCTGGGAGTTTATAAAGTGTTTCAATCTGTGTACGTGTTGCTTGGTCATTAATAGTAGTATGGTCAAAAATATTTGAAACACCAAAAATACTAATCCAAATTTCAAGGTCCTTAGGGCTAAAAGGGACATATTGACTGAGGATTTTAGAAACGAAACCTCTCTCTTGTCCTAAATATTCGATGTTTTTGTAGGCAGAAACCAAAGAATACGTAAGGTTTGAAATATTAGAGTTTGAATTGATAGCTCCCAGTGTTTCAAGCTCTTTTAAGAGAAATGTATTAATCTGACTATAGTAATCAAAGAACATTTTATTAAAGTCAATCGAGAATTTATCGACTGCTTGACGCATATCACCAATCTTGTTAATGTAAAGAATAGTGTTTTTAATATTTGGCGTTACTTCATGGGTTTGATAAAAGTTATGAAATTCCGTAATGGCTTTTGTAACCGCTACGCGTTGTTCTTGAAGAGATTCTTTTGCAATACTTCCTTGACTTGAAATATAAGAAGCGCTCAGTCCCCTCTCTTTTGCAAGCTCAATAGAGAGTGTGCTTAAAACCCGGGTACTTTCTATTTTGTTTTTCAGTGTTAACGTTGTATCAAATTGCTTATATGATAAGAAGAGAAAGTAACTGGAAAAAATAAAAAGAATAATCAGAGGATATTGACTGATAAGCTTTAAAGTATGCTGAGTCGTTAATTTCATGGTCGGAGTCCTTTATTAACTGTTTAGTAGTATATTGTAAGTAGAAGCAATGTCTTTACATGTAACGCTATCTTTTGCCCCTTGGTTGAGGAGAGAAACAGCCTCATCATGTTTGACTTTATTTTTAAGATAGGCTTCCGCAAGGTAACATTTTGCTTTAATATTGCCTTTCATCACCGCTTGTTCTAAGTAGGGAATAGCAAGTGCTGGGTTGGCTTCAACGCCTTCTCCGTAAAGATACATTTTCCCAAGGTAAAAGTATCCTTGCACTGAATTCTCTTTTTTAATAGAGAGTTCAAACAGCTCTTTAGCATGTACAAAATTACCATTTTTATATTCCATCATTGCATCTCGAAAGCTATCTGCCCATGCGAAAGATAGAAGTAAAAAAAGGCTCAAAATCAGTTTATTCATAAAACATTCTCCTTAAAACGAGCAACCGAATCTTGAAGGTTTTTTAATGTCTGGAGAATTTCCTCTTTGGTATCAAACTCTAAACTGGTCTCTAGATGCTCAAATTGATTGGAAAGTGAGGCTATTTGTAAATGAAGTGCAATGCTCTTGAGTTTTGTAATCTCTTCTTTTGCATTGTTGCGGTTATTGTCATTAATGGCTTGCAACAAAAGGGGCATTGCAATATTTAAGGCATTGATATACTCTTCAAGGATTTGTGCTAACGTGCTAATATCAAGTCCTAGTTCTTCCGCACACTGTGCAAGATCAAACTCTTCATCTTCTACGAGTAGCGGTGCTGGTGCTTTTCTGAGCTCTTCAACAAAGAGTGTTGTATCTTCACGGAGATTTTCTTCTTTGTCATCGGGATAATTTTCAATGGGTGCTACAAAATCAAGATCATTGATTTTAATTTGGTCGATCGAGTGATATTCAAAAGATGTGTCTTCGTTTTGTTTCTCATCACTTTTGGGTTCTTCTAAAATATGATCGTCAAATTTAAGTTTAAAATCAAATGAATCTTCTGGGAAAGGAAGCGATGAACCAATTTTCAAATCACTCTCTTCTTTAGGTTCATCAAACGTCTCTTCTAAAGGTTTGAGGGTAGGTGCTATAAAATCATCTTCTCGTTCTGTAGTAGATAAAGATAACGGGGTATCAAAGTTAATATCAGATGACAAGGATGGTGGGGCATCTTCAACAAAAGTTTCTTCATGCGGAATGAAGCTAGGAGTTAATTCTTGTTCGACCATAGGTGCAGAAGCTGGAGATTTGTTTGTTGAAAGAGGTAGATCATGTTTAAATGGGGCGTTGTTCAGTTCCACACTGTAGAAAAGAAATGAGCCGTTAATCTCTTTTTGGAGGTATATTTCATTAATAGTTAGTGATGTTTCAATTTCTTTACCATTTTTGGTTTTGATCAAAACGCGTTTATTGGGTGTACCGCTATGCTGAGCATAATCAATCCATGAGAAGTTTTTGAACTTAAAGATAAAGCCAGGTTTGTTCACAAAGAGGTCGGCAAAATCATTGTGATAATTACGAAACTCTTCCATGTCTTCGTATCCTAACAGATACAACTCTTGGGTTCCCATTCCTAGAAATAGACCACTTTTATCGTAAAGTATCAAATGACGATCCTTGAGTGAACGTTGAAAATTCCATTTTAACTCACTTATACTTAAAACTAACCTACTTTTTTAAGCCCTGAAATAGATTAGCGCCAAGCTTCTTACCTACGGTGACCTCTAGTTCTTCTTGACTCGCATTATAGATGGCTTCAAAGGTTCCAAAGTAGAGGAGTAATTTCTTAATCGTTGCGGCACCTACGCCTTCAATGGTTTGAAGTTCTAAACTCATATCACGCCCTCGTTTTTTCTTTTGATGATAAGTGATAGCAAAGCGGTGTGCTTCATCTCGAAGACGTTGGATAAACTGTAAGCGCTTATCGCTAGGAGGCAGTTCAAATGACTGGTTTTGGTTGTAAAGAAGATCGTGCGCACTTCCTTTGGCACGGTTTGCTTTGGCATCGCGTTTTTCTTTGGCGATCGCAAGTAAATCGACCTGTACCCCTTTTTGCAAGAGCAGACTTTTCGCCAGTTTTAAAATGGTTTCACCTCCATCGAGTACCCAAAGATCGGGAGCAGATTCTTTGGAAAAATCATTAATACGACGCTCTAACATTTCTCGCATTTGTGCATACTCATCGCTGTGGTGAAGTTCGTAACGGCGGTAACTAGCCTTGTCAAACCCTTCATCCCAAACGACCATGCCTCCGACGGGGGATTTGCCTCCAAGATGGGAGTTGTCAAAAATTTCAATGCGTTTGGGAAGGGCTGTAAAATCAAATAGCACTTGCATCTGTTCTGTGAGAGAATTATTGTTTTTGGTGCTGTGTTGAATTAAAATTGTTTTGGCATTCTCTTGCGCCATAGAGATTAAATGCAGTTTTTCACCGCGTTGTGGGACGCTAATGGTGATCTTTCGCCCAAATTTTTCACTTAAAAATTGACTCATATCTTCGTGTTCGTTAAAGGATTCTGCGATGAGAATTTGCTTGGCAAAGGTTTGATTCATCGGGTTATAAAACTCAAAGAGTGCGCGTTGATACAGCTCCTCTTTTTCAAAACCGTACGCATTGTGCATGAGTGTGTGCGATGTCGAGACGATTTTGCCACCACGAATAAACAGACGCATAATGACTGCTGTTTTTTCCATGATCTCAACGGCAAAAACATCGTAATCTTCCAGTTTTGAGAGTTCTACATGCGTTACATGTAAAGCGTCTTTAATGGAATTGATGATGTCACGAAGCTTCGCCGCCTCTTCAAAATTGAGCTTCATCGAAGCCTCTTCCATCTTTACATGTAAAAGGGTAACGAGCTTTTTTTGATCGCTTAAAGCTTCCAAGGCTTCTTGGACAATTTTGGTGTACACTTTGGTGTCTATCTTTTGTTCACACGGTGCTAAACAGCGGTGAATCTGGTGAAACAAACAGGCTTTTTTGCCTTTCAAACAGCCCTTCTTTTGCACCAGTGGAAAAGCTAAATAAAGCGCATCTAAAAGTGCCTTGGCTGAACCTGAAAGGGGACCAAAATACTTCATATGCTTATCGTTGACAATTTTACGTGTGATCTCAAAACGGGGGAACGGCTCAGCAAGATTGATGGCGATGTACGGGTAGGTTTTATCGTCGCGCAATAAAATGTTGTACTTGGGTTTGAGCTGTTTGATCAGCGAGTTTTCCAAAATGAGTGCGTCGTGTTCGCTTTGCACGACGATGTATTCGACATTTTCGACTTCACTAATCATCTTGGCGATGCGCGGTGAGAGATTAGGCGCAGCACTCAGTTCACCCGAAAAGCGAAAATAGCTCTTCACACGATTTTTAATGCTTTTGGCCTTGCCCACATATAATAGCATGCCTTGCGCGTTAAAATATTGGTAAATTCCCGCATTGTGCGGAGCGTTTTTAAGTTTTTGGGCTAGCATGATCGATTTTTTGTAATGGTCTCTTTAATCGCTTCAAAAAGTGCGCGCAGTTTTTCATCCTCACACAGCGTTTCAAAGGCTCCCGTGGCTTGTTCCGCATAGAAAATTTCTGAATTAGCAGAGGCAATCAACGCCTCTTCTTCGTTTTTTTGATTCGTGACAAAGGCTTGAACCTCGTTTACATGTAAACAAGCACACTCTGGAAAATGTGCATGAACCTCTTTTAATAGACTCTTTATTAAATTACGTTTATAATTAAATTCCATTTTGGCACAAGGATGATTGAGTACAAAAAAGAGCGTATCGTTTTTGGTGTACACAAAGCGTATCATGCTTGTGAAGCTTTTGGGTAATAAACTGAGCAATCTGTCATAACAACGCACCTGCTCATATTTCTTCATAGAAGGTTGTTGTACGAGATGAGAAATTATACTTTTAGAATCTTTCATGTTCTCATTATAGCATGTTTGGGCTTTGCTCTTTTTGGTTGTGGTTTCAAGGGTCCTCCTATTTACAAAGACAGTAACACAACGACCTATCCTAAAAATATACGCACAACCGTCAAATGAAAACGTCGTATGATGTTTTAATTATTGGTACAGGCATTGCGGGTTTAAGTACGGCACTTGCACTACCACGCTCACTGAGTGTGCTTATTGTCTCTAAAGATTACGCATGGGAATGCAATACCTTTTACGCACAAGGTGGTGTCGCCGTTGCCAAAGATACGGCTGACATACCTTTACATGTAAAAGATACACTCGGCGCTGGGGCAGGACATTGTGACCCAGAGGCGGTTAATGTGCTCTGTTCTGAAGGGCCGATTGCGATCAAACGTTTAATCAATATGGGATTTCATTTTGACAAAGATGAAGATGGAAATCTTCTCTACACCAAAGAAGCAGCACACAGCACCAACCGCATTTTACACGCAGGTGGTGACGCCACAGGGCGCTACATTCACCTTTTTTTAATGCAACAACTTCCTTTTCCTATTCTTTATAACACGCAAGTCACTGACCTATTGATTGATGAGGGTGTCTGTTATGGTGCACGTGTTTTTCATGCCGATAAAATTTTTAATCTTTATGCTAAAAAAGTCATTATTGCCAGTGGTGGAGTAGGGTCTCTTTACGAGTATCACACCAATGCGCGAACGATTAGTGCCGATATGCAAGGCATTTGTTTGAGTCATGGCATTGCACTTGCAGATATGGAAATGATGCAGTTTCACCCTACCGCTTTTGTGCTTGGCAACAGCGTTCGTAAACAGCTTTTAAGCGAGTCGCTCAGAGGCGAGGGCGCCATGGTGGTGGATGAAGATGGGAGACGGTTTGTGTTTGATTATGATCCACGAGGCGAACTTGCACCCCGCGATGTGGTGAGTCGTGCCATTTTTCGCTATAAACAAAAAACGGGTAAAGAGGTCTATTTAGACTTAAGTGCCTTTACCAAAGAGCATTTTGCACAGCGTTTTCCGAGTATCTATTTTAATATGACCAATATTGGCTACAACGTACCTGAACAGCGAATTCCTATCTCTCCAGCCTTTCACTACTCCATGGGTGGCATTAAAACGGATTTGCGAGGAAACGTTTTACATGTAAAAGATCTTTATGCCGTTGGCGAGTGCGCAAATACCGGTGTGCATGGAGCAAACAGACTTGCAAGTAACTCATTGCTTGAAGGATTAGTGTTCTCCGCTCGTGTGGCAGAGGAGATCAAACAGAGTATCTTCGAACCAAAGGTACAGCGTACGTTTAGCGAAGTTGAAGAAGTGCTGATACACGAAAATGACAAGGTGCTTAAAAATGAGTTACGCCATTTGATGTGGTATTATGCAGGCATCCTGCGAGAACCAAAAAATTTGGAAAAAGCAAAAAAGAGAGTGGAAGAGATGTTAGCATTATCCATTGGAAAACTGCTGAGACTTCGACTTTTAGTGTCACTTGAAATTATTACCAGTGCGCTTAATCGAAAAGAATCACTGGGTGCACACTATTTACAACAAGGGAATGACCTATGCGAATCTTAGTAGCGCTATTTGTTTTAGTTAATACCATTTGGGCGTCAAGTGGTCAAAATCTTACTAATACTTGGGTTGGAATCGTCTCATTAATCCTCTTCGTTGTGGGGTATTATGTCGTAGCCGCTGAGGAAAAATTTCATATCAATAAATCAAAACCTGCTTTGTTTATGGGAACATTCATTTTTATTCTCATTGGTATTTATTTTGCCGTAAATGGGATGGATAATACACCTTTAACGCATGAACTTGATGCTCTTATTTTAGAGATCGCAGAGATCTTTTTCTTCTTAATGGTAGCAATGACCTACATTGAAACGATGATTGAACGACGTGTTTTTGATGCGCTGAAATATAATTTAGTTTCAAAAGGCTATTCGTATAAAAAACTATTTTGGTTAACAGGAAGCTTAGCGTTTTTTATTAGTCCTGTTGCAGATAACCTCACTACGGCCTTAATTCTCTCCACAGTTCTGATCACAATCGAAAAAGAGGATAAACTCTTTTTAGTCCCAGGTGCGATTAACATTGTTGTAGGTGCCAATGCTGGTGGCGCTTGGAGCCCTTTTGGTGACATCACTACGTTAATGACATGGATGGCAGGTAAAGCTACGTTTGTTGAATTTTTTGGACTTTTCCTTGCCGCCTTTTTAGGGTGGTTGCTCACGGGTTGGTTACTCTCCTTATCTGTTCCCAAGACAAAGCCCCATTTTGACGCCAGTGTTGAACAAAGGGTTGTGATCTTAAAAGGTGGAAAAGTGGTGATTGCTTTAGGTGTTATTACCATTATCTGTGCCGTTTTATGTCAACAACTTTTCCATATACCACCGATGTGGGGTATGGTTTTTGGACTCTCTTTACTTAAGCTCTACACCTATCAGCTTAAACGTAGAAGCAATGAATTTATCAGTATTTTTCAATCCATCAGTAAAATTGAATACGATACACTGTTCTTTTTCTTTGGTATTTTAGCTGCGGTTGGAGGGCTTCATTTTTTAGGTTTCTTAGATTTAGCTGCAAAATTGTATGATAGTGCAGGTGCAACCACGGTTAACATTGGCGTAGGCTTTTTATCGGCTATCGTCGATAATGTCCCGGTGATGAGTGCCGTGTTAAAAGCCAATCCTACGATGAACGACGATCAATGGTTATTGGTAACAATGACCGCAGGTATTGGTGGGAGTTTGATTAGCTTTGGTTCTGCTGCAGGCGTGGGTGTTATGGGAAAACTTAGAGGTATTTATACCTTTGGAACGCATATGAAATACGCATGGACCGTGTTTGCTGGCTATGTTCTCTCGCTGGTGATTTGGTATATTCAGTTTGAAATTATTGGCATATTTTAATAGAAGGAAATAAATGAAAGAAGTCCCCATCTTAGTCTTAGATTTTGGTTCACAATACACTCAGTTGATTGCACGTAAGCTCCGTGAGAGCGGTGTTTACTGTGAGATCGTGCCTTACAATGAGAAGATTGAAGATATTCAAAAACGTAACCCAAAAGGTATTATTTTAAGTGGTGGTCCTGCGTCTGTATATGCGAAAGACTCGTATCATCCTGATCCTGCTGTTTACGCACTTGGTTTGCCTCTTCTTGGTATTTGTTATGGAATGCAACTTTTAACGCAACATTTTGGTGGAAGTGTTATTCCTGCGACGCATCAAGAGTATGGTAAGGCAAAACTGCAATTTGAGAGTGACCATAAAATTTTTAAAGACACACCATGTGGACAAATTGTTTGGATGAGCCATGGCGATAAAGTGGAAGCATTACCAGTGGGATTTGAGAAAATTGGGTACAGCGAAAACTCACCGTATGCGGCTATTGCCGATGAAAAACGCAATATGTATGCCTTTCAATTTCACCCAGAAGTTTTTCATTCAGAACAAGGTAGTAAGCTTTTAAAGAACTTTGCAAAATACATTTGTGGCTGCGAAAGTACTTGGAATATGGGCTCATTTGCGAAAGAGCAAATTGCGAAGATTCGTGAAAAGGTTGGTTCTAAAAAAGTCTTATGCGGTGTCAGTGGTGGCGTTGATAGCTCTGTGGTGGCAACCCTTTTAGCTGAAGCGATTGGCGATCAACTTGTTTCCGTGTTCGTGGACAATGGACTGCTGCGAGCACACGAACGTGAACAAGTTGAAACGATGTTTAAAAGTCGCAATGTTCCCCTCATTACGATTGATGCAAGTGAGAAATTTTTAAGCAGACTTGCGGGTGTGAGTGATCCTGAAAAAAAACGTAAAATCATCGGCGAAACCTTTATCGAAGTGTTTGATGAAGAGGCGAAAAAACATGATGGAATTCATTTTTTAGCTCAAGGTACGCTTTATACCGATGTGATTGAATCTGTATCGGTCAAAGGCCCTTCCAAAACGATCAAATCACATCATAATGTTGGTGGTTTGCCTGATTGGATGACGTTTGAACTGATTGAGCCTCTTCGTGAAATCTTTAAAGATGAGGTACGTATTTTAGGAGCAGAATTAGGGCTTCCAAAAGATATGCTTTCTCGCCATCCTTTCCCAGGACCGGGTTTAGCTATTCGCATCATGGGGGAAGTTACGAAAGAGGATTTAAAGCTTTTACGCGCAGCCGATGTCATTATGCTTCAAGAGCTTCGTTCATCTGGATACTATGACAAAACGTGGCAAGCCTTTACGGTTCTTTTAAATGTGAAAAGTGTTGGCGTCATGGGTGATAATCGAACGTATGATAATACCATCTGTGTCCGAATTGTGGATGCAACAGACGGTATGACCGCAACCTTCGCACACATCCCACATACGATTTTGGAAAATATCAGCCGACGTATTATCAATGAAGTGGCTGGCATTAACCGCGTGGTGTATGACATCTCCTCAAAACCACCTGCAACGATTGAATGGGAATAACAGACGATGATCTACCTCTTCAGCGATAAAGCGTATGAAGGGGTAGTGCATCTCCCACTTTTTGAGATTGTGTTTGATCCAACGCCTCTTGATTTGGAAGGATTTGATGCCATCATTTTTACCTCAAAAAATAGTGTTAAAGCGCTCGATCGAAATGGCAGAGCATGGAAAGATAAAAAAGCCTATGCCATCGGCGAAGGAACAGCTTCGTTTATAAAGAAGTGTGGCGGCAATTTAGTCTTTACATGTAAAGAGTCGTATGGCGACGCATTTGCCCAAATACTCACTCCTCTTTTAACCAATCAAAAGGTCTTCTTTCCCCGCGCGAAAGAGGTTTCCTCTTCACTGTTTGAAATTTTACATGTAAACCATATTGACATAGAACAACGCATTGTGTATGAGACAAAATGTAAGTATTATCCTTCTTCTTTTACCCCTTTAAAAGAATCTAAACTTATTTTTACTTCACCCTCTACGGTACACTGCTTTATGAAAAATTTTGACTGGGATGAGAGTTATACCGCCATTGCTATTGGTGAAAAAACAGCTTCCGCTCTGCCTTCACATGTTAAAAAGATTGTCTCTTCCTCTCAAAGTATTGAGGCGTGCGTCGCCTTGGCAAAAGCTCTTTAGAAGCTAAATTCCTTTATAATTAAAGAAGTTTAGTAGTTTGCCTCGCCTGGGTGAAGCGACAACCGTTTTCATGAGGGTCCAACAATTAGTATACGGGAATACGTACATTTTTGGTGTGCCTGTGGTTTCGTTTGAGCTTTGTAAAAAGTGAGAGATTGCAGCCTAAAGAAAAGGTCGACTCCCAGAAGTTGGCTTATTAGGGCCGCTTCAATCACGGAACGCTCACTTGGGTTTTTACATGTAAACGAAATAGATTTTTTTGGAGAAATATTAATGAAGGTAATGGTTGTTGGTAGTGGTGGCAGAGAATATTCTATAGGTTTAGCACTGAAACGTGATCCAAACGTAACTGAACTTTTTTTCGCACCGGGCAATGGTGCAACGCCACAACTTGGAAGCAATGTTACCTGTAAAGATTATGAAGCATTAGCCAATTTTGCTAAAGAAAATGGCATCGATCTGACCGTTGTCGGACCAGAAACCGCTTTGGTGGATGGTATTGTCGATATTTTCAAAGCCAAAGGTTTAGTCATTTTTGGTGCATCCAAAGCAGCAGCTCGTTTAGAGGGCTCGAAAATCTTTATGAAAAACTTCCTTTCTCGCTATAACATTCCAACCGCAAAATTTATCGAAACGAGTGATGCTAAAAAAGCCAATGATTTTATCGAAACCCTTGATCTCCCTATCGTTGTAAAAGCCGATGGTTTGTGTGCCGGTAAAGGTGTCATCATCGCGCAAAGCAAAGACGAAGCGAAAGAGGCTGTGAGTGATATGCTCAGCGGTAAAAGTTTTGGTGATGCAGGGCTTGGCGTCGTTGTCGAAGAATTTTTGGATGGGTATGAGCTCTCCTTATTTGTTATTTGTGATGGTGTGGATTATAAAATTCTTCCCGCAGCACAAGATCACAAACGTTTGAAAGATAATGATATTGGACCTAATACGGGTGGAATGGGTGCATATGCACCAACCCCATTAATTGATGAAGTGCTATATAAAAAAGTCGAAGAGCGTGTGGTTAAGCCGACGCTTGCAGGTATGCAAAAAGAGAATGCTCCCTTTGAGGGTGTGTTGTTTATTGGCTTGATGATCGTCAAAAATGAGCCGATTGTTTTGGAATACAACGTTCGTTTTGGCGATCCAGAGTGCGAGATTTTAATGCCACTGTTAAAAACACCTGCGAGCGAGCTTTTTTATAAAGCGGCAACAGGCAACCTTAAAAATTTAAACATAGAATTTTTTAATAAATATGCTATTGCAGTCGTGATGGCAAGTGAAAATTATCCTTATGGCAATTCAAAGCCAGCAGAAATTATTATTGATAAAAATGTTCATAAAGATCTCGAAAATACGCACATCTCTTACGCAGGCGTCAGCCTTGAAGATGGTAAGCTTTATGCAACAGGCGGACGTGTCCTTTTATGCGTGGGTGTAGGTGATAGCATCAAAACGGCACGTGATAGTGCCTACCTGCTTTGTGGACAAGTCCATTTTGCTGGAAAACAATTTAGAAGCGATATTGCATATCAGGCACTCAAGCATGACAAATGAAGAGTTGATTGAAAAGTTTGAAAGCGAAAATATTACATTAGCGCCACTACAAAAGCGTGGACTAGCGTATTTGATTGACGAAATCTTAATTTCCGTTCTTTTTTCATTGATTTATCTTGATCAAATGCCTGAAAATGTGACGACAGAAGAGCTTCTAAATACTATTAACAGTCTGTTTATCTATGTTGTCGTATTAAAAGTGATTTATCAAACTTTTTTTGTATGGATGTATGGAGCAACGTTAGGAAAGATTGCGATGAAAATCAGAGTGATTTCAACAGCTGATTTAGAAAATCCATCTTTAGTCCTTTCGTTAAGTCGAGCAGTGTTTAGAATTATTAGTGAGTCCATATTTTATTTAGGCTTTATATGGGCGTATTTAAATCCAAAAAGAGAGACATGGCATGATAGAGTCGCCAACACGTTGGTTATCAATGCGAATTAGATTTTTTTTCCTATTGTTGCTTTCTTTGGGAAGCTTATGGGCAGCACCAACACAAAAAACACCTCAAGATGTAGAAGTTTTAGCAAACAATGTGAGTAAAGAAGGGACATTAGTCCATGCTGTTGGCAATGTGGTTCTTTATAGTCCAAAGTATCTTATTACTGCAGATGAGGCCTTCTATGATCAAGCCAATGGTGATTTAGAGCTCTTTGGTAATATTACGCTACTTGAGGGCGTGAATTATGCTTCCAGAAGTGGGCATACCAAGATTAATCTTAATACCGACAAAGGCGTTTCAGACCCTCTCTTCTTTTTTTGATGAGAGTTCCGATGTATGGATAAAATGTGAAAATGCCATTTTAAATCCTGATACCTACATTACTCAAAAATCCATTGTTTCGAGCTGCAATACTCAAGACCCTGATTGGAAAATAGCATTTACGTCAGGAGAATTCGATAAAGAAAACAAATGGTTACATCTTTATAATCCTGTCTTTTATGCAGGTGATATTCCCGTTTTGTACCTCCCTTATTTTTCATTTACGACGGACAAAACTAGGCGTACAGGACTTTTAAAGCCTGAATTTGGGATGAGTAGCCAAGAGGGTTTTTATTACATGCAGCCTATCTATTTTGCTCCTGATGTGAACTACGATGTAGAGCTTCGCCCGCAGGTACGAACAAATAGAGGTGAAGGAATGCACGGAACCTACCGTTTTGTAGACTCTGCCTATTCTAATGGTTCTATTACAACAGGGTACTTTAAGGAACACAGTAGCTATGCCAAGGATGAAAACCTAAAAAATGATAGCCATTATGGTTTACAAATGACATATGATCGTAGTCAGCTTTTAAGTGAAAAATATAATACTATTGAAGATGGCTTATGGTTTGATATCAATTATCTTAACGATATAGATTATTTTAATACGATGAGAAATGATACGTTGAGCTATGATAAATTAGCAACTTCGCGTTTCAATTATTATATTAAGCACAATGAGGACTATTTTGGGTTTTATGCTAAATATTATATTGATACTTCACTAGTAACCAATGATACAACATTGCAAGAATTACCAACATTACATTATCACCATTTTTCAAATCCACTTTTATTTGATAATTTACTCTATTCTGTTGATTATCAAGCCCACAACTATACACGTTCAGAGGGCATAACGGCATTTCAAAATGAGTTTAATGCTCCATTTACCTTATATTTTTCATTTTTAGAAGATTATTTACATGCAAGCGTTTCAGAAAATATTTATGCAACGCATATTGCTTATGGAAACGATGATACACAAGAAAATGAGGGAAAATATTGGAGAAATTATCATAAATTTTCACTCTATACAGAACTTTCAAAACCGTACGATAATTTTTATCATACAATGTATCTTAATCTTGATCAAATTCTTCCTAGTAAAGAGGATGAAAATGGTTATGTAGCTAATTTTATTGCTTTAAATACATTGACTAAAAGTACCTCTTTAACACTCAAAGAATTTTTTTATAATGAAGATGGTGAAAAGAAAGTAAGTCACTCATTAAAACAGATTTACTACAGTGACTACGATTATAAGTATGGTGATTTGGAAAATGATCTCAAATACTATGTAACCGATAAAATTTATTTAGGGCATAATTTACATTATTCCCATGAATTTAGTAAAGTGTCTCGTAATCAAGTTTCTATTAATTATGCCGATGATATTTATTCGACATCATTACGCTATACCTACCAAGATAAAACATATCGAGAAAATACAATTTATAAAGTGAGCCAAGATATTTCATCTAATAAAGATTATAGCTTTGTGACTCTATATGCTGACAGTAAATATTTCACACATTATAATATTTTCTCAAGTGTTGATTATGATGTACAAGATGATCAATTTAGATCATGGAATATTGGGTTTAAAAAGAGTTTGAAGTGCTGGGATTATTCTATACAATATAGAGATAAAATAACGCCTAAATTAACGAGTGCAAGTGTTGACTCAGTGAATAGAGAAGGTATTATGTTTATGTTTAATATCTATCCACTTGGTAGCGTAGGATATGATCTTTCGAGAGAGTCCGAACAAAAATTTTAAAGAAATGTAGTTAATAAACGAAGGAGAAAAGAGTGGAATATAAAATTACCGTTAATAATCAAGAAGAGATTTACGATATTGGTAAAGTTGCAAAACAAGCAGCAGGTGCTGCATTATTGAAAATTAAAAACACTGTTATTTTAGCAACAGTTGCAAGAGACGACAGTCAAGTTTCAGAAAATTTTGTACCATTGACCGTACAATATGTTGAAAAAACCTATGCTGTTGGGAAGATTCCCGGTGGTTATTTTAAACGAGAAACAAAGCCTGGTGATTTTGAAACACTTACTTCACGCATTATTGATCGAAGTCTTCGCCCTCTTTTTCCTAAAGGATATGCTTATCCAACCCAAATTGTTGTTTTTGTCTTAAGCTGTGATCCTGAAGTTGATCTTCAAGTAGCTGCACTTAATGCTGCTAGTGCGGCACTCTATCTCTCTGATATTCCTGTGAATAAAGCAGTTGCTGGTGTACGCATAGGATATATTGATGGAAAATATGTTGTTAATCCTTCTAATTCAGCTTTAAAAACAAGCACTTTGGATCTTTACGTCGCAGGTACAAAAGAAGAACTTTTAATGATTGAAATGCGCTCTATTGCATCAATGGAAAGTATGAATCTTCCAATCATGGCCATTGATCCAATGCTTGATCCTACATTAGCAGAAAGTGTTATTACAAAGCAATCGATTAATGAATTTAATGAAGATGCCATTATAGAAGCAATTGACAAAGCTCAAAGTGCCATTACTGAGGCAACAAGTGCGTATGAACAAACGTTTACACCTTTGAAAAAAGAAGACGCGGAGCTTGATTATAAAGAAGATTTAGAAAATGATTCTATCTTTGCCTATATTGATGAATTTTATAAGCAAGACGTGCATAATGCCATCAATCAAATGGCAAAAAGTGAGCGAGCTAATGAGCTTAGTAAAATTGTAACTAAAATTTTAAGTGATGAAGTTGCCATTTTAGAGGGCTGGAGTAAAGAGCTTGTCAATAGTGTGATCAACGCGTATAAAAAGAAAATTGTAAGAGAAATGATTATTGAAAAACGTGTTCGTGCTGATGGTAGAAAGCTGAATGAGATTCGACCGATAAGTATTGAGACCAATATTTTACCATTGGCGCATGGATCATGTCTGTTTACCCGTGGACAAACGCAAGCCTTAGCTGTCGTGACATTGGGTAACGATAAAGATGCACAAATGTATGATCTTTTGACTGAAAAAAATACAATTAATGACACCTTTATGGTGAATTATAATTTCCCTGGATTTTCTGTAGGCGAAGCTTCTCCTCTTCGTTCACCAGGTCGTAGAGAGTTAGGTCATGGTAATCTCGCACGTCGTGCATTAGAGCCAGTTCTTGATATAAATCGACTACAAACGATTCGACTTGTGTCTGAAATTTTGGAGTCAAATGGTTCGTCTTCAATGGCAACCATTTGTGGTGGAGTATTAGCACTTAAAGCGGCAGGGATTAATATTGAAAAACTCGTTGCAGGTATTGCAATGGGACTTATTTTTGAAGGCGATAAACATGCAGTTTTAAGTGATATCATGGGCTTAGAAGACCATGATGGTGATATGGACTTTAAAGTTGCAGGAACAAGAGACGGTATAACTGCGCTACAAATGGATATTAAACTAGGCGGTATTTCACGTGATGTTCTTAAAGAGGCATTATACCAAGCGAAAGAAGGAAGAGCCCATATTTTAGGATTAATGGAAGCGGCAAGTCAAGAGATTATTGTTAACAATTCTATTTTGCCAAAACTTGAACTTTTTAGTGTTGATCCATCAAAAATTGTGGATATTATTGGACAAGCTGGAAAAACTATTCGAGAAATTATTGAGAAGTTTGAAGTCTCTATTGATCTTGATCGAGAAAAAGGTGAAGTTAAAATCGCAGGTGAGAACAAAGAAAAAGTTGAAGCTGCCAAAGAGCATATCATTCAAATTACCAATAAGCCTTCCTTTGGTGGACGTGGTGGCGGAAGAGATAGAGGAGGGGACAGACACAGTGCCCCTAGAGAAGAGAAGCCAGTTCCTACATTTGTGCAAGATGAAGTGGTAGATGGTGTTGTCAAACGTATTGTTGATTTTGGTGCATTTATTGAACTCCCTGGTGGCATTGATGGTCTCCTTCATGTCTCTAAAATTGCCGATCACCGTGTTGATAAAGTCAGTGATTATCTCGCTTTGGAGCAAAAAGTACGTGTCAAAATCTTGAAGCAAACGGGGAATAAGATCGAGTTAGGGCTAGAGCGCTAACTTTAAAGGGTTTTTAACAATTAGATGGCTATAATCTCGCTCACAAAGTGGTAAGTAGGGGTTTATCCGAACAGACTTTGAAAAACAAATAGGAGCAATCTTTGAAAAAGATTCTTTTTTTAATGGTAGCATTTGCAACGTTAGCGTTTGCAGGTGAGGGCGAAACAGTTAAAGCTTACTCAGCACTTGCTGTAGGTATCGTACTTGGTCTTGCTGCACTTGGTGGCGCAATCGGTATGGGTAACACTGCTTCTTCAGCAATTTCTGGAACAGCAAGAAATCCTGGTCTTGGTGGTAAACTTGTAACAACAATGTTTATTGCACTTGCGATGATCGAAGCACAAGTTATTTATGCACTTGTTATCTCTTTGATCCTTCTTTACAAAAACCCATTTCTTGGTTAATTAACAAACAAAACAGTGAGACCTTATCATAAGGTCTCTTCTTCTTATGCGGTCGTGGTGGAACGGTAGACACGCTACCTTGAGGTGGTAGTGCCTTACGGGTGTGGGGGTTCAAATCCCCCCGACCGCACCATTTTATCTCCCTTTTTTCCTTCACTATTTTATTAAATTCGATGTTAAATTATGTTACTATTTCTAAGACTATACAAATCTCGAAAGGTATCTGATGCGGGACTTAGAGCTCAAAAATGTTATTAAGCTAAATGGCAGAGAATTTCTTATCTCAACAATAAGTATGCATGTTCGTCACTCTTTTTTTGAAGGCGATGCTAAGAAAGTTGTCTACGAGACGATGGTTTTTGAAATTATTAACGATGAAGTACAATTTCATCATCCAATTTTTAATGAACGTTATAATATGCCAGATGAAGCTATATCCGAGCATGGTGCTATTATTAAACATCCTGAAAACTTCTTTATTCTTTAAGCTCAAATTTTTAAAAAACAATCAGCCTGCAAATAATTTGAATGAACCTATGATGGTAGGTGAGCAGGTAAGTTCAAAAATAAAGTATGCAAGAAAATTGTATATAGGCACATATCGACTGAAGTATTCAGATGTGATTTTTAAATTTTCTATGCTATTTTGATTAGTATTCGTCTCATACCATCATCAATATCTTCTTAATAAACTCCTAAAATTCATGGTCTAGAGTCACTTCTTTTAAAGATAAACTCCATGTTTTATCTTTTAGAATAGATATTTTGTTGCAAATATCTTTACATGTAAAGCAGTAAATTTATCCCTACTTCAGCACTTTTCTATAGGTTTGATTTAATAAATAAAATGATAAAATACTAAAATTTTGACTATTGTTTTTAGTTAAATTTAAACAAAAGGGTTGTATTTATGGAAGTTAATCTGTATGTGGAGAGCTTAAGATTCTTGGTTCTTAACCAATCTACATGCTTTGTGCTTTTAGCCACATTGATCGTTATGTTCAACGTTCAGGTTAAATCATTATGAAATACTTCCCAATGAAAAACGAGAGTATTCATATGAGTAATTCTACTGAAGAATTATTGCAAAAAGATAACTTCACAGTTGTCGCAGCAATTGCTGCTTCTATTCAGTCTTAAAACAAAAGCAAATACTAAAAGGGCAAAAAGAAAATGGCGAAAAAATACATCGATGTGATGGATACGACGTTTAGAGATGGGTTCCAGTCAGTTTTTGGTGGACGTGTACTTATGGATGACTTTCTACCTGCAGTAGCAGCAGCAAGAGATGCAGGTATTAACCATTTTGAATTTGGTGGCGGGGCACGTTTCCAAAGTCTTTATTTCTATTTAAATGAAGATGCCTTTGAAATGATGGATAGATTCCGTGCTATTGCAGGCCCTGATGCGAACCTTCAAACACTCGCTCGAGGTGTTAATACTGTTATGCTTGACACCGGTAATCGTGAACTGATTGATTTACATGCTAAAATGTTTCGAAAACACAGTACAACAACGATTCGCAACTTTGATGCACTGAACGATGTCGAAAACCTCAAATACAGTGGTGAGCGTATTGTACATCATGGTCTTAAACATGAAATCGTTGTCACTATGATGGATCTTCCTCCCAAATGTGTTGGTGCTCATGATGTTGCTTTTTATGAAAAAACACTGAGAACAATTTTGGATTCTGGCATCCCATACCACAGCGTTTGTTTCAAAGATGCCAGTGGTACGTCAAGTCCTCAAAAAGTTTATGAGACCATAAAAATGGCCAAAAAACTCTTACCTGAAGGCATGCATGTAAGACTTCATACACATGAAACAGCAGGTGTCAGTGTTGCGTGTTATTTAGCTGCTCTTGAAGCGGGCGTGGATGGTATTGATCTTGCCGCTGCTCCTGTGAGTGGAGGTACAAGCCAGCCAGATATTCTAACGATGCTTCATGCGGTCAAAGGTAAAAATTATGATCTTGGTGGATTAGAGCTTGAAAAAATTCTTACCTACGAGGATGTTTTGCAAGATTGTTTAAAAGATTATTTTATGCCACCAGAAGCGGTGCAAGTCTCTCCTTTAATTCCTTTCTCTCCAATGCCAGGCGGTGCGTTAACTGCTAATACTCAAATGCTTCGTGATAATAATATTCTTCATAAATTTCCAGAAGTGATTAAAGCCATGCGTGAGGTTGTTGAAAAAGGTGGATATGGTACAAGCGTTACGCCTGTATCACAATTTTATTTCCAACAAGCATTTAATAATGTCATGTTTGGACCATGGACAAAAATTGCTGAAGGCTATGGCAAAATGGTTCTTGGTTATTTTGGAAAAACTCCAGTTGCACCTAATGCAAAAGTTGTTGCGCTTGCTAGTAAACAATTAAAACTTGAACCAACGAAGAAAAATGCGCTTGATCTTGCGGATGAAGATGAGAGTAAATCGTTAACAACGGTTAAGCAACTTTTGGAAAAAGAAGGATTAAAAGCGACGGAAGAAAATATCTTTATTGCTGCTTCATGTAAAGATAAAGGTATTGCTTTCTTAAAAGGCGAAGCAAAAGTCAATGTTCGTAAAATTGGCAAAGCTGATAAAGAAAAAGTCCTTTGCAATGCTTCTGAGGATTATACCGTTATTGTTAATGGTCAAAAATACAATGTTAAGCCATCTGATAAACAAGATGCATTTGTTATTAACGGACAAGAATATTTCATTGAAATTGAAGAAGGATGTAGTGCAGAGTCTGGTAACGCCGCACTTATCCCTTCTAATAATGCTGAAGTGAGAGCTGGAATACCTGGTTCTATTTTTAAAGTTTTGGTTAATGTCGGGGATAAAGTGACTAAAGGACAACCCGTCATCGTTATAGAAGCGATGAAAATGGAAATTGAAGTTCCCGCAACCATTGATGGTATTGTGAGTAGTGTTCGTGTTAATCAAGGTGATGTTATTGTTAATAATCAGCTCCTTGTTACGCTATAAGCTATAAAAATAGACAGAGCCAAATGTGGCAGGTGTCACTTGGCTCTTCGCTGTTGCAGAGATTTTCTGCTATGAATGATAATTAAATGTATTGAGGATATCAATAATATGTCGAAGATTAATGAAATTGAAAAATTAGGGTTAACCAATATTGGAAAGGTTCACTACAATCTAAGTTACGAAGAACTCTTGAAACATGAAATCGCTAATAATGAAGGACATGTTACAAGTAATGGTACATTTAGTGTTGATACAGGAATCTTTACAGGACGAAGCCCAAAAGATAAATATTTTGTAGATCAAGAGCCTTCTAATAAATATATCTCATGGGGTAAAATGAACCATAAAGTGAGTAAAGAGATATATGAAGAACTTTTTGAAAAAGTTAAAAAAGAACTCTCCGGTAAAGATATTTATATTCAAGATGCTTTTAGTGGTGGAAGTTTAGCCAGTCGCAAGAGTATTCGTGTTGTCACAGAAATTGCATGGCAGGCACATTTTGTAAAAAATATGTTTATTAGACCTTCAGAAGAAGAATTAGCCCATTTTAAACCAGATTTCGTTCTTTATAATGCATGTAAAATAGTCAATGAAGACTATAAAAAGCACAATTTACACTCTGATGTATTTGTTGTTTTTAATGTAGAAGACAATATTGCTATTATTGGTGGTACGTGGTATGGTGGAGAGATCAAGAAGGGAATCTTTTCTATGATGAACTACTGGTTGCCTTTAGAGGGGAAACTTTCTATGCACTGCTCAGCCAATGTGGGTGAAAAAGGTGATACTGCTCTTTTCTTCGGTCTTTCAGGTACTGGAAAAACAACTCTTTCAACAGATCCAAAGCGTAAGCTCATTGGAGATGATGAACACGGCTGGGATGATAATGGTATTTTCAATTTTGAGGGCGGCTGTTACGCTAAATGTATCAATCTTGATCCAAGCAGTGAGCCTGAAATTTTTGGGGCAATTCGTCAAGATGCACTGCTTGAAAATGTTGTTATGAATGATAAATGTGTAGTTGATTATGCAGATGCCTCTAAAACAGAAAATACCCGCGTGTCTTATCCTATTTATCATATTGACAATCATGAAACAAGCCTACAAGCAGGACATCCTAAAAAAATTATCTTTTTAAGCGCCGATGCATTTGGTGTTTTGCCTCCTGTATCTAAACTTAATAATGAGCAAGCAATGTACTATTTCCTCAGTGGTTATACCGCTAAAGTTGCTGGAACAGAGCGTGGTATTACGGAACCTGTTGCAACGTTTAGTGCCTGTTTTGGTGAGGCATTTTTACCACTGCATCCAACCGTTTATGCAAAACTCTTAGGTGAGAAAATCGCAAAGCATAACGTTGATGTTTATTTGGTCAATACAGGTTGGACTGGCGGAAGTTACGGTGTTGGAAAGCGCATGAGCATTAAAGCAACACGTGCATGTATTAATGCAATTTTAGATGGTAGTATTAATGATTGCGAATTTGAATCTATCCCTGTTTTCAACATCCAAGTACCAAAAGCACTTGATGGTGTTCCAACAGAAATTTTAAATCCTAAAAATACATGGGAAAATAAAAGTTTTTACGATGCAACCAGAGATGAACTTGCTGGTATGTTTATTGACAACTTTAAAAAATACATTACAGCGGATTCTGATTTCTCAAATGCAGGTCCAAAACTCTAATTTTAACTTTACATGTAAAGGAGTTTTTGAGCTCCTTTACCTTTTAATATCACAAAATCTAACGCAATTTTATAGGAGATATTTGAATGTCAAAGCTATGGTCTGGCAGATTTGCCGCAAGCGGAGCACAATTACTCGACGAATTTAACGCTTCATTACCTTTCGATAAAAAACTATACGAAGAGGATATCAAAGGCTCAATTGCGCATGCAACAATGCTTGCAAAACAAGGTATTCTCACCCAAGATGAAGCCGATCAAATCGCGACAGGTTTACTGCAAATCAAACAAGAGATTGAATCAGAAACATTTGTTTTTGATATTGCCCACGAAGATATTCACATGTCGGTCGAAACAAGGCTTATTGATCTTATTGGAGAAGCAGGAAAACGCCTTCATACAGCGCGCAGTCGTAACGATCAAGTTGCCGTTGATTTTAGACTGTACGTTCAAAAACAAAATTTAGTGATAGTGCATGTATTAGAAGAGGTCATTGATGTTTTAATGAGTATTGCTAAAGAACACACCAACACACTTCTTCCAGGCATGACACATCTTCAACATGCCCAACCCATCAACCTTGCCTTTCACCTCTTAGCGTATGTTTCGATGTTTAAACGAGACATTGAACGCCTTGAAAGTTCTTACCAACGCAATAATATTTTACCTCTTGGCTGTGCCGCCCTTGCGGGGACACCTCATAATATTGATAGAGAGTATGTGGCCAAGCTTTTAGGATTTGATAGTGTGAGCGTGAACTGCCTTGATACGGTCAGTGATCGTGACTTTGCACTTGAAATTCTCTTCAATATTTCGACGATTATGATGCATATTTCACGATTTGCGGAAGAGCTTATTTTGTGGTCAAGCTATGAGTTTAAATTTATCACGCTTAGCGATGAATACTCTACAGGTAGTTCCATTATGCCCCAAAAGAAAAATCCCGATGTCCCTGAACTTTTACGTGGTAAAACAGGGCGTGTGAATGGCAATCTGATTGGATTATTAACCGTGCTTAAAGGACTTCCTCTAGCGTACAATAAAGATATGCAAGAGGATAAAGAGGGCGTGTTTGATAGTGTTGAAACCGTTTACATGTCTCTTAACATCCTCAAAGAAGCGGTTCGTACGATGACTATTAATGTTGGACGCATGAAACAAGCCTGCGAAGTTGGACATTTAAGTGCAACGGATTTGGCTGACTATTTGGTTCAAAAGTGCAATATCCCTTTTCGTGAAGCTCATTTTATCACAGGGCGTGCCGTAGCACATGCTGAAGGATTAGGAATTGATCTTAGTGTTATGAGTGTAGATGAGCTTCAAAAAGTTGACGCTCGCATCGGTGAAGATGTCAGCGAATATCTCTCTTTAGTTCATTCGATGAATGCACGAACTTCTCAAGGAGGAACGGCAGTCTCTTCTACATGTAAACAGATTGAAATTTTTGAAACATGGATAAAATCGCGTCATTAAGTAAATCATGAAGAGGTTCTTCCTCTTCATCTATAGTGTTTTAAAGAAATTTGTGAGTATCACTATCTACTTTGTGTGCATCATTATTTGATTTTTTATCACTCGAAAGAGTGTCCCATGAAAGTGGCGCTCCCCCTAAAAGGTGAAAATGCAGATGCAAGACTTCCTGCCCACCATCACTGCCATTATTGGTAATTAAACGGTATCCACGCTTGTCCAATTCTAAAAGTTTAGCCACTTGCTGAATAAATTCTGTCATTGTAACCATGATTTTTGGATCAACTTCTTGAAAACATTTATACTCTTTTTTGGGAATAATCAAAATGTGTATAGGCGCTTTTGGATTAATATCGTGGAATGCTAAAAAATCCTCATTTTCTAGTACTTTGTTGCAAGGAATTTCACCACTTACAATTTTACTAAAGATCGTCATCGCCTTCTCCTCTTTTTTAGGATGATTTTAACCTTTTATAATTAAAGTTTGACTAAAATGGACATTCGAATAGATTGAAGAGCATTATTGATGCTTGTGAATGAAAGGCAACCCTTTGAAAGATATAGAAAATGCGATAGGTTCGTGTACATCGCTTGTTGAATTAGAAAAGATGCGAGTCTCTCTTTTTGGTAAGAAAGGGTATTTTGCTGCACAATTTGAAGAGCTCAAAAAGCTTGAGGGTGAAGCAAAAAAAGAGTTTGCTCAAAATCTCAATATCAACAAAGAGAATTTTTTAGAACGACTCAATCAAAAAAAGAGTGCACTTGAAAGTGTTATGATTGAAGAGCAAATGCGTAAAAGCAGTGTTGATGTCACACTTTTTAATCAAGAAAGCGCAGCAGGGGCATTGCATCCTGTGATGGATACTATGGATAAAATTATCGAATATTTTGTAAGTATGAACTTTTCGATTGAGGAAGGACCTCTTGTTGAAGATGACTTCCATAATTTTGAAGCCTTAAACCTTCCAAAGTATCATCCAGCACGTGATATGCAAGATACCTTTTATTTTAAAGATTCGATGTTGCTTCGTACGCACACCTCTCCTGTTCAAATTAGAACCATGCTCAAACAAAGTGCACCGATTCGTATGATCTGCCCAGGTGCTGTTTTTAGACGTGATTTTGACATTACGCATACTCCGATGTTTCACCAAGTCGAAGGACTCGTGGTCGATAAAACAGGAAAAGTCTCTTTTGCTAATTTAAAATTTATTCTCGAAGACTTTTTAAAATATATGTTTGGCGATGTTAAAGTACGTTTCCGTCCAAGCTTCTTCCCCTTTACCGAACCTAGTGCAGAAGCGGATATTAGTTGTATTTTTTGTCATGGTGAAGGCTGTCGTGTCTGTTCTCATACCGGCTGGTTGGAAGTATTAGGCTGTGGCGTTGTCGATCCGAATGTCTTTAAAGCCGTTGGGTATAAAGATGTCAGTGGTTATGCCTTTGGACTTGGTGTTGAGCGCTTTGCGATGCTACTGCATCAAATTCCAGATTTAAGGTCTTTATTTGAGGGTGATTTGAGATTATTGGAGCAATTTAGATGATAGTAACGAAACAGTGGTTAAATGAATGGATTGATATCAGTGCGATTGATACGGACAAAATTTCTATAGCACTCAATGCCATTGGTTTAGAAGTCGATGGACTCACAAAAATCAGAATTCCTCAGAATGTTCTTATTGGTCATGTTGTCTCATGTGAGAAGCACCCCAATGCGGATAAACTCAATGTCTGTCACGTTGATGTAGGTGCAACTGTTCAGCAAATTGTGTGTGGGGCTAAAAATGTTGCAGCGGGACAGATGGTAGCTGTTGCACTGATTGGAGCAGAACTTCCTGGCGGCATTAAAATCAAAAAAGCGAAACTCAGAGATGTGGAATCCTGCGGTATGATCTGCTCTTCCACGGAGCTTGGACTTCCGAAAATCAATGATGGCATTATGATTTTGGATGAGAGTATTGGAAAGCTAGAGCTTGGAAAACCTCTGTGTGAGTACCCTTTAATCAACGACGATGTGATTGAAATTGGACTAACACCTAACCGAGGTGATTGCCAAAGTGTCTATGGTGTAGCTCGAGATTTGAGTGTCTATTTTGATTTGGAAGTAAAAACATTAGGACAAAAAGAGGAAGAAGAAAACCAACCAGGGGTAGGACGAGTGTTACATCTACACGGTAGTGAAGCACTTTCAGGCTCTTATATGTACAAAGTATTTGACAATAAAGAAATTGGTGTTCCTCTTTTAGTTGAGCTTCGATTAGGTTTTGCTGAGGTTGAATCTTCGTGCTTACTGGGTAAATTGATTGACTACGCAACTTATGTGACAGGTGTACTTCTTCGTGCTTATAATCAAACCTGTTTTGGTGCTAAAGATGATAAAGCAAAAATTACCATTGCTAAAGATGAAAATGGATTAGATGCTATTTATGGTCTGAATGGACAAAAAATAGCGATTGCTGGAGTTGCTCAAATGACTGAGTGCAAAGCCTCAGCAAGTGATGAACGCATTATTATCGAAGCAAATTACACGCATCCTGAAATTATCGCGTCACGGAGTGCCAATAAAAAACTAGGAGCAGATAAACATCTGTATCGCTCTTCACGAGGTAGTGAACCACAGCTTGCTTTTGGGTTAAACTATTTTTTTAAAATGCTTAACAAGCGTTCAAAAATTATGGCTTACGCAGATTCTCAACAAATTACACAAGATTTTGAAGCCAAGATTATCAATATTCACCAAAGTGACTTGACTGAAATGATTGGCGAAGAGATTCCTAAAAATAAGATTATCAAGATTTTGAAACAGTTGGGATTTGGTGTTAACTTTGCTTTTGAGCAAGATGTGATTAATGTGAAAATTCCACAATTTAGATCAGATGTGATCAATACGCAAGATATCTGTGAAGAGATTGTTCGAATTGTCGGTATTGATAATATTCATTCCAAGCCTTACTCTTTTGCCGAAAAACTTAAAATTAATCAACCTTATCTTAATTTTAAAAAACGACAGATGTATCGTTATAGAGCCGTAGCTGCAGGATTTTTTGAGACATTGCATTTCGTATTTGGTGACAGTGAAAATGCTAAGAAATTTCATTTACCGCTTTTAAATGAAGCACTTGAAGTTGCAAATCCTATTACAAGTGAACTTAATACGCTTCGAAGCTCTTTATTGCCAAATATCTTAAATGCGGTTTCAAATAACCTCAAATTTGGTAAAAAACGCGTAGCCCTTTTTGAAGTAGGAAGTGTTTTTGATAGTGAGAGAACGGAATCTAAAAAAATAGCGTTTGTTTTTAGTGGCGAAAATGGCATTCCTGAGATTTCCAACCATGGAAAACCAAGTAAAATTGATTTTTTTGCCTTTGCAGAAAAAATTCAAAGCGTTCTGAGTAACTTTACACTTCTTCCACTTGAAGAAGTTAATGGTCTTTGCAGTCCGTATGAAGCAGCTCGCGTTATCATTGATGGTGTTGAAGCGGGTTATATGGCACGTGTCAATGTCCAAGTGGAAAAAGAGCTTGATTTAGATCGTACGTATATTTGTGAGCTTGATTTTGAAGCGCTTTCATATAAACGTAAAGTTGCAAAAGAGTATTCCAAATTACCCTCTTCATCACGTGATCTAAGCCTACTTGTAGATGCAAAAATGCAATACTCGGAGTTAGAGAGTTTTATTACGTCCATTGCTCCTAAAGCTTTAACAAAATTTGCCGTGATTGATCGTTATGTCCATGAAAGTTTGGGAGATAAAGTCAGTCTTACACTTACGTTACAATTTCAATCTTTAGACAAAACATTTGAAGAAGAAGAAATCGCCTCAATGGTAGAAGCGCTACTTTCAAAAATTCAAGAGAAATTTGGAATTACCATCCGATGAAAACGTTACATGTAAACCCCAAAGTCTCTTTTGAGTTTACAACCGATCAAATTGCCAGCGATAAGTCTATTTCGCATCGCTGTGCGATTTTTTCACTTCTAAGTGATCAACCTTCTATGATCAAAAATTATTTGCCCGCAGAAGATACACTGTGCACACTTAGCATTGTTCAGTCTTTGGGTGCTCAGATCGAAAGAGCAGAAGATGGAACACTGACGATTACGCCACCTCTTAGTATTGTTGAGCCTCCACTTATTTTAGACTGTGGTAATTCGGGTACGGCAATACGCCTTTTAATGGGATTTCTCTCTTCGTGTAAAGGTTTTTTTGTCTTGTATGGAGATCAGTACCTTTGTTCTCGTCCCATGCGTCGTGTTGCAGACCCACTACGCAGTATTGGTGCACAGATTGATGGAAGAAGCGAAGGTAACTATGCCCCTCTTGGCATTCGAGGAGAAACGCTTAAAGCATTTTGCTACGAGAGTAAAATTGCTTCGGCTCAAGTGAAGAGTGCGCTTATTTTAGCAGCTCTTCAAGCAGATGGAATTTCAACATTTAGTGAGCCAGAACTGAGTCGTGATCATAGTGAGCGAATGCTTCGTGGCATGGGTGCTAAAGTGATTTCTGAGGGTTTACATGTAACGATTCATCCTCAAAGTACACCTTTGAAACCTTTAAAAATGACCGTTCCGAATGATCCATCCAGTGGATTTTTCTTTGCTGTTGCCGCTGCAATTAATGCGGGGAGTTCTGTGACACTCCACAATATGCTTTTAAATCCCACACGCATTGAAGCCTATAAAGTACTTGCACGTATGGGAGCCGAGGTTCAGTTTATCGAACAAGAGAGTATGTATGAAAGTGTCGGTGATATTGTCATCACAGGTAAAGAGCTCCATGGTGTTGACGTCACTGATAATATTTCATGGCTGATTGATGAATTGCCTGCTCTTTCGATTGCTTTTGCCTATGCTAAAGGCAAAAGCCTTGTCAAAAATGCACAAGAATTGCGTGTAAAAGAGAGTGATCGCATCTCCAGTGTAGTGAAAAATCTTCGCTTGTGTGGTATGGAAGTTGAAGAGTTTGACGATGGTTATGCCGTACACGGTGGAGAACTAAAAAGCGCTACAATTAACAGCTTTGGAGACCATAGAATTGCAATGAGTTTTGCTATCGCAGGAACGCGTGTGAGCATGGTAATTGAGGATATTGACTGCATTAACACTTCTTTCCCTAACTTCATTGAGTTACTTTCTCAAATAGGCAAGGTGAACACATGAAAATTAAACTTGCTACCAGCTATGGTTTTTGTTTTGGCGTGAAGCGTGCCATCAAAATCGCAGAAAATACTAAAAATGCTTCAACCATTGGACCGCTTATTCACAACAATGAAGAGATTAACCGTTTGAGTGAAAATTTTAATGTCAAAACATTGCATGATATTAAAGAGGCGGATGGTGTTGGTAAAGCGATTATTCGGACGCATGGTATTCCTAAAAAAGATTTGGAGATGCTTCTTAAAAGTAATGTTCAAGTCATAAATGCTACTTGCCCTTATGTGACAAAACCCCAAGAAATTTGTGAAAAAATGAGTATGGAAGGGTATGAGATTGTCATTTTTGGCGATGCCGATCATCCCGAAGTAAAGGGCGTTGAAAGCTATGCAATTCATGGTGCTCATGTGGTACAAAGTGTGGAAGAACTCGAAAAAGTAAACTTTAAAGGCAATAAAATCGCGGTGGTTTCACAAACGACGCGGAAGATCAGTGAATTTTTAGAGATTACCAATTATTTAGAGACACGTTACAAAGAGGTGAGAGTTTTTAATACCATCTGTAACGCCACTTTTGAGAACCAAGATGCAGCAAGAGAACTTGCAAAAGAAGCTGATGTGGTGGTTGTTATTGGTGGAAAAAACTCTTCAAATACCAAGCAATTACATAGTATTTGCAAAGAATATTGTGTGGATAGTTTTTTAGTGGAAAGCGAAAAAGATTTAGATCCAAGTTGGTTTAGCGGAAAAACGCTTTGTGGCGTGACTGCGGGCGCTTCAACGCCGGATTGGATAATCGAAAAAATAGTTGGAAAAATCAGCGAAATTAAAGTATAATAGGCAACTTTTACATGTTTACATGTAGCTAAATGTGTCAAAAATCAATCAAAAAGGGTATAAAATGGTAAATGAGGCGAACAAAGCTGTTCATACTGACGCCGTAGACGAGCATGAGGAGATGGATTTTGCGGCTATGTTGGAAGAGTCTTTCAAAGATTCTGAGAGAGATGCACTCATCAATGGTGTTGTTGTAGCGATCAAAGAAGATGTTATCTTAGTGGATGTGGGTAAGAAGTCTGAGGGACGTCTGAACGCATCTGAGGTTACAGATGAAAATGGCAACATAACATGCAAAGTGGGAGATGTAATCCCTGTAGTTATTACAGGATTCAGAAACGAAAGACCAGCGGTTTCGCACAAAAAGGCCCTTCGTAAAGGTCATATTAAATCATTTATCGCTGAATATAAAGAAGAAGACGATATTGCTCTTGATGTTAAAATCACCGGTAAAAACAAAGGTGGATTTATTGCTGAGAATGCTGAGGGTATCGAGTTTTTCCTCCCACGTTCTCAAGCTGCGGTCAAAGATATGAACGCACTTATGGGTAAATCACTCAAAGTTAAAATTATTAAAATTGACACCGACACAGAATCTATCATCATTTCTCGCAAAAAATTCTTGGATGACGAACGCAAAAAACGCAAAGAGATCGTTCAAGAGTTGATTGACCGTGATGAAGTGGTTGAAGGAACCATTAAAAAAATCACTACCTACGGTATGTTTGTAGACGTTGGTGGTATTGATGGCTTAGTTCATTACAGCGAAATCAGTTACAAAGGTCCAGTAAACCCTGGTACACTTTATAAAGAGGGTGAAGTCATTCCTGTTAAAGCGATCAAATATGACAAAGATAAACGTCATCTTTCTCTTTCTGTAAAAGCGGCTA
This sequence comes from Sulfurospirillum diekertiae, assembly GCF_011769985.2. Lineage (NCBI taxonomy): Bacteria > Pseudomonadati > Campylobacterota > Epsilonproteobacteria > Campylobacterales > Sulfurospirillaceae > Sulfurospirillum > Sulfurospirillum diekertiae. The sequence continues at coordinate 681,617 of NZ_CP039734.2, forward strand.
TGCCAGATCCTTGGGATGAGATTAAAGATGAATTAGAGACAGGTGATTCGATTCAAGTTACCATCAGCAATATTGAGCCTTATGGTGCGTTTGTTGATCTTGGTAATGACATCGAAGGTTTCCTTCACATATCTGAAATTTCATGGGATAAAAATATCAAACACCCACGCGATTACATCGAAGAGGGACAAGTGGTTGATGTTGAAGTAATTGAGATTGATGCTAAAGAGCGAAGACTCAGAGTATCTTTGAAAAACGTACTTCCAAAACCATTTGATGATTTTATGAAAAAATTCAAAGTAGGTGATGTTGTTAAAGGTGAGATCACTACCATCACAAACTTTGGTGCTTTTGTTAAAATCGGTGGTATTGAAGGTCTTTTACACAATGAAGATGCTTCATGGGATCGCAATAATAAATGCAAAGAGCTTTTCACTGTTGGCGCTGAAGTTGAAGTCAAAATCGTTAAAATTGATGAAGAGACTGAAAAAGTATCTCTCAGTAAAAAAGAGCTTGAAGACAGCCCAATTCAAAAATATGCAAAATCTCATGAAAATGGTGACATTGTTCACGGTAAAATCAGAGATATTAAAGAATTTGGTATTTTCGTTGAGCTTGAGGACAATGTTGACGCATTGATTCGTAAAGAAGATTTGGGTCAGGTTAATGAAGCAGATTTGAAAATTGGTGATGAAATTGAAGCAGCCATTACCTTTATTGATGACAAAAAAAATCGTATCCGCCTTTCTGTAAGACGTCTTTCAAAATTGAAAGAAAGAGAAGCACTTAAAGAGATCAATAAAGAAGAGAAAATGACGCTCGGAGATATTTTAAAAGATCAACTGAAATAATCGATGCAAAAAAAAGTACTTGGCGCAGTTTTTTTACTCCTCTTTGCAGGGGTAGGATTTTTCCTCTATAAACTTCTTCATCAAAATGTAGATGTTACTGTTGAGGTCGCCAAGTATGAATCTCCGAAAAAGCAAGAAATCAAACAAGAAACATCGGAAACAGTTTGGATCAAAGAGATGGCACATAAAGATGCGAGGGAGTTTGTATTTCCTGTGAATGAGCTCTTTATGCAAATTGATTCGTTTGGGCAAAAAAGTGGTAGTGGCGGTAAGTTAAAGTCATTTCGCTTGGTGATTGATCGAGTGGATCGTTACTCTCTTTTTTGTATTATCCAGACACTCACCTCTTTGCACCTGCCCTATATGGTGATAAAGGAAGATAAAGTTCCACTCATTTATATAGAAGAAAAAAGTGAGAAACAGCTAAACCAAGTTGTTCTTGAACTTGAAAAATACGATATAAAATCAAAAATTGTCGAGGTTTGGTTATGAAACAGAAGAAAATCATTGTATGCGATGCAATCCACGAAAAAGGTTTTCAAATCTTACGTGCTGAGAAGGATATAGAAGTTATTGACGCTGTGCGTTTACCCAAAGATGAACTTTTAAAAATAATCGGTGATTGTGATGTTGCTATTACACGTAGTTCTACCGATGTTGATGAAAAATTTCTCAATGCGGCTACCAATTTAAAAGCAATTGTCAGAGCAGGCGTGGGTGTTGACAACGTAGATCAAGATGGTTGTAGTAGACGTGGTATCATTGCTATGAACGTACCAACAGCCAATACAATCGCTGCTGTAGAACTTACTATGGCACATCTGTTAGGAACAGCACGTAGCTTTGTGAATGCCAATAATCACCTCAAAATCGAGCGAGTATGGAATCGTGAAAAATGGTATGGTGTTGAGCTTTGTGAAAAACGTCTTGGTGTGATCGGTTTCGGTAATATTGGTAGTCGTGTTGCCATCCGTGCGAAAGCCTTTGGCATGGAAGTAATTGCCTATGATCCGTATATCTCTGCTTCAAAAGTAACTGACCTTGGAATGACCTATACTGAAAATTTTGATGACATCTTAGCTTGTGATTTTATTACGATTCATACTCCTAAAAATAAAGAGACTATTAACATCATCTCACATGATGAAATTGCAAAGATGAAAGATGGTGTGCGTCTTATTAACTGTGCACGTGGTGGTTTGTACAATGAAGAAGCCTTATTTGAAGGTATCAAAAGTGGAAAAATAGCCTTTGCAGGTATTGATGTTTTCTCAAAAGAGCCCGCAACGAGTCATCCACTCTTAGACCTTGAGCATATCTGTGTTACCCCACATTTGGGTGCAAATACCCTTGAATCTCAAGAGAAAATTGCAATCCAAGCGGCTGAAAATGCAATTAGTGCCGCACGTGGTATTAGTTACCCCAATGCGCTTAACTTACCAATTAAAGCTGAAGATATTCCTGCCTTTATTGAACCGTATTTAGAGCTTGTTCAAAAAATGGGTTTCTTGGCAGCTCAGCTTAATCGTTCTGCAATTAAGTCTGTTAAACTTGAGTTAGAAGGTGATATTGGTGCTTATGGCAAATCACTGCTTACCTTTGGAATTGTTGGCTCTCTTAAAGAAGCCAATGAAAATAAAATCAACTATGTTAATGCAGAGTTTGTTGCTAAAGAAAAAAATATTGAAACAAAGTTTGAAGTTATCAACAGTACCAGTGGCTATAAAAATCAAGCGACATTAATTTTAACAACAGAAAAAGATGTTGTGAGTATTAGTGGAACGGTTTTTGGTGAGAATGAACAACGTATTGTGGGTATTAATGGATTTAAATTTGACTTTAAACCAAAAGGCAAAATGATTATCTTTAAAAACCACGATGTTCCGGGTGTTATTGCACATATTGCTTCCACCTTAGCTAAAGAGAATATTAATATTGCGGACTTTAGATTGGGTCGTGGTGCTAATAAATTTGCAATGGCTGTTATCTTAGTTG